>CALUUI010000011.1 GCA_944323925.1 Candidatus Gastranaerophilales bacterium
AATGATGACCTAATAAAGTCCAATTTGCCCATTTTTTGTCAATTTTAAAAAATAGGCTCTATCTTAAACACGTTTTACCTTTCAGCCCCTGTTCCCTTATTATCATTGTCCTATTAATTTATACCTACAAACCCACATTATATTTGAAATTTTACATTAAAAAAGAAACCTTAATTGGTCTCTTTTTATAAATGGTGGAGGCTAGGAGATTCGAACTCCTGACCCTCTGCGTGCAAAACAGATGCTCTACCAACTGAGCTAAGCCCCCATTTCGGTCTATTCATATTTCAGCATTTCAGGTCAAGATTCCCTGCTTTCTTATTATATTACGCTGATTTTTTTTTGTAAAGCCCATTTTTTAATTTTTTTATTTTTCTTTGAACTTTCTATAAAAGTTTTTTAATGAAATACTTTTTCAGGAATTATAATACCCTCATCTATTCTTCCGATTGCTCTTAACTCTTGTCCATATATTAGTATTATTAATTCGTCTGTTTTTATCTCTTTACTTTCTTTGTCAAGATTTATTTTCATACCGTTTTGGATTAGTTCGTTTTCTCTATTGTTAAGGCGTATATGAGGAAAACTTAATATTTCTAGTGGTGATATAATTTTTTCTTCAACATTTTCCTTTGTTAAATCTTCTAATTTTATTGATTTGTTTATTTTGAAATCCCCGGCTTTTGTTCTGATAAGTTGGGTTAAGTATCCGCCAACTCCACATTTTTCGCCCAAATCATTTGCTATTGAACGTATATATGTACCTTTTGAACATTCTATTTCAAGTGTACATTCTTGTGCGGCTTCGTTGAAATCAACAAGTTCTATTTTTTCAATGCTTACTTTTCTTGTTGGAATCTTTACTTCTTCACCTACTCTTGCGTATTCATATAATTTTTTACCTTTTATCTTTATTGCGGAATATATTGGAGGAGTTTGTTCGATTTCTCCCTTGAACGCCTCTAAATATTTTAAAATAGTTGCTTCTGTGATTTTCTCATCACTTTTGGCTACAATCTCACCTTCTCTGTCGTATGTTGTTGTTTTGGCTCCAAATTTTATGACTCCGCGATAGGCTTTATCATCGGATAAATATTCTATTAATCTTGTAGCTTTGCCTATGCATATTGGTAAAACTCCTTCTGCAAATGGGTCTAATGTTCCTGTATGCCCGATTTGTTTTATCCCTGTTATTTTACGCAACTTTGCTACGACATCATGCGATGTTATACCTTGGGGTTTATATATATTTAAAAATCCAAACACTAAATCTCACCTTTTGAGATTTTATCTATTAATTCCGTTACTTTAGAACCCTTTTCAAGTCCGTCACTATATACAAATTTGATTTCAGGGGTTAATCGTAAACGGATTCTTTTGCCGACCTCGTAACGAACTCTTGAAGTGTTCTTTTCTATTATTTCACGGTCTTTTTCCACTTGTTCAGGGCTTCCTAAGACACTGTATATAACTTTTGCATACGAATTGTCGTGTGAGACTTCTATATCAACTATCGAAACAACTCCTGATAGACCTCGGATTTCTTTTCGGATTATATCTGAGATATCTCTCATTAACTCTTTTCTTACACGTTCATTTCTTAGTGTCATAAATTTCCCTTTTATTATTTGTATTATAAGCTGGTTCTTTCAACTTCTTCAGTTGTAGAAACTTCTATAATATCGCCGACTTCAATATCATTCCATTTCGCAAATGAAATACCGCATTCAAAGCCTTGTGCAACTTCTTTAACATCATCCTTGAAACGTTTAAGTTGGTCAATTGCTCCTTTAAATATCTGTTGACCGTTTCTAATAAGTACTGCACTTTTAGCTCTGATAATTTTACCTTCTGTAACGTAACAACCGGCAATTTTGGTTGTTTTGCCAATAGTAAATATTTGACGTACTTCGGCTTTTCCTAATGCGATTTCTTTTACCTCTGGATCAAGAAGTGAAATCATTGTCTTTTCAATGTCTTCAAGAATTTGATAAATAATATCATATTTCTTAATTGTAACACCTTCTTTTTCAGCAGCTGCAAGTGCATTAGCATCTTCTTTTACTGTAAATCCTAATATAAGCGCTCCTGAAGCAGATGCCAACATTACGTCAGCTTCCGAAATATCACCAACACCAACGTGTATAATCTTAGTTATAATTTCTTTTGATTCAAGTTGTGCAATAGCCTGTGATACTGCCTCTGCAGCTCCGAATGTGTTTGCTTTTATAATAAGATTTAGTTGAGGAATATCTCCGTCTTGATTTTGTACAGCCTCTTTTCTAATATGAGCAGGAAGCATTGCATCTAAACGTTTATTACGTTCTTTTTCTTTTCGTTTTTCAATGATTGATTTCATTTCTTTTTCGTTTTGAACAACTTCAAAATAGTCCCCAGCTTGAGGTACTTCTGTTAAACCTAATATTTCAACAGGAGTAGATGGCTCTGCTTTTGTAATTCTTTCACCTGAATCTGATAAAAGCGCCCTAACTCTGCCGCAAGCTGTTCCTACAACAATACAATTTCCTGTTCTTAATGTTCCGTTTTGAACTAATAGTGTTGCAACAGGTCCTTTACCTTTATCTAAGTCAGCTTCAATTACTACTCCACTTGCTTCTGCTTTTGGATTTGCTTTTAAATCAAGTACGTCTGCTAATAGCAATATATATTCAAGTAGCTCATCTATACCTTGACCTTGAAGTGCAGAAACTTTAACTGCAATAGTGTCTCCGCCCCATTCTTCAGGAACTAAACCGTGTTCTGTTAATTGTTGCAATACTTTACCAGGGTCTGCTCCCGGTTTATCTATTTTGTTTACTGCAACAATAATTGGTACCTCTGCAGCTTTGGCGTGGTTTATTGCTTCTATTGTTTGAGGCATTATACCATCATCTGCAGCGACTACTAATATTGCGATATCAGTAGCTTTTGCACCTCTTGCACGCATTTCCGTGAATGCTTCGTGACCAGGGGTATCTACAAAGACTATCTTCTTTTCTTTTTTGTTATCAAGATAGACAGTATATGCACCAATTGATTGTGTTATTCCACCAACCTCTGTTGCAACAATTTTGTGTTTTGATGCTCGTATACTATCTAATAATGTTGTTTTACCGTGGTCTACGTGACCCATAATACTTACTACAGGGGCTCTTTTCTTTAATAACTTTTTATCTACTTCACTTAGCGCTTTATTTTTTTCCTCTTTTTCTAATTCTTCTTCCATATAAGCATCTAAGTCTTCGTCTAGTATTTCTAAGCCATATTCTGTACAAACTTTTTTAATTACTTCTACATCAATTAGCTGGTTAACAGTTGCCATTATTCCTTGGAACATTAAGAATTTAACAATTTCAGCAGGTGTTTTTTGAATTTTTTCTGCTAGTTCATTAATTGTCATGGCTTGATTTACTACAATTTGTTTGACTGCAGCTACTTCATTTTCCTTGTGTACTTTCTTTTTATGTTTATGTGCTGCGGTTTTTTCTAATGATATTCTTTCTTGTTCTTCTTGTTTAGAATTGTAATCTTTGTCTTTTTTCTTATTTTCTTTTTTCTTTGAGAATCCTTTATTATCGTATATTTCTTGTGGTATTATACGTCTTTCAACAAGTTTTTTTTCTTGGTTAGATTCTTTTTTTAATTGTTTTTTTTCGTTGTCATTATTGTTAGAATTATTACGTTCAACTTTTTCTATAAGTGGCTTTTGTGGACTTTTTCTAACAATTTCTATTCTACTTGTTTTTTTTGTTGGATATTCAATCTTGGTATGTTCAACTTTTACAACTTTTTTCTCATTTTGTTTAGGTTGTTCTTCTTTTGATTCTGTTTTGGGGGGTTCTTTTTTCTTTACAATTTCGATTAAAGGTTTATTTTGTTTTTGTTCTATTTTATTATCAATTTCTTGATTTTTAGAATCTTTAATTTCTGTTTCATTGTTTTCAGTCGTTTCTGCAGTTTTTATTTTCTTTACTACAAATGCTTTAGGTTTTTTGGCGGTGCTTCCGCTTTTTGCCCCAAGATGTTCTTTTAAGCGTCTTATTTGTTGAGGAGTTACCACATTGGAATGCGACTTAACTGTGATAGATATTTCTGCAAATTTTTCTATCACTTCTTTGCTTGTCATTCCTAGTTCTTTTGCTAATTCACTTACTCTGGTATTCTCCATTAATAAATAATCCTTTCAATTCTTGTGAAGTCTTCAAGGCTTTATTTAATTTATTTTTCTTAAAAGATTTCACTATACACATTTGATTATAACAAAGATATGCTGATCTGCCAAATGTCTTGGAATCTGGCGATAAGATTACCTTTCCGGTTTTATATTCTTTTGTCAGTTTAAGCATTTTATTTGCTTCTTCAAGTTTGCCACAACCAACACATTTTCGCAACATTTATACGCCTTCCGCTAATTTTTCCAGTTTTAATTTTTGGTCATATTCTGTCAGAAGGTTAATCAGTTCATCTAAATCACCTTCTATTACTGTCCAAACATTTAGGTTGTGGTTAATTCTATGATCAGTTAGTCTTCCTTGAGGGAAATTATAAGTTCTGATTCGTTCACTTCTATCTCCTGTACCGACTTGTGATCGTCTTAAATCAGTTATTTCTTGAGTTTGTTTTTGTAGTTCCAAATCATATAATTTAGCTTTAAGAATTTCTAACGCACGTTCTTTATTTTGAAGTTGAGAACGTTCTTCTGTACAGAAAATCATAATACCTGTTGGTTTGTGGAAAATACGAACAGCCGTTTCAACTTTGTTAACGTTTTGTCCACCTGCACCACCGGAACGAGCAGTTGATATTTCACAATCATTTAGATTAAGATTTACTTCTACATCGGTTACTTCCGGCATAACGGCTACCGTTGCGGTAGAAGTATGAACTCTTCCTTGAGATTCCGTTTCTGGAACACGTTGTACTCTATGAACGCCTGATTCGTATTTTAGTTTTGAATAAATACTGTCACCTTTCATTGAGATAATTACTTCTGAAACCCCACCTGCTTCACATTCGTTTTTTGATAGTATTTGTGTTTGCCAGCCTTGCTTATCGGCATATTTTATATACATCCTCATTAAATCGCCTGCAAAGATATTTGCTTCATCGCCGCCTGCTCCGCCTCTGATTTCAAGCATAATATCTTTATCATCCATAGGATCTCTGGGAAGTAGAAGAATTTTCATTTTTTCTTCGTATTCTGCGATTTTCTTTTCATTTTCTTCAATTTCTGCCTTCATAAATGATTTCATCTCAGGATCATTTTCGGCATACATTATTTCTTTGGCTTCTTCTATATCTTTTGTTGCTTTTTGCCACTCGTAATATAGTTCTACTGTTTCTTCCATTGATTTACGTTGTTTGGATAAATCTCTGAATTTGTTATAATCTGCTATAACATTAGGATCCATTAGGGTTTCGCCAAGTTCTATATATTTTTTTTCTATTTGTTTTATTTTATCTAACATATCCTGCATAGTCTTGTCCTCATTTCTTTAATTTTATTATAACAGAAACAGATTGGACGTAAATAAATACTATATTCAGTTAATGATTTCGTAATAAAAAAGCGGAACTTATGTTCCGCTTATATTTTATAACCTGAGATTATTAATTTATTTTGAAAGTTTATTAACAATTTTCTTTAAATCAGTAATCTCTTTTTTAAGAGCCTTGATTTCTTTGTCTTGATTATTAACACGAATTGTTAGTTCTTTGATTCTTTGGTTGTCATTAGAAACGATTTTGATATTATCAGCTAATTGTTCCGCCAGTTTTTTGATTTTTGAATCAAGTTCTTTCAGAGCATTTATCATAGTAAAGAACATGTCTTCGTGTCTGATTTGCAGATAACCGTTTTCGTCTTTAGTAACGGCGTTAGGGAAGACTTTTTGAAGCTCTTGAGCGATAACACCAACGTGCGGAGTTTTTAGATCATCTTTTTTGAATGTATAATCATAGATTTTTAACCGATTAATCTTATCCATAGCATCCAAGTTTTCGCCTATGATGTCTTTAAGACGTCGGTCTGATGAACGATATGGTGAAAGATATGATGACATTTCGTCTTGATTGCTATGGTAAATAAAATTCGCATCCCCTCCTTTTGTTTCCTTAAGCCTTGTCATATGATTCTTAGATTGCCAATCTATATTTATGTATACTCTTGATACATAATCTGTAGGCGCTCCAAGATCATTACGTGAACCTAGGAATGAATATTTCCCAACAACAAGATTCCCAGGAATATATACAGTGGTTGATGAATTCCCAAGTACAATTTGGTTGTTGGCGGTAGTTACCGCCCCATAGCCAATAGCTGCTGAGTTTGAGTGTGATGCATTAGCTTGATTACCAATGGCTATTGAAGAAGTTGACGCATTTGCAGTGTTACCAATTGCAATAGAAGACTTTCCTTGTGCATTTGCATATCGTCCCAAGGCAGTTGCATTAACTCCGGGTGCATTAGCAAAAGCTCCAAGTGCTGTTGAACTATCAGATTTTGCATTTGCCCCGCATCCAATCGCTGTAGCATAAGAACTTTTAGTTTTTGCATCTGCTCCAATAGCTATAGAAGATCCTGCACTGGTATTTGTGTTAGTTCCAATTGCAACGGAATATTCTTTTGCACTTGCAGTATTACCAATTGCAATTGCCTCTGTCCCTGCTGCACTTGCAGTATTACCAATGCTTATAGAATTTGAGCCGCTGGCAATAGCATATCCAATAGCAATAGAGTCATCTCCGCTTGCTGTTGGTTTGAAGCCGAGTGCTGTTGAGTTAGCACCGTCAGCAATAGCAGTGTGTCCTATTGCCACAGCACGATTGTTAAGAGCTTGTGCGTAGTAGCCGTAAGCTGATGTTTCTGCGTGCGTTGTATTAGTATAAGTTCCTGAAGCTATAGAGTAATTACCTTCTGCATTAGCATAAAACCCGACAGCTGTTGAATGGTTTCCTGTATCAGAAGTGCTACCTCCTGCTTTAGCCATATGTCCAAGTGCAGTTGAGTAGTTTGCAACTGCATTAGCTCCTGAACCCAGAGCAGTACAGCATGCATATTTCGCTGTAGTTTCCCGTCCAAGAGCGGTTGAACCCTCGCCATATGCGTATGCATTTGTTCCAAGAGCTGTTGAACCCTTGGCATCCGCAATAGAGAAATATCCGACAGATGTTGAGATTTCTCCGTTAGCGTTAGCCATTTGTCCTAAAGCTGTCGATTCTCGTCCTGTTGCTTTTGTTCCAGGACCGACTGCTGTTGCTTGGTCTCCTGTTACATTTGAGCCGAAACCTATTGATATAGCATAAGTGTTTAAAGCACTGACGTTTCGGCCAATAGCTATACTATATTGATTTTGCGCAATAGCTGATGAGCCCATTGCTATTGCTGCATAGTCAGCTGCATTCGCGTTTGAACCGATTGATATACTCTCAGAGCCTGTATTTTCTATATTTTGTCCTAACGATAGACTATTTGTATTGCTTAACATTAATATACCGGCCTTTGTGTTTTCGTGTAAAAAGCCGATCTGAGGATAGTTTCCGCTTGAGGAGATAGTTAACTTAGGAATATTAGCTCCCATCGTACCTATATCACCATTATCACCGCCTATTACTGCGGATATTACAGACTGGTTCATGTTGTAGCCAATATTACCACCTGTTAAGCTAGTCCACAAACACCCGCCTGAACCGCTTCCTAATGATTTCTTTGTTATCATTGGTGCAGATAGTGCCATAACTACTGCGACAACCAGCATTACGACCATCATTTCCATTAATGAAAATCCGCTCTTAATTCGTAAAAATTTTATCATTACTATCCTCGCTATTTTGTCTGTATGTTTTTTGTTGCACTAAAAATGTATAGTACCAATGTTTACTAGTACTATATATCTCTATTTATAAATGTGGACGCTATTGTCCCATATTGTGTGCTTGCCATATTTATTCATATTGCTCTGCGGCAAATAGTTGCCTCTTTTTATAATTATAATAGTTGTTGAGCTTTTTTGCAATATATTGTAGCCTATCTGTGTATTTATTTTAAAATTGTTACATTTATTCAGAAGGATTATATCTGATTGACAAGTGTGCGTTTAAAGTTATAAAATTGGGCTATGGCAACTGTGTATTTATGTTTAGGTTCTAATCAAGGTGATAGAATCGGTTATATTCAGCAAGCGGCGTCCCTTTTGAAAGCTACTGAGGGTATAAATATTGTTACAACGTCTTCTTTTTATGAAACTGAGCCTTGGGGCATGGAAAGTGAAAATCTCTTTGTTAATGCGGTGATGCAGATTAATACTTCACTTTCTCCTGTTGATTTGTTAAATTCTATTGAATTTATTGAAAGAACCTTAGGACGATTGGATAAGTCTGTAAATAATGATTATTCGGACAGGTGTATTGATATTGATATAATTTTTTATGATAACCAAATAATTGATATTCCCCAATTAACGATTCCACATCCTCGTTTTCATCAGCGTGCTTTCATGATTGTACCAATGCTTGAAATAGCTCAAGATTTTATTCATCCTGTTTTTAAAAAGACGGTTTCGAACCTGTATGACGAGTTAGAAAATCCTGAAATGGTATGTCTTTATGGTGCTAGGTTGTAGGGTTGCTATAGTTGGTGCCGGTCCTGCAGGGATTATGACGGCTGCACTTTTAAGCAAAGAAATTGATATTACTATTTTTGAACATAAATCACCTCTTGCATCTATTCTGCCAACGGGTGGCGGTAAGTGTAATATATCTAATTTAGAGTCAGATTTTAAAGAGTTTGCTAAAAATTATCCGAGAGGAGAAAAATTCTTGTATTCGATTTTATCAAGGTATACTTCTGAATATACGCTTGAATATTTCAAAAAAATTGGTATTGAAACAGTTGCTTTAGATAATGGAAAAATTTTCCCTCAAAAGATGAGTTCAAAGTTCGTTCGTGAACGTTTACTTGCTCAGATTAAAGGGTGCAAAATCGAAAAGAATGAAATAAAAAAAATAACAAAAAATGATAGTGGGTTTATCCTTAAATCCTCAAATTCTAAATATCTTTTTGATAGAGTAGTTATTGCAATTGGTGGACATGCAGATTTTTCAATTTTAAATGATTTAGATATTAAAATTATTCCACCAAAACCTGCGCTTACGGGGCTTTGTACGGCAACAAATTATAGTTCGCTTAGCGGAATTGTTCTAAAGAATGTTTTTAATTTTGAAACGAGATTATCTGGTGATTTGCTGTTTACTCATTTTGGTGTTTCCGGACCTATTGTATTTAAAATATCTTCTTTGAAAGCTAGGGATGATTTCCCTTATTGGTTAAAGTTTGATTTATTATATGATAAATTGCAAGATTTAAAAGACTTTCAACAAATTTTAAATGATAATTCAAAAAAAGAAATCAAAAATATTTTGTCAAAGTATCTGCCGCAAAATTTTGTTGGATTCTTCCTTGAAAAAATAGGAGTAAACCCTGTTCTTAAAGGCTCTGAAATTAATTCAAAAATCCGTAACCTAATTTTTGATACTCTTAAAAACTATCAAATCCAAGTTTTATCCCCTCGTCCTGATGGAGAAACGGTTATGGCTGGTGGTGTTGATTTAAAACAAGTTAATCCTAAAACTCTTGAATGTAAGAATATCTCCGGATTATATTTTGTCGGTGAAGTTCTTAATATTGACGGGTTCTGCGGTGGTTTTAATCTCCAGAATTGTTGGAGCGGTGCTTTTGCTGTTGCAGAATCGATTAATTCTTCGGGTTAGAATTTGCGTCTTAGATCGGTTATATCCGTGCAGTAGCCTCTAGAAGAGGTGCAGGTGATTTTCCCGTCGTTGGTAAATGTTAAACCGCCAATATCAGTGTTTTCACCATCAATTGTTGTATAGAAGCTAATTGAGTTTCCATTGATATGGTATTCTACATTATCTCTTGTTGAGTAAAATGAGTACCCGTCATCACCTTGAGTTACATCAGAAGATGAAATACCCAGTTGGTCTGCAAAAATTAATGGAAATTTAGCTGCTCCGCTGTATGTATCACTTGCATAGAGCCCTCTTAATGGGGCTGTTGTATTTGCAAATCCATAAGTGGGAGATGTTGTATTATCATCAGGATATAGGTTGGTATCATTTATCATTTCACCTATTATTTTTTGAGAAGTTGTATAAGCTCGCAAAAATTTCGCTTTATTTGCGTCAGGCATTACTCCGGAAATTACTTTTACTAATAATGTACCGATTATTCCGATTATTCCGATTGTTAATAATATTTCCATTAATGTAAATCCGTATTTCTTCATATAAACCTCTCTATTTTTTTGTTTTTATTTTATTCTATTTTATTTTTTTACTTATTGCAAGCGCATTTATCACTCTTGAAAAAACTTGATAAATACTGTAAAATTATCAGGATGGTTAATTTTGTCAATACTAATATTAATAAAAATGATATAGCAAATATTAAGTCAACCCATATTAGTACTTATCTTCAAGAAAACAGTGTTAATGAGTTGAAAAAGATTTATGAGTTTTATTCTTCGGACAACTCATTACTACTGTTGAACGGTTTCGGCGGTACGGGTAAAAGGCTTATTATTGAACATTCCGAAGGCTTTTTAGCACCTAACGTCTTAAGGCTTGAATATGATTGTAAGGCTGCTACTGTTTGTGATGATATTCTTTTAAGTTTTATCGATATTTTGCAGAAAACTCCGGATTCTAAGAAGATCTTTTCTCCTAAAATTGAAAATTTTGCTAAAACACTTAACAGATATATTAGTGTTAGTAATTTCCCGATTCTTATTTTTATTAATACTTTTGATAATGTTCAGGAGAAAAATGCAAAGTTAATTCTTGATTTCCTTTTTTCGGTTATGAATTATGATAAGGTTAAAGTTGTTATTACCTCCAAAACTTTTGACTCATCTCTTATTCCGCAAAAAATAAATTACGTAAAAATAATTTCTAAACCGCTTTCAAGAGTTCTATTTTCTGAGTATTTAAAATCGAAAAATATTGAATTTAGTGAAACAGAGCTTGAGGATTTGTATAAGTTGACTCGTGGCTATTATTATTATGTTAAATTGTCTTCAAGTGTTATTTCCAATATGAATATTTCTTTAAAAGACTTTTTACATCGATGTAATAATTCGGGCAAAATTTTTGATAAATTCCTTTCGGATGTCGCTATGTCGGTTTTATCTATACCGATTAGAAATTTCTTTTGGTTCTTACTGCTGTTAAGACACGGAATTTCTTATGATGCCTTGAGTATTCTCGATTTGTATGATGAAATTTCTGTTAAATACTTGCTTAAGAATGGGTATATTTACGAAAACAATGGGGTTATTTATGTTAGTGATTATTTTCACTCGGATGTCGAAATTTTAATTCCTAACAAAATCAAGCAAAAATTACATAAGTATTTGGTTGATATTTATCGCGGACAGCTTAAAGAAAAACCTGAGGATAGAGTATTAAAGCTTTCTAGGCAGTCTTTGAATGCTGAAATTGCATATCACAATATGATGTCTGAAAATGATTCTGAACAAGTTAACGAATTGTCAGAAGTGCAAAATATTATAGAGCCTCCACTCCCTGCCAAAACTGAAATTTTGCCACAGAGTGTTGAGCAGGATGATGTGGAATTGATAAAACTTGCTCAGAGTTATAATGCGGCATTTAAATATACTGAGGCTATTGAGGTTTATAATCAATTACTTCAAAAAGAATCAGAGCAGAGAAAGTTGATAGATATTTATACTGAATTGGCTCGGATTTATTCCAAAATCTCTGAGTGGACTAAATCGCTTCATTATTATTCTTTAGTACAAGATTTTTTTAGTACGAATAATGAACCGATTAATGTTAATTATATTAAGTTAGAGCTTGCCGGTGTTTATTATAATATGTTTAATATTGAGGGAGCAAGAAGTGTACTTAAAGAAGTTATATTTTCTCAGGATTCTCCAAGGGATTTGATGATTAATGCTTGTTTGCAGCTTGGGAATTTGGAAGATGAAGTTGGAAATTTTGAAGAGGCTTTTGTTTATTATAAACAAGGCGTTGATTCTGTTGATGAAACGACTTCTGACGAGGTTAAAGAGGAACTATTTTTTAGATATGCGGTTGCATTAGATGAACATGGTGAAATCGATTTGGCTGTTGAGTATTACAATCAATATATAAACTCCGGAGCGCAAACTTATCTTTCACCTGTTTTTTGTAATCTTGGAACGCTTTATGAAGAAAATGGTGATTTAGTTCAAGCAGAAGAATATTTCAAAAAATCTTATGAATTTGATATGAAGAATAATAACTATGATGGGCTTTATTATTCCTCTACTCATTTAGCTAATTTGTATTTTGAAAAATCTCCTCAAAAGGCTTTGCCATACATTAAAACTGCTAAAGATAGTGCTGAAACCTTGAATGATTCCTTTTATATAGCTCAAGCTCATTTGTTGTCCGGTGATTATTATTACAGGATTAATGAGAACGAAAAAGCGCTTAAAGAGTATATTGATGTGTATATGAATGTTAAAAATGATTTTTCGAAAGAAAATCTTGAAAAAATTACTGCCAGAATTAAGGATATGGAAGTTCGGCTTGGGTCTGAAAAATATACGGAGATTATGAAAAACTATGGATAAAGAGGCTTTTAACAGGTACATTCAGCTCTTTTTAGAGCAAAATTCTAAAGTTAACCTTATCTCTAAAAACGATGAACAATTTTTGTGGGAAAAACATATTTGTGATTCGCTTTCAATATCCAAATTCTTTGAAAAATATTCTATCCCTGTATCTCTTATAGATATAGGTACAGGCGGTGGTTTCCCCTCAGTTCCTATCGCGATTAATTATCCTAATATTGAGGTTTGGGCTTTGGATAGTATTGCTAAAAAAATTAGAGCAGTTGAATTTTTTAAAAACAGTTTAAATTTGAAAAATCTACATCCTGTATGCTCAAGAGCGGAAAATTTTAAAGAACAGACATTCCCATTAGTTGTCTCAAGAGCAGTTGCTTCGTTAGATAAGTTAATTCCTTATGCGGATATGTTGACTTCTAATGGGGGATATTTTGTTGCTTATAAATCTAAATTGCTTGATGAGGAGCTTGATAAAGCAAAGAGTTTATTGAAAAAGACAGGATTTAAATTAGTTGATGTTTTAGAGTATTCTTTACCATTGGATGAGCAAATTATAAGAAAATTGGCTGTATTTAGAAAATCATAGTGCTTTGTTTGTTTACAAAAACATTTATTTATGCTCTAATAGTTGAAGGTATTTATTAAGGAGAGATTATGATATCTGAAGAAAGAACATTTGTTGCAATTAAACCCGATGGAGTTAAAAGAGGATTAATTGGTAAGATTATTGACAGATTTGAAACCAAAGGTTTTAAAATTGTTGCTATGAAATTGCTCCAAGTAACTCCTGAATTAGCTGCAAGACATTATGAAGAACATCAGGGAAAGCCATTTTATAACAGATTAGTTAACTATATTACAAGCGGTCCGATTGTAGCAATGGTTGTTGAAGGATATCGTGCAGTTGAAAGCGTTAGACATATGGTTGGCGCTACTGATCCTGTTAAGGCAGATGTTGGTACAATTAGAGCTGATTTTGCTCAAGTTATGGAATACAATGTTATTCATGCTTCTGACTCTCTTGAAAGTGCTGACAGAGAAATCAATATTTATTTTAAGCCCGAAGAAATTTATGATAGCTGGCAATCTATGCTGGAGATGATTACTTATGACCAAGAACGTTCAGGGGTTTAGTTACGATTTAGTTCATATTTGTAAGAACTCGGGTGCAAGAGCTGGTGTTTTGCATACTCCTCACGGGGATATTGAAACTCCTATCTTTATGCCTGTGGGTACTAATTCTACTGTTAAACTGGTTACTAATAACAATCTTTATGATACAGGCGCTCAAATTATTTTAGCTAATTCATACCATTTATATTTGAGAGCCGGTAGTAAGCTGATTAAACAATTTGGCGGAATCCACGGTTGGATGAATTGGCAAAAGCCTGTTCTTACTGATTCCGGCGGGTTCCAAGTGTTTTCTTTAGCGCATTTAAGAAAAATCTCTGAAGAGGGGGTTGAATTTAGAGATCCAAAAGATGGAAAGAAACATTTTATTAGTCCTGAGGTCTCTATGGAAATTCAACAGGATATAGGTGCTGATATTATTATGGCATTTGATTGGTGTGCTCCTTATCCTTGCGATTATAATACAGCTAAAGATGCGATGGAGAGAACTCACAGATGGCTTGAAAGATGTTTTAAGGCTAAAACATCAACTAATCAAGCGCTTTTCCCGATTTGCCAAGGTGCATTTGAAGATGATTTGAGACGCGAGAGTGCGGCTGTTGTTTCTTCTTTTGATGCTGTAGGATATGCAATCGGCGGGGTGAGCGTTGGTGAACCACCTGAAATTAAAAATCATTTGGTTGAGCTTACGGCTCCGCTTTTACCTCAAGATAAGCCAAGATATTTAATGGGGGTTGGTACTCCCGAAGACTTGCTTGATGGTATTTTGCGTGGCGTGGATATGTTTGATTGTGTTCTGCCTACAAGAAATGCAAGGCATGGTTCTTTCTTTACTTACGAAGGCAAAAAACAGATTAAAAACGCTCAATATTATGATGATCCAAGACCTTTGGATGAAAATTGCGATTGCTATTGCTGTAAAAATCATTCAAGAGCTTACTTAAGACATTTGTATAAATGTCAGGAAGGTACCGGTCAGGCTCTTATGTCTATTCATAATATTAAGTTCTTAATTGACTTTGCTAAAAAAGCCAGAATGGCTATTTTGAATGATGAGTTTGATAAATTCTATAAATCTCATTATGAAAAACTTGTCGGTTAGGAGTATGGATAAAGTATTTATTTGTGCTATCCTGTTGTTATGAATAGGTTTTTCGGTGTTATTCTATCTGTAATAATTTTGGGGGCGTTGGGGACTTTAGTCTTTCATAAGGATGTTCCGCCAAAGCCTTTGAATAAAATTCCTAAAACAGTTGCTGTGACTCTTGATACACAACGTTTACCCGATAAAACCGTTACTATTAACGGCGTTGATTATTACCAATCAGGGGCGGAAGTAGGAAAGTTTGGCGGTGAATTGTTTTTGACAACTATTGGTGAAGGCCCTAAAACTTTTAATCCTTTTAATGCAATGGATGCAACCTCGTCTACTATGGGTGGGATTATGTATGACGGACTTTTGACTACAAACCCTGCAACAGGTGAAGTTATTCCGCTTCTGGCTAAAAGTTTTGAATTAAGTCCTGATGGCAGAGAGTATACTATCCATCTTAGAAAAGGTATCAAGTGGTCGGATGGAAAACCTATTACGGCAGATGATGTTATCTATACATATAATGAAATTATTTTTGCAGGGTTGGGAAATACCTCTACCAGAGATATGATGGTTATTGACGGGAAATTGCCTGAGTTGAAAAAGGTTGATGATTATACAGTTAAATTTATAACCGCAAAACCTTTTGCGCCTTTTTTAAGACAGCTTTCTACCCCGATTGCTCCGAAGCATATTTTTAAACCTGTGTCTGATAATGGTGCAGATGCTTTTAATACATTTTTATCTACCAATATTAATCCTAAGGATTTGGTTATTAGCGGGGCGTTTAAGTTAAAAGAATACGTTCCTGCACAAAGAGTTATTTTTGAAAGAAATCCTGATTATTACAAAGTTAATCTGAATAATGAAAAATTGCCATACTTAGATAAAGTTGTTTATTTTATTGTGGCAGACTTAAATAATGAGATTTTAAAATTTGAGGCTAAAGAAACAGACATAATAAGTTTAAGAGGCTCTAATGTCGCTCGTTATAAAGAGAAAGAAGCGGATTCTGATTATAGAATTTATAATCTTGGGCCTGATACAGGAACTATGTTTGTTTCGTTCAATCTTAATACCAGAAAAAATAAGGACGGTAAATATAACGTAAGTCCTATAAAACAAGAGTGGTTTGCTAATAAGAATTTCAGAGCTGCTATTGATTATGCTCTCGATAGAGATAGTATGGTTATGAATATTGCAAACGGACTTGGCGTTCCTCTGTTTACCCCTGAAAGTTTAAATTCTATTTATCTTAATAAAAATATTACAGGGCACAAGCGTGATTTAAAAAAGGCTAAAGAGTTATTAATTCAAGGCGGATTTTATTATGATAAAAAGCGTAAACTAAGGGATAAAAATACTAACTATGTTGAATTTGATTTATATACCAATGCCGGAAATACCGAACGTGAAGCCCTTGGAGTTATGATTAAGCAAGATATCGAGGACTTAGGTATAACAGTTAACTTTAAGCCGATTGAATTTAATTCACTTGTTAATAAGTTAGTTAATTCCTATGATTATGATATGGTAATAATGGGTCTTACCGGTTCTCCGCTTGAACCCCACAGCGGAAAAAATGTTTGGTACTCATCAGGACCGTTGCATATGTTTAACCAAAGACCCGCCGGATATTCGATTGATGATCGTCTGGGATTTGAAAAAGAACTCGATTATATTTTTGATGAAGCTGCTTTAAAAACAAGATTTGAAGATAGAAAAAATTTGTATGATAAATACCAACAAATTATTTATGACGAAAAGCCTATGATATATCTGTATTCACCAATAAGAATTACTGCGGTTAGAAAAAGGTTAAAAAATCTTTATCCTAATTCGCTCTCAGGGGTCGGGTATAATCCTGATGAGATTTATATTAGTGATTAGGTTAAGGTGTTTTCCTTGATCTTGCGGAACTAGTAAAGCTGTTTATGATTGCATAAATTGCATAAATTCCAAGTCCGCCTGCAAAGATTTTGGATAATAAGCTCCCGCCTTTAGTTATCAATGCGCCTGCTGATAGGGTTATCGGAATAACATTTTCTGCCACAGAGTTAAAAAATCCGCTTGTGTAGCCTTTTATATTCCCCCAGATTTTTGCCAATGGGCTGTCTAACATCCATTTAAATGCACCTTTTTTCATTGCATTTTCTACATCACTTTCTTTGGTTAGTCTTGTTGTATTCATCCAGCCGTTAAGTGTGCTGTCTGCCATTTGAATTTTCCCGTATCTTATAGAATCTCGTCTTGCACGACAATGCGCATCATATACACCCAAGCCTAATCCGCCGGCGCCTGCTGTTTTTATTAAGATGTTTTTTAGCGCAATTGCCATTTGTTTCCTATTCCTTTTCTACTTGATTTGGTATTTCGGTATTCTTTGGTAGTGGATAACTTATTGTTTCTGTTTTTCCTGACATCCTTAACAACGCTTCTGATGCTTGAAGTGCATCTTCTTTATTGGTTGTATCATTCTTTATATTATTTAGAAGCGTGAAAGTATAATCGTTGCCTTGGGCCGTTCCTGTGCTCAATAAACTTAATGCTATTCCTCTTATTGAACCTTGAGGATCTTGAAGCATTTTATTTGTTAATGCGTTTAAGGCTGCATCATTGTATCGTGTCGGTTCTTCTTCAAAACGTTTTACTATTTCTTTTGCTGCTTGAAGTCTGATTTCTCTGTTTGGGTTATTCAGATAATTCTCTAATGATTTAATATAGTTATCTGTTAAAGCTACTATCTGCTTTTTCCCCATTTGAGGTTCTTCTTTTGTTTCTGCTGGTTCAGTTTTTTGTTCACTTACCTGTTGCGGGTAAGGTGGGTATGGGGGATACGGTTGATATGGTTGATATGGAGGGTAAGATGGATATGCTTGATATGGCATTGGATACGGATACCCTTGATATTGTGGTTGAGTTTGTGGAACTTGTTGCTGTACTTCAGGATATTGTATGTTGTTATGAATTTCGTTTGTATTGTTGTTATATATTGAGCCTTGCGGAATACTGCTCCAGCCTACTGTATTTGGATTATTATTGGCTTGGGGAGCTACAGTAGCTACAGGTGTACTGCTCATATCCGCTTCCGGTGTTACTTGATTATATCCGGTACAGCCTTGAATTGTCGGATTATTGCCTGATGCTCCCATATTTACTGCAGGATTTATTATCTGGATATTCACCCCTGAATAGTTTGGAACTTGATATTGATTGTCTAAATAGCCACTCATATACTAACCTTTTCACTTCATACATATATATAAAGTATGATAATTCATAAAAGTTGCGTTTTTTGTAAACTTATGTAAATATTCAATTTCGGCTAAAAGCAGAATTTTTATGTAAATGTTAAAATATTTTTGTCTTAAAAGGAGTTTATTATAAGATGCATATCCAAAACAGCACAGCAAGTAATAGTTTTAAAGGATACAATAACGGACTTGATACGAAAGACAAGATACTGTTATCAACTCCGGCACTAGCTGCTATAAGCGGCGGATATGCAAAACGATACAGGGCGCCGTCTCAAATGGTTTTATCAGGTGCGAAGAACGGACTTAAATGGAGTGGATTCCTACTTGCTTTGGGGGCAACTATTGGAATAAATAAATTTTTGGCTAAAAATTCTACTAGGTTTAGAGATTTTGAAGAAAATCATGGAATTGTTTCTATGTGTGGAGTTGGGATCGTTGCTACTTCAGCATATTATGTTATGAGTGGAGCTGCAGATTCGTTTGTCAGAAAAAATCCCAATTTTTGCAACGGTACGCTTCGTTTAGTAGAAAAATTAGATAATAATAGTTTTCTGAGTGGAGTTAGAGAAATTATTAAATCAGGGAAAAGAGGATATAAAAATGCAATAGCTTCTCAGCCTCAGTATGTAAAAAATACTTCCGCATTTTTAGGTAAACTCGGTAAATCCACTATGAAAACACTGCCTTATATTGGTGTCGGTTTAGCTTGTGCTATGGCTGTTTTAAAGCCTAAAATGATGGCTGATTAATAACTTTTTATCCCTTGCAGGCTTTTAAGTGCTCCAGTTCCTTTTGGAATGGTGAAATTTTATTTAGCTTGTAAATTACTTCAGGCATGTGTTTTATTACAAAATCAATATCAGCTTCTGTTGTATATTTGCTTAAGCTAAATCTTATGCTCCCGTGAAGTGATGTAAATGGGGTACCCATAGCTCTTAAAACATGGCTTGGTTCAAGTGATCCTGATGTGCAGGCGCTGCCTGAACTTGCACAAATTCCCAAATCACTTAAATGTAGAAGTATTAATTCTCCTTCGATATATTCAAATCCGATATTTGTTGTATTAGGCACTCTATTTGTTATTGAAGTATTTAGTCTTGCGTTGAATACATTACTTAAAATTCCTGTTTCAAGTTTATCTCTTAATCTTTTTACTTCGCTAAGTTCATAATTGAGACTATCAGCTGCAAGTTCTGCAGCTTTTCCTATCCCTGCAATATAAGGTACATTTTCAGTTCCTGCTCGTAATCCTCTTTCTTGGTGTCCGCCGGTTATAAGCGGAAGAATTGAAGTCTTTGAATTTATGTAGAGTGCACCGATACCTTTGGGGGCATGGAATTTGTGTCCGGAAATTCCTAAAAGGTCTATTCCGTTATCTTGTACATCCATTGGAATTTTCCCCGCTGCTTGAACACCGTCTACAAAAAATTTCGTTTCCGGATTTCTGGTTTTTATTATTTCTGATATTTCTTTTATCGGAAATATTACACCTGTTTCGTTGTTTGCCCACATTACGGATACAAGGGCAGTATCTTTTCTGATTTTGCTTTTTAATTCGTCTAAATTGAGTTCGCCTGAGCTGTTTACTCCGATATAATCTACTTCATAACCTTGTTTTTCAAGCTCTTTATAAGTATTAAGTACACAAGGATGTTCTACTTTTGTGGTTATTATATGACGTTTTGAACGGTTATATCCGATAACACCTTTTATTGCCATATTTGCACTTTCTGAGCCGCAAGAGGTAAATATGATTTCTCGCTCGGTTGACGCGTTTACAAAATCTTTTATTTTAACCCTTGCTTCTTTTATTGCATTATGTGCTTTTCTGCTAAAATCGTACATGCTTGAAGGGTTTGCATACTCCTCTTTCATATACGGCAGCATTTCTTCTAAAACTCTTTCATCTATTTTGGTTGTTGCGTTGTTATCTAAATATATCATTTCTATACCTGTATTACTTCTATATCTTTGCTTACCTTGTCTTTTAACATTGTCTCAACAAAGTTCTTTAATGTTACCAAAGAATTTTTACAAGATGAGCATCTTCCATATAGTTTTACCATTACTTTGTTACCTTGTATATCGATTAATTCAATTCCGCCGCCATCTTTTTGTAATTCAGGTGCTATTAAGGTTTCTATTATTTTATTTACTTTTAGTACCATTTGAGTAGATGTTAGCTTTGTTTCTTCTTCCGATTTCTTATAATAAGTATTTATAATGTCTTGAATTAACCCTTTACATCTTCCGCAAGCGCCGCCTGCTTTGGTGTAATTGGTTACTTCATCTACTGTCTTTAATCCGTTTTCTTTTATTGCGTCCCAAATTTGTTTTTCACTTACATTAAAACAGGTACATACTATCTTTTCTTGAGAGGCTGCTTCTTCGTGAAAATAATTTTTTAATGCATCCTCAAGTGCTTCATGTCCCATTACTGAGCAGTGCATTTTTTCAGGTGGTAGCCCGTCAAGCGCTTCTGCTATATCTTTGTTTGTTATTTTTCTTACTTCTTCTATAGGTTTGCCTATTATCATTTCTGTTAAGATACTAGAACTGGCCACTGCCGAACCGCAACCGAATGTTTGAAATTTTGCATCTGTTACGATTCCGTTTTCTATCTTTAAATATATTTTTAGTGAGTCCCCGCAAGCTAGTGAGCCTGCTTCGCCTATGGCATCTGCATCTTCTATGCTTCCTACGTTGCGTGGATTCCTATAGTGATCTAATACTTTCTCTGAATAATCCCACATAGTTTTTTCCCTTTTTTCTCAGCTTGATTTTACATCAAAAATAATTCTTTTTCATCATTAAAAAAGTTATTATCTTTATTGGATATTATGGTTATATTTTTATACGTTTTCTTCTTTTTGATTACTTGTTATATAATCAACTCCGCCTACTGCCTTATATAAGTTGATAGTAGACACTACATAGTCTATCTTTGATGATATTTCTGCTTCCTCTACTTGGAGCATGATTCTTTCAGCATTTAAGTAATCTAATTCTGACATAGCTCCTATATCAAATTTTTTTGTTGCTAAGTCAAATTTGTGTTGTTCATTTTTGAATATATCTTTTCCGTTTAAATAATTTTCATGCATTAATTTTGCTGACGTTAAGGCATCATTTATTTCCTGCATAGAGGTTAGAACAACTTTTTCATATTGTTCAATTGCTTCTTTTAAACCAAGTTTACCTAACCTGAAAACTGCCATTTTAGCTCCGCCGGTAAATATATCCCAGTTTGGAGCAATTCCGGCTGATGACATAAATGTGTTTGGTCCAAATATTCTGCTTGTTTGATATCCGCTATAGCCAAGGCTTCCAAAAATTGTAAATGTTGGTAACAAATTAGCTCTTGCTGCTTTTACGTTAAAACCTTGTTTCTCTACGTTTTTTTGCATTTTTTGGTAATCAGGACGATATTGTATGTAAGTTCCGTTCAGCTCTGATGGTACTTCAAAGGTGCTTACATCTTCCCATTTCCCTACAACTATTTCTTCCGGCGTTCTGCTGCCTAATATTACATTTATTTGGTTTTCAAGTATATCTTCAAACTCTTTTAGGTTATTTAAATGTGTTTTTAATTGAGTTAAGGCTTGCTTTTCCGTCAGTACTTCCGTATAGCCGCATAAACCCCAATTATGTTTATACTCTGTCATTTCTGCTATTTTCGCTTGAAGCTCTATCATTTTTGTATAATTAGAAATTAATTTTTTCGTTTTTATCAAGTTAAAATAGTTTACTGCAAAGTCTGATATTGTTGATATATATATACCTCTCTCATCTTCTTTTGCGATTTCTAACGATTTCTTTGATGCTCGTTTCTTATTTAAATTTTTCCCCCAGAGGTCAATTTCGTATGAAGCATTTAACGGTAATACAAACTCACTTTGTTTATAAGAAGGTATACTCATTGCACCAAATTGTAAATCGCTTGAATGAAATACCCTTTGTGCCGAACCGTTAAAACCTATGTATGGTAACTGGTCGGCTGTTGCCAATTTTACTGCTTCTTGGGCTTCTTTTGTTCTTATGTTTGCTATTTTTATATCTTGGTTGTTTACTACTAATTTTTCTATATATCCAGCTAGCTGTTCATCTTGATATTTATTCCACCATGCCATATTTACATAATCAACAGGTGGTGTGGCTGTTTTCGCGAATATGATATTACTCGTTAGGGCCAGTGTCAAGAGCAGCTTTATTATATTCTCAATTGTCATTTTTAAACTTGCTCCTTGTGTTATTATCATAACACAAGCAAAATTTTTTTTTCAACTGTATTTTAATTTATGTAAAAGATTTAGCTAAAATAGCAAAAAAAAATATTTTTAGTATTTAATCTCTTAAGAATAATATGAAAGTCAGGTTTCCTAAACAGAGTTCTAAAATATATAATTCGGTAAAATTAAAAGAGTACAAA
Source organism: Candidatus Gastranaerophilales bacterium (assembly GCA_944323925.1). Classification (GTDB taxonomy): domain Bacteria; phylum Cyanobacteriota; class Vampirovibrionia; order Gastranaerophilales; family Gastranaerophilaceae; genus CALUTH01. The sequence goes on from CALUUI010000011.1 coordinate 22,564, forward strand.
CATAATTGTTGTACCTCTTCAAATATTAATTTCCACGCATCAAAAGATAGTTTTGTTTCTGAAAAATTTTTAAAAACAGGCTATATGAATGTACAAGACGCAATAAAAAAAATCTCCGAGTTTGGTATAAAGTCTGCTGAAGATTTTTCTGTTTTAAGTAAGTTTTGTACAAAAAAAGGACTTATATATATCCCTGCACTTCTTCTTGCTGTTAAATTGTTTGATTTCTTGAAAATAAATCAAACGGATACAGCTTCTGATTGTATCAAATTAAGTGAGATAAATTTTTTCAACCTAATGAATTCTATTAAATCAGGTAAGAGGTTTGATAATGAAAAAATTACTCTTGCAAATAAGTTTAAAAATCCTTTTGAATATTTATTATTAGCAAGTGATATTGAATATTTAAAAATCGGTAAAAGTATTTATCCAATTTTAAACCAGTGCGTGGATGAAGGTACTGATTCCAAATTCTTGCTTGAAGGGATTGAAAAACTGAACGATGAAAAACAGCCTTATTCTAACTTGCTGAAAATGGTTAAATTAAATAAATTGTTAGACAATTCTAATGCAAAGAATTTTTTTAAAAATAAAATTGCTTTAAAGTGTTATATGGACCCTGATGCGGCTCTTGAATTTTATACGGATGATGTCTTATCTGTAATAAAAGATTTTGATTCCAGTGTTTTTTGTCCAAATAGTATTGAGTGTGCTAAAAATGTGAAAAAATCTTTGTTTGACTTCTGTCAAAATCATAAAAATAAAAACGGTGTTATTATCTTGACAACAGAAAAGCAAAATCATTATTTAAAATTCTTGTCAAATGATAAAAACAAAGATGTTGCAAATCTGTATATTCAGACATTTGATGCAAAAGGGAGCACGGTTTCTACTGAAAATGCTGAGTTTTATGGGGCTAATCAAAATAAAAAAGATGGTTATATGGCAAAGTCTTGTGTAGAGGATTATGTGAATAATATTATTGTTGAGCGGCTGTTTAAAAGAGAAAATGAGTATAAAGATATTTTAATTGAACAAAAAATAACCAGAAAATCCGGAGATGGAAATCTTATTAGAACTGAATATTATAAGCAAAGCCCTATAAAAGGAACTTATGATGTAATTTATAGCTACCCAGATGGTCGTGTCGAGATTGTTTCAAGAGGTGTTGAAAATCCTATATCAGGTGAAAAGTTAATCAAAGAAAATATTAATTGCCACGATAATATTGTTAGTAAGATTTTATATAAAGAAAATCCTAATGGTAAAACCAGTTATCAATATTTGATATTTTCTCCTGACAAAGGTGAAATCCTCAATAGGAGTATTCAAAAACGTTACCTTGACGACAATACTATTGAGGTCATTGCAGATGGCGTGAAGTATGAAATAAAAAATAATGGAAAGACTGTTACAGTTGCTGAAGTCTTAAAAGATGATAATGTTGGTAAGAAATATTATTTGCATGTTGGAGGTAAAAGTAGAAATTCTGTATCTGAAGAGTTTGTTCCTCTTATGATGAAACTTTCGCCGGATTTACTTATTAATTTTATTAATAATAAGTTAAGACTCAATAAAGCAGACAATCGGGGAAGGTTTTCTCCTGTTTCAAAAACAATTGACTTGAATTCTGATACAATTGGCAGTTCTTTTGTCTTTTCTCATGAATTAGCACATGCACTTGATGTTGAGTTGCTTGTTGGGCTTTTATTCAAATATAATTTATCGAATAACAAGAGTTTAAGTAAAATTTTGAAAAATGAGCTGGGACAATTCAAAAATACTGAGCCGGATTTAATCTTGAATAGGGATTTAGGATATTTCTTTAATTTTACAAACGAAAAGCGTGGGAAGGCAGAATTTTTTGCAGATTCGGTCGGAATGTTTAATTCTTCTGTTGATACAAGTATTTGCGGAATAAGAACTTTTGAATTGAGACGCTCTTTCCCGCTTGCGATTGCCAAATGCATTCAAATTTTCAGGAGTATAAAAGAGTCTTTTAATAATTAATTTTGTATAGATTGTATTTGTTTAATTTCATATCCCAATAATAAACTTTATAGCCTTTTGAATTTACGACAATTTTTATCGAATTATTTCTGTCGGTTCTTGCATAGGGGATGTCTTTTAAGAGATTTAATGTATTGGTCGAAGGGTGCCCATATAAGTTTTTGCCAACAGAAATTACTGCAAAGTTTGGAGAAAGTTTATTTAGTATTTCCTTGTTTAATACTCTGTCAGCACCGTGATGCGGAACTTTTAAAATATCTATGTCAGGAATTTTCCAGTTAATATTATTGAAGGCTTCTACACCGGCATCGCCTGTAAATAAAATTTTTGTATTGTAATATTTCAGAAGTGTTATTATTGAATTTTCATTGTCTTCATTAAGACCCGAAATATAATTTGTTATTGATAAATTCGGTTCTGAGTAAATAACTTCATTATTTTTTGCTATAACTTTTTGTGTGTTTTTATTTCTTTGGAGCTCTTTTAATATACTTTTGGCAGTATATGTATCGCCGGTGTTAGAATTAAGATATACCCTTTCAGGATTCCCGTAATTTATCATATCAACTGTTCCGCCGGCATGATCATTATCAAAGTGCGTTACAATTATACTGTTTAAGTGTTTGATTCCTCGGTCTTTTAAATACTTAGTGACAATGAATTCAGCTTGAGATTTTCCGCCATTGTATCCGGATTTTCCGGTGTCTATCATAAAATATTCATTCTTTGGTGTTTTTAATAAGATACAGTCTGCATTTTGTACATCAAAAAAGATTATTTCTAAGTTTCTATTTGGTATATGGATAAATGTTATAAGAAACATTAGTAATATACTGCCTAAAATAGTTAGAGATTTTTTATTAAAAACTTTATTTTTAAGTATATAGGTTAGTATTAATATAATTGTATAGTAAAGCAAAATTTGTAAAATACTAGGATGAGGAGTTATTAAAAGAGAGTTTGGCAGTGAGGCAAAAAATCCTGAAATTTTTACGATTATAGTCAAAAATGGATTGAGTATAAAATCAAAAACTTTACATATAAAACTTCCTATAATAGGAATAGTTGCAAGTATAGAGCTTACAAAACCGCCAAAACTTATTACCGCTAAAAAGGGTACGGTTAAAATGTTTGCAAATATTGAATAGATACTTATTGTGTTGAAGTAGAACATTTGTATTGGCATTACCCAAATTTGTGCAATTAGAGGGATTGATACTGAATCAATTACAAAATTTATAGATTTTTCTTTTAAAGAGAATTTTTTATCAGTTTCAAATCTTATTATTAAAGGAGAACAAACCAGAATACCAAAAGTTACAATAAACGAAAGTTGGAAGCTGACATCATTAATGTAAGAAGGATTATAGAGTAACATTAAAAATGCGACGAAAGATAATAGAGCGATACTATGAGCATCCCTGTCGATAAGTTTGCCTGCAAGTACAAAGACAATCATAATAGCTGCTCTGACCACCGAGGCTCCTAGTCCTGTCATCATAGAATAAATTATTATAAGCGGAATTCCACCGGCAATCCTTACTTTAAAAGGTAATTTAAACCAGCCTGCAATAATAAACCAAAAACCGTAAATAAAAGCAACGTTCATACCGGATGCGGCAAGGATGTGTAATAAACCGGAGTTTATAAAAGATGCTTTTATATAATCAGGTGGTGCAACGGCATCATCTCCAAAAACAATTCCGCCTAATAATTCCAGATTGGGACTTTTTAAATATTGTCTATGGGTGGTTAGTATTTGTCCGCGGATTTCATTTAGCTTTTGCAAAAATTTTCCGCTGAAGTTTGGTGTAGTTTCCAGTTTTTTTATATTATCAAGTTCACTGTATAAAACCGTATGAGCGTTATAGTTCCTTAAATATTTACCGTAATCAAACTGGGAAGGATTCCCCGGCTTAAAGGGTCTGCGTAGGCTACCTGTTATTTCATATTCTCCGGCTATTTTTAGTTCGTTGAATTCTGATTCTTCACTGCTCTTTAGATTTACTAATACCTTTGCATTTAGATTATCAAAGGTTGTTTCATCTGTCACTACTTTACTTACTTTGAAAAAGAATTTTGAATTGTTTGCAATGTTACTATTAGGAATTGAAACTATTTCTCCGGTAAATGTTCCGTTTATTGGAGCAATATTATATAAGACATCTGTTTCACTTATACGATAGGTGGCATTAAATACTCCTAAATAAAAAACGGTTAACCATACAAATAGGTATTTTAATTTTAAAAAGTTAAAATGGCATATTAAACCTAAAATTATGCTAATAACGATAGCAAATATAATGGTATGATTAGAAAAACTTGCACTAAGCCCTAGAATGTAAATAATAGTTGTTACAAGCATTAATATGTTCTTGTTAATATTCTTTTTATGAGAATTAATCTTTTTCATAAATTTTATTATTATACAAAACAAATTTTGGTTAAAATTATTGTAAAAAAATGTAAAAGAATGGCAAAAAAATATATTTTTTGTTTTAAGTTTATTAGAGAAAATTATGAAAATATCCCCTATAACATATAAGAATTATCCTATATTAAATAATAAAAACAATGCGACAGATTCTGTTGGTGTTGACTCTGTTAGTTTTGTCGGGAAAAGAATGGTGGGTGATTTAAAAAAAGCTAATCATTCAAAAAATATTGTAAAAGGTGTATTGGCTTCACTTGGCGGGGTATTTACAATTTCTAAAATAGAACCAACAGAAGATGATGAAAAAGAATTTGAAAATCTATATTTAGCTCTGAACACTTTAACCGTTGATAAAGATACTTTTAAAGATTTTTATAAACATTCTCCTAAAATGGCAAAAACCCTTGTTCGTTCAAAAAGAATAGCGGGACTGTATGATATCACTCTATTAAGGGATGTTAATACAGATGATTTTACTGAAAACAAATATTTAGCTTTAGAGGGAATTTTAGGTGCAAGTCATAAAAATCAAAGACCTGTCTTTAATATTTTTGATATAACAACCAAATATATTGATTCTTTAGAAGAAACACTTGTAAAAGCTATTGTTAAACATAAAGCTGAGTTAAATGAAATATTTTCAAATGTTTATCCAACTCTTAATGCCGGTCAGGATTATTTAGACACGGCGATAGTTCTTGAAAGAAGTTCTGATTTAACACCAGAAGAAATGCAAATGTATTTTTTGACGATGTCTGATTATAACTTAAATTCAATGTTAAACTGGGCAAAGTCGGATATTAAGATTAGAAATGAAGTTTTAAAACAATTAAATGAAAATAGGTGTATTGATGAATATATAGAGTGTGTCGAATCACCAATAATTCCTACACAAAATTTGTTGGATAAAATTGATTTATTAACAGAGTATGCTCAAAAAGGGAAAAGATTAAAAGATTTAATTAAGCATCCGGAGGCTTTACTTGATGAAAAATATACGGCTGTCGGAATAAAAAATGGAATAGAACGTTTGGAGTCATTATCCCCCCAACTGTTTGAAGATGTCAAAAAGACTAATATGGGTGACATAATAGCTTTTTTTGATGTTTATAAACAAGACGGATCTTTAGTAAATGATGCTGATTTGGAAGATTATTTATGGTTGGCGGAAAACGCTTCAAAGTATCTCTCTGAAAGACAAAAGTATTGTTTATTGGACTCTGAATCTCTCTTTAATTTGCCTCATAATGAGCTAAAAAATGAAGGTATATTTAAAGAAAATGCTTCAATCATTAATATTACTAAGATTAATTCTTCCACATCTGCCAAAATGCTTCTTGATATTTTATTAACACCTGAAATGTTTGATAGAATGATTCTTTTAGGAGAAATCTTTGATGGTAGTATGGATGAAATTATAAAAGAATTGGAATATAAATGTAGAAATAAAAATCCTGTTTTTCTAAGAACTGCAAAGAAATTTTTAGAAGACAAAAATTATATGGTTGATATTATTTCCAACCCAGGCATGAGTAAAAATGATATTATAGAGAATTTATTTCACATGTCTAAAATTCGTTCATTGATAGCAGAAAATCCGGAAAAATATATTAATGATAAAAATTATGGTTTTTCTGATTTGGAAATTTGTTATTTATCAAAATATCTGAAATTAGGTAACCAGGATGAAAAAGCGGCTGAAGAATATTTAAGTCAATTAGACAGTTTCCTTCAGCAAAAAATAATGCTTGCTTGTATGAGAATTAATTATGATAAAAGTGGATTTAATTATTTATATGGTGCAATGTCAACAACAGATTCAGAGTATATAAATATGCTTTTATCCAAAAGAATGGATAGGTTTTGGCGAGAAATCTATGATATTTATAATCTGCCTTATAAAACAAAAAATATTATCAGCAATTTAATTCATCATGCAAAGAATAAAAGTAAAACAGGTGAGACTATAAAACTTTCTGGAATCCAAAAAGATATAATTGTTAAATATATCCCAACAATGCAAAAGTTAATGAAAAATGATTTGTCGGAATTGATTAAAAAATATAGTACTTATGTAGGTAATAAGGGAAATTTTATATTTGATTTAGATGGATTTTTAGATTCGTATAAACGTTATGTGTTTGAAAAGCTAGGATATAATCAAATTGAACAAGTAATAAATGAAGAAGCGCTTTCAAAATGGGATAAAAAATATGTACATTTGTTATTAACACCAAACATAATGGATGAAGGAGAGCTAAAACTTGTGTTTGATTTAATAACAAAAGGAGAGTTTAATTCATATATAAAAAATCCTAAGACTGAGCATGGAAAATCAAATTTAATAACTAGAAAAATTTATCAAAAGTTGGGAATTGACTATAAAACCTGGATAGAGGGAATATCATCTGAGGAACTGGAGTTATCTGGTCGAAAATATAAAATAGGATTGATAGATAGAGCAGAGCCTAATATGGTATTTATGGGAAATTACACCTCCTGTTGTACTGCACTAAATGAAGATAAAGGAGATTCTGTTCCAAATTATCTTTTAAATACGGCTTTTAATATAATTGGAGTTCGGGATGAACAAGGGGATTTAGTTTCGACTTCACGAATTTTTATAAGTTCAGAAACTAAAGGTAAACCTGTATTAATAATTGATAATATAGAAATAAGTAATAAGCTAAGAGCAGTTTTAAAAGATGATACGAGTCAAGAGTTTGTAAAAAATATTTGGGACTACATAAATAGTTTTTCAAGAAAATTATCTAAAAAAGAACTTCCGATTTATATGTCAAAGAAATATCCAAAAATAAAATTACCTGAGCGGCAAGAGATTGTATCAAGTATAAAATTGGCTGGAGATGTTACTAAAACCCCAATATACATAAATACAATAGGCGAGCGAGTAAATCCGCGGGAATCATATAGTTGTGAATTAATAGATGTATTTAATAAAAATTGATGTCGTATAATATTTGTATGACAAAGATAATTTTTATAACCGGAACGGGAACAGATATAGGTAAAACCTATGTAACAGGTATACTGGCAAGATATTTGAGAAATAAAGACTTAGATTGCAGATATTATAAGCCGGTGTTAAGCGGAGCAGTATTAGAAAACGGAGAATTACATCCGGGTGATTGTGAGTTTGTAATAAAAAGCGGCGAACTTAATCAAAAGCCTCTTGATAGTTTGAGTTATGTTTTTGAAGAGGCAGTTTCCCCGCATTTAGCAGCTCAGCATATTGGTTTAAAGATAGATAAGAAAAAAATTTTTCAAGATTTTAGTAATGCAAAATCAAAATGTGATTATCTTCTAGTAGAAGGTGCAGGCGGAATTACTTGCCCCATTATCTTAGAGCATAATGAAACTTATCTTATGTCAGACTTAATAAAAGATATGAAAGCAAATTGCCTATTAATAGCTGATGGCGGATTGGGAACGATTAATTCTGTTCTTTTAACTTGCGAGTATGCCAAGGCAAGGAATATTAAAATAATTGGAATTATATTTAACAATTATAAATATAATGACTTGATGTATGAGGATAATATCAAATCAGTAGAAAAATTATGCGGCATTCCTGTTGTAGGATTGGTAGAAAATGGAAAATTTGATATAGATACAAGAGGATATAAATTGGAAGACTTATTTAGCGAGGTGGAATAATGGATTGGGTAAAAGAGGATTTAAAATATATATGGCACCCATGTTCTCAGATGAAAGATTATGAAACATTACCGCCAATAGTAATAGACCGAGGTGAAGGAATTAACCTTTATGATATAAACGGGAAATGCTATAAAGATGTAATAAGTTCGTGGTGGTGTAACCTTTTAGGTCATTGTAATCCGAGGATATCAAAAGCATTACAAAAACAAGCAGAAACATTGGAGCATGTAATATTTGCCAATTTCTCACACAAGCCTGTTATAAGTTTATGTTCGCGGTTAGCAAAAATATTACCCCAAGGGCTTTGTAAATTTAATTTTGCAGATAACGGCTCATCATCTATAGAAATGGCTTTAAAGATGAGTTTTCAGTATCATTATCAAACAGGAAATACTCAGAAGAAAAGGTTTATGGCGCTATCTGACGGATATCATGGCGAAACAATAGGAGCTTTATCTGTTGGCGCATTAGACTTGTATGCAGAAATTTATAAACCGATTTTGCTTGATGTTAACAGAATACAAGCTCCCGATTGTTACAGATGCCCTTATGGTAAAACTAGAGATAATTGTTGCTGCGAATGTATAGATTATGCAGAAAAAATGTTTGAAAAATATGGTGATGAAACAGCAGCTTTAATAATAGAACCATTGTTACAGGGTTCTGCCGGCATGCGTATATATCCGCCTTTGTATATTAAGAAATTAAGAGAGTTATGTAATAAGTACAATGTTCATCTTATAGCGGATGAGATAGCAACAGGGTATGGCAGAACAGGAAAAATGTTTGCATGTAATTGGGCAGAGGTTTCTCCAGATATAATGTGTTTGTCAAAAGGCCTGACAGGCGGGTATATGCCGATGGCAGTGTGTATTACAACCCAAGAAATTTATGATGCGTTTTATGATGATTATCTTAAAGGTAAGGCATTTATGCATTCACACACTTATTCCGGCAATCCTCTTGCTTGTGCTTGTGCTAATGCTGTATTAGATATATTTGAGGAAGATAAAATCCTTGATACTCTGCCTGACAGGAATAAACTTTTTAATAAAATTGTAAAAGAAAAATTCTTGGCTCATAAAAACGTCGGAGAGGTTAGAAGTATTGGTTTTATTAACGCTATAGAGCTTGTAAATGATAAAAACACTAAACAACCGTTTGATTCAAAATTAAGAACAGGATATCAAATATATAAAAAAGCTCTAGATAAAGGACTTATTTTGCGACCGCTTGGCGATGTTTTATACTTTAACCCGCCATTAATTATTAAAGAAGAAGATATGCATTACGTTGTTGATGTAGCGTATAAATCTCTTGTTGAAATATTAGGAGAATAAATAAAAAATCCTTTTACATATTTTGTAAAAGGATTTTTTTATTAAAAGAAATTAATACGGTTATGCGTTATAGATATTGAAGAAGTTTTTAAGCACTTCGTATCCTTTAAGCATTGAATTAAAATCAACTTTTTCCTTATCAGAGTGCATATTATAAACATCAGCATTTCCAAGAAGGAAAGGAATAAACTTTTCACCGCGTTTATTTTTGTTGTGAGCATAAATATGAGTTTCAGCGCCGGCATGGAAAGATTCAACCGAGTTTTTAACACCTGCCATTTCGCTTGCTTTTGTATGAACTTCAGGAATGAAGTTATCATCTGATTTTTCAAAAGGTAGAAGGTGTACTGAAAATTCAATTTCTGCTTCTGCGAGACCTTCATATTTTTTATTAAAGCTGTCAATATAATTAATCATAATCTTTTTAAGCTCTTGTTCTTTTTGCAAATCAGAGCTTCTAATAGAGTAAGATACTTTAGCAAGAGTATTAATTATATTGGTAGAAGAACGATCAACAATTTCCGAGATATAATCTTTTGAATTAATTTGATCATCAATCATAGCTTTAACGGCATTTTGAACGCCGCCGCCAACGATTGCACCAATGTTACAAGATGTAATTACCCCTGTTTCATCTTTATAATAAACACCTTGAGGGAAGTTGTTTATAAGCTCGCAAACCAACTTAACGGCATTAAGTCTTGATTCATCGTCAATATCAATGCCTGAATGCCCGCCTTTAAGAGCTTTAACCGTAACTTTAACATTAGTGTAACCTGCCCCCGAAATTTGAAGCTGTCCGAGTTTATCAGCATCAAGTACAAGTACATATTTTGAATTAAGCCAATCAAAATGTGCATTTTCAATCCCGCTCATATCGGTTTCTTCATCTCTGGTAAACAGAATTTCGAGTCCACCGTGTTTGATTGGCGAATTTTTAATTTCCTTAGCCAATAAAAGTGCACATGCAACACCGACTTTATCATCAGCGCCAAGAGTTCTTCCGTTTGCTTTTATAAAATCACCGTCAAATATAACCTCTACAGGGCTTGAATCACCTACGACATCCATGTGGGCAGATAAAAGCACCGGTTGTTTATTATTATCTGTTGCCTCAACCACAAGATATAAGTTTCCGTAGTCGTCACTTTTACATGTGATATTATTTAATTTAGCAAAATTCTTAATCCATTCAATAACTTTTTCTTCTTTTTTTGACGGACTTGGAATTTCTGCAAGTGAGCAAAAAATATCAATTAATTCATTACCTTTTCTAATTTCATTCTGCACGGAAAAACCTCCTTCCTGTACCTTCTTTTCCGATTTTAACCGAAACCCGGGCGCCGCAACGCGGGCAAGCTCCTACATAGGCGGTACCTTCTTTATTCTTGTATATCCGTCCGTATGTGGAGCAGCAAGAAAACCAAATTCCTAAGAATTTTCTTCCTTCATTCGCTTTTATTTCCCGTTCTTCGCTCGTTTTTTTGCCTCCTTTTTAAGTCTTTTTTCTGCTTTTCGGCAGCTTCTACATTTTTTATTCGGTTTGCATTTTGTACAAATAGTTTTTTGTTTATTTTCGTCAGGAATATTAATTTTAGAATGAGAACCATCATTAAAAGCACTTGCCATTAGGATATTTATATATTCGCTGCTAAAGTGCGCGTAGTCAAATATAATAACTCCACCGAGTCCGTAACGTCTGCTTTCGTGAAGCAGCCTAATAAGGTCTTCAGGAGAGCCTTTCATAAAAGTAACGAATAATCCGGCATATAATGTTGTATTTTTTGATGAGCGATTTCTAATATCATTAATCATATTTGATGTGGTTTTAGGATCGCAAGTTAAGAATAATGGCGTAAAACCATCAACATAATTATTTCTTGACCAGTTTGGCCAATCTTGAAGTTTTGTAGTTAATGCAGTTTTGTAATTAGGGAAAATAACCGTTGTAAGTGTAGTGTTTTTAGAACGGCAAAGCTCTGATGCTTTTTGTACAAATTCGCTTACTTTATTTGCTCTATAATATAACCAGCAATCCCATAAAGAGTCATCTTTAGTTAAATCTATTGGGTCGACATTATATTGAGACTTAAATCCTTCTCTGGAATAAGAGGTATAACCCCAAGTAGAATTTTCATATCCGGGGATATCAGGAGATATTGCTTGCGGGTATCTTATATAATCTAAATTAATCCCGTCAGGTTGATATTTACAAATTATTTCGCATAGAAGTTTTAGTAAAAACTCTTGAACTTCAGGATTAGCAGGGTCAAGGAAGTATCCGTTGTGTTCGGAGTTTGAATATACAGGCTCTATTGAGTCTGCATTTTTTCTCGGAAGATTTGTCCAACTAGGTCTTATTGATAAAATATAGTTAGGATAACTTTTGGGGTCTTTGTTCCCTACATAGAAGGTTTCGAACCAAATATGAACTTTGATTTTTCGCTTATGAGCTTCTTTTATCCAAATAGCGAGAGGATCAAACCCTCTGAATTCTTCATTTTGTTCAATAAAACCGTATGAAAGCATTGTATCACTAGGATAAATGGTTTTCCCGTGATAGTAGCTTTCAAGAAAAATAGTATTAATCCCAGATTTTTCAAGTAAGTCTAAAGTGTCAATAATATCTTTTTCTGATTTACAAGTCGGTCTAATCCAGACTCCTTTAAGTTCATTTTGTTTATATGGCACAACGAGTGAAAGCGCTTCATTTGCATATTCAATGGCTTTGCCTGAATATTTTTGAACATTAGTACTATCTCTTTGAGCTTTTGCAATATTTTCTTTTGATTTATTAATAGCCGTAATAGTTTTTCTTGCATCGTATTTTGTGGTTGTTTTGATGTAGTAGTTCATAATATTTTGAACTTCAACGAGCTTTAACTTGGCGCTGAATAAAAATGTGTCAGATGTAATATATGAAGTAATTGTTTTATTGATAGGATTAATATAAACTTTTGCTCCTACAATAATATTTTCATTAATCCAACGTTTAGCTTCTCCGTGCCCGCTGATAACAATTCCGTTAGCGGGAATAATAGTGTTAGCACCGCTAAGTTGGGTAACAATTCCGTCTATGACAAGAGCTTCCGTTCCAAATTCGTTAGTGTTAGTTCTTCTCCCAAATTCAGGCGTGTAAATAACGAGTTGGTTAGTTCCCCTCATCCCCGGAAATCTGCTACTTTTGGCATTATTTTGATAGTTTGGGTCAATAACATCTATTTTATGAGTTGTTTGGTTAAAGATAATTTCTTTAGCATTAGGCTCAAAGGGCTGAAACACCGCCATCGCATTTGCTGCGTTCATACCGGTAAGGAAAAATATGAACATTATAAATAGAAATAGACGTCTCATCCTTAAAGTTAATCCTCGACGAAATGAATCCTTGTATTCTGATAATACAACGCATTTGATGAATTTAATTCCTCTAATAAGCGTATTTTATTTTCTAATTCCTCTGAGGTATTTATTTGTTGAGCTTGTCTAAGGTATTTTAGAGCAGAACGCGTATCCCCAAGTTTTTGATGAATTACGCCTATTTTGTAGTTCACGTTATAAATATTATTATTTAGAATATAGGCTTCGTTATATTGCTTAAGAGCTTTTCTGTAATCTTCTTTTTTAAAGTAATAATCCCCAAATGCTTCGTGGGCTTGGGCGTGTTTGGGATTTATACTCAATGCTTGATAAAATAATGATTTTGCATATCTGTCTTTGTTAATAAGTTCATATAATAAAGCAAGTTTTAGTGCATAATCAGGATTATCGGGATGTTTAGTTAGTAAAGCTCTATATTCACCGAGTGCGTATTCAATATTTTTAATGCGTTCTTCTTCAGTATCTGTAGTTGTTGCTATTGTGAAATGTTCAAATGCCTTTTTTTCAAAATCACTTGTATTGATTAGGTTGTAATCAATTTTCGGAATGTATTCAATTCCGCCTTTTTGTATAGCAAAAGAAGATAACGGAATTAAAGTAAGAAGAGCTGTTATTACAAATTTATGCATACACAAATTATATCAGTAAAAGCTATAATTGTGAAATAATAAAGTGTTGTTATTTTCAGTAAAATATAGTATATTATTCTTAACAAAAACAAGGAGGGAAGCATGGATAAACATTTTAAATCAGTATTAGCAATTTCAATAGCGTTTGTATTAGGTTGTGGATTTAATAGTATGGCAATATCCGGAAATACAGCAAATAAAATTGCGGTAGTAGATGTTCAACAAGTAGTTATGAAATCAACCCAAGTAAAGAATTTAAAAGCAGAACACGATAAAAAGAAAGCAGAATTGGTTCAATTAATGAACAAAGCAAAATCAGAAGTAGATGCCCAAACAGATGTTGCAAAGAAAAAATCAATAGCACAAAAATATGAGAAAGAATTAGCAGCAAAGAGAGATGCAGCAGCAAAGGATTATGCTAAGAAATTAGAAGCAATAGATAAAAATATAACAGCTGTAATTACGAAACAAGCACAAACAATGGGCTATGATGTAGTATTTGCGAAAAACTCTGTATTATATGGCGGAGATAACATTACTGATACAATCATAAAAAATGTTAAGTAATTAATAGTATTTCAAATTAAGCAGGCGGCAATCATTTTTAATGATTGCCGCCTTTCTAAGTAATAATGATTTTTTACAATAAATTAAGAACGAGTGCCTTTTTATTGACTTGGAAGTCCGTTTAAGTTATCGTTTTATTGATAAAAAAATGGAGAGAAGGTAAAAATATGGATTTTGCAACTAGTTTTACGATAGATTTTTTAAAGATTTTAGGCTCAATAGCGGGAAACTATGGAGTCGGTATAATAATTTTGACAATAATTATAAGAGCATTAATGTGGCCTTTGGGTGTATCACAGCAACGTTCAATGCGAACAATGCAAAAGCTGCAGCCAAAGATGAAGGCAATACAAGAAAGATATAAAAATGATCCGCAGACAATGCAACGCAAGATGATGGATTTTTATAAAGAGCATAAATTCAATCCAATGGCTGGTTGTTTTCCTCTGCTTGTTCAAATGCCGATATTTATTTTATTGTATTCAGCATTAATGAGCCCACAATTCATCCAATTGGCGGGAGATTCTCAGTTTTTATTTATAAAAAGACTTGATTCTACATTAAAGACAAGTGCAGGGATTTCTCAAGATGGAACCTTGGGTGTATCAAAGTATGATACTTTTATGACAGGTAAAGTTGCAAAAGTTTACTTAAAAGATGAAGTATTGGATAATGTAAAAATTTCCAAGCCAAATAAAGCAGTAGAGGTTCAAGGAGAATTGGTTCCAGGTGAACCTGTTGATTTTAAAGTTAGTCTTGATAATTTAGGTTTGAAATTTAGCCAGTTAGATCAAATAGAAAAAGCAGAAATATCAGTAACAGATTTACAGACAAAAGAAACCGAGAATTTGACATTTGTAAGAAATGGCGGAATTTTGACTGCTACAATTCCAACAAAGGAAGTAAAAACCGCATTTCACTTTGATGTATTGGTATTAATAGTATTGTTCGGTATAACGATGTTGTTATCACAAAAGGCAATGATGGCAATGACAAAGAACCAAGAAATGGATGAAGCGCAAAAGGCAATGCAAAAGTCTATGAATACATTTATGCCAATAATGCTTATGTTTACATTTGTGATAATTCCGATACCTGCGGGTGTATTGCTTTATTTGATTTCAAGTAATGTGTTCCAAGTTGTTCAAACAGTTATGATAAACAAACAACTAGAGCTTGAGGATGCAAAGAAGTCAGAAGAAGTAGATGATGATGACTTAAAGAATGCAAAGAAAATTCAGGCAAAAGAATAATGTTAGTAAGTGATTTTGATTACAATTTACCGGAAGAATTGATAGCGCAAGTTCCAGCTGATAAGCGGGACTTGTCGCGTATGATGGTACTAAAGAGATGTGATAAAACAATTCATCACCATATTTTCCACGATATAGTAGATTTAATAGACAGTAATAGTATTTTGATATTAAATAATACTCGTGTAATCCCAGCAAGACTTTATGGTTATAAAGATACAGGGGCAAAAATAGAGGTATTTTTGTTAAAAGAATTAGAACCGCATAAATGGGAAGCCCTTGTAAAACCATCAAAGCGAGTAAAAACAGGGACTCTAATCAAAATAAGTGATGAATTAGAAGTTGAAATCCTTTCACCTTGTGAGGATGATGGAAAGTGGAATGTAAACCTTATTTATGAAGGAAATATTTATGATGTTCTATCAAGAGTTGGGAATGTTCCTCTTCCGCCATACATTGAACGTAAGATGACAACAGAAGATTTTAAAACTTTGGATTATGAGCGTTATCAGACGGTATTTGCGCAAAAAGAAGGGTCTGTAGCTGCACCTACTGCGGGGTTACATTTCACTAAGGAAATCTTAGAGGCTCTAAAGAATAAAGGTGTTGAGATAGGTTATGTTACATTAAACGTTGGGTTAGGAACTTTTAGACCTGTTAAATGTGATGTTGTTGAGGAACACAAAATGGACTCTGAAAGTTTTGAGATAACAAAAGAAACAGCAGATCTTATAAATAGAGCAAAACAAGCAGGGAAGAAATTAATAGCTGTAGGTACAACATCGGTAAGAACGCTGGAAACTGCATACAAACAATTTGGTGAGATAAAAGAGTGCAGGTCAGCCTCAACACTTTTTATATATCCGCCATACGAGTTTAAAGTGGTTGATAGTTTGATAACAAATTTTCACTTGCCAAAATCAACATTGTTGATGTTAGTATCAGCATTAGCAGGAAAAGAATTTATAATGAATGCTTATAAAGCGGCAATAGATAACAAATACAGATTTTATAGCTATGGCGATTGTATGTTTATAGATTAGGAATTTCCTGTAATTGTAAATAATATATTTTTGTACTACCATAAACTCATAAGGACCTTAAGGAGAAAAGATGGAAGAAATATTAAGAAAGAGTGCCAAAGAGCAGTTTGAAGCAATAAGAAGTAAAGAAGTAACAGCATTGGAATTAACTGAAGCGTCTTTAAGAAGGATAAAATCAATAGATGAAAAACTGGGTGCGTTTAATTCGTTAACCGAAGAAACAGCTATAAACACAGCAAAGAAAGTTGATGAAAAGGTCGCAAAAGGTGAAGAATTGCCACTATTGGCTGGTGTACCTTTGGCATTAAAAGATAATATGAATTTGATAGGCTCAAAGACAACCGCATCAAGTAAAATATTAGAAAACTTTGTTTCTCCATACAACGCAACTGTAACAGAGAAATTATTGAATAATTTGGTTCCTATAGTAGGAAAGGCAAATTTGGACGAGTTTGCAATGGGTTCATCAAATGAAAACTCAGCATTTAAAAAAGTTCATAACCCTTGGAATTTGAATAAGGTTCCTGGTGGCTCATCAGGTGGTTCTGCAGCATCTGTTGCATCTTGCGAAGCCGCTTTAGCATTAGGTTCAGATACTGGCGGCAGTATAAGATTGCCTGCAAGTTTTTGCGGTATTGTTGGTATGAAGCCGACTTACGGTATTGTATCAAGATACGGTTTAATCGCATTTGCCTCCTCTCTAGATCAAATAGGTCCGTTTGCAAGAACCGTTGAAGACGCCGCAATGCTTTTAGAAGTAATAGCAGGACATGACAAGCACGATTCAACATCATTAGATAGACCAGTTGAAAAATATTCACTACACTTGAATGATGATATCAAGGGTAAAAAGATTGGTGTGGTAAAAGAATTAATGGGTGAAGGACTATCTGAAGATGTAAGAAAGGCTGTTGAAGCAGCAATTGAAACATACAAATCTTTAGGAGCAGAAATTGTAGAAATTTCATTGCCGAATATTAAGTATTCAATCGGTATTTACTATATCTTGGCAACGGCAGAATGTAGCTCAAATTTAGCTCGTTTTGACGGAGTAAAATACGGACATAGAACAGAAAATGCCGAGAATTTGTTGGAAATGTATTGTAAAACAAGAGCAGAAGGCTTCGGAGATGAAGTGAAACGTCGTATAATGCTCGGAACATACGCTTTAAGTTCAGGTTATTATGATGCATATTATAAAAAAGCTCAACAAATGAGAAGATTAGTAACCGAGGACTTTGTAAAAGCCTTTAAACAGGTAGATGTATTAGTATCTCCAACTTGTCCAAATACAGCATTTGATTTGGGATCAAAAGCGAATGATCCGTTAGCAATGTATCTGACAGATATAGCAACAATAAGTGCAAACTTGGCAGGTATCCCGGGAATGAGTGTTCCTGCAGGGTTTGACCGAGACGGAATGCCAATCGGCTTACAAATTCTTGCACCGCAATTAGCAGAGTCAACTCTGTTTAATTTCGCTTATAAGTTTGAACAAGAACACGATTATTATAAAAAGCAACCTGAGATATAGTTATGATAAACAGATTAAAAAATAAGGTTATTGTCTCCTGTCAAGCAATGCCGTCAGAACCCTTATATAAAGAAGATTGTATGATAGCAATGATGCAATCTGTTGTAAAAGGCGGTGCAGGTGGTCTAAGGGTTGCCGGAATAAGAGATATAGCAAATGCAAAAAGGCTATTTGATGTTCCGGTTATTGGTATAACTAAGCCGGATGTAATTCCAAAAAATTATAAAGAAATAGTTTATATAACACCGACCATAAGTGATGCGTTGGCAATAGTAAGGGCAGGTGCAGATATTGTTGCATTTGATGGTACGCAGCGAGAAAGGAAAGATTGTACGCTTTCTGAGATTATAAAGTATATAAAAATAAATAATCGTACAGCAATGGCGGATATATCAACAGTAGAAGAAGGCTTAAAATGTAAAGAATTAGGTGCAGATATTTTATCTACAACTCTCTCCGGATATACTATGGAATCTGGAGATAGAGGCACAGAGCCTGATTTTGAACTATTGGAAGCGTTAGTAAAAGAAACAAATATGCCTGTAGTATTAGAAGGTAGAATCTGGGAACCAGCACAGGTAAATAAGGCCTTTGAATTGGGAGCACACTGTGTCGTAATAGGTTCTGCAATAACACGTCCGCAGTTAATTACCAAAAGGTTTATTTTAAGATAAGGGATTAAAATGGAAGTTTTAGCTATAGATATTGGCGGTACAAAAATATATTGTGCTAAAGTTAATGAACACGGTAAAATTGTAGATGAGGTAAAAAAGTATAAGACTCCTCAAAATAAACAAGAGTTTGAAACCCTTTTAAAAGAAGTTATTGCAAGTTATGAAAATTCAGTTATCGGAGTTGCAATATCAACAGCAGGTGCTGTTTCAAATGAAAACGATAGAATTATTGGTTCTACGGGAAATATGTTTAAAGAATATCCGACAATAAACTTTAAATCGTTGACTAAATTGCCCGTGTTTGTAGAAAATGATGCAAATTCGGCAGCGTGGGCAGAATATAAAATAGGTGCTTCTATAAATACAACAGTTTCAGTAATGTTAACTCTTGGAACCGGTGTTGGAGGTGGAATAATAATTAATAACCGACTCCTGAAAGGTAAATCAGGAGCAGCAGGTGAAATGCATTTTAAAATGAGCATGGATAAGCATAGAAAATGTACTTGCGGTTCTTATGATTGTTTTGAAGCGTATGCATCAGGAACAGGATTGAAAGTCACAGCACAAGAAATGTCGGGGAATCCCAATATAACAACATATGATGTTGTTGGCGGACTCCAAAATAATGATAAAAAAATGCTAGAAATATTTAACCGCTGGGAAGAAGATATAACAGATGGTGTAATAGGCTTAGCTAATATTTTTGATCCGGATGTTGTAGTGCTTTCAGGTTCAATGGCTGAGTATGTAGATACAGAAAAGATAGAAAAGAACGTAAATTCGCAGATTGTAACTACTCCTATAAAAGTAAGAAAAGCAACAGCCGGAAATTATGCAGGGATGATAGGCGCAGGGCTTTTGGCATTGGAGGCTTGGCGTGGGGAAGGCTAAGAAAAGAGGTTTTAGTAGAAAGTTGAATAATCAATACTCAAATATTACCCGCCAAGAGGCAATCGATGAAGTTATTCGATTAAATCAAAATAATGAAAATTCTGATTATTTGATGTCATTGTTTGGTTTGACCGAAGAAGAACTTCTTGAAGCAGGCGCAAATTACGAAGATATTAAGTAAAATATTACAAAACTTAATTTATGCTTGTAATTTAAAAATGTTTTATTTATTATAATTGGTAGCACTATGTAGATAAGAAATAAGGAATAGCAATATGAACCCGATTATTAAAAATTTAGAAAGTCAATATACTACAAGAGAACTTCCGGAAATGAATCCGGGAGATACCGTAAAGGTATTTGTAAGAATTATTGAAGGAAACAAAGAAAGAGTCCAAGCATTCGAAGGAACAATTATTAAAGAACACGGATCAGGTATTAACAAAACAATTACTGTAAGAAAAGTGTTCCAAGGTGTTGGTGTAGAACGTGTATTCTTAGTATACTCTCCACGTATTGAAAAGATTAACGTATTAAGACGTGGTGATGTTCGTCGTTCTAAACTATATTACTTAAGAGAACGTTCTGGTAAAGCTACTCGTATTAAGGAAAAAATTGAAAAAAGATAAGTCACATATTCACTGGTATCCAGGGCATATAGCAAAGGCTGAGAGACAGCTAAAAGAACAGTTAAAATTAATTGATGTTGTTATCGAAGTTTTAGATGCCAGATTACCATTTAGTAGCGCTTATAATGACATAAAGAAACTTCTGGGAGAAAAACCGAGGTTTCTTTTGTTAAATAAGTCTGATTTGGTTAATGTAACCGAGATAAAACAATGGATTTCTTTGTTAGAAAATCAAACAGGTTGCAGAGTTTTATTAAGTGACGGTAAGAATTCGTTTAATTTTAATAAGATAATAGATACTGCTGTAAAATTAGCCGAGCCTAAAATTCAAAGTTTAATGGCAAAAGGGTTATTAAGACGTCCTGCTCGGGTAATGGTTTGTGGCATGCCAAATGTAGGCAAATCAAGTATAATAAACCGTTTAACAAGGTCATCAAAGACAAAGACGGGAGCAAAAGCAGGTGTTACACGGCAGCAACAGTGGGTAAGGATAAATCCTAAGTTGGAATTGCTTGATACTCCTGGGATTATTCCGACAAAACAAGATAATCAAACAGTGGCAGCTAAATTAGCTATGGTTAGCTCTGTGTCTGAGAATGCTTATACTCCGGAATTTGTTGCGAAGGAATTATTAGAGATTTTAGAAAAGAAATATCCCAAAGAATTAAGAGAGTTTTATAAAATAGAGGGTGATATAACAATAGAAAATATAGCACTTTCACGAAATTGGATAAAAACAGTAGGAGAAGCTGATATAGAACGAACAGCAAAATTTATATTGAGAGATTTTCGTGATGGTGTTATTGGTAAATTTATATTGGATGATTTAGAAGAGTTGAAATCGTCTAAAGAAATTGATTTATAATGTTTCTGCTATAAAAATCCTATAATCATATGATGTATATCATGCGAATATAATGTAAACTTCCAACAGTAGTACATCTACACTTGGTGAAGAGGTAAAGTTGAAGAAGTTTAAATTCCGTCTGGATGTTGTTTTAAACATGCGCCAGCGCGAGTTAGAGAAAAAACAGCAAGAAATGGCTGAAATAATCAAAGTTATTGAAGAACAACAAGCAAAATTGGATTCAATAAATAATGAGAAAAATCAGACAGAGTTGAATTTAGAAAAACTTATGAATTCTGAGTCTATAGATGTAATTATGATTAACGGTCATAGAAACTACTCATTAAAACTTGTAAACGATGCGAGGAACCAAGAAGCTGTTATTAATAGAGCAAAGCAGTTATTGGAGCATAAAAAACAAGAGGTACAAGAAGCATACAAGAAGGTTAAAATTCTTGAAAAATTGAAAGAAAAACAAGAATTACAGTATATGACAAATATTGAAAAATTATTGGCAAAAGAAATAGATGACATAGCTGTAACAAGATATAAAGTAGGATAGGAATGGTAAAAGAACTTATAATGGATAATTTGTATAATACAAATACTCTCCCTTCAAAGATAAAGGGAGGGGATAAGTTCGCTTTTGTAACTGAAAATGATTTTCAAAATATATTTTCTAATAAAAAAGATATAGAGTATGCAGATGCTTATAGTAAAAATGATTTGTATAATGTATCAAGAGATAATATTATAAAAAATCCTAGAGATTTTCAATCAGCAGGTAATAGGTTAGATAATAAGGTAAGTAAAAATATTTCGACACCAAAATCACCAAAAGAAGATAAAGCCCCAATATCTGTTGATGAAAAAGTAAGCAATGATGGGTATTCTTTTTCAATAAGAGATTCATTACAAGAAAAAGATAGTTTAAGTGATGAAAAAAATATTAAAGAAGACATTGTTGTTGAAGATACTGTAAAAACAGAAATTAAAGATGGAGTAGAATCAGATGTTCAAAGTAAGGAAAATGCAGAAGAAGCTACTTCGGAAGTATCATTAGAAGAAGATGACATACCAGACTCAGAGTTTGAATCAGTTAAGGATGATAAAAAAACAGAAATAGAAGCTGAAACTGATGCAGAAACAGAAATAGAGGTTGAGTCTGAAAATAAAACTGAAGTTAAAGTTGATAAATCTATTTCTAATAGTGCAACTATAGAATCTCAAATTCTAACAGAGTTAAATCTTAATAAATTTATAGGTAGTGAAACTGCTGTCAATATTAATTCGGCTATAGAAAATGAGTCTGTAGATAAAGAGTTGAATATATCAGGCGAAAATGTATCAAGTTCTGTGACAGAAGTTTTATCAAGTATTGAAAATTCTCAGGTGGCTGAAATTAATCTGGATGGTGTTTCTGGCTCAACAGAAACAATAGAAGATTCTAATGTTAGGACTAATGATAAAAATACTGATGGCATAGACTTAGAAGATGGAAATTGGGAAGTTTTGGATGAATCTCAGCAATATGAAATAGATGTTGAATCATTCGGTAAAACAGAAGTAGAAACAACAGGTTCTGATATTAATTTATCTCAGGATGTAGCGGAAGAAGTACTATCTAAAGAAGTAATTAAGAAAACAGAAGAAGAAATAATCACTGAAAAAGTCAAAGAAGATGTTTTGATTTCCGCAGAGGGTGGAGAAGCAGAATCTGTTTTAAATCAAAAGGATGTAGATGCTGTAGATGAAACAATAGAAGCAAATAGTAAAGAAAATGGTTTACAGGTAACAATAAAAAGTAATTCTATAGAGATAGCAGATAATGTTTCTGAAGCATTGGATGAGGCAAATAGTAAACTTGAAACAGATGTAAGCGTAGAAGAAATAGAAGATACTGAAAAAACAGAAGTTAATACAAAAGTTGCTGAAGTTGTAGAAGATGAAATATCCGATGCAGATATCGAAATAAAATCGAATGAAAAAGCATCTAATGAAGTAAATATAGTTGAAGAAAGTACAGAACCAGTTGAAAATGAGGAATTTTCGAATTTAAATGGTGAAAAAGAGAATAATTCACAAAATGCAAAGCAAGAATCTTCCAACCAAAATGAAAAATTAGAATCAGATATAGATGTCAACTTAGATGAACGAACAAAGTTGGCTTATGTAGATATGACAAAAACGGAAGATGTGGAATTAGATACATTGGGTATTTTAGAGTCTAAAATAAGTATGTATGGTGAAAAACAAGAAGTTGTATCTGATGAAGTTGTAGTTGATATAAATGATATCGTTGATAATGTTGATATAGATACGGAAATTCCATCAGAGAAAGCAATAAAGCCTACATCTATGGATGAACTAGTAGATGAAGAAATGTTGGATGAATTAAATATAACGTTAAAAAATAGTTCATCGAGTGTAAAAGATGTATATACATCGTCAAATACAACAGCAGAACAATTAATAAGATATGCAATAGAGGGAGAAAATAATTTTGATACCAGATTGTCCGCGACATTACGTCCGACGGTTCAAACACAAGGAGAGGTATCTAATTCATCTTCAAAAGAAATATTAGCCCAAATAACAGAAAAGCTAACGAGTTTTAATTTTAAAAGCGGTTCCAAATTGACAATTCAGCTGAGTCCTGAAAGTATGGGAACAGTGGAAATAAAATTAACACATACGCCAGATGGAATAAAAGCTGAAATGTCAGCAGCATCGGATGATGCAAGAGATATGCTAAATAAAAACTTGGATGATTTAAGAGATACTTTGCAAAAATACGGAGTAAGACTGGATAAGGTTGGAACAACCAATATAGCAACTCAACAAAGTACAGCACATCAAGATTATACAGAACAGGGGAACTCTCAAAGACAACAGCAGGGTCAAAGACAACAAAATGAAAAATCTACCAAAGAGATGGAAAGATTTGAGGATATGGTAAGTTCGTTAACGGAAGAAGAGAAGGAGTAGGAGGTAAGTATAATGTCAATGGTAACGGATCAAATAACTAGTTTGCAATCGCAAACAGAGATGAATAAGGTTAATAGCAGTACAACAACATCATCTAATGGTGAAGTTGCAGGTGATTATACAATGTTCTTAACATTAATGTTAGAGCAGTTAGAAAATCAAGACCCAACTCAGCCAATGGAAAATAGTGAGTGGTTGTCACAGTTAGCTCAATACTCAACTTTGGAACAAATGACAGCAATGAATTCAAATATGGAAGACATAATGACTGGATTAGAAAATATATCATCAAGTGTAGGTTCTAATGCTGTGATAACACAAACATTGTCATTGGTAGGAAAGGAAGTAACAATCGAATATACCGAAGTAGTCAAGGATGAAAATGGAGATCCTGTATTAGATGAAAACGGGAATCAAAAAACAGAAGAAAAAACAGTAAGTGGAGTTGTAACAGAAGCAAAATTTGAAGGTGGAATAGGTTATGTAAAAGTAGGAGATGAATACTATTCAATTTCAAATGTAACATCTATAAGAGAGCCTGAAAAGGCAGTAGAAGAAGCTCCAAGTGGTGGCTCAGATTCACCATCAACAGAGGCAGCAGCATTATCGTTGTCACCGGGAGCAATAATAAATAAAATATTAAAATAAAAAACAAATAAATGAGCAATTCGGAGGAGGAAAAGAATGTCACAAGCTCTTTACACATCGGGTACCGGTTTAAAAGCCGGAACAAACCAGATTAACGTTGTATCAAACAACGTTGCGAACATGAATACGACGGCATACAAGTCAAGTCGTGTAAACTTTGAAACATTGTTTTACTCTGATTTGTCCCATAGTTCAACCGCGAGTGTAACTTCAGGAGGAGTTAATGCAAAACAGGTTGGACACGGTGTTCAAATTGGTGGTATAACAAGAAACTTTGCCCAAGGTACATTTAAAAATACCGGACGAGATCAAGATATGATGATTTCCGGCAATGGGTATTTTGTAGTAACCGATTCAAGTGGTCAATCCTTTTTAACAAGAGATGGCTCATTCTCTCTTGATTCAAATGGCGATTTGGTAACATCATCAGGTTATTATGTAATGGGAGCATCAGGTACGTATTCAACAACATCATCTGATGTTAATGTCCATATTCCACAATTATTAAATTTAATTGTTGAAGGGGCCCCGGCAGCAGAATATGGTGAAACATTATTATCAGAAATGAATAATGCCGATTTAACTGCAGGTACTTTTACTATGGTTGTAAATGGTAATGACGGAACTACAGTACCTGTAAATGTTACTTTGACTCAAGATAATATTAATACAATGGATGTTGATGCTCTGGTACAAGAGATTAATCAGCAGTTACAAGCAGGAGGGGCGGATGGTTATATAGTCGCATCGGTAACAGATGGGACAATAACCTTTACACCTCAAGATCCGGATGATGCAGTAGAGTTTGAAACTCCAATGGAAGGTGGATCAAACTTTGTTGAGCAATTTGGATTATCAAATGTTGAAAAAAATGATGCAGGTAACTATGTTTCAAAGATAACAAATTACTCGGCGACAATAAGTGATGCCGGATCTTACAATTCATCAGTTTCATTGGAAGATTGGACTGTAAGTAATAACGGTATTATCGAGGCAACATATTCTGATGGCTCCAAAATGACAGTAAAAGTAGATGAGAACAACGAAATGACTTGGCAAATTACAACAAGTGATTATGTCAAAATAACAGGAGATGATGTAGATGTTCAAGAAGGTTTCTTAGATTATGGAAATATGATAATTGAACTATGTACAGTTGTTAACGAGTCAGGCTTAGAGTCAGAAAGTAACAACTTGTGGTCAATAGGTTCAAATGCAGGTACTGCATATTTTGGAGTTGCGGGCTATGCTGCTTTTGGTACTATTCAAACAGGTGGATTAGAGGCATCTAACGTTGAACTTTCAGATGAGTTATCAGAAATGATTCTTGCACAAAGTTTAATACAAGCAAATTCACGTGTTTTCAATACTTCAAGTAGTATATTGGAAACACTTGTATATCTCGGTCAATAATTAATGTAGCGTAAAGGCATGCCCTTTTGAGTTCAAAAGTTTGTCAAGTATGTTACAAAAGGGCATGAATTTACAAAACTTAATATATTGAAAACATGTTGAAATGCATGTAAATCATGGGTTTTAGCATGTGGGTAAAAGAGGCAAAAATATTTACAAAGATATATTTGTCTGCCCGTGAAAGTTATTATATAATCAAAAGAGTAGGGGAGGATATGGAAAAAACAGTAAGCAAAAATCTTCTACTTATAAATGAAAAAATCGCACCTTGTAAACCAAAAATAATTGCAGTAACAAAATACTATGACAAAACAGCAATAGAAGATGCTTTCGAATGTGGTTTGAGAGATTTTGGTGAATCTCGTGTAAATGATGCGTTGGCTAAAATGGATTTGTTGTGTAAAGAGCTAAAAGAAAAGTCTACGTTTCATTTTATAGGTCACGTTCAGAGTAATAAAGCTAAAAAAATAGTTAAGTATTTTGATTATATCCATTCGGTTGATTCGTACAGGATAGCAGAAATAATTTCGAATAGTGCTTTAGAGATAGGCAAATGTCAAAAAGTTCTATTGCAATTAAATAACGCTGGTGAAGAAACAAAGTTTGGATATAGTAAAGAAGGGATGTTAAGGGATTTTGAACGTATAATAAGCCTTGAGGGAATTGAGGTATGCGGACTAATGAATATGGCACCTCTTATGGCAAGTGAGAGAGAGTTGGAAGATTTGTTTGAAGATGTAAACAGCTTTAGGCATCAACTAGAAAACAAATTTGGTTATAATCTGCGGGAACTTTCTATGGGCATGAGTAACGATTATCATATTGCAGTCAAGCACGGCGCAACGATGATAAGAATTGGTAGGAAATTATTTAGTTAAAATTGGAGGAATTTAATAATGACATTATCAGATGGCTTAAACGGAATAATCAGTTTTATAAAAAAAGGATTTGAAGGAAGAGATGATGATCCGTTTGTTTTTGATGAAGAAGAAGGAACTGAAGAATATATTTCAGATGGTAATGCAGCCCTAGATGTTATGTATAGCCCTAAGAATGAAAACCGTTGGGAGCGTGAAAGAGAAAATAAAGTAGTATCTCACCCTAACTATCGTACAGGTGAAGTTACTATAATGGAACCTCGTTCTTTTGGTGAAGCTGTTCAAATTGTTAAAAAATTAAAAGATAAAAATACTATTGTTCTTAATTTACATTTGTTAGACAAAGAACAATCTCAAAGAACAATAGATTTTGTATGCGGTGCTGCTCATGCATTAAATGGAACTCCGCAAAAAGTAGGTGATATGGTGTTTGTTTTCACTCCTTCAAACGTTGCGCTTTCTGTTGAATCTGCTATGGTTCAAAATAAGTTCAGCGAATCTTTGTGGAATAAGGCACTATAATTTAAGAGAGAGAGATTTTAAAACACTAATATATTGATTTGTGATAGTTGGATTTTCAGGGTGCATTTGCACCCTTTTTATTTTGTTAGTCGAAGTTTTATTCCTGCTAAAATAGTCTCAAAAGAAAAATTATATAGTGCTTTCATTTCCCCAGCCATTCCTAGTCCGCAATTTTTGCAATCGGAATTGGGCGTGTCGGGGCAGCCAGAGAATCTTTTGTTGTCTACTGTTATAAAGTTTGTAATAAAACAGACTTTAGGAAAAGTTGGATTTTTTAGATAGTTAAGTCCTGTTTTGGTATTTAGAATTTTGTATCCCTGATTTTTGTATTTAATGATTGTATTAATTATTTCTTCTTTGTTGCTTACACAAAGAGTATTATCATTATTAACCGGATTATAAAAATTAAAAGAAATTCCATTAATGTATGGCGATTGTTCTATAAAAGCCAGAACATTTTGTACCTCATCTTTGTTAATAGAATTTATGACCATGTTTGCTGAAACTTTATTTGGGCATGGAAATTTTTTAATGTTTTCTGATAATTTTTCAAACGCACCTTCTCCACGAATGATATTGTGAGATTTTAATCCGTCTAGGCTAATAAAAATGTGATCAGCATTAACGAAAGAGAAATCTTTGCTGGCGTTTGTTGTCACAGTTGTTGAGAAAAATCCTATTTCTTTAGCAAGATTACATAGGTCGTTAATATTTTTATCTCCGTCACGCCATTGTATTGGTTCTCCGCCTTCAAAGTCTACGAATCTTGAGCCGAGTTTGTATGAATAGATAAGGTGCTCTTTTACCTCTCCAAATGTCATTTTTTTAGGAGTAGTTTTATCTACACAACAATGTTTACAGTTATAATTGCAAATATTTGATATAAAGATAACTGTTTGAAGCGGTATTTTTTTGTTAAAAAATTTAATTTTAACATACCAGAATATCAGGTATAGAAGTTTATTTATCCCCATAATTTTATAGCCTTACATATGAAAAATATTGATATGATTGAAACAAAAGCGGTCATATAATCTCTTGAAAGTAACCACCTTGTATAAAAGTATTCATTTCTTGATTTAATAGCTAACTTCCAGAGCTTTTTAGGTAGGAGTTTGAAAAGAATTTTGTGCCTTTTTTTGTCCCTCATAACAAAAAGCAGGTATACAGCTACAGGTAGGGTTATCAGGCAAAGAAAGCCTAGAGTATTAGAGATAAAGAATGATATCCCAAAAGGCAGAACTGTAAAAAGGAACAGTGCGAAAAATCTAAGGAAGTCATTTTTCAGTAGTACTGCAAGCGTTGTTTTTTTGCAGGCGATATCTGCATCAAGATCAGCTATTGAGTGAACGTAGACGATATTTGTGGTAAGTAGTCCTGTAATAATTGAAACTATGATTATTTGTTCTGAGATGTAGCCGGTAGTGACAAAGAAAACACCTGAACAAAGCAAGGGCCCAAACATAAGCCCTATAATTAATTCACCAAATCCACGGTAAGAGAGTTTAAGGGGTGGTGCGCTGTAGAAAATTATTAAAAAACCACCGATTAGCATAAATACAAGAATAGGCAGCCCAATTTTAAATAAAAAGTATAGCCCGATTAATGTTGCAACAAGTGCAAATGTTGATGCAAGCAGAAAAATTTGTTTTTCATTGAAATTATTATCAATAATGTGAGAACATTTTAGAGCTCTGCCTGATTTAACTTTATTTCTTATTGGTACAATGCCTTGGATATAGTCAAAAAAATCATCATAGAGATTTGCTGCAAGATGTAAAGAAATAACGCTAATAAATGCGAGTAAAGCATTTACGCAAGAAAATGATTTAGAAGTCAGAGCCACGCAAATTGTAACGAATACGCTGATAGAGCTTTGGGGCAGTGCGCGCCATCTTGCAGCATCAAGGATTAATGCTAAGGAATTTTTTAGTTGGATAAGCATAAGGCAACTCCTATAAATACTAGAATTTACGGCCTTTTTGTAGTTGTCCCATCATTTTTTTCATTTGTAACAAACCGCTGGCACCGCCGAATTTGCCGAAGGATTTTTTCATATCATTAACACCCTTCATCATTGTTCTCATTTGTTCAAACTGTTTGATGAAGATGTTAATGTCGTGAAGCGGTATTCCTGAACCTGCAGAAATTCTTTTTTTTCTGCTTGAATTGATTAAGTCAGGATGCTCTCTTTCTTCCGGAGTCATAGAAGAAATGAAAACTTCAATGCGTTTGAATTGTTTTTCACCCTCTCTAGAGATAAGTTGCTTATCGTCGCTTGAAATGTTTAAGCCCGGAATCATACCAAGTAATTGATCAAAAGATCCAAACATTTTCATTTGTTTTTGCATTTTTAGAAAGTCATTGAAAGAAAATTCAGCCTTAGCCATTTTCTTTTCAAGTTCTTTAGCTTCTTTTTCGTCAAAAACTTCTTGAGCTCTTTCTACAAGAGAAACAATGTCACCCATACCAAGAATTCTTGTAGCCATTCTTTCAGGATAGAAATCTTCGAGAGCATTAAGTTTTTCGCCTGTTCCCGTAAGTTTAATAGGCTTTCCTGTACAATAGACGACACTAAGTGCCGAACCACCCCTTGAGTCACCATCAAGTTTAGTAAGAACAAGCCCTGTAAGGTTAAGTTGTGCATCAAAGTTTTCTGCAACATTAACGGCTTCTTGGCCTGTCATAGAGTCAATGACAAGGAGTTTTTCCTGTGGTGAAAAGATGCGGTCTATGAGCAGTAGTTCTGCCATCATATCGGTATCAATTTGAAGTCTGCCGGCCGTATCAAGGATAAGAACATTGAATCCGTTTGATTTAGCATAATCAATTGCAGATTGTACAATTTCTTGAACATTTTTAGTATCTTTAGTAAATACTTCAGTATCGATTTCTTTACCTAAGATTTGTAATTGGTTAATCGCTGCGGGTCTATAGACGTCGCAAGCAACGAGTAACGGGTTTTTGCCATCTTTTTTTAATTTAACCGCCAGTTTAGCTGATGAGGTTGTTTTTCCTGAACCTTGAAGACCAAGCATCATAATGATGGATGGGTGACCTGTTAGGTTTAGCGGTTTTAGCTCTTTCCCAAGTAGTTCAACCAATTCATCGTGAACAATTTTGACTAGTTGTTGAGAGGGGTTAACTCCTTGAATTACATTTTCGCCTTCTGCCCTGTCTTTAATTTTAGAAATAAAAGATTTTACGACTCTAAGATTAACATCGGCTTCAAGTAGTGCACGTCTAATTTCTCTGATTGCATCGTGCATATTTTCTTGAGTCAGTTCGTTGCTTGCCGAAGCTGACCTGATTATATCCTGTAGTCTTGATGATAGTGATTCAAACATAATCGTATTATCTCGTAAACACGTTTTTCTTGCAATACTGCTATATTTAAGTAAGATTAATTTTTCTTTATTTAATCTTAATATCGTAAATATTGACCTTTATAAAAAAATATATTTTAATAAGTGTATTAAAAACAGTTAATACAAATTTTAAGGATGTGAGAAAAGGAGGATGTCAATGAAAGAATTTACACACACACCATTGACCGGAGAAAGTTTTACAGCTTCTGATATTAAAACAATGATAAAGGAAGATAATGTAAGATTTATCAAGTTACAGTTTGTTGATATAAATGGACAAGTGAAAAATATGTCTGTTCCTGCTGAACATATTGATAAAATTCTTGCAAATGAAATAATGCTGGATGGTTCATCCATTAAAGGTTTTAGAAATATTGAAACATCAGATATGTTCTTTTATCCGGATATGAATACTTTCCAAATCCTACCTTGGCAGGAACGTGACGGAATGCGTTCTGCACGACTGATTTGTGATATTCATAACGCTGATGGTACTCCTTTTGAAGGTTGTCCGCGTTGTAACCTAAAAAGAATTATGGCAGAAGCCGATAAGATGGGCTTTTCTATGAATATGGGACCTGAAGCCGAGTTCTTTTTATTTAACAGAGATAAAGAAGGAAATATTACAACTCAAACACAGGATAAAGCAGGTTATTATGATGTAGGTCCTGATGACTTGGGCGAAAATGTTCGTTCTGATATTGTTGCTTGTTTGCAAGAAATGGGGTTTGATATCGAAGCATCTCACCACGAGGTTGCAGACGGTCAGCACGAAATTGATTTTAAATACTCTGATATACTTACTACTGCAGATAATGTTGTAACCTTCAAAATGGCGGTTAAAGCAATTGCAACACAACATAATCTTCATGCAACATTTATGCCAAAACCGATTTTTGGTATTAATGGTTCTGGTATGCACTGTAATATTTCTCTATTCTCAGATGGAAAAAATGCATTTTATGATCCGAATACCGAGTATCAACTAAGCGATACTGCAAAATATGCTGTTGGCGGTTTGTTAAAACACATTAAAAGTATTACAGCTATATTGAACCCAACAGTTAACAGTTATAAACGTTTGGTTCCGGGTTATGAAGCACCGGTTTATTTGGCTTGGTCACTTGCAAACAGAAGTGCATTATTGAGAGTTCCTGCAAAACGTGGGAATGCTACCAGAGTTGAACTTCGTTCTCCTGACCCCGCTTGTAACCCATACTTAGCTTTTGCTACCATATTAGAAGCCTGCTTGGATGGCGTTAGAAATAAAATTGAACCGCCGATTCCGGTTGAAAGTAATATTTACAAATTGTCTGATAAAGAACGTAAAAAACAAAAAATCGATTCTTTACCTGGGAGCTTAAAAGAAGCGCTTTACTACTTAGATAAGTCACTTATTGCTAATGCGGCTCTTGGACAACATATTATGCATGAATTTATCACTGCTAAAGAACACGAATGGGATGAATTTAGAACATATGTTTCTCAATGGGAATTAGATAAATATCTTGCCAGATATTAATAACTTTTTTAAATATCTGAAAAGCCCTCTATTTGAGGGCTTTTCTTTTTTTTAGGAACTTCACAAAAATCTATGATTGGTGTAGTATTTAAGTATGATTGATAGATATTCTTTACCGGAAATGAAAAAAGTTTGGACTTTGGAAAATAAATTCCAAAGATGTTTAGATGTAGAAATAGCAGTTTGTGAGGCATATTCACGATTGGGTCAGATTCCTATTGAGAATCTTGAAGAAATTAAAAAAACTGCTAAATTTGATGTTAAACGTATTGATGAAATAGAAAGAGATGTTAGACACGATATAATAGCATTCCTTACCAATGTTAACGAAAATGTGCCAGCTCGCTCTAATAAATACATCCATATGGGTTTAACAAGTTCGGATGTTATAGACACTGCTAATGCTTTGATGTTGAGAGATGCGTCTAATATTATAATAAAAGATTTGGATAAAGTTATTTGTTCAGTAAAGGAAGCAGCTTTTAAACATAAAAATACAGTTTGTATCGGGCGTTCGCACGGAATCCATGCGGAAGTTATTACCTTTGGTTTTAAACTCTTAAATTGGTTGGATATATTGGAACGGGCTAAAAAAGATTTTATTTATGCTTCTGATGAAATAAAAGTTGGGCAAATTTCTGGGCCTGTTGGAACGTACAGTAATGTAGACCCCGAAGTTGAAAAAATAGCTTGTAAAATTTTAGGTCTGGAGCCTGCAAGAATATCTACTCAAATTATCGCAAGAGATATTTATGCAAGGTATTTACAATCATTAGGTGTAATAGCAACGGTAATAGAACAGTTTGCAACGGAAATAAGACATCTTCAAAGAACGGAAGTAAGAGAGGTTGAAGAAGGTTTTGGCGCACACCAGAAGGGTTCTTCTGCAATGCCTCATAAAAGAAACCCTGTACTTTCTGAAAACTTGTGCGGATTGGCTAGGGTTGTCAGAAGTAATACTTTAGCAGCTATGGAAAATATTGTTTTATGGCACGAACGAGATATTTCACATAGCTCGGCAGAAAGAGTAATTTTAGCCGATAGTACGATTTTGGTCGATTTTATGCTTAATCGGTTTGATAATATAGTCAAAAATCTTGTTGTGCTAGATAAAAATATGCTTAAAAATGCAGATATGTATGGCGGAGTTATTTATTCTCAAAAGGTGTTGTTAAAATTAGTTGAGAACGGTATGACAAGAGAGGATGCATATTCTCTTGTCCAAAGAAGTGCTTTGTATGCTATGGATAATAATACAAGCTTTAGAGAAGGGCTGTTAAATGACAAAGAAGTAACAGCAGTGCTTACGAAAGAACAAATATTAGACTGCTTTAATCGAGATGAATATTTGCAAAATATAGATAAAATCTTTGCTAGATTTGAATAAACAGTTATGCTTGCAAAAATAGATTGAGGTGCTAGAATAAATATGTGGAAGTTGCATTAGCTGTTAATTTAGCAAGTATGCAAAGTGTTGAAAACAGAATAATCTACTATAAGCGTCCGTAGCTCAGCTGGATAGAGCATCTGCCTTCTAAGCGGTAGGTCAACGGGCGATAAAAACAAAAATTTGACAATTAAATAGATAACAAGATATGCGTCTGTAGCTCAGCTGGATAGAGCATCTGCCTTCTAAGCAGAGGGTCCCGCGTTCGAATCGCGGCAGGCGTATTTTTTGTGCCTATTTTATTCAAAGTCGCAAAAAAGTTGCAAAAAATTTTAAAAGTGGCATTCTTATATTTTGATTTTTGTACGGCAAGTTTTAAGGCTTGTGAAATTATTTTTGTATGTATTTATACTCGACATGCTGAAATAATGCGACAGGAGATGCCTTAAACAATCTCTTTTCATTATGTGTACTT
The DNA here is from genome assembly GCA_944323925.1 of Candidatus Gastranaerophilales bacterium. Classification (GTDB taxonomy): domain Bacteria; phylum Cyanobacteriota; class Vampirovibrionia; order Gastranaerophilales; family Gastranaerophilaceae; genus CALUTH01. Next base: position 56,675 of record CALUUI010000011.1, read on the forward strand.
AATTTTATATTATATTTTTTAGATTTTCATATAACTTATTTAAAATTGTAAGTATTTCATATTGAGGTTTCGTAAACAATTGGCTAATATCTTCTTCGAAGTTTATTGGTAAAACATTGCAATTGTTTTTTGCATATTGAATAAGCCTTTTTTCTCCTGGATGTAATAGTTCATTAACAGCAAATATTACATCAAAATAACTTGCTAAAAATGCAGAGATTCTATGGTTAATACTTATTAAATCATTTCTCTTAATAGCTTTTTCTATCTGTTCATAATATGACGCAAAAGGTTTATCTTGTAATAACATCATATTTCTTTTAATAATATTATTCTTTAATTCTTGCGGGTATGTTGTTCTGATAGATTGTTGTAAACTTGTTAACCAATTTTCTTTATCATAAATTATTTGAAAATTGTTTAATGTAAATAAAAAAGCCGTAGAATAACCATTTGACGGATAATGTTTTATCCAAGTATTTTCAACAACTTCATTAAACCAATATTTATTCCAGTACATAACATCTAATTGTTGATTTAATTCGTCAACAAAAAATTCATCACCAGCACCAAAGTATTCTCCGCCTACTTCATATTTAGATGATAAATTCTTTATAAAATCCTCTCTAAGTCTAACAGGAATATCTTTCTCTACAAAAACATAAACATCTATATCCGACAAATTATCAGAAGTTTTATTAGCTCCTGAACCACCAATCGCTATAGCTACAACTTCAGAAAAAGACTTATATTTTTCTATGATTTTTTGAAATCTCATATCAATAATTATATATAAAAATTTATTTATGTACCAAACATTCTGACATTTGATTCTTCTAGTCCGGTGTCCCTGTCCTCATACAAGTTTTCAAGCATAGAATCACCAAGTTGAGCAGATTCCGGCATTAAATGAACATAAGTGTCAAGTGTTACTTTGTTTGTTGCATGGCCTAATTGCTTTGAAATATAAGGCAATGGCACTTGTTGAATAATAAGTGTGCTTGCATAAGTATGTCTTAAATCATGAAATCTTATGCTATCAATACCTGCAAGAGTAAGAGCTGGTTTAAATCTTCTTTTCATCATATTTTGTGAATCCATATAGTTTCCATTAGCATTAGGAAAAACAAGATTCAAATCGCTTTTAGGACAGGCTATTTTCCATTCTTTTAAAAACTTTGTTACAGTAAAAGAAATTTTAACTTTTCTATCTTTACCTGTTTTTATTGAGCCTAAAACGCCGTGAGTGTAGCTTTTATTTACAACGATATAACCTTCAACAAAATTAACACAATCCCAAATAAGAGCAAATAGCTCACCTTCTCTTAAACCTGTATTTACTGCAATATAAAGCAATGGATAAAAATCTGGATAGTGTTTTTTTACTACGGCTAATAATTTATTAGTTTCCTTAATTGTTAAAGGTCGCATAAGGGTATTATTCTTAACTTTTAAACATTTGATTCGATTGACAGGATTTTGATAAATGACGCCAGAATCAATCATATAATTAAAAACTGCGCCAATAGTCTTTTTAAAATGATTTATGGTTGAATTCGCAAGCCCTGTTTTTGTCATATCTTTAATAAAATTTTGTATGTGTAGAGGCCTGATTTCTAACAATTTCAAGTCGCCCAAGTATTCATAAATGTGATGTTTAAGATAACCTTCATAACCAACCCAGGTTGATTTTTTGCAATAAATTTTGGCATAGTTATCAAGATATAGTTCAGCAGCTTCTCTAAAAGTCAGCTTGTCATTTGCGACAAATAAGCCTTTGTTAAGTTCATCTATCATCTTTGCTTGGGCTTTTTCTGCTTCGACTTTTGTTGCAAAACCGCCTTTGGTCTTGCGCTTTCCTGTAAGGTCTTTGTAGTCAAATTCCCATTTATTCTTTTGTTTGTTTTTTCTTACTGCTGGCATAATTTATCACCTATATTTAATTTAACGTGTTACTGAGCTTTTGTAAGCCCTATTGCATACTTTTGCTAACTTGGATTTTTACGGGACGGCTATGAATTTTCGTCAATTTTATTCAGAGTTAACCGTATGTTGTTTTATATATTCTTGAATGTAATCCTCATCAAACTTAAGTCCACCAAGTTTAATATAGTTTATTTTCTTTTGGTGTACCCACCTATATAGTGTTGATTCTGCTATTTTGAGCACTTCGGCCGTTTCTTTTACTGTTAATAACATTTTTACCTTCTTTCGTAATTTATCGTAATTTTATTCGCAATTATTAAAACAGTTGTTATTATTAACTTTTAGTTCGTTTTCGGTTATAAATTGCAAAATTACGATTTAAATTTTTATTTTTTAAATTCGTTCGTAATTACGTAATTTCGCAATTTTTGTCCGAAAGCGTTGATATACAAGCGTTTTAAAATTGCAAACTAATTGCAATCAGATTGCCTTAGCCTCGTCTAACTTGTCTTTTGCGTACCGAGTCTGAATCGCATGGTCTTTACTACCTTCTCTTTCGGCAAGTTCCTCCTGGTAGATTATAAGCTCGTCTAAGATACATGAAAGCATTTCGTGATTTTCAGGAATAGTTATTACTAAAACTCGCTGAGTTTTGTTGTTCCCAAAATTTTTACTTTTATATTCAATAAATGGTAATTTTTCTGCTTGTTTCATTATGTCGTTTGATTCAGGAATAATTACACCGCTATCCTCAGATTGTTTGAATTCTTTCTTGAAATGCTGGTATACACCATTAACATAGATACTCAGTTCTTTTTTCTTAGCATTAAATACATATTCGCTTCCGTACTGAATTCTTCCGGATTTAGCAAGCACTAAGAATATTCGCAAGAACTTCTCGAAAACATCCTCTGTGTGTGTCATATCCTGATATGCTTTAGTGTAATTTTCAAGATTAGATTGGAATAATTTAATCTCATCACTTTGAAGATAATCTTTATCAAAGTTTGCTGCGGTGAATAGTAAATCCGTACCTACCATTGCAATGGCAATATTATTGACACATCTTAAATCAAGTTTTGGATTCTGATTTTGAATAATCTTGATATTTGCTCTAAGCTTTTTGATTAAGCCTTTTTTATCTTTGTAGTTTTTCAGAATTTCAGGTAGAACACAGGATAAATATTGTTCTCTGATATTATTGAATTTTGCAGTTTCTTCTACAATAAAATCATCTTTTCTGAATTCAGTATAAACAAGTCTTGTAGCCGTTTGTGGATTCCTATAGGTCCTATTATTGCTTGCAAAATTTAATGTTGCATTGACTGCTTTAATGTCTTGATTCTTGGCATAATCTCTCATTTTTCTGCGAGAATTCCTGTCATATACTGCTTTGACTGTAGGTTCAAAATTTCTCTGCAAATACCCTTCAACCTCTGAATACAAAAGGGGGATATTCCTGTAGTATTCCATATTGTGTAACAGATTTAATGCTGTATCATTTTCGCTACTTAGCATTCTCATATCAAACCCGAAAATATAAGCAATAGTCTGCAGTAAGTTACTTTTACCGCTAGCAGCTTCACCATACAAGAAGTTTATAGGATAACCCATTGTTTTATCAAAGATAAGATTTACAAAAGGACTCATTAATGCTGTACCAAGAGCAAGCAATGCCTCAGGTCTGTTACTATAAGTCCTCAATGTACTTACAAACAAGCATTTTGCTAACAATTCAGGAATTGTTTTTGATACAGGCGCAAACTCTTGAATAAGTTCATCATCTTTATTTTCTTTAATGAATTCGTCATAACTTAATGTAGGTATGTATAATTCAGGAGCATACATTCCACGGTCAGTTCTTAACGCTATTGAACTTATTTTGTCTGCCTGAATAATATCAGTAGTTTTATCGTCAGGTAGCAAAATTTTATCTTCTGTTAAGTCAATAAGTGCGTTTGTATAAGCCCAATAAGGTGTTTTGTTATGTTCTAAAAGTGATGGGTTCTTGTAGATATGCAATTCTTCTTTGTTTTTATTGAGTTCTTCCAAAACAACATTTTTGAGTTCAACATCTGTTAATGTGTTAATATGAACCTCATTTGATTTTAGAATGTCATGCAGGTTTCTATAATCCAACAATTCTTTTTGAGTCAAAACTTGTGGTACAGTTGTCTTTTCTCCAAGATGAGTAACGATTTCGAGTTTGTATTCATTGTTATACCCAAATGCAAAGAATTTTGAAACAATTTTTCGAGTTATCTCAATTGTAAAATTAGACTTGCGAGCATATAACAATTTTTTGTTTTCACTATCATATTTTATAGAATAATAACATCCTTGATGTGCGTATATTCCAGGTTCAAAATAGATTAACTTATCAGTATCCCCTTCATCAACTTCCGCATATTTTGTAAGATTCAGCTTTGAATTAGTGAATTTGATATATTTTTTCAAAAGTGAATGCACAGATAATTTTTTGTTATTTGCAACAATATCTTCTGTAATATTGTGTTCCTGCATATATTTCAGTAGGTCATTGAAATCGTTTATATATTCCTCGATTCCTGAAAGTTTTCCCAGGTCAAGAATGTTGAAAGTGATAGGAATTGTTTGTTCAACTTTTTCAGTTGCAGCTTTCCCGGCTTTGTCATTATCCATACAGAGAGTTGCTTCTTGAAATTCTCTGAGAAAATCTATATGAGGTTTAAGTGCTTTGGCGGTATGAGGTTCTCCATTGCTATTGGTTACAATAAGAACATTGTTTTCTCTGCCGTGGTTCTTTAAATCCTGCAAAACCGCATATCCGTCTTTGAATCCTGCAGCAACAAAAATTTCTGTAGGGTTTTCTGGTGAATTGATTTTGCATAATAATTTATTCGGGTCCTGAGCAAATCCTTTTGTTTTACATATGAATTTAAACTTCCCTTTTTCATTTTCAGGAGTGCGAATTTCATAACCTGTAACTGTGTTGTCAAGTGCTATCATTGGTATTAAGAAAACATCATTTTCTACATCATAACCTATTTTGCATTCTTTTATCGTTTCTTCTGTTAAGCCTGTATTCTCTTTAACAAGTTCTAACATTTTATTATTGTTTAATAAATTTGAGCTATATTTTTCTGTGCTGCCTGTATCGTATTTTGTTTTACTTAATTTTTTGAAAATAACCTTATTACTGTTTTTTGATTTTATAATTTCTTGTGCAAGTTTTTTGCCGTGTTCATTATTTGTACATGCTCCGCAAAAGAATCCTTTATCTGGATTAAAGTTTAAGTTATCACCATGTCTGTCATGTCCTTCTTCTACACAATAAGGACATTCCCCTTGATATTGATTTATTCCGACTTTTTTCAGTTCATAGCCTAAATATTTTTCTACTTCTGAAATTTCAAAATTATAGTTATTGCTCATTTTAGCCACCTTTCTCTTTTTAATACTCGTCGACTCTGCAGCGTCAACAAATATATTTCAACAAAAAGAGCTAAAATCCTCACTCATCAAGTCTGTGACAAATTACCTTGTGGCTGTGACAATAAAATCATCTTGTATAATATCTAAATTAATGCAATATCCTGCTCTAATTTCCTTTTTAACAATGTTTGTAAAGCCTTCTTTTCTAAAAGCTTTGTTAATTCTTGCAGCAATTTGCCTTTCGTTATCCTCTGCTGCACCATTTTCCCTAATAATAGTATCAAGTTTATGTGTTTTTGAGGTATCTTCTGCCATAGTAAATAAAGCGTCAAATAGTCTTGGACTTAAGTGAATTCTTTTATTTTTGTACATACATATTCCTTGATTTCCTATTCTTCTAAGATACAAGCATTTTTTAAAATAATCTACTGGGTCTGCATAATAATCAATCAAGTCAAGTTCATAAGTAGCTTTGTTCATAATTTTGTCCTTTTTTTAATTTCTATCATGTTTTATTTTACTCATAACTAACCATTCCTTAAAATGCCGATATAGACACGGTTGTCTATATCTCATAAAAATTTAAAATATAGATATGTATGTCTATATGAAAAAAATTTATAAGATTATAAATGTGTCTATATTATTCCAACCACAAGCTAAAACTTTTTAAAGTATACTATAATAAAATGGTCTTTGTGTTAAGATGTAACAGAATAAATGTTTTAGGAAGACGCCGATACTAAAATGTGAGCTTATTCCTTTATTTTAAAAGCATAATCCCCCTGAGATAATGGTGATATGCCAAGTAATTCTATGGTATATCCTTTTATATCAGTTATTTCAATAATTATAGCAAAGCAATTTGGCTCACCCCCTATTATTTCTCCATTCTTTATAAAGTTATCTTTCTCAACTTCAACCTGTTTGATTTTTATACTCTTAACTTTGATACCATTATAATATTCGTGACTCATAAGCATTTCAATATTAGGATTAATTTGCAATGTTTCGTGTATAATGGTGTCTTGTGCTTGTGCTTTTGTATGTTGAAACATTAAAATAATAAATATAAAAAAACAGAGATATTTTTTCACAACTTACTGACCTATATTGCTTTCTTTCATAAAATTTGTAGCTATAATAAAACCATCTGCTACAGGTAATGGCTTATTATCGTAAGGTAATAAGTTTAATTCATTTTCTGCAATTTTTATAACACAATTGTGTAAACTTGCTTCTAAAACGTCTAGTTCATCAGCAAGTTGATAGTGATGTTCCTTTGAATATTCAAAAACCATATCAACAAGCCTTGGTAAATGCGGTAACAAAACCGCATAACTAATATCTGCATGTTTTAAATACTGCATTGCAAAATTTATAAATGTTCCTCGTTTATTTACTGCTAGACTTAAGCAGCCAACTAATCCTGAAAATAAATTCATTGTTTTGCCCACCTATTTATTTAACCTTTTTTCCAATTTCTTCATTTCTTTATTAGTATTGTGCAAGAAATTTTGATAATAAATATTGTTTGCATAAGCGTTGTTTCTCAAATATTGAGGATAATTTTTATAGATATGCTCATAGATATTTACCATTCTTTTAGTGGCTAACGGATAATAATGACACCACTCATAGCGGGTCTGGGCAAGAGTTTTGCTGTAAACTGTAATCAATGCAAGAGGATTGTAACCGGCATTTACCATATAATCTACTGCTTTTAAATCTGCTTTGTTTTCTTTTGGTCGAGGATTAAAGGAATAAGCAGCATGAGAGAAGAAACCTCTAAATAAACCTCTGTAAGAATTTTCACTCATAGCAATTGCATGGCTTAAAAGTCCTGCTAATTCATCTTCATTGTCGGTTAAATTCAAAACATCACCATAAACCCACAATACTCTGCCTGTATAATCTAGACCAATATTTGCCGGCTTGTAATCTAATGTTGCTCTGGGATTTTTGATAGAAAATGTATATTTAAACACCGCTCTTTTTTGAATATTATTAGATTCTAAAATCTTAAATCCGATAGGTGCAATATCATCCGGAGTTGGCTTTTTTGCTTCTGCCATAGGAGTTGAAACAAAGAGCATTAATGCTGCAAACAAAACTAAAAACTTTTTCATAAAACCATCCTTTCTTAAATTTTATATTTATTACAATTCATATGAGTTACCGAATTTGCGCAAAGGTCTTTCCTTTGTGTAATCAGGTCTATTGTAATTATTCTGGTTATTCTCATAATTTTGTTTGTTGTAATAATCGCTGTACATTTTTTCAAACTGTTGTGGATTTTCCATTGCACGATTCAAAGTATCGGTTTTGCCTAAACTCTGTTCATACTTGATTTGCTCAACTGTGTAATAAGCAAAACATTTTCCTGTGATAGCCGTTAGGATACAAAACAGAATAAATAACTTTTTCATAATTTACCTTTCTTAACCACGCATAGTATTAGTCTTTAAAATCTTGATACACAAAAGATTAATACATATAAACGCACGGTCAGTTTGTTCCATTGATTTTATATTACCACGAAAATTGCAATATGAGTAAAAAAGATTTACAAAAGTTTGGCAAGAGATTAAAATTTCTAAGGCTTGATAAAGAATTAACTCAGCTTGAATTAGCTGAAATCCTTGATATGTCACCTAATTTTATTGGCATGATTGAGCGCGGAGAAAGAAATACAACCGTTGAAAATGTGTTTAAAATTGCTAGAGCATTAGGAATTAAACCTTCTATTTTATTTGAAGAACTTTAGGTCTGTAAAATGTCTATTGCTTTTTGCAGCTTTTTGTTTAATGTTCTGAAAAGTATGTAATAATCATCCTTGTCTTTATTGAGTTGTAAATCTTCATCAATAATCCCGGAATCACTAGCGAGGGCGCCTAGCTTAATGAATACTTGCAAATCGTATAAAATCATTCTTGCGTCCGAAATTTGCTTGTTTGCTCGCAATAAACGGGTCTGCACTTGCGCTTCGCCCTCTGCTCGCAATCCGCTTTCTAATCGATTTAATGCGTTTTTATCGCACATAAAAATTAACTCCTTTGTATTTGTATGCGTGTATCTAGCTGTTTTATGGTATTTATAACAGGCGTCTCGTTATAATAATGAGCAATACCGTCATAATCGCATATTAACGCAAGAGTGAATTTCTGTGCACCATGTTAATTTATATTTGTTGCGAATGTTAGTAACTAAGCTGTGGGTTTTATTTATTCTTACTATAAAGTTTTGTTAAGACCACATGTTTAAATCAAATTCATAAACTATTTATCAATGTTATAATTATAATAGAGATATGAAAGAGACTAACATTTTAAAACTGCCATCCATATTAGATAAAGCTATCCAAAATAAAAGTGAAGATAACTTTGGCCATATACATTATGCCCATGTGCTATTTTCTATTATTGAAAATCATATACCCCCTTTTTCGATAGGGCTTTTGGGACAATGGGGTGTTGGTAAAAGTTCCATAAAAAAATTATGTATTGAGGAATTTTTAAATAAAGAAAAAGATAAATATGATTGGCTTGATTTTAATGCTTGGCGTTATGAAAGTGAAGATGTTAGACGTTCTTTATTAAAATGCTTATATGAAAAATTAAGTGGCAAAAAAGAAGAATATTTAAAACAAAAACTATATTCAAGCATAACAGATAACTCCAAAAAAGTTAAATCTTGGAATGAAATTTTTGAAGATTTAAAAGATAATGTTTCCATAGCCATTCAAATAATTTTTATTTTAATTGTTTTTTTAATTTCTGCATGTATTGCAAATGCAATTTTTCATTTTGAATCAAATAATACCGCTATAATATATTCTGTGCTAATGGCCTGTACGGCTTATATTGCAAAGTTCATTTTTGATAAAAGTGGTCTGCTTATGTCAAGTTATATCCCCAGAACAATTACCACTAATCCTATTGTTAGTTCAGAACAATTTGAAGAAATCATTTTAGAATTACTCAAAGAAAAATTTCAAAAGAAAAATAAACGCAAACTCGTTGTATTTATAGATGATTTAGACAGGCTTTCTGCTGACAAAATGATTAATGGACTAGACGCAATAAGAATTTTTTTAGATATAAAAGAAAGCGATTTAATTTTTGTTGTATCTTGCTATGATGAACATATAGCAAAATCTATTACGCAAACAAAAACAACATTCTCAAATATTGATAGCGCAAGAAAATATTTAGACAGAGTGTTCCAATTTAAAATTGATGTTCCTATTTTACCTAATCAATCAATGAAAAGTTTTGCACTGGAACATCTAAAACAACTTGACTCTTTTAAGGTATTTGAAAAAGATATAGAAAAATCAAGCACCTACAATATTAATAAAATTTTAAATATTTTAATTCCTATTGAAGTTAGTAGTCCACGAGCAGTTATACAGATATTAAATTCATACATGCAGGCTTGGTGGATTGCTAAACAAAGAGAAGAACAATGTGATTTGTGTAATAAAGAGCATAATCCTTCTTGTCCAACAGATAAAGAGTGCTTATTGGTTAAAAATATTATTACTTCTCATTTGGATATTTTAGCCATAATAACTGTTTTAAAAAATCAATTTCCAGAATTATATAATGATGTCATAATTGAACCTCAGTTATTAAGATTTATAATGCAAAAGTTTTTTGATTTAAGAAATTATGAAATAGCTGACAACACAATGCTAAAATTACTGGCTAAAAAGTATGTACCAGAGAATGAAGAAAATATTTATATATTTGATAAAAAATATTCTAATTTACAGAGTTATTTGGCTTCAATACAAACAATAGCAATACCAGATGATATTAAACCTTTTATAATGTTATTGCAGGATAATCTGGAAAGAAAAATCGGGGGTAATTCCATTCCAATATATAATTCTTTAATAACTCAGAATGTAACAAGATTTAAAGATAATCTTGGAATTACAGATGAAACTATAGAAATTTCAGAATTACAGACTTCACAATTGAATTTAGTTGTACAAGAGATTAATGGGCATGAAGATGATGACCGTAGAGAAAAAGCATATATTATTTTATCTATGTTCGCTAATCTATACAAGGGAGAGGATGCTAAACTTTTAATTAATGATATTTCAAAAACAATAGTTGATAAAAATTTTATAAAAAATATAGAGAGTTCTTATATTGAAAAACTTTTAGATACAGAATATATTAGCGATGTAAATATAAATAAAGTATATTCTTATTTAATTGCAACCGTAAAAAACGGTAAAGTTATCACCCAGAAAGCTAGTGAAAATCAATATAAAAAAGTTATCGAGATAGGTTTAGAACAACACTATACAAACAAAAAACTAGATAAAAACAACACAAAAAATTTAATAAAATTATTGAATGATGGTATATATAAATATAAAAATGCAGAGAATGAATCATCTTTTGTTAATAAAATAGACGTTTCTTTTTACATAGAAAACATTAAAACTTATGGCAAAGCTCTTTTAGATGATTTAACTCTTAATTATGTAGATGATTTGTTAGAATTTTTAAATAATGCAGAAGAAGATGTGGAGTCTTATATTTTGCACATAGATTATATAATATCTAATACTACAAATGTTAAGCCCAAAGAACTTGAAAATACTATAAGTAAGGGATTGGCGAATAATAATATAAAGATTATCAATTATTTTGAAAAATTAATATTTGAAGAGAATGCCTTTAATAAAGTTGATAAAGCTTTAATTCCAGAAATTATAGATTCCTATGCTCAAAGAATTATAAAATATTATGTTCAAGCAGTACAATTAGAAAATCTAGAAAATGTTATCAACAATTTAATTTCAATGATTAATTTATGTATTAAATTAAATGGTGCCAATAATATTATTGAATCTAGTATATCCAGTTTGGTTAATATTTTAGCAAATGAGTCTACCCCATTATTTGATAAATTATTTTCTAAATATGGAGATTTATTCCCTGAAAAGGCTGAAAACGTATTAAATAAACTTGTAAAAAATATTTTTATTACTGATGAAATATCTGAAGAAGAAACAATTAAAACAGATTTATTGATTTTACTTGCTCAAAAATATATTAAAGAAAAACAAATTGAAATATTGTCTAAAATACTTGAAAATGTTTTTGAAGACTACACAAATACAGTAGATGATAAAAATAGCGAAAGATATTATCAGTTGTTATCTAATTTAGATAAGCAAAATCATTCTAATGAAATCTTTATACAGCACATTTCAAATATGTATGAAGCTTTGGAACTAGCTATTAGTAATAATTATGAAGATTATTTTGATACATTCTTTGATTCTATTGCTCAATTCTTTGATACTATAAAGACTTCTAAACTAAATTCGTTTTTATCTTATATTATCACAGACCATTTAGTTGATGAAACAGATAAAACCGAAAAATTATATGCTTCAATGAAGGATGTATGGCCACATGAAGACAAAAATATATTAAAAGACTATGATATGTTTAATGTAATAGAGATTGCAGATAAATTGATACAAAAATCAAAAACATCAATATCAAAATTAAGTATTTTTGAATCCATTTATTCTATGGACATAAATGGTATTGAAAAAATTAGCCAAGCAAAAAATAAATATGTAAATTCTTTAATGATGCTGTGGTACAATAATACAGAATATGCGTATCACGAACTTTTAAAACTAAAAGAAGTTATGTTGACTGATTTTAAATGGGAATGGTTAAGTTCAAGAACTCCGCAAGATAAAATTAATATTCTTGAAAATCTATGGACGGAATTATTTAATATTGCCAATGTTCCGCGTATACAAAGGCGAACAACCAATTTTTTGAAAGAATTTCCAAAGGATGCAAATTTTTCAATTTGGTTAAAAATTATGTATTTGCAATATAGCAATTTTGATATATTAAATGCGTCATTAATAAGTTTATTTTCAGATTGTAACGATACACTAATAAATGAATGTACAAATATTGCAGATTATATTATAAAAAATCATGATAAAGAAAAAACAAATTACGCTAGGACACTTTTTAATGCATATCTTCAAATTGAAGATATTAATTATAAAAAAGAAATCCTAATAATAATGAAAAAATTGCTTAATATCGAAGCAAAAGGATTTTTTAGTAAATCGGATTTCAAAAACTCGAAAAATATCAAACAAGATGTTGATAAATTATGTAAAGCTTTTAAAAAGAACAAGGCCTTGCAAATGTATAGAAAAGAACTATTTTCAAGAAAAAAGAAAAAATAAGCTAGATAATTATGATTTTTGTAAAAATGCAAAATTTTTCTATGACTCCGATTAAAGGAGGCTAAATGGGAGATTTACCCCTCCCTCGCCCTTGCGTAAAATCAAAATTCTTCAATTTTCAATCTTTCCTTAATAGTTATTTTAAGTTGGTAGTTATTAATCCAATCAAATACATTTACTCCAAGTTGCAAAAAAGTTGCAAAAATTCTGATAACTTAAAATTAAATCTGATAAAATATAAGAATAAAATTAGTCTCAAATTCATGCACCACAATAAACAAAGATAAATTCTGATAAATCCTGAAAAGTAGCGGCAATACTGAGTTATACAACTTCTAAGCAGAGGGTCGCGCGTTCGAATCGCGCCGGGCGTAAATAAAAGGAGATAGGATTAAACCTATCTCCTTTTATTTTGTGTCTATGCAAAGATGAGAACGCCAATTGCGTTAGCAATTTAAAGCGTTCGAGCGCGAGGGAGCTGAGGCTGGAGTATTTTGCGAAAGATATTATCTTGATGCAAAATACGAAATTGCCGTTATATGCGACCGAGCAAGACAATCGCGCCGGGCGTAGATTAATATAAAAAGCGGGCTTTTGAACCCGCTTTTTTGTTTAGCAATATGATTTGTTTTTAAATTAGTGCTTTTTCCACCATTTATGGAAGTTAGGTCCTTTATGTGGATTTGGTTTATGTTTTTTATGTTTTGGTGCTTTGGGTGGTTTCGGCGGATGGTGATCGTGGTGTCTGTATTCAATATGTGAATCTGAACTATGAATGATTACTTCGGTATCATTATTTCTTAATCCAAACCAAGTAAATTTTGCGTTTGCCATTGAAAATGATGATGTAATCATAATACACAATACAACACTTAATATCTTTTTCATACTTCCTCCTTTTTTTTGTTAAGTCATTATCTTATTTATTTTTTAATTTGTCAAGATAAGTATAAATCTGAATGTAACAATAATTTAACAAATCCTAAAGTTTTAATAAAACCTGCCGAAAACTAAACTGAAAGGATTTGTCTAAAG
>CALUUI010000012.1 GCA_944323925.1 Candidatus Gastranaerophilales bacterium
GATTACAATAAGCATTTAAGGAGAAATATGGCACGGCAAAAGACAGCGGTAAGCGTTAGAGATATAATCATTTTTATAACAACTGTAATTGCAATCATTACAGCGATTTTTAAGTTTCTTGCAGAGGTTAATAGACTAAGATTATGGAAAGAATTTTTCATTGCAACTGCTGTCCTTGCAGGAAGTAACTATATAGCCTATAACCTCGGTAACGGTGATATTTTCCTTATAACTCTAATTGTTACATTCATCGCATACTGTATTTTCTGGGGATATAAGTTTTCTTACAAAAGCACCAGATTAAACGCTGCCTTATGGAAAGAGCGTCAATGGTGGTGGACTCTGGACGGTTGGCAGTTTGAGCAGGAAGTTGCAAATGTATTTAGAATGAATGGTTACAATGCAAAAGTAACTAAAGGTTCCGGCGATGGCGGTGTTGATATAATTTTAAAGAAAGACGGCAGAACTTCTATTGTACAATGCAAGCATTATCAAAGCCCTGTACCCCCTGAACCAATAAGAGCATTATGGGGCTGTAAAGATGATTTTAACGCTGATGAAGTAATTTTAGTGGCTTCCTCCGGCATAACTGATATGGGTGCAAGATTTGTACAGAACAAACCCAATTTTAAGGTCTTAAACTTAGATGACATAATCATTATGGGGAATAAAGCACAACAAAGAGAGTTAAGCAAGGATAGTGAATCAATCAAAGAGCCTGTAATCAATCAAAAGACTAAAGAGCGAACCGGCATGGGCAGAAGGATTGATATATAAAAACAGAGAGGTTATATAAACCCCTCTGCCAATTGTTGAAAGGAGAATAAATTAATACTCTGACGGCAGTAACAAAGTAAACTGTACAGGCTCATAATTGCTCAATGTTAGATAAAACTTGTATGTCGTTACCTCTTCATCTGATTTAACAGGCAAATCAATGTACGGAATATCCTGTTTTATAACTGTTATATGCTTGTTATATTGGTTGTTAATATAACCTTCATGGTAAACTTCCATGTATCCCTTATGCTCTTTGTCTAAACAGATTTCTATAACATAAAACGTATCTTCCGTTTCTTTAAAGCATTTAAGGACTTCCGGCATGTAACTGATAACATTATCCACTACCCAATAGGCATTTAAAGTTTGCTGAAAGTCCATAACGCCTTCTGTGTACGCAAGTTGGTTGAAGAATGGTCGTTTAAATAACTGCATACTGCCGTAATTTCTGTTATATATCTGCTGTACTGTATTATAGTTAATCATTTTTCACCTCATTTCTTTTGTCTATAAAAAGTGTACTTTTCGTGGACTGTTTTCATTTCTCTTAAATCATTAATTTTTCGTGCTGTATTTTCTGCAAAGAAGGTACGCAAAACACACTTAACTTTTTATAGACTCTGCATATTTATAAAACGTACTCTTAGCGATGTTGCACATACTCATAACGTCCTTAACTTTAATCAATCCATGTTGATAAAGTTCATACGCTCTAATAAAATCTTTCGGGATTTCAGCTTTAGGACGACCAAACTTAACCCCTCTTTGTTTAGCGGATGCAATGCCTTCTGACTGTCTGTTTCTAATGTTCAGTCGTTCTCGTTCAGCAACATAGCCGAGTAATTTAAGGATAATATCTGTAATCAACCTGCCTGTTAGTCCGTTTTGATTATCACGTGTATTGAGTACCGGCATATCCAAAACCTGAATATCAACCCCCATATTTACAAGGGCTTCCCACTCGTTACAGATTTGTTTATAATTTCTTCCAAACCTATCAATGGAATGTACGATAACAAGGTCTCCGGTTCTTAATTGTGCTTTCATTGCCTGATACTTTTCTCGTCCGACAAAATTTTTCCCCGAAGCCTTTTCAATGATAATTTCATCAACTTTTAATCCTTGAAGGCTGTCAAGTTGTCTATCTTCTTTTTGCTCACGTGTTGACACTCTAATGTATGCAAATACTTTACCCATAATTAATTTACCTTCTTTTTACAGACATTCTAAAAAAACCTTTATGTTATAGATATTTTGTTCAAGCGTATCTACTAACGCTAATATGCCGGTAAATTTTCGTTGATTGTCTTTGCCAATTCCTTCAAATTTCCAAATAGTATCCCTTAACAATACTATCAGCCCATAAGTTGTTTCGGTTAGTTCCTTTATTTCATGTTCTTCCATTTTTTACCTCTTAGCCTTCTTTGTTAACCGTGTAGGGATAAACCCTACATGATATCGAATTTCATATAACTTGAAACCTTTAATAGTGCCTTGTACAGCTCTGCATACTTAGTTTTTAAAGTCTTAGTGTCTACGTTGTTTCTTGTAACTTCTGTTAATTTAAAAGTAAATGCACCTGCTTGAAGCTCCATAATATTTGCCTTGTTCATAATGTCTTTAACTTCTGCAACTTTTTCATCTCTAAGCTCTTTTAGTTCTGCGATTTTTGCCTCGATTGATTTGATAACTCTTGCGTTATCCTCTAAATTAATGTTTGTTGTAATTACTTGTGCTGTCATTGTTTCCGTCCTTTCTTTTGTTTTATACCTTACGTTATCATGATGTATCGACTTTTAGCATTTGTCAACAGGTCTTTTATGTTTTCGACACAAAACTTTACGAAAACGTGATATATTTACAAAATGATGTTATACTGATTAAGTGAGGTAAACATGAGTAATCCAGAAACACCAAAATATATTGCTACAGATGAACGAAAAGAACAGGCTAGGAGGCTTGTAAAAGACTTTTTGCAAGAACAGCACACATCTATATATAGATTAGCAAGAATGCTAAACGAGAAATACGGTCGCTCGGCTTCTGATTCAAACTTGTTAAATAAACTTGCTAGGTCGTCTTTTAAAGTAACAGAACTTATGGACATAGCAGAATTATTTGACTATGAAATAAAATTTGTGCCTAAAAATCCGATAGAAGGTCATGCAAATAACCCTCAAAAGCCTTAAATATGTAACATACAGAGGGCTAAGTCCGCTTAAGACTTTTGCACCATAACGATTTTTGAGTTGTTAATTTATCCATTTAATGACTGTTTCGCCCTTATATCCTTTTACCCACACAAACCAAGCATAAGCAATAGCACTGCTGTTATAAGTTTTAAAATCACCATTCTTAGCGCAATTAATCCGACTACTTGATATATAAATAGTTTTAGGCGGATATAAGCTAAAAAGCTTCTTCCTTCTCTGACTTTCTAAGAACAGGACTTTCAAGAACATACAAACCTTTCTACCTTCATCGACTTTGTTTAATGCGTGTTCTACAAAGGTTTGAGCCAGTTTATATGGCGGATTAGTAACAATATCGCCATTATGATAAGGCTGTGTGTTTGATAAGAAATCTTCTATACTTCCATATCCCCTATCAATAAGGTCTGTTGCTTTACCTAATTTACCTGCTACATCAAATATTTGCGCTAAATGCCCTTCACCGCAGGCGCACTCCCAGATGTTGTTTAAATCCGGCTCTGCTTCAAGTAGCAATTTCCCTGCAATGGGGTCTGTAGCATAATAGTCGTGTTCTTCTCTTAATCCTCTTGCATGGTTAGTTGCACCAAGATTAATAAATGTACTCTCTTTCATGTGTTATTCCTTCAAATACTCATGAAAGAATTTAGTCTGTTAACCTCTTTATAACTGGCTGGACACATTCTATATTGCCAAGCACCAAGGTAGTTTGGCAATATGAGGGGTACAATTATTGATTGTTGAAAAGATAAGGTAATGCGCAAATATTATTTAATACCGTTAAGACATAAACTTTCGTTGAGTTCTAAATATTCTTAGGATTGATTTTTAAACACCATTGTGATAAGTTTTAAGAGTCAATTGCATTATGTAATTATTATGTAATTGAAGTTAGAACATTTAAAATATTATAGACGTACATAAACGAATTAGAAACCTGAAAAAGGTTATGGTAATTGCGTTTAAGGACGTTTAAAATATCGGATGACGCTGGTAAAAACTCCCTTGGGACGAGGGGGTCGCACGTTCAAATCGTGTCATCCCGACCATTTAAAAGAGCTTCATTAGTGAAGCTCTTTTTAAATATTAAATATACTAAAAAGCGGAGTTTATATTAACTCCGCTTTTGTTCTTTTATTTTGCTTATAACCTAGCAGCAGCAACAAACTTTTTTACCGGATTTCTTTTGCCCGTTGAAGGCTTTTAAACCACGATATACTGCTGCTGAACCGAGTTGTTGCTCAATTCTGATTAGTTGGTTGTATTTTGCAATTCTATCGGATCTTGATGCTGAACCTGTTTTAATTTGACCACAGTTAGTAGCTACGGCTAGATCTGCTATAAAGGTGTCTTCTGTTTCACCTGAACGGTGTGATGAGATCGCTGTATAGCCTGCTTCATGCGCCATTGATATTGCTTGAAGTGTTTCTGTTAAGGTTCCGATTTGGTTAACTTTTATTAGTATAGAGTTTGCAACACCTTTATCTATGCCTTGTGAGAGTCTTTTTGTATTGGTTACAAATAAGTCATCCCCTACTAATTGGCATTTGTCACCTATTTTGTCAGTTAGCATTTTCCAACCTTCCCAATCTTCTTCGGCCATTCCGTCTTCGATTGAGATGATTGGATATTTATTCACCCAAGATACTAAAAAGTCTACCATTTCTTCTCTTGTTAGGGTTTTATTTTCTCCTGCCAGATTGTATTTGCCATCTTCATAGAATTCTGAGGACGCAACATCTAAGCAAATTTTTATTTGATCAGTTGTATATCCTGCTTTTTCTATTGCTTCTATTATAACTTCTATTCCTTCAGAATTTGACTCCAAGTTTGGTGCAAATCCACCTTCGTCTCCTACTGATGTTACTAAGCCTCTTGATTTTAGTACAGCTTTCAAATTATGGAATACTTCAGCGCCCATCTTGATTGCTTCTTGGAACGATGTTGCTCCTACTGGTGCTATCATAAATTCTTGAAAGTCGATATTATTATCTGCATGTGCACCACCATTTATTATATTCATCATTGGAACAGGAAGGGTTACCGCATTTATTCCGCCTAAATATCTGTATAATGGCATTTCATAGGCTAACGAACTCGCTTTTGCACAAGCTAATGATACGCCTAATATTGCATTTGCTCCTAATTTCGATTTATTATCTGTTCCATCTAAATCTATCATTAATTTATCTATTGCATATTGATTTGCAGCATCCTCTCCAATTAATTCCGGTGCAATTATTGTATTTACATTATCTACGGCTTTTAATACGCTTTTACCTAAATAATTTGATTTATCTCCGTCTCGAAGCTCTAATGCTTCAAATATACCGGTTGATGCTCCTGATGGTACTGCTGCTCGACCTACTACTCCACAAGATAATGTTACGTCGACTTCAATTGTCGGATTTCCTCTAGAGTCTAGTATTTGTCTTGCTACTACATCTTCAATAGTTGTTGGCATATCATTCTTCCTTTCTTTAAAAAAAATTAATTTACCAAGTTAATTTTGACATAAATTCCATTTATTTGCAATTTATCAGCTGCTTTTAGCCCATTTGTATAACTGTTTTTATTCTGCGGAAATATAACCTCTTAAAGCTGTGTATGCTGCGACATATGGTGATGCAAGATATATAAAACCCTTTGTATTGCCCATTCGACCTTGGAAATTCCTGTTTTGAGTTGCTAAACAGACTTCTCCGTCTCCTAAGATTCCTGCATGTACTCCTACACAAGGTCCACATCCCGGTGCCATTATAGCGGCGTTTGCTTCTACGAAAATATCTATTAATCCTTCTTTTAATGCTTGTTTAAATACATCCTTTGAGGCGGGTGATATTAATAGTCTTACATCAGGATGAACGGTTTTACCTTTTAATATATCTGCTGCTACTCTTAAATCTTCTATTCTTCCGTTTGTACAGGTTCCGATAAAAACTTGGTTTACTTTTACATCTGTTAACTCATCAACTGTTTTTGTATTATCTACTGTGTGTGGGCAAGATACTGTATGCTTTATTGTTGATGCATCTATTACTATTATTCGCTCATAGTTAGCATCATTGTCTGGAAGTATTTGTCTGTATTTATCTTCTCTGCCTCTTTGTTTTAAAAATTCTCTTGTTTTTTCATCCGCAACAAATAAACCGCACTTTGCGCCTGCTTCTACTGCCATATTTGCTAAAGTGAAACGTTCGGACATTGACATGTTGTTTATTGTGTCTCCGCAAAATTCAAGTGCTTTATATGTTGCTCCGTCTGCACCTATCATTCCGATTAGATGCAACATTAAATCTTTTGAGCATATTCCTTTTTTAAAGGCTCCGTTAACTATTATTTTATATGTTGCAGGGACTTTTAGCCAAGTTTTTCCTAATGCCATTGCTACTGCTATATCTGTTGACCCCATACCTGTTGCGAATGCTCCTAATGCTCCAGATGTACAAGTATGTGAATCCGCTCCTACTAAGACTTCCCCAGGGTTTACATATGTTTCTACGAGCCTTTGGTGACAAACTCCTGAGCCTACTTCGGATAGTACAGCTCCGTATTCCTTTGCAAATTCTCTTAGTACCATATGGGTATTAGATAATTCTTTTCTTGGGCTGGGCGATGCGTGGTCAATAAATAGTATTGTTCTTGCAGGATTATTTAATTTGTTCTTGCCGAGTTTTTTGAATTCGGCTACTGTTAAAGGTCCTGTACCATCCTGTACTGCTGATACATCTACTTTAGAAATTATTAGTTCACCTGCTTTCACTGCTTTCCCTGCGTGTTCGGATAATATTTTTTCTACTAATGTTTGACCCATTTTTTCCCCCGTTTGTTGTTTTATTTCTTATTTTATTATAATAAAAAAGCGGTTTGTGTAAACCGCTTTTTTATAGCATTTCTTTTTTATTTATTGCTTAAGAAATGATTCATAATTTCTAGCTAGTAAGTGTGTTCTTATTTGGTTTATTAAATCCAATGCTACACCTACCATAATGATAAGAGAGGTGGCTCCTATACCTTGAAGGGTTGTTATACCTGTAAAATAACTGGTTATTGATGGCACTAGCGCTATTATACCTAACCCTAAGGCCCCTATAAAAGTTGTTTTTGTTAAAATTTTATCAAGAGCTTCTGCTGTAGGTTTACCCGGTTTTATCCCTGGAATTGAGGAACCATATTTCTTTAGGTTGTTAGCTATTTCCTTGGGTTGCATATTTGGCATTATTGATGCATAGAAAAAGGTTAATGCAACAATTAATAAGAAATACAATGCATAATATATAATCCCGCTTGGTGAGAATATTTTATTTAAGAAAATAACTGTATTTTCAATCCAGCCTGCTGGTAAATTCGCTTGACCGATTAAACTCAAAATAGTTGACGGGAATAATAATATTGCTACTGCAAAGATTATTGGCATTACACCACCAGGATTTAACTTGAATGGTATAAATGTATTTACTCCGCCATATACTTTGTTACCAACTTGGCGTTTAGGATTGACTATTATTACCTTTCTTACCGCCTCTTGCATAATGACAATAAATACCATCGTTGCAAAGAATATTGCTAATAGTACACAAAGTCCTATTTGTAGCATTGAATCATTCACTACAATTTGTGCCGTTCTTTGTGTATATAGTGGAATTCCAGATATTATACCGATAAAGATTATTAGTGAACCTCCGTTACCTATACCTTTTTCGGTTATTAGTTCTGATATCCACATTACTAATGCACTTCCTGCTGTTAATGATACTATTGACGAAATATAAAACATCGCATGGCTCACTGTTGTTGTGATTGTTCCTTCTAGATGTGAAAGATATGCCATGAATACTACAGACTGAAATACTGCCAATAATACTGCAAATACCCTTGTATATTGTGATAATTTACGCCTTCCCGCTTCTCCTTCCTCTTTTTGTAATTTCTCTAAAGATGGAATTATTACGGCTAGAAGTTGCATTATAATCGAGGACGTTATATATGGTCCGATACCTAAGGCAAATATTGATACTTTACCTAAGGCACCACCTGAAAATAAGTCCAAAAAGCCGATTATATTGTTTTGGCTTGCTATATTTGCAAATACTTCGTTATTTATACCGAATATCGGTAAGTGAACTCCGAAACGAAATGCTACCAACATTACTAAAGTAAAAATTATTTTTTCCTTTAATCCTGAAGCATTCCACATTGACATTAGGTCTGCTGTTGTCGGAAGTTTTATATTTTGTGTCATTATACTAACTCAACCTTTCCGCCTGCTTTTTCGATTTTTTCTTTTGCTTGTGGCGTTACATAATTTGCTTTTACTGTTATTGCTTTTGTTAATTCGCCATTACCTAAGATTCTTAAGCCTTGTGTAGACGGATGGATTCTTCTTGCTTCTTTTAATGAATCTAATGTTACTTCTTCGATTCCATATTGTTCTAAACGTCCTACGTTTACTGCGGCATAATTAATTTTATTAATTAATTCAAAACCTTTTAATTTTGGTAAACGTCTGTATGCCGGCATTTGACCACCTTCAAATCCTCTTTTTGATGATCTTCCTGAACGTTGACCTTCACCATTATTTCCTCTGCAAGATGTCTTGCCCATTCCTGATGAACGACCTCTGCCTACTCTTTTGCTTTTAGCAGTAGAGCCTTTGGCTGGCACTAAATCTACTAATTCTATTCTTTTATCTGACATATCGTTTTCCTCTTTCTATTAACCTATTACTTCTACTAGATGTGATACTTTGTTTAGCATCCCTTTTATAATAGGAGTTTCATACTGTTCAACTACACTGTTAGTTTTCTTTAGACCTAATGCTGCTACTACTTTTCTTTGTTCAGGTGAGCATCCGATTAGGCTTCGTTTTAATTGTATTTTTATTTTTTTTGCTTCTGTTTTTGACATTATTTCGTTCCTTATTATTTCATGTTTACTTTGTTTTTTATATCAGTCACTAGTTTAATAATTCTGACATTGTTAAACCGCGTTTCTTCGCAACTTCACTAAACGGTGTTAATGCCTTTAATGCTTCGATTGTTGCGTTTGCTGCGTTTAACGGTGATTTTGAACCTAGAGATTTTGAAAGAATATTTTCAATACCTGCAAGTTCTAATACTGAACGTACTGCACCACCTGCAATAATACCTGTACCTTGTGATGCTGGTCTTAACATTACGGCACCTGCTCCTGAACGACCTGTGATTGGGTGTGGTATTGTTGTCTTAAAGATTGGTACATTAATTAAGTTCTTACGGCCATCGGCTACTGCTTTTTGAATAGCTATTATTACTTCTGATGCTTTAGCACAGCCTACACCTACTTGCCCTTTTTGGTTGCCTACGATTACTATCGCTCTGAAGCTTAATTTCTTACCACCTTTTACTACTTTGGTTACTCTTCTGATTTGTACTACTTGTTCTTTCCATTCTGATTGTGGTTGTTCTTCTTTTGCTTCGATTTTCTTTTTACGTGAACGTTGTTTCTTTGCTGGAAGAACTTCTACGTTTTCTTCAGTTACTGTTTGGTCAGCTTCCGCAGTTGCTTCTGTTTCTGTTGCTTCTACAGCACTGATTTCTTCAATTTTTTCTTCTTCTGTCATGTCATACCTTTCTTTTAATTATTTTTCTATCTTTATTTTTATTTATTTGAATACATCAAAATATAAGCAATTTTTGCTTTATGAAAATTATTCAAATTTGGGTTATCTTCTGACTTCACTATATTATTACAAAGACTTTTTATTTGCAAGTCTTACTTTAGCTTCGATAAACCTTTAAAAATGTTTTCGAGTTGTTTTATATATCCTTTTTCTGGGGTTATGTCTATGTTTGTATAGTTTTGGGTTTCTACTATTTCAACTAATTTTTTCTTTAATAAGTACAATAATATTATGCATGGGCTTTCTGCTCGCTCTAATATTGTTATTGAATTTGTAAGTATTTGTAGTGCCGTTTGATTGCTTCCTTGCTCTGCATTGAGGTCGGCTAAAAAGTAATTGCTTAGATATAATATGAAAAATAGTGAATTATCTTTGGCTTTTGTATAGACGCTATTATAAATATGTTCGGCTTTTCCATAACTCTTCATTTCTTTATATGTGTAACCAATTAATAAGTCTCCTAATAATATATATGGAACTTTGTTTTGGGTTTGAGCTATTCGTTTGAATTCATATATATCACTTCCGAACTGTTCATAATCTCCATTATTTCTTAATAGTGCGTTTATTAACTTTGTCAGTAATTCATTATTTTCATCGCCTTCAATTTCTTTTATTTGGGTGACTTCTTCTCCTAGTATTAGTTTATTCGCTATATCTAATGTGTTACCTGATATTGGTACTTTTTCTATGCTAGTTTTTATCTTTTCAAGACTAGTATTAAGATTTTCTGTTCCTGTTAAAATTTTTGATAATAAATAATATATCAAGCTATCTTGTATATGTGATATGAACTGTTCTTCTGTAAAACTTGCAGGTTTTAATTCTGTTATTTTTTCAGGTGTTAGAACTGAAAGGATATCTTCTGTCAGAGTTATGCATTTGTCATATAAACCTGTATAAAAATATATTTCAAGACCTACTAACGATAATGAAAATACTTTTTTATTGATGTTTCCTTCTCTGTCTTTTAGAGCACAGTTTTCTATTCTCTCTAGTATATTCTGTAGCAGGGTTGAAGAATTAGTGTAATTTGAGGTTAATAATCCACCTTGAAGCATCATATTTGATAATGTTATTATTTTTTCTCTATCATTTGTATCTATTGCACGTTGTAACAAGTTCTCAGCGATAGGATAAATTCTTTCTGGGGCATACCTGTATAGTAATTGGGTTAAATTATTGTAAAAATCTGCTTGATATTCTGTTATTTCTTCCGCCGGTACGTTATTTTCAAGTAACTTTAGTAAGTTTAATAACTTTATACACATTTTTAAATATGCATCATAATCTCCAAATTGTAATGTTATTATTGATAATTCATATAATTTTGAAAATTCTAACTCATAGCTAGCTTGATAGTTAAGGCAATCTATTACGTTGGGGTGTGTAGAATTTGTTGTGTATACTTTTGTTAACAGATTGTTTGATAAGTATTTTAATACTTCGGGTTTTAATGTAGTTTTAAAACTCTTTTTTATTGTTTCGTAATTCTGAATGTAAAGTTTATTCCCATATAACTGTATGTATCCGCTTTTTTCTAATTCCTCTATATTTGCTGGAATGTTTAAACCTAATTTATCAAGAATTTCAGTATATATTACAGGACCTAATATATATGAGTAGGCTAAAATTAAAGATTTAGCGGTGTCTTTTGAAATCCTTTTTAATCGGGTATTTATTAAATGCTCCAGTCCAAATGGGATTATAACTGTTTTGGAGTCTGTTACTACGGTTTTATCATTAAAAGAAATTATTATTCCGCAGTCTTTTAGATAATTTATAGCATTGACGCAGTATTGATAAGAAGAACCGGCATTATCCAGAATCTTTTTATAATAAAATGTATCTTTAAAGTCTTCACTTGAAATTAGTTGGGATATAGCGTTGGCAGTATTTAATTGCCCAACAAATATTTCCGTATAGAAATATGAATTTAAGAGCTCAGGCATTACTTTTTGTAGCGCATAGCTTTTGCTATTGGTTATTACAAAAGAAAGCTTTGTTTTTTCAAGTTTACTAAAAACTTCTTCAAGTACTCGTAAGGATGCCATATCTATATATTCAAAATTCTCTATATAGATAGTTGTTTGAGGCAGTCTAGTTAACAATAATATGAACACTTCAATGTATGATAATCTTGCATTCTCTGCTGTTTCAAAGTTAGGAGGTGTTAACTTAAGTAGAGCTTCGAGTAATTTGTCGTTTTCGGTACCTAATGTAATTTTTTTTACGCTATTATTGTAGATTTCTTTTAGTAGTTCACTAAAAAATCCCCACGGGGTCATTGATGTATTTTCTGTACAGGTTATTGTGTAGCAGGTAGACTTCTCTCTTATAGTTGTAGTTACCATTGACGTTGGAAGCATTCTCGAAGAATCCCCTCTTAGTGATACTATTCGGTTTCCTGTACCAAAGTTTGTTCGTTTTAGATATTCGTATACTTCATCTGCACCATATTGTTCAAATTTACAATTTACTTTTATTCCTTCTATATTCTTTTTATATAGCTCTTGTTCATAATCAACTTCTTTTTTTGTGACGATTTTTACCGGAGAGCTCGTTATGTCTGCTACTTCATCTTGCGGGGTCTTCTCCGGTACTATATAGTCAGAGCTTTTTAAAATATAGTAGGATAATATTTCACCACTTCGTTCTGTCGAATATAATGATTCCATTGTATATTCTTTTCTCAATAGCTTATATATATATTGGTCTGCAGTTAATATAAGACCTTTACCACTTTTATTTTGCTCAGTGTATAAATCCAGAAGTTTTACTTTTTCGCTGTCTTCATTTATGTCAAAAAATTGGATTAAATTTTTTTGTTCTATTGTTATTCGGGCTTCTAGCGTGAACATTAATTCTTTTTTTAGTGTTCTATTAAGATTGCAGATTATATTTAATAGCTTTATTCCCGACTTCATTGCTTTTTGGGCTGAAATGTATTCCGAATTTTCATTTATATAATTTAGTATAAATATATTCTCTTTATACATTACAAAATATGCTTTTTCTTCTTTCGCAAAGTTTATTAGCATATTTTTTAGTTTAAATAAGAATTTAGTAATAAGATTTTTGTTTCCAAGTGTTTTTCCTAATTTCCCAATATTACTGAAGTTTATAGTGATAGATGCGTAGCGTTCATTTTCTGTTAGACGCACTACGGCACTTGTTACTGTTGATTCTCCGCATTTTATACAAGTGCCTTTGTTTGTTTTATTTAAAGTCCCGCATTTTGTGCATTTGCTTAAAATTATATACCCGCAATTGCTACAGGTACTGGTTTCCGATGTACAGCCACATCTTGGGCATTCTAATAATAATACTTTTTTACAATGCGGGCAGACGGTCGATTTATCAGCTATTTCTTTTTTACATTTTGGACAAATCATTCTTTAATTATATCACAATTATATTCTGATGAGAAATCGTACTTGTTATATCGGATAAAAAGTTGTACCATAGGTGTATGAGTGTTTTCGATTCTATTAATAAGGCTGTTTCTTTAGCAAAAGACGGTAAAAATAATCTTGCTGAAAAAATATATTTGGAAATTCTTGCTAAGTATCCGGATGATATTAGAGTTTTACCTTTTTTAGGGTGGTTGTATATTTCTGAAAATAGATATATCGATGCTATTAACGTATTAGAAAAAGTTAATAGAATTTCTAAAAGCATTAATGTTATAACTGGGCTTGGACTAGCTTATTATGGAGCAAACAGGTATAAAGAAGCATATCATTATTTAAAAATTGCGGCTAATAACAATCCTACGTTTGATATTTTGTATAAATTGATTACTTCTGCTTGTGAAAAAACAAATCAAGTTGAAACAGTTTTTGAGTATGCTACAAAAATGAATGAGTTATATCCGGATAGACCTCAAACTTGGGATTGTTATATTCTTGCAGCTCTTTGTGCTGGAAAGTTTGATGAGGCAGAAAATTATTGTAATGATTTACTTCTTAAACATCAAAACGAACCTTTACTTTATTTATCTGCCGGATTAATTCAAGAGGTTGTTTATTCTAATTATCAATTGGCCCTAGAGTGTTATCTTAAAGCTGCTGAAATTCGACCTTCAATTTCAGCTTATTATAATATTGGATTAATGTATTCTAGATTGAAGGTTTATGATAAGGCTGAATTATTTTTGAATAAAGCTATTATGCTTGATTCAGAGGCTCCGGTTTTAAATACGGCTATGTTTTTATTGTTAGCAAAGCAACGAAAATTTAGTGATGCATATAGTTTTTTTGAAAAATCAGCGTATGCTTCAGGTTTTGATGTTACTTTGAAAAATCCTTGGAATGGGGACAAATATATTAATGATACTTTGTATATTTATGGTGATCAAGGATTAGGCGATATTATAATGTATGCCAGATATTTATATTTACTTAAAGATAAATTCAAACAGGTTATTGTCGCTGTTCCTCATTCTTTATTAACATTGTTTGCGCAAAACTTCACTGACGGATTTTATAAAATAGTTACTTTTGATGATGTTATTGATTATGATTATTCTACTCTAATCTCCTTATTACCATATAAATTGAATATTGATTACTATAATATTCCTAATCCTGAAGGTTATTTGGTTTGTAAAGAGCATCCTGAAGATTTTTTTGATTTGAAATTTAGTAATAAATTAAAGGTTGGTGTAGTTTGGGAATCAGGTGGCGTTGGATTAAGGGGACCTCTTGATCGTTCAATAAATATTAAGCTGCTTGATAAGTTATTTAAAAATGAGAATATAGATTTTTATTCATTACAGGTAAATCCTGCTATGAATGCTTGTGAAATGTATTCTAATTTAGTCGATTTGGGCTCTCAATTTAAAGATTTCCTCTATACAGCAACTGCAATTAAATCTATGGATCTAGTTATTTCGGTAGATACTTCTGTTGCTCATTTAGCAGGGGCATTAGGTAAAAAGACTTTTATAATGTTGCCTTATTCTTCTGATTGGAGATGGTTTGATTCTGTAAAAGGTACTCCTTGGTACAGCTCAGTAGAATTATTTTCCCAAAAAACTCCAGGAAATTGGATAGATGTAATTGATGACATTGCACTATGCTTAAAATCTTTAGGAAATATCAATTAGTAGTTTTTTGCTCTTTTGAAGAATGAACATTGTCGTTATTTGTTTCTTGCATATTTTCTTTTTGTGTTTCTTGAGCTTGATTGTAGGCTTCTATTTCTTGTGCTTCATATTGCTGAAACTCTGTTTGGGTTAGCGGGTGAATTGTTTCATCTTGTTCGCCAAGACGTTTATTAATGATTTTTTCAAATTCAACAAATGTATCGTGTCCGACTAACTGCTCCATCATTGAGCGCTTTTCGTAAAAATCGCCTCTTGCTTTTATTTGTTGATCTATAGCATCCCTGTAAAATGAATCAGTTACTAATAGCACATCTTTTGCCGAATTTTGTGCTGCTCTGTAGTTCGTGTATCGTTGTTGTACCATTCTGCTTGTTAAGTCATAAATTTTACGGGTAGTAAGATAATCATAATATACATTGACTACTTTTTGTTGTAAGTCATCAACTTTTCTTACAAGTATAATCATGTCAGCATCACCAACTTTGGTATATTTGTAGTTAAGTGCTTTTGTATCTTGTGACATTATGCCAAGAGTATTGCCGCCAATGAGTGATGCGCAGGAGAGTAGGGCATTACCTGTTCCTGCACCTACTAATGTTGACATGCCTGCTATTGTTTGTAATACATTTTTTATCGCAGTATTTGTAGGCTTGTCTTTGTCCGGATTGGATAGCTTATACAATGCGTATTTTACTGTATCACTTCTTGTTGCTGCGCCTTGCCATAATATTGAAAGGTCAGTCATCATTGTATCGTAATCGCCTTCGATTGTTTTCGCTAATTCCCGTGACATTTTTTTGATGCTCAGATCTGCATATGTCATCCCGACTGTACTTATATTTTCTTCATCTTCGACTTTTCTTGCTGTTGTTGTTTTGATTTTTACTTCAAAGTCAGTTTTTATTTCGGGGGTATCTGTTGTGCCTACTCTGTATGATGCATCATGCAGGCTGGTTAAGTCTTGATATTCGGTGCTATATGTAGGAAGTACCGAAATTGTTGTTAGGCAAGATATTATTAATATTCGCTTAAACATTTCTATTCCTTCCCCTTAAACAAGGCTGCATTAAAGTCATATTGATACAATTCCAGTTTGTCCACTGCTGTTTTACCTGCAAGTCTTTGCAATTCTGTATGATATTTCTTGGCGGCTTGCTCCAGTTTGTATTCTTCTATATACATGTTGTCGTATAGTGAAGATGATAGTGAGATATCAAGTATATCATTATTTTCTATAGCTTTTGAATAGTTTTTGCTATACAAAATCATTTTTGAGCGAGTTATTTTTAGTTGGTTTAGTGTATTTTTGTAGTTGTAGTACGAAGATATTATTTTATCTTGTAAATCTTCTACTAAACTTGCAAGTTGTATCAATTCCGTATCGGTCAATGGTACTTCCTGCGGGACATTCTTTTTGTTTATTAACGATTGCGCAAGTCTTCCGGCAGAAAATGCCGCTGTTTGGACTGTTGGGTTTTGACCCATTACGCTTGGGACAAATGAGGCTCCTGATATGACGGCGGATAATGTCTTTGCCATAAATGATGAATGTATTCGTTTTTGGCTGTCCGGACTTGCTAGTTTCTTTAAGGCAAATTCTATTACCGGATTGTTTGCTACTGTTCCCTGCCAAAGCAACTCTAAATCTGCTAAGTCTTTCTTTTTTTGTGTATCAATTAACTGTTGCAAGGTTTCATCATCTTTTATTAATAGTGAGCCGGATATTTTTTTTGGCTGTTTGCCTATATGTACTTTTTCTTTTTCTGTAGCTTGCAATACAACTTCTCCGGCAAAAACTAGATGTTGCACGAAGAATAATATTAATATTAGTATTATGGTTTTGATACGCATATTAGTTTTATATCATGCATATATCAGAAAATCTAATTTTATTGAGTGGTCTATTATTAATTTTTGTAAATTATTTTTTATTTTGTTAAAGTTTGAATCCTATTTTGTCGTAAATTACTTTGTACATTTTATAAGAGGTTGAATGGATAATATAAAAAATTTTTTAGAAAAGCTAAAACCCGGATTTCAGTTAACGGATTCTTGTGCTTTTTTGAAAAAATATGATAAAGATAATAATTCAATTTTTGATGCGGATGAAGTTGAACAAATTAAGAAGGATTTAACTGAGGCTGCTAATTCTGATGCCAACACTGAACAGTTATCCGATAATGAAATTTTATCTTTTTTTACAAAACTGTTTGGTAAAAGTTCAGATATTAATAGTGATAAACTAATCGCTGATGCGAAATCTTGGATAGATTCATTAATTCCTTATAAGGATAAAGTCCTTCAGAAAGTTAAGCAACTTGATTCTTATAAAAATTTGTCTGATATTAAAAAACAATATATTGATTTATTAATTAGTATTCAAGAACGGCCTGAAGTCAATGATATTACAGTCGTTATCGAAACCCTTTCAAAGGACGAAAATAATGGTGGTTACAGTGATGAATATGTTTTATCTAATAAAAATATTTTAAAAGAATTCGCAAAATTGAAGGATTTTGAATTCTCTCCTCAAAATGTTTTAAATATCCTAGAGCTGAACCAGCTTCCAGAAGGTCGTATAGATAGAGTTAATGAGTCTTTTAAATACATTTCTTCTGAAAATGCTATTAAGCTATCTGGGCTAGATGAAAAAGTATTTTCTCGAATGGAAGAATCTATTGCTAATACTCCAAGAATGTTAGAGTTTGATGAAGCGATAGATTTTGTTGAATCTTTGGATGATGCTGATTATAAAAAAGCAAAACCATTTTTATCCATTGAAAATCGAAACAAACAATTAAAATTAAATCAAATTCTAACTATATTGCACTCGGGTGATGCTAAATATTCTAAAGCTCTTGCGATTGCAGAAAATAATAATCTTAGTGGTAATCAAATTATTGATTTGATGAATTTAGATGATGAAAAATATTCTCAAGCAGTTGAATTGCTTGAACTGTCTAAACAACGCTCAGAAGAAATAAGTGGCTTTGACGTTATTAAACTTGCTCAAACAGATGCAGAAAATTTTGAAAAGGTAAAAAGGTTAGTATTAACTAAGATTAATGATAATTCAGGTTTTGATTTATATTTATCAAGTAGTGAAATTGTTGCTCTTGCCAAGTTGGATGATGATAAGTTAAACAATGCTATAGCTCTTTTTAATATTCAAGGCCGAACAACTACTGAAAGACTTTCCGGAGAAATAATAGCAAAGTTGGTTGAGATAGATAAAAATCTTCTTAATAGATTTATCAGTGAAAATCCTAATTTTATTGTTAGAAATTATAGTACAACAACCGGTAATA
This sequence comes from Candidatus Gastranaerophilales bacterium, assembly GCA_944323925.1. Lineage (GTDB taxonomy): Bacteria > Cyanobacteriota > Vampirovibrionia > Gastranaerophilales > Gastranaerophilaceae > CALUTH01. The sequence continues at coordinate 18,070 of CALUUI010000012.1, forward strand.
TTACTCTTGAACCTGAAAGAGGAAGTAATAAGCAATTGGTATATAATAAAGATTCTGGATTGGTTGAAACCTCTGAAAAATCAGATATTAGATACGATGAAAATGGTGAGATTGTAGGTTATAAAAAGAGTGTTAAGAATATTGCAAATGGAATAACTCAAGAATCATATTATGAAAAACCTGAGGGCTACTCTTCTCCCGTTTTGGTTAAAGATACGATTAAAGAACTTGATAATAGTGGTAATGTTATTTTAGTTACAAATATTGATAAAAGTTCAGTAAATGGGGTTTTTAATATTACGATAACCGATTCAAATGGTAATACTAAACCTGTTCAGTATGCCTATAAAGATGAAGAGGGTAAAGTGGTAGTATATAAAAGTATTCCTTCTCCTGATGGTTCTAAAATTGAGTACCATTACGAAAAATCACAAGATAATAAATCTTTGAGTTCATATGTAATAAAAGATAAAAATGGTACGGTATTATTTGAAAGAAATCAAACGAATGAAGTTTTATCTGAAAGTCCTTATAGAGTGATTGCATCAGTCAATGGTAAGGTTTATGAAGTCAAATTTGATGGTAAGAAAATTTTTATTACTGATAAGTCAAATAATAAACAAGAGGAGATTGATCTTAACAATGTAATTGAAAAAGACGGCGAAGAGGTAATTTTAGAATTATTGAAAAAAGTACCGCCTCAACAATTATTGATGATGAAAAAGTTTCCAATATTAAAAATGAAATATGAAAAAGATAATCTTTTACTTCAAGAAAGTGCTAATTGGCAAAATGTTCCTCGAAGTTTGACCATAGGAGAACGTTCTTATGCAAAAGACGATCAGGAATTATTTATGGTATTTGTTCATGAATATGGTCATTATCTTGATACCAATGTCAGAACAAATGAACTAAATAATGTTTCTGATAATTCTGAACTTAATGAAATTTATCAGGAGGAGTTGAAAAACTTCGCTAGTACATCTACTGCGTCACAACAAGAAATGATATCTTATTTTACTGATTTCTCTCGGGCTGATGATGAAAGGGTTGCAGAATCGAATGCGATTATAAATAATGGTATATTCGATGATGTTTTTGCCGGTAGACAATATTATTTACAAAAATACTTCCCAAAAACTATTGCTAAAATTGCTCAATTAATTTCTGAAATGGAAAATTCTCCAATTAAACCAAAAGATTAACTAAAATATCCACTCTTTGGAGGTTATTTCTAAATTGAAAAAATATTAGAATGCTTCAAGAAGGGGGATAGAGTGGAAATAGAAGTTTTATCTGATGTTAATTTAACTAAAGTAATTAATTGTATTAGACCCAAAAAGTATAACAATCAGTCATATCACTTTTGTGTAAGTGGGGATGCTTTAAGATTTGCTAATAAGTATAAAGAATCCATCCCTCAATATCTTCAGGCAATTATGAAAGATAGAAAGAATCTGGACGCTTATGTTGGTATAGCCCAATCTTATAAAGCACTTTCTATTTATGATAAGGCTATTATATATTTTGCTAAAGCAAATGAAATTGAACAAAAATTTGAGTTCTACTTAGAGCTTGGCATGTGTAATTTTGCTCTTGAGAACTATGAAGCTGCTCTTAAAGATTTTATGTCTGCAATTAAGATTTCACCAGAAAATCTTGATGCCCAAACTTGGTTAGCTTTAACTCATGAAGAATTAGAAGAATATAATATGGCTTTTCTTATTTATGACAAAATGATTGAAGATCATCCTGAATATGTAAATGCTTATATCAATAAAGGAACTTTAGAGATGAGTATCGATCAATACAAAGAAGCTACAAATACTTTTTCCCAAGTAATTAAAATTAATCCGGATTTTTATAAAGCATACTTTGGTATAGCTCTTTGTTTTGATAAGTTAGGAAAATTGCGTGATGCAAAACGTTATTATACAAAATTCTTAAACCTTAAACCAAAAGCTGAAGTTGCTGATTTCGTAAAAGCTAGAGTTGATAAAATTTCTGCATTAAAAAGACCCAGATTTTCGATGTCCCATCTGAGTCTTGTTAATTAGTTCTCTCCTCTTTAGTTATCCGGTTCAGTCCTCGTTTGCTTCTCTTATCCGACGTGTTATTTGTTCTGTATATTTATATAAAGATTATATACAGATGATAATTTCACAAAATTCTAAAACTGTTACAAAAGTTAATATCTTGCTTAATTAATACTCTGCTTGATTTATAATTAAATAAAATAGACGAGGATTGAGGAGGCTATGATATGAGGAGTAATTTTGGTGAAGTAATAACAGCAATGGTAACCCCTATGGATGAGAAGGGAAATGTTGATTATGATTCATTAGAAAAATTAGCTTCGCATCTGGCTGAGAATGGTAGTGATTCAATCTTGGTATGTGGAACAACTGGTGAGTCTCCTACACTTTCTTGCTCTGAGAAAATAGAAATTTTGTCCAGTGTAAAAAGAGCAGTAAGTGGAAAAGCTAAAGTTATAATGGGTGTAGGGTCAAATTCTACAGATGGAACTTTAAAATTTTTAAAAGAAGTAGAAAAAGAAGAACCGGATGGGGTATTAGTAGTGGTTCCATACTATAATAAACCCTCCCAAACTGGCATGATTTCTCATTTTTCTGCAATAGCCGAAAAAACAACATTACCAATTATAATGTATAACATACCATCGCGTACTGGTGTAAATATGCTCCCTGAAACTGTGGCAATTCTTGCAGAAAAATTTTCAAATATTGTCGCATTAAAGCAAAGTTGTCCGGATATGGATATGATAAGCGAATTAAAGCTAAAATGCCCAAAAGATTTTGTTATATATAGTGGTGATGACAGTTTAACCTTGCCAATGATGTCGATAGGCGTTGATGGTGTAATATCAGTTGCATCACATTTGTTTGGTAATGAAATTAAGTCAATGATTAGAAATTTTAAAACGGGTGAGATATTAGCATCAAGGAATATGCACTTAGTATTGTATCCAATATTTAAGAAATTATTTTTTGCACCAAATCCAGAACCTGTAAAGACGTTATTAGCGAATAAAGAGTTAATACAAACGGCGGAGGTTAGGTTGCCTTTAGTAAAATTGACTCAAGATGAAAAAGCTGAATTATTATCAGTGTTTAATTCAATAGCTCTGTAAGGGATAGTAAGTTGTACTATTCAATAAAAAATGTTTTTGATAGAATTCCATTGAGGAGTATAAAATATGAAAAATAAAGTTAAATTGTTTTGGTTTATTGTGTTGGTTGTTATAGCCGCAATATACTTTATTGCAACAAAGCCAACAAAGTTGGGCTTAGACTTGGTCGGTGGATCAAGGCTTGTTTTAGAAGCTCAAACTACGGCTACCATGCCTGAAATTACGCAAGATATGATGAATAGTTTGCAGTTCGCGATAGAGAATCGTGTCAATAAGTTAGGGGTAGCAGAAACGGTTGTTCAAAGACAGGGCGACAAAAGACTAGTTGTTGAAATTCCAGATGTTACTGATTTAGATAAGGCAAAACAATTTATTGGTGAAACTGCTGAACTTGAATTCAAAAAAATGGCTATGGTAAATGGTCAATTGGATTGGGTGTCTACAGGTTTGACAGGTAAAGATTTAAATAAATCTATGGTTTCAAGTAATCCCAATAATGGACAGTGGGTAGTTTCATTAGAATTTAATAACGAAGGAGCAAAGAAATTTGCAGATTTAACAAGAGAACTTGTTGGTAAACAAATGGCAATCTTCTTTAATGGAGAGCTTCAATCAGCACCTAATGTGAATGAACCAATAACAGGCGGTCATGCGCAAATTACAGGCGGCGGAAACTCAGGATTTGCATATGAAGAAGCAAAACAAATGGTTGATTTACTTAATGCGGGAGCATTACCTGTTCCAGCTAAAATAATTGAAGAAAATACTGTTGGGCCAACTCTTGGTGCGGATAGTATTGCAAGGTCTAAGATGGCTGGTATGATTGGTATCGGCTTGGTTATGATATTTATGATTGCTTATTATAGGGCTCCTGGTATAATTGCCGATATCGCTCTTTGTATTTATGGGTTAATTCTATTCGCATTATTTAAAGTTATTCCTGTTACCTTGACTCTTGCTGGTATTGCAGGGTTTATTCTAAGTATTGGTATGGCGGTTGATGCTAATATCCTTATTTTTGAAAGAACAAAAGAAGAATTGAAAGCCGGCAGAACTTTATTTACAGCTATTAACTCAGGTTTCGACAGAGCCTTCACAAGTATCTGGGATTCTAATATTACTACAATTATTTCTTGTATTATCTTATATATGTTAGGTACAAGTATAGTAAAGGGCTTTGCTCTTACACTTGCTTTAGGTGTAGCGGTTTCAATGTTTACTGCAATTACAGTGACTCGTAACTTCATGCATTTGATTTTTGGTACAGGTGATTTGAAGCACCCTGAATGGTTTGGTATTAAGAAGTCTGATATTGGTGATGCTTATAAAGCTGTTGAAACAAAACGTGAAAAAGCAAAATTTGGTATTTTGGACTAACAGAAGGGCAGGTTTTTAATGATTACATTGAATATAGTTAAAAATAAAATTTGGTTTTTATGCTTGTCAGCATTACTTTTAGCTCCTGGGATTGGTGCAATGATATATTCATCGATTACTTATCCTACGCATACGCCGCTGAAGGTTGGTATTGATTATACAGGAGGAACCACTTTACAGTATGGTATTAATCAAGCAAATCCTTCTGATAAGTTGGGTGAGCTTAGAGCTAAACTTGAAAATGGGGGTGTTGATAATCCTTATCTGCAAGTTATTAATGTTGGTGAGTCTTCTAACGACGACGCTATAAAGTCTATTGTATCTGTTAGAACAAAATTTGTTGAAGAAGGCTCTGATGATGTGAATAAGATTTCTAATATTATGCAAGATGAGTTTAATTCGGCAAATTTAATCCAAGTTTCATCTGTTGGACCGACTCTTGGTAGCGAGTTGTTTAAAAATTCGCTTATTGCACTTTCTTTGGCAATATTAGGGATTATTTGTTATTTAACAGTTAGGTTCCAGTTTGATTATGCACTTGCAGCTATATTAGGGTTGGTGCATGACGTTCTGTTTATTTTAGGTATGTTTTCTATATTTGGACTCGTTTGGGATGTTCAAATTGACAGCCTATTTATTACAGCATTGCTAACAGTTATTGGTTTCTCTGTTCACGATACAATTGTTGTATTTGATAGAGTTAGAGAAAACTTGAAGTATTATTCTAAAAAGATGAGTTTTGGAGAAATTGTGAATTCCTCAATTAATCAAACTTTAGCTAGAAGTATAAATACCTCTTTAACAACATTACTAACGTTATTGGCTCTATATTTATTTGGAGGTGTTACAACAAGAGATTTCGTTTTGGCTATGATTCTTGGTATCATTATCGGAACGTATTCAAGTATTTTCTTCTGTGCTTCACTGGTTGATATGTGGAGAGAAAGTAAACAAAAGGCTGTTTAATTTATATAAAAATGGTGAAGAAATTCACCATTTTTTTTCGATATTAATATAAATTTAATGAAATCTTTACTTGTTTATAATATTTGATGTGAGATAATAATTTTGGAGGGCGGTATGAATACCTTAGTTTATTCAATAGATAAAACGGAAAATCCAACAACATTATATATAAATCTCACAAATTCCTGTACAAATAATTGTGTTTTCTGCCTTAGAGAGCAGAAAGATGATGTTTGCGGTAAAGATATGTGGCTTGATAATGAAAATTATACCATTGACGATTTAATATCACAGTTTGAAAATTTTGAAACCCCAAAACAAGTTGTATTTTGCGGATATGGCGAACCGATGTTAAGATTGGAAATTTTAAAGGCCTTTGCTAAATATTTAAAAGAAAAATATCCAAATATATTTATAAGAATAAATACAAACGGACATGCAAATGCAATTCATAAGAGAAATGTTGTTCCGGAATTAAAAGGCTTGATAGATGAATTTTCAGTTAGCTTAAATGCCTCTTGTGAAGAAGATTATGATAAAATATCTCAACCAAAAATAAAAAATGCTTATGAAAAAGTTAAAGAATTTATTTCAAATTGTGCAGAAGAAGGTATTTCTGTTGTTGCAAGTATTGTTGATGGATACCAAGGGAAACATATAGATGTTGAAAATTGCAGAATTGTAGCTGAAAATTTAGGCGCAAAATTTAGAGTGAGAGAGTGGATACCAAACGGGTATTAATGTCTTTTCCTTCAACGTTTTAAATTGTTTTTGTGCTAAAATTAATGAAGATTTTAACGAAAAATAAAATATAGTATGTAACTAATAAAAAGAAAGGATGCAAAATGACTCTTTTAGACAAAATTATGAAACCGAAATCAATTGCGGTTATCGGTGCATCAACAAAAGAACATACAATTGGTTCTGATTTGATGAAAAGATTACAAGAATACAAATTCACAGGAAAGTTATATCCTGTAAACCCTAAGGGTGGTATAATTGAAGGCTTACAAGCCTATACATCAGTATTGGAAGTCCCTGGTGAAGTTGATTTAGCAATTATTGTTGTTAATTCAAAGTTTGTACTTTCAACTATTGATGAATGCCATAAAAAAGGTATTAAAGGTGTTTGTATAATTACAGCAGGTTTTAAAGAAACAGGAAAAGAAGGTGCTGAGTTAGAAAAACAATTGGTAGAAAAATTAAAAGAATACGGTATGAGATGTGTAGGTCCAAACTGTCTTGGGGTTGTTAATACTCACCCTGAAATCAGAATGGACGGATGTTTCGCTGAATCTCTTCCTGAACGTGGAAATATTGGTTTTGTTTCTCAATCAGGCGCTTTAGGCGGTGGTATTCTTAATATTTTAAAAGACTTAAATCTTGGGTTTGCACAATTTATTTCTATTGGTAACCAAGCTGATGTTAATGCTGAAACAGCTATTGAATATTGGGAAAATGATGAAGATGTTCAACAAATTTTGCTTTATATGGAATCAATTCAAAACCCTGCAAACTTTAGAAAATTAGCATCAAGAGTTTCTAAAAAGAAACCTATTTTGGCATTAAAATCAGGTCGTTCAGCTGCAGGTGCATCTGCTGCATCTTCTCACACCGGGTCATTAGCTGGTGCTGATAAGGCTGCTGCTGCATTGTTGCATCAATCAGGTGTTATCAGAGAATTCTCTTTAAAGAATTTGTTTGCAACTGCAAAAGTTTTTGCAAACTGTCCTATTCCAAATGGTGATAGAGTAGCAATTATTACAAACTCAGGCGGTCCTGGTATTATGGCAACTGATGCGGTTTGTGAATATGGTATGCAAATGGCTAAAATTTCTGATGAAACAAAAGAAAAATTAAGAAGTTTCTTACCTGCTGCTGCATCTGTTAAGAACCCTATTGATATGATTGCTTCTGCTCCTATCGAGCATTATAAACAAACTCTTGAAACTGTTATTGCGGATGAAAATGTTGATATGATTATCACTATCTATCTTCCGTTCTTAGGTTTAAAAGATATTGATGTAGCGAAGGCTTTGATGGAAATTAAAGCTAAATATCCACAAAAACCTGTTATCGGTGTATTTATGACTAAGAGCGAATTCTTTGCTAAGTTATCTGAAATGGATGTAAATATGCCGTTCTTTATGTATGCAGAAGAAGCGGCAGACGGTTTGAACAGATTAAATCAACAAAGATTATGGATGCAAAGACCTGAGGGTAAAATTCCTTGCTATGATGTTGATAGAGCAAAAGTTGAAAAAATCATTTCTAAATCAATTTCTGAAGGAAGAGCTCAACTTACAACTCTTGAATCAATTGATGTTCTTCAAGCATATGGTATCAGAGCTTGTAAATATGGTTTGGCAACAAACGAAGAAGAAGTTGTTGAATTAGGTAATTCAATAGGTTATCCGGTTGTTATGAAGATGACTTCAAAAACTACTTCACACAAAACTGATGTTGGTGGTGTAAGAGTTAATATCAAGTCAGAAGAACAACTAAGAGCTGAATACAAAGATTTGATTGCAAAACTTGAAGAAAAAGGACTTTTAGAAGGTCTTGAAGGTGTAATCATTCAAGAAATGGTAAAAGGTTCAAGAGAAATGGTTTGTGGTATTGCAACAGATCCTCAATACGGTCCGATGATGATGTTCGGTTTAGGCGGTGTATTCGTTGAAGTAATGAAGGATGTTACTTTCAGAATTGCTCCTTTAACTGATATTGATGCAATGGACATGATTAAGTCTGTTAAGGCATATAAACTTCTTGAAGGTGCTAGAGGTACTAAACCGGCACAAATCGATCAAATTCAAGAAACTCTATTAAGACTTTCTCAACTTGTTTCTGACTTCAAATTTATTGATGAGTTAGATATTAACCCATTATTAATTTCAGAAGCAACTGGTGAAGGTATTGCAGTTGACGGTCGTATTAAAGTAAGACTTGAAGAAGCTCAAAAGGCATTGAATACTTCTTGTTCTGCTTGCTCACTTTGCGGCTAGTATTAATATTTTGAAGAGGCGCCTACAAAATGTAGGCGCCTCTTCTTTTTTAGATAAATTTTAGCATCCTATAATATCACAGTTAAGTTTTAGGTTCTCTGGATTTAGCAGATGTGGGTAATCGTTAATATTTTGATACTTAACAAAGTTGATAGCTTCAGTTCTTGCAAGCTCTAAAATTTTTGCATCTCTAACTAGGTCTGAAATGACAAGATCAGGTAAACCACTTTGACGAACGCCTAAAAATTCTCCGGGACCTCTTAGTTGTAAATCTTTTTCTGCAATTACAAAACCGTCATTCGTTTCAGCCATAATATTGAGTCTTTCTCTCGTTTGCTGATTTTTAGTATTTGAAGATAATATACAATACGACTGAAGTTCTGAACGACCTACACGTCCTCTTAGTTGGTGTAATTGTGAGAGCCCAAAACGTTCTGCATTTTCTATCACAATAATTGTTGCATTTGGAACATCAACTCCTACTTCTACAACTGTAGTTGATACAAGAATGTCAAATTCGTGTTTTTTGAATTTTTCCATTACCTCATCTTTTTCGGTATTTTTAAGTTTTCCGTGTAATAGTCCTATTTTTAGATCCGGAAATACTTCATTTTGCCATTTTTCATATTCTATAGTTGCTGCTTTAGCTGAAAGTGTTTCACTTTCTTCTATTAGTGGGTAAACAATGTATGCCTGATGTCCCTTATTAACTTCTTCTCTGATTAACTTTGTTATTATATTTTTGGAACTGATTAATTGAGTTATTATGGGTTTTCTACCTTTTGGAAGCTCATCAATTATTGTTAAATCTAAATCTCCATTAAGAGTAATTGCTAAAGTCCGAGGAATTGGAGTTGCAGTCATTGTAAGAATTTGCGGAAGTTCACTTTTTCTTCTTAGTGAAAGTCTTTGTTTTACTCCAAAACGGTGCTGCTCATCAATAACTATTGCACCAAGGTTGTTAAATTTGATGTTATCTTGTATTAAAGCGTGTGTGCCTACTGCAATTTTTGTTTGTCCGTTTGCTATATTTTGTTCTTCTTCTTTTCTTACTTTTTTTGTTGATGAGCCTAAGAATAGTCCTATACTTATTCCAAGTGGTGTAAGCCATTTGACAAGGTTATTATAGTGTTGTTGTGCCAAAATTTCAGTTGGTGCCATAAGTGCTGCTTGGTATCCGTTTTCTATTGCCGCAAGTAGCATTACACAGGCTACAACTGTTTTCCCGCTTCCTACATCTCCTTGTAATAGCCTTTGCATAGGCTTGTTTGAACTCATATCTCCCAGAATTTCATTGATAGCTCGCTTTTGAGCTTTCGTTAGTTCAAACGGAAGATTTTTTATAAATTGCATGACAAGTCCGTTTTCTTTTATTTGAAGCGGAAATGCGCTATTTTGAATTTCTGTCTGTCTTCTTGTTAGGGCAAGTTTAAGCTGAATTTTGAAGAATTCTTCAAATATAAGAGAATTCCTTGCCCGTTCAAGTAATTGCATATCGTTTGGAAAATGCATTTGCTCTATTGCATCCGCTTTATTTAGAAAACCGTATTGGTTTATTAAATAATCTGGTAGTGAGTTTTTAATTTCAGGCTTATATAGCTTAATAGCATTATATATTGCGTTTCGCAGAGTCTTAGGACTAAGGTTTTCACATAACGGATAGATTGGAACTATTCTGCCTAAATTTAGGTTTTTATTTTCAAAAATTTCGGTCGTTAATATTGTATAGGTTGGTTTATCTAGTGTTAATTGGTTATCATAATTATTTCTTTTTACAGTGCCGGATAGCATTATATTGGCATTTCTCGGAAATTGTGCTTTTGTTCTTTCAAGCATATATTTATTAGATTTCCCATAGAAAAAATTTATTGAGATTTTTCCGCTTTCATCTGCAATAGTAACTTTAATTATTCCAAGCCCGTTTTTTGAAGTGTATGCTGATACCGATTTAATATATCCAAATATGGTTGTGTCCATTCCTTCTTTTAGATTTTTAATTTTGGTTTGCGAGGAATAATCAATATGCTTAGATGGAAAGTAGTATAATAAATCATCTACCTTATCAATTCCAAGTTTGTTAAACTTATATGCAACTTTAGGCCCTACACCTTTAAGGTACATAATATCTGTTTGTTCTGGAGGTTTTATAATATTTGTATTTTGTTTATGATTTTCTGATGGCGTTTCAAGCTCTGATTTAATTGCTTTAATAAGTCGTTCAATACTCTTTTTCCTGTCAGGGTAGCTGTCTGTTATGTAGTTATTAAAATGTTCATATAATATTTGCCATTTAGGACTTTTCCCGTTTTCTTTCAGGATTTTTTTTATTTCTTCACACATAAATTTGGAAAAGGTTTTATTTTTCCCTCTTATATCAATATATTGGTGTGCAATTTCTATTTCAACAGCTTTTTTTACGAGGTCGAAATTATACACTTTTATCCTCAATTATTCCTAAAACTTCATATATATCTAATTTTTGCATCTTTCCGCGAATTTGTACGTCAGATATTTTAATAACATTTACATAGTTTTTAACATGCTCATAAGTATCAGGGCCAATTAGGAAATTCGTTTTGTATATTTTGTTATAACTTTCAATTCTGCTTGCTAGGTTTACGGTGTCTCCAATAACCGTATATTCCATTCTCTTTTCGGAACCGATATTACCTACAAAAACTTCTCCGGTATTTATTCCTATACCTATTTCAATTTTAGGTTTACCTTCCTCAATCCATTTGTGTTGAAGTTTTTTTACTTTTTTTAGCATGTCGTTTGCACATTTTACTGCATTTAGTGCGTGATTTTTGTCGTTTATAGGTTCTCCAAAAATGGCCATAACGGCATCACCTATAAATTTATTAATTATTCCGTTATGCCTTGTTATTATTGGTTCCATTTCTGTAAAGTATTCGTTTAAAATATTAGAAACTTCTTCTGCCGTTAGTTTTTCACTCATCGATGTAAAACCGCGGATGTCTGCAAATAAAACAGTTACTACTGAACGCTTTCCGCCGAGTTTTAATTCATCTATATTTTTGACAACCTTCTCCATAATATCATCGGAGATATATTTCCCCATTGCCTTTTTTATTTTTTCTTTGTTTTGACCTTCAAGTAAAAATCTGTGTAAATACCCAAAAATCATTGTTATTATACTGATAACAACAGGTGTGATTACATTGATTGCAAATCCGTGATAGAAACATATTCCTGCAATTAGAAGATATGCAATTAGTGCACTTGTAATTACTGAAAGCGAAATAAATATTGTTTTTGTCCTTATCAAGAAATAAATCAAAATTGATGCAAAGATTGATAATAAGAAGTTTTGCCATATAGTAAACGATTTTAGAAAATCATTGTTAATCGCATTATCAAGTACAGTTGCAAGAATATCTGTTCCCGGGTGCCTTGGGGAAACAGAGGAGTGCAGAATATCGGATAAGCCAGTTGATGAGGCTTTTACGTTAGCGCCAAGAATTACATATTTATTATTAAATATTTCTGGAGATAATGTTGGCTTTTCACCTCTTTTAATACGCTCATAATCATCTAATATCTTTATAGCCGAAATGGTTTTGTGAGAGTAATTGTTATCATACATTTTATAGTATTTTATAGGTGTTCTATGGTGTCCGCCAATGTATCTTCTATATTTTGGTGCATTTAATTTTGTTTTCTCACATGTAACACTATCTTGTGTAATAGTACATTCAGGTGTATTATTTGCAAGTAGATAAGCCCTAAATGCTAAATATGGGTATAAATATTGTTTGTATGCAACAAACAGTGAAATATCCCTTGTCACTCCATCTATATCTTGGGGACAAGTTACAGGGGCGGCATATTTATTTACTAGAAAATAGTCTTCGGGAAACGGTAATATACTCTTAAACCTGAAACCTTCAAAATAATCCCTGTTATCATTTATTGGCGTTGAATATTTTAAATAATATTTTTCATCTTGTTCAGCGCCCTTTTGATAATTGCTGTATTCATTAAAAGTTAATTCCATGCCGGAAACTAAATTATTTAATTTGTTAATTTCTGAAAAATATTTTTTATCTGATTCAGGGTTTTCTTTATCAAGCGTTCCTATAATAGCATCGTGGATTATAATTTTAGGTTTAGAGTATTCGCTTATGTACTTAAAAATGTTTGAGTACATCTCGCGTTTCCAGGGCCATCTGTATTTGCCAATTGAGGCATCATCAATAACTATAACTACAATGTCATCGCTTCCGTGTTTGTGGGCTGTAAACATTTTTGTCATAAAATCGTAGATTTTAGGCTCAAAGAAGCTGTTTGAAACCCAAAATGCAACGATAAAAAATATAGTTGCAGCTATATATATAAAAAATGTTTTTATCCCTCGCATATTATTATGATATAATAAATTAAAGAAAAAGGATAGACTAAAATGAGTGAGAATTTAATAGAGTTATTAACACAAGAAAAATTGTACCCTATAATAAGATGTTCAGACCCAGATGAAGCAATTGAAGTCGGTCGAGCAATGATAAAAGGTGGTGTAAAAATATTAGAAGTAAATATAGAATCAACAGAATTATATAAAGCAGTACAGGAACTTTCTAAGGAAGCGTATGTTTGCGCAGGAAGTATAATAACTTCACTTCAAGCCCAAATGGCATTAGATTGCGGAGCTGTAATGTTTTCAAGCCCAATTTTTCAAATGAGTTTGGTTAAAATTTCTAAAAATAAACGAGTTCCTTTTATTGCAGGTGTTTCAACCGCAAATGAAGCATACTCTGCTTGGAAATCTAGAGTTCCGTTGACAAAATTGTTCCCTACAACAGCTTTAGGTGGTGTTGCTTATATTACTGATATTTTAAGACAAATGCCGTTTCTAAATCTTATGCCGACTGGGAATATTAAGTTAGATGAAGTTATCGGATATATTAAAGCCGGTGCAAAGTGTGTTGGTGTTGGGCGTGATTTGTACGCTGATTTTACTCCGGCTGAAATTACTGAAAGAGTTAAATATACATTAAGTGATATAAAGGATTTTACAAGTTGGAAAAACAATTAGATTTAGCAGTTATAGGAGAATGCCTTATTGAATTAGCTGCTTCTGAAAAATTAGAAATTGCAGATACATTTAAAAAGTCTTATGGTGGTGATAGCGTTATTTCTGCACTTATGGCATCAAAACTTGGATCAGAAACAGCATTCTTAACAAAATTAGGAAATGATGGCTTTGGAAACTATATTCTTGAGTCATTAAATAATGAGGGTATTGATACTTCTCATATTGAATTTTTACCTGAGCAGAATGGTGTTTATATTGTTGCTCGTGTTCAGGGTGATAAAAATGAGTTCTATTATTATAAGCGAAAGTCTGCGGCTACAAAACTCAATGATGATGATATTACAGAGGATTATATAAAATCTTTTAAGTGTATTTATACCACAGGCGTTACTCAATCGCTTTCTTTGTGTGCCAGAAATGCTGTAAAAAAGGCTTTTAAAATTGCAAAAGAAAATGATTTAATAACTGCTTATGATCCAAATTATACATCTTGTTTTATGTATTCTGATGAATCAAAAGAGTTTTTGGAAGAAATTCTTCCATATACAAATATTATCTTTATGAGTATGAAAAATGATGCTCCACATTTATTTGAGTCATCTTCTTATGAGAGAATAGCTAAACAGCTAGCTGATTATGGTGTTGAAACTGTTGTTATTAAGTCTCGTCTTGATGGTGGGTATTATACTTTTTATAATGGTGAAATGAGATTTTGTGAGTTCTTTAATAAACTACCTATAATGGATTTAACAGCATCGGGTGATGCTTTTAACGGGGCATTTTTACACGCTGTTATAACAGGATTAAATCCTTTTGAATCAGCAAAATTTGCAGCAGTTGCAGCAGGATTACAAGCTGCGAAGATGGGTGCTGTTGAAGCGATTCCTACGAGAGATGAAGTTTTGGAGTACGTTTAATGAAAAAGGCTGTTTGCTCCGGTTATTATGGGTTCGATAATTTTGGAGATGATGCGGTTTTAAAAGTCTTGGTTGATAATTTTTCTTCAAAATACGATTTGACTGTTTTTTCTTCTAATCCTGATAAAACTTCTAGATTATATGACGTTAGTTCTATTTATTCTTTTGATTATTTAAAAGTAATAACAGCCTTGCTTAAGTGTGATGTTTTAATTTCTGGTGGCGGAAGTCTATTACAAGATGTTACAAGTGTAAAAAGTTTATTATATTACTGTGGTTTAATATTTTTAGCAGGAATCTTTAGGAAAGAAATTATAATTTTTGCACAAGGAATGGGACCTTTTAATTCTTTGTTTTCTAAATTCTTCGTAAAATTTGTTTTAAAGTTTGCAAAAATTATTACGGTAAGAGATGACGCTAGCTTTGAATTATTAAAAAAATGGGGGCTCTCTCCTGTTTTGGTTTGTGATCCGGTATTTAATATACAAATTCCTATGGTTTATAAAAATTCTGCTGTAGGAATACAGTTAAGAGATTTTGTTGGGGTTGATGATAATTTCCTTAAATCTATTGCGAATGTTATAAATGAAAATTTTAGTGATAAAGAAGTTGTTATTTTTTCTTTTCAAGATTCAAAAGATTTAAAAATATGTGAGCATTTCAATACTTTTCTTAACGCTAATGCAACAATAAAGCATAATTTATCGATTGATGAATATATTACTGAAATTTCACAATTAGAATATCTTTTTGCAATGCGTTTTCATGCTGTTTTAGTAGCTTTAAAAGCAGGTGTAAAAGTTCTACCAATTTCTTATGATAAAAAGGTTTCTGAGTTGGCTAAAGAGGTAGAGGTTCCTTACGTTACTCTTGATGATTATGAACATTTGTCAGATTTAGTTTTTGAGTTGAAAAATCAAAATGTTAATAAAAATAAAGAATTATTAAATTTAAAGCATTTGGATTTTAATATTTTTGATATATAACTTAAATATTGCTTTACAAGTTTTTTAATTTAAGCTACGATAAAAAAAAGGAGTTAAGTATGAGTTCTAAATATAAGAGAGTACTTTTAAAGATAAGTGGTGAAGCACTCTTAGGCGATCAAGAGTTTGGTATATCCCAAATTCCTGTTGAAGATATTTGCAAAGAAATAAAATCTATTTTGGATTTAGGAGTCCAAGTTGCAGTTGTTGTTGGCGGTGGAAATATTTTTAGAGGTGTTAAAAATAGCGCAAAATTTGGTATGGATCAGGCATCAGGTGACTATATCGGTATGCTTGCAACTGTTATGAATGCTATTACTTTGCAAAGCTGTCTTAAAAATATGAATATTGATTGTAGAATTCAAACAGCTATTACTATGAACCAAATTGCTGAACCTTATATTAGATTTAGGGCAATAAGACATTTGGAAAAAGGCAGAGTTGTTATATTTGCAGCTGGTACCGGTAATCCGTTCTTTACAACTGATACAGCATCTGCTCTTAGAGCTTCTGAAATTAATGCTGAAGTAATGTTGATGGCTAAGAATGGTGTTGATGGGGTTTATTCTGATGATCCTAAAATTAATCCTAGTGCTGTAAAAATTGATAATATGAGCTATGACGATATAATTAAAAAAGATTTAAAAGTAATGGATACTTCCGCTTGTGCTCTTTGTAAACAAAATCATATTCCTATTGTTGTATTTGATTTTAATGCTCGTGGCGGCTTAGTAAAAATTATGAATGACGAAAAAATTGGTACATATATAAGTTAAGGAGAAAATAATGTCTGAAGCAGTAGAAGAATTATTGTTATTGTGCGAAGAAAAAATGGAAAAAGCGATTGCTCAAATGAAAAGAGATTTTGCAACTGTAAGAACAGGTCGTGCTAATCCGGGAATTCTTGATAAGGTCTCTGTCGATTATTATGGAGCTCCTACTCCTCTAAGACAGATGTCTCAAGTCACTGTAAGTGAAGGTACTACTTTAGTTATTACTCCTTATGATAAATCAATTCTTAAAGAAATTGAAAAAGCGTTAATAAAAGCTGAGTTAGGTATTACCCCGAATTCTGATGGTATTTGTATCAGATTGCCGTTCCCGCCTCTCACGGAAGAAAGACGTAAAGCAACAGCAAAAGAAGTTAAGAAATATGGTGAAGATGCTAAGGTTGCTGTTAGAAATGTTAGACGTGATATTTCTGATGATGTAAAAAAGGTGGAAAAAGCTGAAAATTTATCTGAGGATATGGTTAAAGATTATCAAGATAAAATTCAAAAATTAACTGATAAATATACAGGTATAATTGATTCTTTAGTTGTTGAAAAAGAAAAAGAGGTTCTTACTGTATAATGAATGTTAAAAGAGTCACAACAGGTTTTATCTTAGGTTGGCTGGTTTTCCTTTCATTAATTAAAGGTGGTTGGCTGCTTACTATTTTAGTATTTTTATTTATTCTTTTGGCTTCAAAAGAGTATGTTAAAATACTTAAAAACAAAGGCTTTCATCCAAGTTATGGAATAATGGTTACAGCTACTGTTGCTTTGACTTTTTTAGCTCATTTTAATAAGTTTTCTCTTGTCGCACCTGCATTTTCTTTGCTTTCAATTTTAGCATTAATGTGGGTACTATTTAGAGGCAGTCAACCATATATCGCAAATGCTGCTACAACTATTCTCGGGTTTGTGTATTGTGCTTGGTTTCCTCTCCACTTGTTATTTTTAAGAAGTTTGCCTGCATATGCTTGTTCTAAGGGAGTATTATCATCCTTTTTAGGATGCTCCGGTCTTGGATATGTTATTTTGCTATTCTTTGTTGTACTAGTAACAGATACCGGATGTTATTATTTTGGTACAAGGTTTGGAAAGCACAAATTGGCTCCTGTTATTAGTCCTAACAAAACTTGGGAAGGTGCAATCGGCGGTTCTTTATTTGCTGTTTTAGTTTCTATGTTTATTGGATGGCTATTGGGCTTTGAATGGTTCCATTCACTTTTTACCGGTTTAGTGATTACTATTTTTGCTCAAATTGGTGATTTGTGTGAATCTATGATTAAGCGTGATGCAGGTGTTAAAGATTCAGGGGATACTCTTCCGGGACATGGAGGGTTCTTGGATCGTGCTGATAGCTATATTCTTACTACTCCGATTTTGTTCTATTATTTTAAATATGTAGTTTTAACAGGTATTCTTAAAGTTGATTTGTTTATGTTTTTAAGGACATTCTTTAATGTTTAAGGATCTATTTAAAATATTTGGGATTTCAACTGATAGAACAGATTTAATAAGATTAGCATTAACCCATCCATCATTTGCGAAGGAAAATAATTTATCAGCTCCTTCTGATAACTATGAACGTTTAGAATTCCTTGGTGATGCCGTTTTAAAACTTGCTGCATCTCATCTTCTTTATCAAAAATATCAAGATTTGCCTGAAGGTCAATTATCGAAAATACGTTCGTTTTTAGTTTCTGATAATTTTTTAGCTGAATTTTCCTTCAATTTGGGGATTGATAAATATTTAATCTTATCTAAGAGTGAAGAAAAGTGTGGAGG
This sequence comes from Candidatus Gastranaerophilales bacterium, assembly GCA_944323925.1. Lineage (GTDB taxonomy): Bacteria > Cyanobacteriota > Vampirovibrionia > Gastranaerophilales > Gastranaerophilaceae > CALUTH01. The sequence continues at coordinate 36,080 of CALUUI010000012.1, forward strand.
AAGAAAAAGAATATCAAATAATGCTTGTGCCCTAGAAGCATTGTTTGGAGCATTTTATTTGGCAGGTAAGGAAAAAGAAATTCAAAATTTTATTATTAATTTGCTAAATTCAAAAGTTGATACGGTAATTGCAAATCTTGATAAATATAATGCTAAAGAGTATTTGCAGGAATATACGCAAATGAATGATAAACATTTACCTATTTACAATTTGGTTAGAACCTCAGGTCCGGCGCATAAGCCAATTTTTGAAGTTGAGGTTTCCTATAACGATAACATCATAGGTTATGGAACAGGTGCGACGAAAAAGATTGCAGAACAAAACGCAGCTTATGACGCTTGCTTAAAAATGGGGCTATTCAGTAAAAATTAATTTTATCGATTTGGTTTGATAACTTGAATATTCCTTGTTTCAGTTATTCCGTGTCTTGCATCTTTTATTACTGTTCTGTGTTCCTCGGATAGACTCAAGCCGTTACATAATCTGTCAATAAAACCATTGTTTAATTTTACTGCTTTATCAAGTGCTCCGATATCCTCAAGTATTTCTTTTATATCGCCAAATTCATAACTAAAAGATTGTTTTGATTGGTAAACCATCGTTTCTCCTGTTAAAGCCTTAATTGGTTCCCCACCTAAATCAAAATATAATTTGAATACGGACTTTAAATCTTGAATTTCAGCTTGTAGGGTTTGTATTGTTTGTTGAATTCTTAAGTATCTGTCAAATAGATAATCTATATTTTCAAGCTGTTTTGCTTGCCAATCACATTTTTGAAGGTAAAGTTTTTTAAGTTTAGGATAAGCAAGCGCAAGTCCCATTGTATCAGCCATTGCTCTATGATGATTTACAAGCTCAACCTCAAACATATTTGTAAGTGCTTCCAATCCGTGAGATTCAAGCTCCGGACAGACTTCTTTAAACATTTGCTGTGTATCGATATGTTGATTAGGAAGTTTTTCCCCTGTACATCTTATACAGGCTTCATTTAAAAAAGAATAATCAAATATTGCATTGTGGGCAACTATTGGGGCGTCTCCTAAAAATTCAAGTATTCTAGGCATTACCTCTGCTTCTGTTGGGGCATCTTCAACCATATCCTGAGTAATTCCGTGGATTGCTATACTTGATTTTCTTATATGCTGTTTAGGGTTTATTAATGTTTGAAACTCATCTTTTATTTTGCCGTTTTCCAGTCTTACAGCAGCAAATTCTATTATTCTTTCCCTTGTGTAATCAAGTCCTGTTGTTTCTGTATCTAATACAATTTCTACTATTTTCTTTCTAACCATTATTATCCTTTATCATCCTCAACAGAATGATAGCATAAAAATAAAATGTATGCTAACATATTGAAAAAGGAGATTATTTATGACGATTGAATTAAATGATGGAACATTAAAAAATGAAATAAAATCAGGTACTGTTGTTGTAGATTTTTGGGCACCTTGGTGTGGACCTTGCAGAAAGCTTGGACCTGTTTTAGAAGAGGTTGCCACAGAGCTTGAAGGTAAGGTTAAAGTTTGTAAAATTAATACAGATGAGAATATTCAATCAGCTCAAGAATACGCAATTAGTGCACTACCAAGTGTTCTTATCTTTAAGGATGGTGAACCAGTTGAAAGAATGGTTGGCTTAATGCCTAAAAATACAATTATTTCTAATATTGAGAAATACCTGTAAGCAATATTTTATAATAGTTAACACCACTTTTAGTTAGATAAAAGTGGTGTTTTTATATTTTTTCTTGTTGAGTTTTCATAAAATTTTTATGTCTTCTTCTTGTAAAATAGTTAGTCATACCTGCAACAAAGAATCCCATTACTCCTATACCAAAGAGATATGGAACTCCTGAAACAATAACTTTTTGTTTTGCGAGTCGTTTAAACTCTTTTTTCACATCTGAATTATTAGTTTGCGCCAGATTCTTTGCGATATTTTCAAGCTCTTTGAAGTTTGGAGATGACAAATCTTTGTTAATTACATCTTTGCAGTAACCAAATTTATTTAACAATTTCTTAAAACCTTTATCAAATAGTTCTCCGCCTGTTATTATATAAAATCCTACAAGTGGAAATCTGGATGCTGTTTCAAGTAAATTTTCTTTACCCCTATCAGCTGAGGCTCCAAAATAGCCTAAACCACCAATTGTAACACAAGATGTTAATTGACCTTTGCTCATAGCTAGTTTTCCGTTATCGGAATTAAAATCTTGGCTAAAGTACTTGTTTACAAAATTTGATTTCTTGCCGTTGTTTTTGAATAATTTATCCCCTGGGGCGATTATTAGTTCACTCAATTCTTGTAGTTTTTTTGAATTCTTTCCTTGTTTTGCAAGTAAAATACTAAGTGCCAGTAACCCTCCATAAGCACAACCCGCCAGACCTATTTTTTGTAATGCACTGTTTTTAACCATTTCCTGTTGTTCTTTATTCTCTTCATTCTTCTCTAATGAAGCAATATTTTGAAAATCACTCTTTTTAAATACTTTTAATGTGAATAAATTCTTAAAATAGCTGAGCGAAAATTCTGCAAGTGGTATTAACATTGTTGTTAGAGCTATTGCTGCTTTAAGCGGAATAATTTTATTCTTAACATTTGGTGCTTTTGCACTCAGTTCTTTAAATGATTTGGAGATTAATTCTTTTTCTTCTTTACTTAAACCTTTTGAAAAAACTTTTCTTGCAACCTTTTCGCCAAGCAATGTCGGTCCTAAATATACTATGCAGTTTTCGGATAACTCTAAAAATGTGTTTTCAGCCAAGTCTTCTTTGCTTCGAGAAAATGTTACTTTGGGTGCAAGACAAGTTCCTGTATCTTGTATCAATCTTGATGCTGAAAGCCCTGATGCACTTTCTTGATAAGATACAATTTTTGATGCTATTTTTAATGAGTTGGGTAATGTATTTATTAAACTGACTGACATATTTTTCTCCTTGACTAAAATAAACCTGATTTCTAAAGTACAGGTTCATTTCTATCAAGAAACTATTCAAGAAACCTGTACAAACTACAGGCGCCACCAAGGATTGCTATTCAATTTGACGATTCTAATCTCCATACCTGAATATTGGCATAAACATATATATTTGTCAATACATAAGGAGTATATACAAAAAACGGCACCCTTTTAGAATGCCGCCTTTTAAATTTATTAAATTTAGAGTTAGCCGATTACAGGCGCTACAAAAGTTCTTGTTGCCAGTTCTTTGTCTAGCATTAGTAATGACTTTGTATCATCACCAATCATTTTTAATGTCGCAAGAACTCCGCCTACATTTGATTCTTCTTCAACTTGTTCTTTTAAATACCAATCAAGGAACGATAATGCTGCTCTATCTTTTACCTCATCTGCTACATCCATTAGTGCATTTATTCTTGAGGTTACATATTCTTCGTGTTCCAGAACGTGTTCAAATACTTCTAATGGTGATTCCCAATCGTGGCGTGGTTTATCTATCGCTTCTAATTCTACCCTGCCTCCTCGCTCAATTACATAGTCAAACATTCCCATTGCGTGTGCGTGTTCTTCTTGAACTTGGACATCCATCCAATTTACAAAGCCTTGCAAGTTTTTATCTGCGAAGTAGGCTTTCATTGATAAATATAAGTATTCTGAATATAATTCCGCATTTATTTGTTCATTAAATGCTTTGTTCATTTTTTCTGATAACATAATTTCTCCTTCCTATTATCTATTTATATTTTATAACTTAATGTCCTTGATAAAAATATTTGTTAACTTTTGTTAAGATAATTTTACTTATTGAAATTAGGTAAAATTATTTTACTTTATATATATGTAAGATTTGTAAAGAGGATATTAAATATGGCACTAGGTTCTTCAAGTTTTGGTACGATTCTTCAATCATCATCATCTGAAAATGCATATACAAATAACGTTTCAACTGTAGAAAATTACTCACCTATAATTGGCTCAGCTTCATCATCTGTTGAGACAGCAGGTTCAATCGCTTGGGGCGGATTTGATGTTTGTGACTTATCAACTACAACGGAAGTAGATTATACTGCCTATGCTACTCCTCCGGTTGAAACAGCTGGTTCTATTGCATCTGCTAATACTTCTGGTTTTAGTTCTGCAAGTTTTTCAACAGCGTCAGTTTCCTCTGTTTCGACTTCTTCTTGTTCAACAGGCAGCTCTTGTTCTTATTCTTGTTAATTCATTAATTTTAGATAAAAATAAAAACCTGATTGTATATCAGGTTTTTATTAGTTTTAATTGTTATAGTTAAAGTTTAGAGTATCATACTTGTTATTTTTATAATATGTAGTCATTTTGTAGGGTGTAAAATCTATTAGTAAAAGATATACGGACATTTCATCATTGTCTAAAAATTCATAATATTTTGTATAGATGTGATTATTAATTATTTCTGATGATGAATATTTTATTATTTTATTTGTTAAATCGCTACTTATTACACTCGTATCTCCATTTTGATAATATCTGTAATTAATGTTATTACCGCAATTAATATCTTTACCATATTTCTTTTTATCGAGTTTAAAATTATTGTCGGTTTCAAATTCAAAAATTAAACTGTTTTTTCCATATATTTTAACTGATAGTGAATTATTGTTTGTTATTATTTCGTAAATTGTATCCTCAATTTGGATAATATCCCTATCTGAAATATTGGGATTAATGTTCCAACTATTTTTATCTGAATCGTAATCGTGTGAAATGAATGTATTATCACAATTATCAATGGCTTTGGATAAGTTTATGTCATAAACTTCCCGTACATCATTTATAACGGGCAGCTCATTGTACTCATAATCGATTTTATGCCCATCTATTACTATTAATTCGTCTGCTTTATTCATACTCTACCTTTGCTCTTATTAATTATATTCCACATATAAAAATATTTATAACATGGTCTAAGTCATTATATTGATTGTACTTGTTTATTGTATTTGTTATAATTAGTTTTAAAAAGGAGAGTTATCATGTCCATTTCTGTTCTAAAAGAATATATTACTGTAAAAAATATTGCAGTGTTTACTATAATGTTACTTTTATTATGGATTTTAGCTCAGGTTAGTAATGTAATAATGCTGTTTTTTGCATCGTACGTTATTGCTTGTTCATTTAATCCTATTGTTAATAAAATGGAGAAAAAAATTAAACGTCCTTTAGCCGTTGGAATTTTACTTTTTTCTCTTGTAATATTGTTATTTTTATTTTTTATTCCTGTGATATTGCTTTCTGTAGAACAGGTAAAGTTAATTCTTCAGCATTTACCAGAACATTTTTCTAATTTGAAAACTTATCTTATGAATTTGAATATTCTTGGGTATAGCATAACATCACTAATAGATGCGTCATCATTGTTTGAGCATGCATCGCAATTTGCTTCTGATTTCGTTAATCGTTCTATTACTGCTACTATAGGAATAGCATCTGCATTGATTAATTTCTTTGCGTTTTGTTTAATTACATATTATTTTATGCTAGATGAACAACATATTAAAGATTCGATAATAAAACTATTCCCTAAAAAAGATGGTAAAAGTGTGGGGGATTTATTAGAAACAATTTCTAAAAAAATAGGTGGATATGTAATTGCTCAAGTAGTTACAATGACTTCAGTTGGACTTATTTTTACAATTGCACTACTTTTGATGCGAAACGAATATGCTGTTGTTTTGGGCTTTATAACAGGCTTACTTGATATTGTACCTGTTGTTGGTCCGTTGATTGCATTAATTATTTCTCTTGTTGTGTGTTGGCAGTACGGAATACCGGTTTTAATTGGAATTCTGGTTGCATTCTTGTTTGCTCAATGGGCAGAAAATAATCTTATTCGTCCGGTTGTGTTTGGAAAATTTATGGATTTACACCCGCTGGTAATATTCTTCTCTTTGCTTATTACTGCTAAGTTCTTGGGGGTTATAGGGGTTATATTTGCACCGGCTATTGCTGCTACAGTTTGTGTTTTAGTTGATGAATTATATATAAAAAATATTAACAATGATGATGCAGCAAAAGAATAAATATCTATATACTCCTAAATTAATTCAAAAAACCGGTTATAACATAGTAATGACTTATCCTGGTATTGAGAGTTTTGCGTTGTCTTCTCTAGGATATATGTGGCTTACTAAAATAGTTGATGAACTGGATGATGTAAATGTATATTCGCTTTATTCTGATTCTTCGGATTCCCTGCAATTGCCTTCGAAGATTAATGCCGTTTCTTTTTCTGTCTCTTTTGAAATGGATATAATTACTATTTTAGAAATGCTTGAGAAATACAATATCCCTGTGTTTTCAAAAGATAGAGAAAATATTAATGTGTTTGCCGGCGGACCTGTCATAACTTCAAATCCGGAACCACTTGCAGATTTCTTTGATTTCTTTTTAATTGGCGATGGTGAAGCATTACTGCCTAAGGTCGTTAATTTTTTAAAACAAAATAAAGACAAGCCTAAGAGTGAGGTATTAAGACGCTTAACCGATTTTGAGGGCGTTTATGTCCCTGCTTTAAAAAATACAGTAATAAAAATCACAGAAAAATTACCTACGCCTGTTTATACGACGGTTTTATCTGAAAACGCGTATTTCTCGAATACTTTTATTATAGAGGTTGAGAGAGGGTGTTATAATCGTTGTGGGTTCTGTTTGGCATCGTACCTTAATTTGCCGATAAGATTTACACCTTATGAGGAAATAACAAAAAAAATTGAGATGGGGTTAACTTATACTAAAAATATAGCTTTACTAGGTGCTCAAATTTCTGCTCACCCCGATTTTGATAAAATTTGTCGTTATGTAATTGATAAGATAGAATCAGGTACGGAAATAAATTTGAACTTCTCATCCCTAAGAATTGATGCAATTACTCCTGATGTTGTTAAATTATTGAAATTATCTGGTCAAAAAACTTTTACAATTGCTATTGAAGCAGCTAATGATAAGTTAAGAAAAGTTATTAATAAAAATATCGATGAAAATATGATTTATAAAGCTGTAAAATTAGCATCTGATGAAGGTCTAAAAGGTATAAAGTTTTACTGTATGATAGGTTTACCGAGTGAAAATGATGATGATATTAAAGATTTTATTTCGATAGCAAAAAAAATTAAAAGTATCGATAAGTCTTTTGATGTTACATTCTCATTCTCTTCATTTATTCCTAAACCGCATACTCCTTTTCAATGGGTTGGGAGAGAAGAGAATTCTTCTTTAGAGAAAAAACAAAAGTTTTTGTCTAAGGAATTGTCTAAAATAGGAGTAAAATCTAAGTTCTCAAGTTTAAAATGGGATTATTATCAGACATTAATTTCAAGAGCAGATTCTTCTATTTGTAGTTATTTATATGAGGTTTATAAAAAAGGCGGAAAACTTGGAGCTTATAAATCTGTCGCCAAGGAAATGGGGCTTAATACTGATAATTTTGTAACAAGAACATTTTTACTAGATGAGGTTTTACCTTGGGATAATGTTGTTATACAAAAGCCAGGTAAAGAATTTTTGAAAAAAGAGTATAATAGGTTGATGAATTTATCAAGTTTGGAGTAAAATGAAACTACAAGGAGAGGAAAGTATGAGACAAAAACCGATAGAGCAAAATCCGGAAATTAGAAGAACAAATTTTGAACCTGTAGAAGAAAATTTTACACCAGAACAGGCAAAACTTGAAGCTGATAGGTGCTTGCACTGTAAGAATCCTCAATGTGTTAAGGGGTGTCCTGTAAATATAAATATTCCTGAGTTTATAAAAGAGATAAAAGAAGGAAATTTAGATAAAGCAGGGGAAGTTATAAGAGAAACTTCTATGTTGCCGTCGGTTTGTGGTCGAGTATGTCCACAAGAACGTCAATGTGAAGGGAAATGTATTTTAGGTATAAAAAGCGAGCCTATTGCAATTGGTGCATTGGAACGTTATGTAGGAGATAATACATCTGCAAAAACTGTTAAAATTGTAGAAACAGGTAAGAAGGTTGCTATTGTAGGTTCAGGATGTGCAGGGATTACAGCAGCTGCTGATATTAGAAAAGCAGGTCATTCTGTTACTGTATTTGAAGCCTTACATGAGTTTGGTGGTGTTTTAAGATATGGAATTCCTCCATTCAGGCTTCCTAGAGCGGTTTTAGATAGAGAAATTAAAAACTTGAAAGAAATGGGTGTAGTTTTTGAAAAAAATGTTATTGTTGGAAAATCAATTACGCTTGAGCAGTTGAAAGAAGATGGGTATGATGCAGTATTCCTATGCTCTGGAGCGGGCTTGCCTAAAATGATGAATATCCCCGGAGAAAACCTTAATGGCGTATCTTCTGCAAATGAGTTTTTGACAAGGGTTAACTTGATGCATGCTAATGACGAGCAAACCGCAACTCCATTAAGAGTTGGTATCAGTGCTGCCATAATTGGCGGTGGAAATGTTGCTATGGATGCGGCAAGGACTGCTGTTCGCGTTGGGTATAAAAATGTTTATATCGTTTATAGAAGAACGGAAAAGGAATTACCTGCTAGATTAGAAGAAATAAGACATGCCAAAGAGGAAGGCGTAATTTTTAAGTTCTTATTAGCCCCCAGTGAAATAATTGGTGAGAATGGTTATGTTAAATCAATGAAATTTGAAGTTTGTGAACTAGGTGAGCCTGATGAGTCAGGACGTCGTTCTCCTGTTGGTACAGGTGATTTTATTGACTTAGATGTTGATACCGTTATAGTTGCACTTGGGACAGGTCCTAATCCGATTATTCAAAAATCTGCAAAATCAGAAGGTATTGATTTTGAAGTTGATAAAAAAGGATATTTTGTTGTAAATCCTGATACTCGAGAAACTTCTATTCCGCATGTTTATGCAGGTGGTGATGTTGCTCCTGTAGGTGCTTCTAACGCTATTAATGCTATGGGCGCAGGTAAAAAAGCGGCTAAAGCTATTAATGATTACTTAGCTACGCTATAGCTTTTGTTGGTATAAATACTCTAATACCTTCACCGTTCGACGGGTATCTTATACTGTTTTGAATATGGTCTGAACCAACACTCCCGTTACCTGTAGCAATTACTACGTGCCCAAATACAGGGTTGTATCGACATGCTTTTCTTGCATATACAATTACTGATCCGGCTGGGAGTTCTTTTAATTCATCAGCACTATCCACATTGATTTCTGTAAAATGACTATCTTTTGATAATACTTCTGCTCTTGTATATGCGTGGCCATCTCTTTTGGCATTTATACCATTTGCTTCTAATGAATCGTTTACAAATTGAGCACAATCTCCAGTGCCACCTGTTACATTTGATATCATGTGTTTTGCTAAATTGTGTCCAAGGGTAGAGTCATATTCGACACCTTTTTCTTTTAGTTGTTCTTCAAACTTTTTATCGTTTGTATTGATATTTTTTAATAATGTTTCTTTTCTATTACTGCTTGTTTGAATACTATTATATGTTGTGCTTATTTTTCCTTCAGAGGGCTTATCATCTTTTTCATACTTCCCGCTTGGAGGTGGAAAGGTTAATTCTCCAAATCCTAAATTTGGTTTCATTGAGTAGTTTGTACCAGTATTCTGAAAATTGTTTGATAAATCTAATGTTGGAAACTGTATGTTATTAAATATATTTCCAAAATTAAAATTATTCATTACTTGAAATTGAAATTGAAATGGATTAAATCCACCAGTAAAAAATGAGGTTAAATAACTAAAAAATGGATTCATTGGCATTATTGTTAATGGGGTATAGCCAATGTTAAAATTAAATAACGGTGTTACTCCAAAAGTATTGTTTGGAACTGCATTATAACTGTTCCAAGTATACCCGAAATTATATTTATTAAGATTATAATTAGTGTAATTATCAATACTCATAAATATATATTTCTCCTTATATATATAAAGTATATATACTTTTTATATTTGACTTTTTTGACGAGTTTGTAAACTTTTGTAAATATTGATTTGAATGTGTATTTAGGCTAATTTATAAGTATGTTATCGAAATTGTTTATAAAAAATTTTATATTAATAGATGAGCTTTTATTAGAGTTTGATAAGGGTTTAAATATTATAACCGGCGAAACCGGTGCAGGTAAAAGTATTATTATAAATGCGATTGATATAGCTCTAGGTGCAAAGACTTCAAAAGAGCATATAAAAACTGGAACTGAGAAAGCTATAATTGAGTTAACATTATTAAATAGAGCTCATAATCTGGATGAATTTTATGAAACTTATGGTGTTGATAATACAGGTGATGAAGTTGTAATAACCAGAGAGATATCTCCATCCGGTAGTCGTGCGAAGGTTAATGGTTGCATGGTTAATCAAGAGGCAATTAGATATTTAAGGGATGTATTTATAGATATCCATTCACAACACCAGACGTATTCTTTTATGAAGCCTAAAAGTCATATATTGTTATTGGATAATTATGCAAAAGCTACTTTACAACCATATTTGGATGAGTATAAATTGGTTTGGCAAAATTATCTTAACCTAAAGTCATTGTTAGAAAAGGTAAGAAATTCTAATCAGCTAACAGAATCACAAATTGACTTTTTGAAATTTCAAGTAAAAGAAATTGAAGATGCAAATATAAAATCTATAAATGAGGATGAAGAATTAACAAAAGAAATAAGTGTTCTTGAAAATGCTGAGAAGTTAAAGGAATTATCAGGTTCTATAGCTTGGGCAATAAGTAATGATGATGCTTCAATTTTAGAGGGCTTAAGTCAAGTTAGAAAAAATCTATCAGCAATAGTTGCTATAGAAAGTTCTATGTCTGATACAGAAGAAGAATTGCTGGGAGTTATTGAGAGTGTTAAAAATATAGCTTCCATTTTAAGAAATTATTCTCAAGAATTAGATAATGATACCGAAAGGTTGAATGAATTGCAAGAGAGAATGTTTTTATTAGAAAAACTTAAACGGAAATATGGCGGGACATTAGAAAGTGTTTTAAATACTTTGTATGAGTCACAAAAAGAACTTTCTCAAATTGAAACAAGAGATTCTGATGAGCAGCAGATATTAAAGGATGTTGACGAGGCGAACAAAAAGTTAATTTCAATTGCCTCTGTAATAACTGAAAAAAGAAAAACTTACGCCGAAGTTTTATCCTGCATGATATCAGAAAAATTGGCGGCGCTTGAGTTACCGAAAGCAAAATTTTTAATTGATGTTAAACCTACGGAGTTAACATATAATGGCGCTGATGAAGTTGAGTTTTTAATATCAACAAACGTATCGGAGAGCCCAAAGCCTCTTATAAAAGTTGCTTCAGGAGGTGAAATCTCTCGTGTTATGTTAGCTTTAAAAGTTATATTTGCACAGAGTGATGACATTGATACGGTCATTTTTGATGAAATTGATACAGGTATTTCAGGTAAAGCGGCACAAAGTGTTGCAGATGAAGTTAAAGAGCTCGCGAATTACAGACAAATTATTATGATTACTCATCAGGCTATTATTGCTTCTCGATCAGATAGACATTTTTATGTCGCTAAATCTCAAGAAGATTCTACAAAAGTTTCTGTTAAAGTTTTATCCGCTGAGGAGAAAATTAATGCTGTAGCTGAACTGGCGGGTGGTGTACTATCAGATGTTTCTATACAATTTGCAAAGACATTAATAAAATAGGGTAATTAGTTTAGTGAATGTTTTTTTGATTAATTGACTTATTATAATGACAGTTAATAAAAACCTTTTGGAGGTCAATTATGAAAAAGATATTTATGATATTGTTGATAATTTTTTCAATAGTTAGTGCTGTAAATGCTGTTTGCTCAATCGATGATCCTGATATGGTATGCTCAACAAGCGATTCAGCATTATTGAGAGAACCTTATAAACCTATTTATAAGGATTATAGCGGAACTGCAGATTTAGGCGGCTCGCCTTTTATAAGGTTGGCACCTGTTGATAGAAGTGATGTTGAAAGAACATTTAAAGATCACAATGACTTACAGAATATTCCTGATTATACATCCAATTGTCAGTTTGGCGTCTGTTTACCTACTAATGAGTCTAGCAATAAGTAACTTATTGCATTGGAATGCCGGTTTTTACAGAGAGTTTAGATGCTACACCTAGACCTATTCCGCCTAATAGATACGTTAGCCAGGCCAGTATATAATTTTTTCTTAGCACACCTAAATTTATGCCTTTACCTGCTAATGTTGTCTTTGCAGCTTTTATCCCTCGAATTGAAGCAATACCTTCCTCTATTATGGTTGGGAGGTATGCCATAAAGCCTAATATACCGGCATTCTTTTCTATAAATGTTTCTTCTCTTGAATTCTTTTTCTTTGTTAAATAATTTAGGGCAATTAAGGCTGTCGGAATTACAGGTAAGTACCTTCTTGATTTTTGTAGTAATTTTAAAAATGGCTTTTTAGCGTTTATTGCATGTCCCAGCTCGTGTTGAATAAGAGAAGGTTTACTTGTTGGCGCTACTGCGACTTTCCCGAATAGGCTTTCTGTATAAAAGGCATTTTCTCCCTTGGCGACTTCTTTTAAATTATTTACAGATATACCGGATTGTAAACTTACTAATTGAATGTTTTTCGGATTTACAAAATATACATCTACATCAAGATTATTATTTTTTAACATTGATTGAGTGACTTTTTTTACGTTTTCTGGCGTTGTATATTCTTTACCTTTTGCCATTAATTTTGCTACTTTATTTGATAATAAGTTGATCCCCTCTGAGGCTAAATATAATCCGCCTATTGATAATAATTTGCTTCCCCCGTCTTTATTATTTTCATTTTCAGTACTATTTTGATTATAGCTATTGTAACTATAACCTTCATATGAACCAAAATTTTTTATGTTTTGTCCTACACTTCGTATTTGCATGGCATTTATATAAAACATATAATATTTAAAAATTGCCTTTTCTTCGAGTTGTTTTATATAAAAATTTACAAAAATATAAATAGACTTAAGGTTTATTCTTGGTTATAATTGTTTTATGAGAAAAATTTTGTTATTAGGAAAGAGTGCTAAAACTTATGCATTAGCTAAATATTTGTCAGCAATGGCAGATATTTATGTATCTTTTAACTCTAATGCTATTTCCGAATTCGCTACTTGTGTGGATTTTGATTCTTTAGATTATTTAGCTATTGCTGATTTTGTACAAAATAATGATATTTCTTTAACTATACCTGTTGACTCTGAGTTCATTACTTTAGATTTGCTTTCTATCTTTGATGAAAAAAAATTACAAATATTTTCCCCTGTATTTGATATATCTGAATTGGTTAATGATAAAGTCGCGGTTAAAAAGTTACTTTATAAGCTGCATGCTCCAGTCCCTAGATTCGCATCTTTTGATAAGGCTTCTGTTGCTTATGATTATTTAAAAAACGCTAAATTCCCTATTATTATAAAATCGAATATTTCTGAGTACGCTACAATTTGTGTTAATGAAAAAATTGCTAAAAATGCCATTGATGATTTGGTTTTAAGAAATGAAACAATCCTAATTGAAGAATATATATACGGTAAGACATTTACTGTTTATTATATTTCTGATGGATATAGAGCACTCCCCATCGGAAACTCTTTGAACTATAATTTTTCGCTTGATGGTGATGGTGGGGTACTTACAAATGGAATCGGTTCTTGCTCGCCTTTTTATAAATTGACGGATTCTCATATTGATTATTTGACTTCAGGAATTGTTAATCCTATTTTAGAGTATTATGAACAGCAAAATAAAATTTTTTCAGGAATATTTGGTTTAGAGTGTATTTTAACTGCTGATGACAGAATCTTTGTTAATAATATTAAATACTTTATATCAGACATTGATATTGCTTCAATTCTTAATTTACTTGATATTGATTTGATTAAAGTTATTGATGATTGTAATATGGGAATTTTTGCTGATACGTATGAATTTATTCCTCAAAATGAACAGTATGCAATATCTGCAATGCTTTCTTCAAAAAATGAGGGGCAGGTTATTTCCGGACTTAATGCTTTGGATGAGCAAACAATTATTACTTTATATAATTTAGAAAAGAATAAATATTTAGAATATGAAACATTGAAAGGTAAAAATATTATTTTAACGACTGTAGCGGGTACTATTTCTCGGGCAAGAGAAAAACTTTATCAAGAAATTAATGAGATTAATTTTAATGGTAAAACTTACAGAAGAGATATTGGTGCGGTGATGTCACAAAATAGAGGTTTATTAGTATGAAAATAGAAGCATTTAATCTTGTTAAGGTTTATGGTGATAGAAGTGTTGTTAATGACGTTTCGTTTTATATAAATAAAGGAGAAGTCGTTTGCTTGCTTGGACCTAACGGTGCTGGTAAGACTACGACTTTTTATATGATTGTTGGTTTAGTTAAGCCGTATTCCGGAAAAGTTATGTTTAATGGAGAAGATATTTCTACTTGGCCTATGAATTTGAGAGCTAAAGAGGGTATTGGTTATTTGCCGCAAGAAACTTCTATTTTTAGGAAATTATCTGTTGAAGATAATATTAAACTTGTATTAGAAATGAATGAAAAACTCGATGCAGAAGAAAAGAAACAAAAATTAGAAGATTTGTTGACAGAGTTTGGTGTCGCGAAGTTAAGAAAATCTCAAGCTATTTCTCTATCCGGAGGTGAGCGCAGGCGTGTTGAATTGGCTAGAGCGCTCGCGGCTAGTCCTGATTTTATTCTGCTTGATGAACCATTTACAGGTATTGATCCAATTGCTATTGGAGAAATTAAAGATAATATAAGGAAACTTTCTGAGGAGAAAGGTTTAGGGGTATTAATCACTGACCATAACCCTAAAGCGACTCTTTCTATTACAGATAGAGCTTATGTAATATTTGATGGTAAAATTAAAATTCAAGGCAAAAGTGAAGAAGTTGCTGTTGACCCTGTTGCTAAAGAATTTTATCTTGGTAAGGACTTTAAATTATGATAAAAGTGTATGATAAATATATTTTTATGCAGGTTCTTATGGCGACATTGGTGGCTATAATTCTTTTTACTGTCATTTGGATTGCTCCTGAAATGCTTTTGAATACAATCAAACGTACTATTGAAGGTGTTTATACTCCGCAAGTTGCTGTTATGGTTCTGGTATGTGAGTTACCTAAAATCCTTGGTAAAGCATTTCCTGTTGGGTTGCTTTTAGGAACTCTATTTACTTTTGATAAATTAAGTAAAGATTTTGAATTAACAATCTTTAGAGCTGCAGGAATGTCGTTTGCTCGCATTATTGCTCCTGTTGTTGTTCTATCCGTTATTGTTACTTATTTTTGTTTTGTTACTTATGATAAGTTAATTCCTTATTCTTGTGAAAAATTAAATGAGATAAAAAAGGTTAATCCTGTTTCTCAGTTTGTTTATATTAAAAAAGATGTTGATAAACATCCGCTTGCAGGAATTATAGTTTCTCGCTTTAATAGAGATTCTATGGAAAATATTATAGTTCTTGATTTTGCTGATAAAGTTTATAGTGATTTACATCCTTTGACCAATATTCATGTTGGTGAAACTGGTTATATAAGAGATGGCAAATGGACTCTTAAAAATGTAACATCTTATCAAATTTCTACTGACGGTATTTTTGAAGAAATAGCATCTCTTGATTATTTAGATATACTAAAGGGTGATGATGCATTGAATGCCAAAATTTTAATGGACTATTCTACTAAACGTGATAGAGAAATCGATAATGCCAACTTATGGAAATATATGCAGCTGTTGAAAAAAGAAAATTTAGATGAAGAATACAGACTTAATGCAAATAAGTATTATCAAAGGTATATTCATCCACTTGTTTGTATTCTTTTGGCGTTGATGGGCTGTATCCTTGGATTTTCAAGACCTAGAGAACGTTCTTTGATTGGTTTTGTAATTGCAATTGGTTGTGTGTTTATTTATTACATTACATTACCGTTCTTTGATCTTTTAGCTGAAAAAGGTGTCCTACCACCGCTGCTGGCTGCGTCGTTCTCACCTATTTTGTTTGCGATTGCGACTTATAAGTTCTATCAGTCTAAGGAATTATCTTCTAATATCAATTCTAAGTGTAAGCATAAATATATCCAAAAGAAAGATATGTAATGAAAAAAACTCTTTTATTAATTGCTCTTTTATTTGCTAATTTATCTGTTCATTCAGAGCCTATTATTGATTTTAATTCAGGTATATATCATATTATCTTACCTGATAAATCAACAGTAAAAAAAATGGATTTTGTTACTGTTGAAGGGTTAGAAACAAATAAACGTGTCCATCAAATGTCTAATTCTGTTCTTACAATAAATGCAGGCTTCTTTGACCCGAATAATAAAAAGACTATTTCCTATGTTAATTCTAAAACAACAAGTGATCTTGATCCTATGTTTAATGAAGCCTTAATGCAAAATAAACAATTAAGTAGGCATTTGCCACAAATACTTAATCGAACAGAATTTAGAATACTTGATTGCGCTAAAGGTAAAAGATTTGAGATCGAATCACATAATTCACTATTACCAGATGGATGTATATTGCTCGCATCTGCTCAAGGCGGACCGCTTATCTATCCGGATTTAAGATTGAAAGAAGAATTTTTTATCTTAACAGATAATGAGGGTAATGTTGTTAGAGAGTCTGCAAGTGTTTTGCATAAAACTGCAAGAACTATTATTGGTTTAAAAGAGGGTATAGTTCATATATTTATTATTACGAATGAAAATCCTATGGATTTATACGAGGTAAGGCAATTGGTTGAAAAGTATAAATTAGATAAGGCTATGGCATTTGATGGCGGAAGTTCTACATCCCTCAATTACTTGAATAAGATTAATGTTGTTTCTGTTGAAGATAAGGATTCTGATACAGGTAGGGCGTTAAAATCTTTTATGATTATTAATAAATAAATATAAAAATAAATAAAAAAAGAGGTAAAATACTTTACCTCTTTTTTAGTATGTTAATAATATATTAAAGTTGTTCTTCAATATTTACATCATCAATAAGCAATAAGTATATGCATTCACCTTGCTTAGCTTTGTAGTTAACTCCAGGAGTGATTAACCCAGTAATTAAACCTACAGTACAACCAACAGGAATACCTATACCAAGAGCTGTTCCAACTCTTGAAGGATTAGGTATAAATGCCATACTTAAACCAACACCTGAACCTACAGCTCCACCTGTAATTGTATATAATAATACTTTACCAAAAGTTACCCAAGGTCCTTCTGCTAGTCTTCCGTCTTTTGTAAATGGTTTACCTGTAATATCAATTACTGCTCCATCAGGTAATAAAATATGTTTGAAGATTAAGTTTACTTTTGCTTTTTTATTAAAGATTTTTGGATTTTGTATATCCATAATTTCAGCAACAAATCTTGTACCTTCTGGTAAAACTTTTGTTCCTTCAACTGTGTATAAATCTTTTGGTAAATAGAAGTTTACTATTTCTCCACCTTTATGTTTTTTTGATAAGAATTTTTCAGAGAATGCAATTTGAACAACATTACCTTGATTAACTATTTTTTTAAAGTTAGTCATTGTAACAGTGTTGTTAGGAGCTTGTCTGTGAACACAAAGATGTTCAACACCTAAAACTACTTCTTGTGGTTCTTCTGGTTCTTGAGCATTTCCTAAATATTCATCTTTAACTACGTTTAGCATCTCGGATAACTTTGCAAGCAAAACTGCTGCTTCTGCTCTGGTTAATTCTCTATTTGGCTCTAGCATTGATTCATCAGGATGGTTTACGTATAAGCCGTAACTTACAGCTTTTTGATACGACAATTCAGCCCAGCCTGGAATATCTTGGGTATCTTTAAAAGCGTCAAGAACAGATGATTCTGTTACCTGTTCTTTTGTTATATGGCTCATTAAAGAAGTTACTTCTGATCTTAGAAGATTTTTTTCAGCTTTAAATGTTCCGTCCGGATAACCATATACTACTCCTAATTGTTGCCCTCTTAATACATCATCATAATATGGATCATATACTGATATATCTGACATTGTATTGGTGATGCTTATATCAAGATTATCGTTTGATAATACCTTTAGTAAGCCTTGAACAAATTGAATTCTAGATATTGAATTTTCTGGATTAAAGTTTCCATTTTCATCAACAGGTAAAATTCCGTCTGCAACAACCTTGTTAATCTCTTTACTTGCCCAGTAATCATCACTAATACCATATTGAGCCAATACGGGTAATGTATTTAAACCCAACATTGTAATTGCAAGCATTGATGCTAGTAATTTTTTCATTTTCACATACCTCTTTTAATAAACTTCCAATATAAATTATATTATGCTGATTTTTTTTATTCAACAAAATAACTAATTCTTTACATTTTTATAAGATTTTGTTATATTTGTGGGGTTATGTTAGCAATTAAAAATCCACCAATCATAAAATCGGGTGCCGCTTTAACAGTGAAGGCGTTAATAGATTCTGGAGTAAAACAAATTTTTGGTTATCCTGGAGCAAGTGTTTTGTCGTTATATAATGAATTGGCTGGAACATCTGAAATACAACATTGTTTGTGTCGTCACGAACAGGCTTGTGTTCACGCTGCTGAAGGTTATGCTAAGGTTTCTGGAAATATAGGTGTTGTTCTTGTTACTTCCGGTCCGGGAGTTACTAATACTGTTACTGGTATTGCGGATGCTTTTGCTGATTCTATTCCTATTTTAATTATCGCAGGCGCACCTAGTAATGTACAAGGTAAGGTCTTTCAAGATGTTAATTTTGCTGATATGATTAAATCTTCAGTAAAAAAAGTTTATATTCCAAGTGTTTCTGATAACATTTATCAAGTTATTAAAGATGCTGTTAATACTGCTCTTGATGGGAAAAAGGGACCTGTATTTATTCAATTATCTAGAGAGGTACTTGACTCAAAACAAGAAATTCAAGAACAGGTAATTTTAAAAAATCTGAATAGTAAAACCTGCGTTCCTAATATAAATAGTATAGTTGATTTGATTAATGATGCAAAAAGTCCTTTATTTATTGTTGGTGGTGGGTGTATTAATTGCTTTAATAAAGTTACTGAATTAGTGAATAAAACTCAAATTCCAACTGTTTCTACACTAATGGGTATTGGAAATATTGCTTCCGCTACTCCTGCTTATTATGGAATGATAGGTGTTAATGGAGATGAATTATCCAATAGACTTGTTTCTCAAGCTGATTTGATTATTGCTTTTGGTGTAGCTTTTAGTGATAGAACGACTTGTAAAAGTGATGTATTTGCTAACGGAACACCTGTTATAAATATTAATATTGAGAAATATAGATTTTCTAATATTAATGTAATTAGTGAAATAAATTACTCTTGTGAATCAGTTATTGATGCGCTTTTATCCCAAAATCTGAAAAAGAGGACATTACTTGATAAGCTATCTAATCACTTTAATTTTACGTCTTTAGCTTCTAAAATGTCTACGCACGAGGTGTTAGAGTATATAAATTCATATACTGAAGGTTTGTCGCCTATAATTATAACTGATGTTGGACAGCATCAAATGCTGGCGGCGAAATCTTTTAAATTTTCAAAGCCGCGTCATTTTTTAACATCAGGTGGTATGGGAACTATGGGCTTTGGCTTGCCTGCTGCTTGTGGTGTACATTTTGCTGAACCAAAATCTTGTATTATCAATATTACAGGTGATGGGTCTTTTCAGATGAATATTCAGGAATTGGCAACTGTTAGTGAGTATAACATCCCTGTTAAAATTTTTGTTATGAATAACGGATATCTTGGGATGATAAGACAAACTCAGGAAAAATTCTTCAATGGAAATTATTACCAGTCAAAAATGGCTAATCCTGATTTTATAAAGTTGGCTGAGGGCTATGGAATTAAAGGCTTTAGTGTAAATTCTATTCCTCAACTGAAAGCTGTAATGCCTGATATATTTAATAATAATAAACCTATTATTGTTAATTGTATTACTAATGAATATGAAAATGTTTAATTTACAACTGTTTTTTATTTGTTAAAATAATTTTATTATGAGAGATAGATTTGTAGAAGTTTATGCTGGTGCTTATGCTAGTGGAAAATCTGAAACTGCGCTTAATAGGGCAATACAGTTTGCAAAAATTAAAAAGGATATAACTTTAGCCGATTTAGATACTGTTGAGCCGGCGTATACATTACGACCTATTGCAAAGGACTTAGAGTCTTTAGGGGTAAATGTAATAACACAGCCGGAGTATTTTGGCTTGGGTGAGGCTGGCAGTTATATTACACCTCAGCAGATGAATTGTTTATCGGTTGATGGCGATGTTATTATTGATGTCGGTTATGGGGCGTCTGGTCTGGATATTCTTGATATTATTACTAATATTGGTGATGAGAAAAATTTACAGATTTTCCTTGTCGTTAATACTTCTAAGTTTGAAACTTGTTCTGTTGATAATATTGTTGAGTATGTTACCTTCAGTGAAGGTATTGAAAAACGCCCTTGGAAAAAGTTTACAGGATTGATTTCTAACACTCACTTTGGCGATGAAACAACAAAAGATGATGTTATTAGAGGGTATGAAATTTTAAAAAAAGCTTCTGAAAAGATAAATATACCGATAAGGGCTATTGGTGTTGATAAATCAATAGCGAAAGACTTTGGGCTTACTTATGATAATGTTGATGTTTGGGTATATGACAGAATGATGCCAAAGGCTTTCTGGTAAATTATTGCGGACTTAGTATTATCATTTCGCAATTTTTACAATCAAATTTTAGTGGATATTTAACACCTTTTTCATCCTCTAAAAATAGTTCCTCTTTTGATTTGCACTTGTTAATTGCCCATTTTATGCAATGTTTTGTCCGCATAAGCTCTATTTGTCGATTAGGCTTATTAATTTCCGGAGCATATTCTTCTATTTTGCAATTACTGTTTTTATAAAATTCTTTAGCTTCATTATTTGCAACATTCTCTCTGTAGTCTCCAATAGCTTTGGGGTAGTTTGAATATTTGAGTGGTGTATATAATTTCTTAGGATAATTTTTTATTCGTTCTGTCATTAATTCTTCAAAAAGGTTTCGTCTTATTTCATTTATTACTGAAATAGGATAAAAATCCATATCTTGATCTATGCTTAGTGTATGGATATAAAAATCACTGTTTCCTGTTTTCTTAAGCTGAGTTATAAAATTTTCGTTTGCTTTTTCTTGATTTTTTGGCTTTTCTCCACTTTGTAGAAGGTGTTTAACTTGATTATTATCTTCGTCTGTTATTATAATCTCGTTATTTTGTATACTTATTTTGCAACCGATTTTTCTTTCTATTTTTGTATTACTTAGCAATTTTTCAAACGCAGTATCTTGATTTCTGTATACGACAGTACCTGATGGGATAAATAAGTGATTGTTTGGATAAATTTTGTTATTTTCTATTTTATTTACTTTAAAACCTACCAATTCCCCATCTTCGTTGTAATAGCATAGCCCATCTTGAGGATTAATTTTTTGATTGGTTTCTATTATGTAGCAATTATTCAATGATTTTTTTATGGATCCGAGCTTTTCTCCAATTGATTTTGAAGATTCAAAATTAAAGCATTCTTCTCTACCATTTAGAAAATAACTTGTATAGCCGCGATTGAATGTTTTTTCTATATTTGGGGTAAATCCATCGTAGAATATTTTCCCTGAAGATTCCTTTTTGCTGTATTTATCCAGTAGACCTCTGTAGTATAAAACTACATTTCTTACATAATTTTTATCTTTTAGCCGTCCTTCGATTTTGAATGATTTAACCCCAATATTAACAAGATTTTCAAGATATTTAGATGCGTTAAAGTCTTTCAATGATAATAAATGCTTATTTTTTATAATGTAATTACCATCCTTATCGCATAATGAGTACTTTTTTCTGCAAGGTTGTGCGCACTCTCCCCTATTGGCCGAACGCCCGCCGATATAGTTGCTTAAATAACATTGACCGCTATATGATACGCATAGTGCTCCGTGTATAAAGGTTTCTATTTCTGTATTTTGAGCATAGTCCTTTATTTCTTTTATTTGTTCCAGAGATAATTCTCTTGCAAGAATTACTCGCGGAATATTCATTTCTTCAAAAAATTTAACCTTTTCTTTTGTTCTGTTATTGCATTGCGTGCTTATATGTATTCGAATAGGTGGTATTTTATTTTCTATAGAGTTTTTTAGAATCCCCATATCCTGTGTGATTATGGCATCTACTCCGATCTTATAGAGTTCTTTTATTAATTTTTGAGCTTCATGAAGTTCACTATCTGTAAGAATTGTGTTTACAGTGACAAAAACTTTTACATAGAATTTGTGTGCATAATCAACAATATCTTTAATATCTTCAATCGAGTTGCCTGCATTTTTTCTTGCCCCAAAAGATTTTGCGCCTATGTATATGGCATCTGCTCCGCAATTAATAGCTTCTATTGCAGTTTCTTTATCCTTGGCGGGAGCTAAAAGTTCTGTTTTTTGTTTTTCCATATTGTGATTATAACATACAATGTAAAAGTTGTTTGTTTAGAGTAATATGTTATTAAGCGAGGGTTTAGTTATGAAAAAAGTTGTTATTTTAGGTGTAGGGAATGCGTTAAATTCTTTAATTAACTATTTTAGGTCAAATAATTTTGATGTTACTGCATTAGCTGAATATGAAGATGATATTTTTAAATTAGAAAAAATTGATTATCTAGTACTAAACAATTACTCAAAAAAGTTGCCTGATAACGTGCTAAAAAATAGTATTGTTATAAAGCTGCACCCTTCATTACTTCCTGCTTTTGATGAGTGCGAAGCTGCTAAAAAAGCATATTTGGCAGGTGTTAAGGTTAGTGGGTTAACTGTTTCTGTGATGACCCCAACAGAAAAATATTTTAAAATTGTTGCGCAGTTCCCTGTTCTAATTGATTTTGATACTCATTTTGATGAGTTCGAAGAAAATATAAATAAAACAGAATGTATGTTTTATCCGATTGTAATAGATTCAATAATTAAAAATAAACCATTTCATTTTTCTATGGTAATAGGTCAATCAAGTTGCAGCGGCAATTGTGGCAGTTGTGGTGGAAAATAACTTACTGTTCTCGTTGTCTTTCATTAATGAATTTTTTTAAATCGCTTGAAAGGTTTATTGATTGGTGAATAAGCATATTATAACGCTTTAAATCTCCAATATTTTCAGCCTCTGTTAATAAGTCACGTTGCGGCAGTTTAGGTTGAGCAGCCTTTTCTGAAGTTTGTTTTTCAGAGTTAGTATCTATTTTGTAAAGTACGGAATCTAAATTTTGACTATGAGACATTCCATGCTTTGCGCAAAAATCTTTAATATTCATGTTTGCAGGTAGTGTATATAGCCACTTTATGGAATTAATGTCATTTGGCGAAAGCGATGTAACACCGTATTGGTGAGGAGTATACATAATATCTGTGTCATAAGGACTATGACCTAAGCCCAGACCATGCCCGATTTCGTGTAGTATAGTGTGATAAACTTCATTTTCTGCCATATATTTTTGGTGAATAATACCATCTGATAAGCCTATTGAAACTTCGGCTCCGCATAATCTGTTATTGTTATCAAAGTTGGTATAGCAGTGTCCTAAGGCTGTTCTTTCAACACGTTTCCAATCAATATTCATATGAGATTCAAGTAAAACGTTAACTATCTTATATTGGAATTTTCCTCCGCTTGCTGAAACCCACGCGTTTAGCGCATCTATAACCATTCTGCGATAAATGGGGTCTTCGCCTTTTTTTGAATAAAAATTCATTGGTGCAATATAAACATTTAATGGCATTATTGACCATCTGATTAATTGACCGTTTTTTATACTGGAATTAAGATATGTTTTACTTTGCATAGATTTATTGTATAATGAATAAACAGTTTGGCAAATATATTAATGGGGGGATTAACATTATGATGAATATGATGAATATTGTGAAACAAGCACAACAATTCCAAAAGAAAATGAAAGATATGCAAGATGAGCTTGCTAAAACTGATGTAGAAGTAGCAGCAGCAAATGGTGCTGTAAAAATTGTTTATACAGGACAAGCTCATTTCAAATCTTTAAAATTAGCTAAAAATGCAATATCTCCTGAAAATCCTGAAAGTGTTTCAGATGACACTTTAGAGATGTTAGAAGATTTGTTAAATGCAGCGTTAAAAGAAGCTGATGCAAAAGCAACTCAGGTTTTTGAAGAAAAAACCGGTTCAATAGCAAAAGGTTTAAACTTGCCTAACATCCCCGGATTATTCTAATATGATTTATCCAAAATCAATTGCAAGTTTAATAGAACAGTTCCAAAAGTTTCCGTCTGTTGGACAGAAGTCTGCACAGAGAATGGCGTTTCATATTTTAAAAATGCCGTTGTCTGAGGTTGAAAAATTTGCTTCTGCTATTGTTGAAGCAAAACGAAATACTTGTACCTGTGAAATTTGTTTTAATATTTCTACAGAATCGCCTTGCGAAATTTGTAGCTCCCCTAAACGTGACAGGTCTGTAATTTGTGTTGTTGCTGAAACAAAGGATTTAATTGCGATTGAGAAAACTAATGAGTATACTGGGTTGTACCATGTTTTACAAGGAGTAATTTCTCCGATGGAAGGCATTGGTGCTGATGATATAAGAATAAAAGAGCTGCTTAATCGCCTGGTGGATGATAGGGTTCAAGAGGTAATTCTTGCGCTTAATCCCTCTGTCGAAGGTGAAGCGACAAGTCTATATCTTTCAAAGTTAATCAAGCCCTTTGGTATAAAAATTACACGTATAGCATTTGGTCTGCCGGTTGGGGCAGACCTTGAATTCGCTGATGAAATTACTCTTGCTAAGGCGATTGAAGGTCGCCGTGATATCTAGTATTGAGTAATTTTTGTTTTTAGAATCGGGGTGACTATGTCTCCAGGCGTTAATCCTTGGTTAGTTAATTCTTTTATAGGCGTTAAAAATTCTTCTTCTTTTTCAAATTGTGTTTTTAAAGAGTAGTATGCAATCTCTATTATTTCTTTTGCTATATCTTTAACTTTATAATGACCAAGTCTAGTTTTAAGCCCTTCTCTTGGAACTCTGTATCTAAATTCAGATATTTCTTCGTAGTCAAAACGTTCTAATAGTTCTTCTGCACTTTCTAACGCTTCACTATCATACATTATTCCTTTGTAAAGTGCTAACGCAGAATAAATAAATTCTTCCGGAACACAATCGTGATTTCTGATTTCTATAAAAGAGTTAAGTCTTACATCTGGAAATGCTAAATTAGCATGAAGTTTAAAGTCTTCTATTGTTGCAGAATAATTTTCATAACCATTATCTAAGAATTGTTTAAAATTAATTTTCCCATTTATTGGTATGATTTCATTTTCCCGTTGGATAAAAATCATTGGTATATTCATTAGAAAGTCAATATACGATTTAAACAGATTTTCATTTCTGAATTTAGTACCAAATCCACATCTTTCATTATCAGTATTAAGCCAGGCTAATGCTCTGAAACTCTTGTAACCTGTATCAACTCCTCCTCTTATTTGAGAATTAGCAAACATTGCGGTAGTAAAAGGTGATAATTTATTTGCCAAATTAAATTTTTTGGTTGCATCTTCTTCGTCTTTGTAATCTACACAAACTTGTATTCCTGCAGTTTCTCTCATCATTACATCAGATAAAATCCCGCCTAAATAATTAGCCATTAATTTGTATCTACGTTTTGGATTAAGTTGAATAAATCTGTACGTAGATACAGGCGATACACCATAGTTAAGTAATTCAATTTCGTAGCGCTTAAGTAATGGCTTTAGCTCCTTATTAATTCTGTCAATTTCTGACTTTATTTGCTTAATAAACTTTTGAGGTTCAAGACTGATTTCAAACTGACATCCTGGTTCTATTGTTACAGTATTATGGAGTTTTTTGAGCCCAATAATGTTTAAATCATCAAGCAGATAATCCCAATTATCAACTTTTGCAAAATCAGATAAAAATTCACAAATTCCCCATTCGCCATAGTAGGATACATTTCTATAATCTTTGGTTGAAACAGGGATTCTTTCATATTCAAGTCCAAGTTTAGTGTCTGTTTTGCATCCTGATTGGAATAGTTTTAGAATTTCTTCTGTCCTTAGTTTTTCTTTGCAGTAATTCACTTTTAACTCCTTTTATTATTTTAACACTAATAAAATAACAAATAATAAACTAAAAACATTTACCTGTTTGTATTATTATATATTGTATGAGTGATTACTTGCAAAGAGCAAAATTTTTCAGAACAAAAAAAAGATTAGGTCAGAATTTTTTGATAAATGCTGACGTAATAGCTGATATTGTTGAGTTTGCAGAAATTAGTAAGGATGATACAGTTATTGAGATAGGTCCGGGAATTGGTTTTGTTACAGAGCAGCTTATAAAAGCTGCAAAAAGGGTTATTGCTGTTGAGCTTGATGAGGAAGCAATAGCTGTTTTGCAAAAGTTAAATGCTCCTAATTTAACAATTATTCACCAAGATATACTTAAGACGGATTTGTCATCTCTTGTTGATACAAAAATTAAAATTGTTGCAAACATTCCGTATTATATTAC
Organism: Candidatus Gastranaerophilales bacterium; assembly: GCA_944323925.1. Classification (GTDB taxonomy): domain Bacteria; phylum Cyanobacteriota; class Vampirovibrionia; order Gastranaerophilales; family Gastranaerophilaceae; genus CALUTH01. The sequence goes on from CALUUI010000012.1 coordinate 62,628, forward strand.
AAGCCCGATTTTAGTACATTTGCTCGGTGAAATTGATGATTTAAACAATAAAAACAGAAATTGTATAGATTCAATAATTTTGATGGTACAAGAGGAAGTCGCAAGACGTATAACAGCAAAAGCTGGGGCTGAAAATAAGGCTTATGGTCTGCTTTCTATACTATCTCAATTCTGGGCTGATTGTGAAATAGTTAAATTGGTTGGTAGACGTTCTTTTTATCCTGCACCCAAGGTAAATTCCGCTCTTGTTAAATTAAAAATTAACTCAAAGCCACGTTTAGATTTAACCGATTATAAGCATTTTAGGCGTGTTATTAAAGCCGCGTTTGCTCATAGAAGAAAAACCTTAAAAAACTGTTTGTTGCAAGCCGGCTTCAGAAAAGAAAGTATAGAAAAGGCATTCTTAAATCTTGGTTTTAATGAAGATGTCCGAGGAGAAAAGCTATCTATAGAACAATTTGGTAAGTTATCTGAGGCTCTGTTTAATGCAAATAAAAATTAAAACTCCTGCAAAAATTAATTTAGGTTTAGTCGTGCTAGGTAAGCGTGAAGATGGCTTTCATGACATTTTAAGTGTTATGCAGACTATAAGTTTATATGATTATTTAACGTTTCAATTTACTAAGTCTGAACATTTAGAAATTAATCTGTCAGGAAGTGTAGAGTCGATTCCTTATAATGAGAAAAATTTGGTTTATAGAGCAATAAAGTTGTTTTATTCAAAGGTTCCAAACTTGCCTAAATATAAAATAAGTGTATATATAGAGAAGCACATACCGCAGGAAGCAGGATTAGGCGGTGGCAGTTCAAATGCCGCAGGTGCAATTTGGGCGCTAAATAAAGTTTTGGGTACAAATTTATCGGATGATTGTATAAATGAATTGTGTGGAGAGTTGGGTTCTGACTTAAATGTTTGTTATTGGGGCGGAACTTGTTTGGCTACATCACGAGGCGAAAAGGTTGAGAAAATTAATTCCCGTCTTATTTCTGATTTATCAGTTATAAAGCCGTATAACTTTGGAATTTCTGCCAAAGACGGTTATCTTATGTTTGATGAACTCAACCAAAAAACTTCGCCTGAAGTAATAGAGAAGTTAAAAGATTCACTTATTAGCGGAAAGAGTATTTCAAGCTATACTTATAATGATTTAGAAATTGCACCGCTTAAGAAATTTGATGTCTTGAAAAAACTTAAAAAAGCATATCCTGATGCCATAATGACAGGTTCAGGTTCTGCATATTTTGTTCTTAATAGTAATATACCTATCAATCTACCAAATAATGAGTATCAAGTTATTACCGGTCTAAAATTTATTACTGATGGAATATCAGAAGTCTAAGTTATACAAGTAATAAATTTTCTTGAATTAGATCTATTAATTCATCAGCAGACTTTTGGATATTTTCTACAAAGATATTTAATTGCTCTTTTGAAAATTCGCCTTGTACAAGTTCTAATACATCATATTTGGTATATTCATAAAGTAAGAGAGATTTTTTTAGTGCATAAATTTTAGTAAAGTTAATTTCTCCATTAGAGAATATTTCTTTGAGCTCTTTTATATTATTAATATCTTTTATTAACTCATTTTGTAAATTGACCTGAATAATTTTCGTATCGTTAATGATTTTACTAAGGTCAAAGGCTTCTGTTTTTGCAAGTACCTGATCAAAAGTTGTATATGTGAGTCCTTTTATGTATGCACCAAAATCAGTTATGTTGAAAATAGTAGTATCATCATTGATAAGGTTCAAGTTGTTTTCGCATTGAGGAATAAAATTTGCAAAGTCAGCTCTTGTTTTAACATTCTCTCCGCTAACTGATTTTACAGTTTTAATTTCGATATTATTACCATTAATATTAACTGAGTTACCTTCTATTTTAATTTCACTATTATCGCAGTAAGCAGTGTTATTTTTAAATGCTAAGTCAAAACCGCAAAGAGCAATTTGCTTAAATCCCATTTTTGAAGCGCACATTAATGCATTTAGTGTGGAGGTTCCAACTGCGGGATATGTTTTAAAATATCCTTTATTAGCAAGATCATTAACATATTCAGTATTATTGCTAAAATAATAAAAAATATTTTTCCAAGGTAAATTTGCAACATGAAAATCTGATTTTAAATCCAGAATAACTTTATTTTGCTTTATATAATTTTCAGATAATTTTGATAAATCTGATTTATTAATAGCATCTGAAAAAACTATAAAGTCTGGTATAATGTTAAACTTTTGTAGTGTTGGTAATACTTTTGAGATAGCAAAGACTGTAAACTTACTTCTGTGAGTTTTTATTTGTTCAATATTATCAATTAATGACGGTCCGGCTGATAAGATAAGAGCAGTTCCATTTTTCACAGAGCTATCAAAACTATAGAATGTATTTAAATTTTGATTTTGTTTTATGTTATTTATAAGATTTTTAATCCAAGCCTTAGAAATAATCTTAATAGTATTAATATCAGAAACTTTGGATTTGCAAGTATTAAATAGGGTATTAGATAGCAAAATTAATTCTTTGGGTTTAATAAGTGCATAATTTTTGAGGTAAAGAATATCAATTCTGTCTTTAGCAAGGTAGTGTTCAGCAATAAAATTACAGCACTCATTACAATCATCTGATATAAATACGCGTTTATCTGATAGAATATGAGATAAATCAACATTCTCAAAAACAAACCTTAGCAGATACAAATCAGGTTCATAAACAACGATTTTAGAATTGTATCTTGAGAACGATTCATCAAGAATATACCCTAATCCAAGTCCATAGATTACTATAAAATCAGTTTTCTGAGGCGTTGACTTGATATTTATATTACAAGTATCAACAATGCTTTTAACCGGATTTTCTATATCATCGTATGGAAAATTTTTCTTTGCTAAAGCGTAATCTCCTGATTTTGCTATAAAACAGTTAAAATCTTTTGCGGCCTCTTCAAAACTTATTTTGGATAACTTATCTTTCAAATTTTTATTAGATAAGGCTGACATATTAATATCAAAAGCGCTCTTCAATCTTACAAATCCCCTATTTAAAACTATAGTATTTAAAAAATATATTTAATTTATAGATATTATACCATAGAAAGTTCATCTTTCAAAATTTGATTTAAAACTAATTCTATTTCATTAATATTTTCAGTTGTAACAAGTACTGAACGGTATTTAGCCGCATTTTTAATACCTGAAATGTAGTATGGATAGAATTTTCTAACAAATTTCATCCCAACGAGTTCTCCTCGAAGCTCAATTTCAGAGTACAAATGTTTTCTTAGAGCAGAAATTTTTTCTTCAATAGAAGGAGGTGGAAGTTTTACACCTGTTTTGAAGTAGTGTTCAATTCTTCCGATAAGAGTGATATCACCAAGAGCCCCTCTCCCAATAGCAACACCATTTGCAGAAGATTCTTCTAAACATTTAACGGCAGAATCTATAGAAATAACATCACCATTTGCAAAGACAGGAATATCAACATTCTTTACAAGAGCTTTAATTTTTGTCCAGTCGGCAGAACCTCCATACATTTGTGCACGTGTTCTTGCGTGGATAGTAATAAAGTCAGCCCCAGCAGTTTGCATTCTTTGTCCAAATTCTACATAATTCATGCTGTCAGCAGTATAACCTAACCGAAATTTTACACTAACTGGCTTATTAACAGCAGATTTAATTGCTTTAACGAGTTCAGCAGCGAGTTCTGGTGTTTTCATAAGTGCCGAGCCATCATTTCCTTTAACTACCTTATTTACAGGACATCCCATGTTTATATCAATAATATCTGCGTATGGTTCAAGAATTTTTGCAGCTCGAGCCATTAATTCCGGTTTATGACCTGATAGTTGATAGGCAATAGGTGAGTGAGAAGGATTTCTTTTTATAATAACAGGATCATTAACTTGATTTAGTGCTTCAGAGCTAATCATTTCAGTAGTAATAAGAGCATTAGGAGCATTTTCTCTAATCAGCTCACGAAGTACAAAATCGGTAATACCTGCAAGAGGAGCAAGTGAAACTTTAGTTTCTACGACCTTTTTTATAATATTATTTTTTTGTTGGAGCATATGGTTTTAAATCTTCCAGTCGTTTTTTAGAATATTCTTTGTATTCATCGTTATTTGGGTATTTTTTCAAAAATTCATTGTAATAGTTATATGCATCAATGAACTTTTGTAAGCCATCATAGTCAACAGCTATTAAGTAGTTAACAATAACGATATCAGGTGATAATTTAAGAGCTTTTTTGTAATCATCAATAGCCTTAAGTTTTTCATTTTTTGCGTCATATACCATCCCGCGATAATAGAAAGCGTAGGCATTGTTTTGATCTGCTTGTATAATTTGATTTAGCTTGTTAAGACTTTCATCATAATTTTGAGCTTCAAAATCTGAAATAGCAGTTTCTAAGATTTCCATAGAACTTTTTTCATTAATAAATGTTAAAAGTTCATTGGCTTGTGGCATAGAAGCAGCAATAGGTTTTAAATATAGTTCTGCATTGTTATAGTCACCTTTTTCTGTATACATAGCACCTATATAATATTTAATATCTTTATCGTTTGGAGCAAGTTTTTCTGCTCTTTTGTAATAGTTAATAGCATTATCAAATTGTTTTAACCCTTGATAACAAGCAGCAACTCCAAGCAGAGAATCTTTTGTTGCAGGATTGATTGCTAAATAATCTTGAAGGGCCGCTGAGTAGTTTCCTTCATTATAATTTTTAGAAGCATCAGCAATTTTAACAGAGGTATTATCAGTTTGAATATTAGCCAAAGTTGATTTTATTTGCTGATTATCGGGAAATTTATTAAGTGCAACATTAAGCACTTGGGCAGCCTTGTCATATTCTTGCTGTTGCCCGTAGCATATAGCTAGGTTAACGTATGCTTCAGAATTAGATGAATTGTATTTTATAACTTCTTTGTAGTATTTAATTGCTTCATCCAATTTGTTCTCTTTATGCATAGCGACAGCGTGCTTATATAAAGTATTTACCATTTGTGGATTTTTAGTAACATTTGTACGTAAATAAGCAACAATTTCTTCGGGTGTCATGCCTAGAGTCGCCATAGAGTTAACTTTAGCTTTTGCAAATTCATTACCGGGCTCAAGCGCAAGTACTTTTTTATAAGTGTCGTACGCCTGTTCTTTTTCACCAGAGGCTTCAAGAGCTTGCGCTTTATAGAGATTAGCTTCAACGTTGTCAGGATAAAGAACAAGTATTGAATTGTACGATTGCAGAGCTTTTACATAATCTTTTTGTTGTTGAAATAGGGTTCCGATATTAAGTCTTGTTTGAACATTAGTTGGATTAATTTGTTCAGCTTTAGCATAATATCTAAGAGCCATATCAAAATCATTTTGTTTTTGTTTAATAGCTCCAAGATTAGCGTATAACTCAGCATCGTTAGGTGATTTTTGAATTTTTTTCATATAAATACGTTCAAGAGCATATAGAATTTCTTGATCACCGTTGCTTTGTGAAAGTGCATAGTTATATTGTGTAACCGCATCATCTTCTTTATTAAGCCTATCAAGGGTTCTTGCATATTTAAGTCTTACAGGCCCGTTTTTCGGATCTCCTTCAAGGGCTTTAGCGTAGTATGGCAAAGATGCTTCTTCATTACCCATTAGTTTGAATAAATCAGCTAACTGTATGTATGAATCTGTTTGAAAATCTTTTGATTGTGCTGCTTGGTTAAACTCATAAGCAGCTTCAGCAAATTTTCCTTGTTGCCTTAATTGAACAGCTTTTTGATATCTGCTTGACGGGGAAGTATTAAAGTTAAGCATTTTAAGACATTTATCAAGGTTATTTGTAGCCTGAGCAATAATAGCAACAGAGTTAGAAGAATTAGTTCCGCCTGTTGAATAGTATTTCATATAGAATAGGGCTGCTCTGAAATCATTTGCAGCAGCTTCCCAGTCTTGGGTTGTAGAGGCGTAGTATGCTCCTCTTGCAAGATATGAGTTTATTAAACCAATTCTTGCGGAATTATCCATAAAGTTAATTCTAAGCGCTTTTTTAAACTCTATAATGGCAGTAGAGTATTGATTTTGTAGCAGGCTTTCTTGACCTTCTTCAAAATGCTCTCTAAAATCTGCGTATGATAATGAATTTATCCCTAAACAAACTATAATTGCTAAAATTATTTTTTTCATACTTATTATTTTACACGAAACAAAAAATAAATATATATACTACTATTTATAATCAAGCTGTGGGTAAGAAACACTCAAAATAAAATCAGATAACCTAAATATATTCGAAACTGGTTTCCTGTATAAATTTGTTAGTTTATATACAAAAAAAAGGAGGCTGAACGAAGCCTCCGATTAACCATTGAGAGTTAAATATCCGTTTGGGTGTATGAAGTCCAAACGGCATTCTTTTATTCCCCAAACGCCCAGCTGAACTTCTTAGGCTGTGTTTGGGAGTTATCATCATCGGGGAGGGTTATAGACTTAACCTGTATTTCCTCGACGTTACGTTTGTATTGAGA
>CALUUI010000013.1 GCA_944323925.1 Candidatus Gastranaerophilales bacterium
AAAATTTTACTTATTGTCAATATATTTTTACAAAGTAATGTAAATACAAATTAACATTGCTTTTAATATCTAAATCTCATTGATAATTTTGGGCATCCCAATTTGCAAGCAAAAATAAAATTGCACTTTTTTGCACTGGACTTAACTTCAAACACCAAGCCGATTTAAGCCTAATGTGGGCTTAAAAACTTACAAATGGAGTGCAAAAGAGTGCAAGAAAAGAGTACTTGAGTGCAAGAAAAGACCGGTACATCTCAATACTAAAAAACAGCCTCAATCGTGCTGTCTGTTTGATTTTTTATTAAATTTTCCCTGTCTCAATGTCCCAGAAACCTATTACCTGCAAAAATTTCGCACCCAATAAAGCTTCATAATATATAGATTTATATATTTATACATGCACTCAGTGGACTGGGACCATCAGCCCATATCTATTCAGTTAAAAATGTAATTTATCTTAATTTGTTCTTTTTTAATACCTCCTTATTAACTTTTACATACACATTAATCGCTCTTGTAGCAATAAAAGTCAAGTCATTTGCTCAAAACTTTTTATTAAGAACTTATTAAGAATAAACACCACAAAATTGACAAAGTGTCTGCTATAGTTTACACTATTAATATGAACACGCGAATTGTAAAAATTGCCCAATTAGCAAACGACAAGGCACCATTTATTGAATGGATGAATTCGCTTGATAAAAATACAAAAATAAGGATACAAAGCAGGTTAACAAGGTTATTGGAAAATAATTTTGGAGACCATAAGAAAATAGACAATGAAATATCCGAATTAAGATTTAAGTTTGGGTCCGGATATCGGATTTATTATACTGAAATAGATAATATAATAGTTTTACTTATTAATGGTGGCGATAAATCAACACAAAGTAAAGATATCCTAAAAGCAAAAAGTATACTTCAAGAATGGAGAAACTTACAATGAAAGAATTAAAACATACAATAGATTTAGAAAATTATATAGTTAACGACTTAAAAACTGATGAAGATATTAAATTATATCTAAATACAAGTTTAAAAGATTATATTGAAGATGGTGATTTTAATTCTTTTTATCGTGCATTAGAAATTGCCATTAAATCAAGAAATTCAATTTCAGGTTTTGCAAAGAAAATTGGAATGTCCAGAACTCATTTATACAGTTTATTTAAAAATGAAAAGGAACCTAAATTTTCAACCATTGTAAAAATATTCCATGAATTAGGTTATGAATTAGAAATTGCGTAAATATCCCAATCTCATTGATAATTTTGGGTATCCCAATTTACAAGTAAAAATAAAATTGCACTTTTTTGCACTTTCTTGCACTGGGCTTAACTTTATACACCAAGGCAATTTTAGCCTAATGTAGTTTTTAAAATTTACAAATGGAGTGCAAAAGAGTGCAAAAAATGAGTACTTGAGTGCAAGAAAAGACCCATACATCTCAATACTAAAAAACAGCCTCAATCGTGCTGTCTGTTTGATTTTTTATTAAATTTTATCTGTCTCAATGTCCCAGAAACCTATTACCTATTATCCCAGAAACCTATTAATTAACCTGCAAAAATTTCGCATCCAATAAAGGTTCATAATATATAGATTTATATATTTATACATGCACTCAGTGGACTGGGACCATCAGCCCATATCTATTCAGTTAAAAATTTAATTTATCTTAATTTGTTCTTTTTTAATACCTCCTTATTAACTTTTACATACACATTAATCGCTCTTGTAGCAATAAAAGTCAAGTCATTTGCTCAAAACTTTTTATTAAGAACTTATTAAGAATAAACACCACAAAATTGACAAAGTGTCTGCTATAGTTTACACTATTAATATGAACACGCGAATTGTAAAAATTGCCCAATTAGCAAACGACAAGGCACCATTTATTGAATGGATGAATTCGCTTGATAAAAATACAAAAATAAGGATACAAAGCAGGTTAACAAGGTTATTGGAAAATAATTTTGGAGACCATAAGAAAATAGACAATGAAATATCCGAATTAAGATTTAAGTTTGGGTCCGGATATCGGATTTATTATACTGAAATAGATAATATAATAGTTTTACTTATTAATGGTGGCGATAAATCAACACAAAGTAAAGATATCCTAAAAGCAAAAAGTATACTTCAAGAATGGAGAAACTTACAATGAAAGAATTAAAACATACAATAGATTTAGAAAATTATATAGTTAACGACTTAAAAACTGATGAAGATATTAAATTATATCTAAATACAAGTTTAAAAGATTATATTGAAGATGGTGATTTTAATTCTTTTTATCGTGCATTAGAAATTGCCATCAAATCAAGAAATTCAATTTCAGGTTTTGCAAAGAAAATTGGAATGTCCAGAACTCATTTATATAGTTTATTTAAAAATGAAAAAGAACCTAAATTTTCAACCATTGTAAAAATATTCCATGAATTAGGTTATGAATTAGAAATTGCGTAAATATCTAAATCTCATTGATAATTTTGGGTATCCCAATTTGCAAGTAAAAATAAAATTGCACTTTTTTGCACTTTCTTGTTTGTCGGCGTTAAACGGGCACGCTTCGCTTCAGCCCTCTGCCGACAATCCGCTCTTGCACTGGGTTTAACTTCAAACACCAAGCCGATTTGAGCCTAATGTGGTTTTTAAAATTTGCAAATGGAGTGCAAAAGAGTGCAAGAAATGAGTACTTGAGTGCAGCGGATTTTCGGTAGGGCGATGCGAGGCTAGACGAGCAAGCCCGTAAGGTGTCGGTCGGACGTTACTCCGCCGACACCCCGAATAATCCAAGACGAAAAGACCCATACATCTCAATACTAAAAAACAGCCTTAATCGTGCTGTCTGTTTGATTTTTTATTAAAATTTTCCCGTCTCAATGTCCCAGAATCCTATTAACAGCCTCAATCGTGCTGTCTGTTTGATTTTTTATTAAATTTTCCTCGTCTCAATGTCCCAGAAACCTATTAGCTCCTATACATAAATACTAAAAAACAGCCCCTTTATAGAGCTGTTTTTTAATTTTTTATCAAATCATTAAACCTTACGCTTACGTGCAGCTTCTGATTTACGTTTTCTTTTTACACTAGGCTTTTCATATCTTTCACGCTTTTTAACTTCAGATAAAATTCCTGCTTTTTGAATTTTTTTCTTGAATCTTCTTAATGCGCTTTCGATACTTTCGTTTTCGCCTACTTTAACTTCTGCCATTTATTTTTTCACCACCTTTACATGGAGTTTCGTTTCACTAATGTAAATATGGGCCGCAGTGGACTCGAACCACCGACCTCACCCTTATCAGGGGTGCGCTCTAACCACCTGAGCTAGCAGCCCATTTGCTTCTTTAATGTAACATACACATATTCTAAAATCAAGCAATTTATTTTATTTCAATTTGTAAAGAAATGTTAACATTTTTCTATTATTTTAGCAATTTAGGTTTAGCAAAAAACTTTATATACATGTAAGGTTAGTAATAGGTTAAAGTAGGAGGTTGTTTATGACGATACCATCTGTTGATGGCGTGCAAGCAACAAATAGTCTGTACAATAATCCATATTTATATGGCGGATACAATCTGGGTATGGCATCTCCGCTATATAATGATTCAGTCTGGGATATGGGGTCTACTATGTCAACTGGATATAACCCTATATCTGCTGGTATGGATTATGGCTTGTTTAATACGCCTGGATTAATGTCACCATACGGATATGGTTATGATACATTTGGTTACGGCGGTATGTACGGCATGTACGGTTATTCTCCTGCTGCTGCTCAAGCTATGGTTCAATCTCAGTCAATTTATATGGATGGCATGGCTGCTTTAAATAGCAAACAACGTCAAATAAATTACAACGGGCAAGTTGATACTATGGGGTATAACGTTAAGCTAAATGATGCTAAAGATACTACCGGTGAAGACTTTACAAGACGAGATACAAATATTGAAGATGTTTGTAAAAAAATAAACGAAAGACTTGAAGTCAAAGATACAAAAGGATTTATGGATGCATATAACTATGGATTAGCTCTTTATGCAAAAGTTTATTCTGATGTTAACTCTAAACGAAGTGATGAAACTCCGTCTGACAGAACATCTATAAAAGCTGCTTTTAATAAACGTTATGCTGAATTAAATGGCGGAAAAACAATTCAACAAAAAATAGATGAATGTTTATCTGGAGCATTTGGTAGCGGATTTGATTCTGTTTGGAAAATGGAAAATGTTGACTCCAAAGAGGAGGTTAAAGCATTAATCGAAGACAGACCTGTTGCATACAAAAAGCAAGAAGCGACTTATAAAACCTTCGGTAAAATAACAGGCGGAGTTGCTAATACAGCGCTTTGGGGTGGTGCAGGTACAGTCGCTGGCGGAATATCAGGTGCAGGTATCGGTGCTTTATTTAAAAATGCTAAAAAAGGCGGGAAATATGGTATGGCAATAGGTCTCATTGCTGGACTTGCTACTGGGATCGCTAGAAGCTGTAGTAGAGATTAATCAGACTTTTATATATTATTAAATCTATAAATAACCCTACTTAGAGGATGTTTTTAACATCCTCTTTTTTATTACGGAACTGGGTCATACCCGCCTTCATTTAACGGATGACACCTTGCTATTCGTTTCAAACCAAGAAAACCGCCTTTTATTACACCATATTTTAATATTGCTTGTTTCATATATTCGCTACACGTTGGATAAAACCTACATCTTGGCGGAGTATGTGCTGAAATTTTTTGATATACATTTATTAGACAAATTAAAAATTTCTTAAACATTTAACTATCCGCCATAACGAGCATTATCACCAATTGTATCTACCGCCTCTACTTTGATATCTGTAATCAATTCTGAGTATGATATAACAACAATTGTTGGTATATGTCTTTCAAGAAGTTGGAATAGCGGAAGTCTTATTCTTGGGGAACATAAAATTACAGGCTGAATTCCTATATTTTGATGGGCATTCATCAACGTTGTTGCTGTTGATTCAATTAAATCTTGAACTTGCATCGGGTTTAATAAAAACATTGTACCCAGCTCTGTTCTTTGACAACTATCATCAAGAATTTTTTCCCACTCAGGAGATAATGTAAGAGCGTATAATACTTTGTCTTTGTCTATATTTGATAAACAAATTTGACGTCCCAAGGCTGCGCGCAAACGTTCTGATAAAATATCCGGTTCTTTTGAAAATCTTGCATAATCACACAAACGTTCAAATACAAATATAATATCTTTAATAGAAACTTTTTCTCTAATAAGGTTTACAAATATTTTCCTTAAGTCACTAGTAGATATAATTGCAGGAACCAAGTCGTTTACAAGAGTCGGGTCTTGAGATCTTACAAGTTCCATGAGTTTTAGAACATCTGTTTTGGTCATAACTTCATCAACGTGTTTTCTTACGCATTCTTGAAGGTGAGTGACTAAAACATCTGTTGCATCTACTGCGGTTACTTTCTTTGCGGCTTGGGCAGCTTCTTTGCTTATCCAGTACGCTTGAGTCATATATGTAGGATCAACACCTATTATTGCATCATCTGGAACCGATTTCATCACAGAATCCCACTGATCAGCTATTACCATATATTTTCCAGGGTATACAAAACCAGAAGCAACATTATTTCCTCTAATAGAAATAACGTATTCATTAGCCTCCAGTGCTGAAGAATCCATAATTCTTATATTTGGCAAAATATAACCCAATTCATCCGTAACTCTTTGACGTAAAGCAGCAATTTTAGCAAGCAGTTGACCTTCCTGATCAGGATCGGCTATAACCAACAAGCCTGCACCAACTTGAAGGCTCAAAACATCAACACCTAAGCGTTCATACATCTTATTTGGGTTAACCAAATCTTGCATATTTTGACGAACACTTTCTAATTGACCCATTTGTGCCTGTACGTCAGCATTAATCAATACTGAGAATCCGGCAAATGCCAAAATTACAGTAAACATCAAAAATGGTGCCCAAGGCAATCCTGTTATCGGACAAGTTACGGTAATTAAACCTAAAAACACAGATGCAAAGAATAACGAGTATGGTTTACTCATTATTTGAGCTGTCAATTCTGAACCTAAAGAAGCATTACCCGCAGACGCACGAGTCATCACTATACCTGCGGCTATTGACATTAAAAGTGACGGTAACTGAGAAGCAAGACCATCACCTATTGTTAATACTGTATATTTTGATACCGCATCTGCTATTGGCATGTTATTCATTAAACAACCAACGCACAAACCACCGATAATATTTATCAAAACGATTATAATTCCGGCAATTGTATCACCTTTTACGAACTTCATAGAACCATCCATTGAACCGAATAAGGATGACTCTCTTTGTAAATCTTCACGCTTTTTAACAGCTTCTTCTGGGGTTATTAAGCCGGCGTTAAAATCGGCATCAATTGTCATTTGTTTACCGGGCATTGCATCCAATGCAAATCTTGCTGCTACTTCGGCTATACGTTCCGCACCTTTGGTGATTACCATAAACTGAACGACCGTTATGATAAGGAAGATTACACCTCCTACTACCATATTTCCACCGGTTACAAAGGTTCCGAATGCGTGAATTACTTCTCCGGCCTCTCCCTTTGATAAAATTAATCTTGTTGAAGCGATTGATAATACCAATCTAAACATCGTTCCAATAAGAATAATTGACGGAAATGCCGCTAACTCCAAAGGTTTTTGAACGTACAGTGATATCATCAAAAGTACTATTCCCAAAGTTATATTAAGTGATATTGAAAAATTGATAACCCAGTTTGGCATCTCAATAATCAATATGAGAATAAGGGCTAATACAAACCCGGCAAGAAATATTTCACTTATTGGTCTTGATCCGCCTTCCGCTGCCATTATCAAAGTCCTCTCAATGCTTTCTTAATTATCTCTATCTGAGCATCTATACTTGCATCTACTATTCCGTTGCTTGTCTCAAATATACAACCGCCTTCCTGTAAGTTCTCATCTCCTGATACACTTACCTTTGCTTCTAACCCAAGTTCATATAAGGCATTTGGCATATTATCCTTTACAAATTGAACCTCTGCCGGATTCACTTTTATTAATATTTTGGGTTCATTTTTAGATATTGTTTTTAGTATATCTAATATTATATTCATTACAACCTGTGGATCCTGCAATACTTCTCTCTTAATTATTTTTCTTGCAATTTCAACACTTATTTCCAAAATATCTGGAGCTATATATTCAAAAACTTCTTTTTTTGCAGTTAAAAAGGCTTTCAATTTATCTCTAAAATCTTCTATATCAGCATTGGCTTTGTCTATACCAGCTTTATAGCCTTCCTCAAAAGCTGCTTTTTTTATTGAGTCAGCCTCATCTTTTGCTCTTGATACAAGTTTTCGGTCGTCTATTCTTCTATATCCGCGGCGTCTTGTTCCGCTACGTCGTTCTACTCGTTGACTAAAGTCTAAATTATCTATATCAAAGATTTTTTCGGATAAATCATCCTCCGGTTTTAATTCTTCAGAGGCCAACCCCACAGAACCTTGCTCTTGTGGCAAAGTTTCCGATATTCTATTTACTTCCTCCTCACGTTTCTCTAAAATCTTTTCTTGTTTGATTTTTTGAGAATTTTTCTTTATTAACATACTTTGTATTATATACTATCCTGAACATATTGTGCAATAACTCCCGCAACTCTTAACGGAATTGGGTAATATTCATCATCATAAACCGACGAAATAAAACGTTTCACAAATGGACGTTCATACTTTATCAAATTTTCAACTTTATCACGAGTTGTATTGTCAAACACTCGTTGAAGATGTTTCACAACATTTCCCTCTGTTAATTTCGGTTTCTTCGGTAAGTATTCTTTTATTTCATTAAGACACTGACAAGTCAATTCCGGATCAATTTGGGATTCCAAATCAGGAGTTTGCATAAACTTGGTAATTGTCTGTGAATCTTCTGGCGAAAATTTATTCAAAATTGTAACAACTTTATCTTGAGAAAGTAATTTAAGCAATAATGCAACAGAAAGCAATTTTGCAGCCTTACCAGCTGCAGGGGCAAGAGCTTTTTTCGCCTCGCCTTGTGAAGGCTGTGACACTGCCTGTGATTGAGAATTGTTTCCCTGTACAGCGCCTGTCTCTTTGGCTGCCTGTTCCGCAGCTTCCGCTTCTTGCACCTTTTTGGCCATATCATCTATATTAGATTGTTTGGCTGCAAATTCTTTGGCTTCGTGAGATATTACATTTTTCTTCTCTAGAGCTTCCAAACCTGCTACATATGCCTTATTAACATGATGCTCTATTGCTTGAAGCATTTGGTCTTGAGGGATATTTCTCAGTAAGGCTTGTTTTGCAACTTCAAAGATTGTAAATGCTATTTTTTGCATTATTCCATCCCAATACTCAGGAAGTATTCTGGAATGGATTAAATCTATTGATTTGTGGAATGACCACTCTGCTATTATTTGAGATATTAAAATTGCTTGATCTGCATTAAAATTTACGCTTGTATCATTATATAGTGCTTCGCCCGCCATTCTGGTAAAATTTTCAATTGTTTTTACTATATAATCCTTCTGAGGCTCGCTAAACTCTGGCGGAACAAGCTCTTTGGCTTGTTTCGCCATGTCTTCTGCAAATTCTTTATATTGAAATCCTTCTATTGCCATTTTTTATTTTTCCAATCTCTTTTACGGATTGTTTTATCCCTGTTCTATCCAGCTTCTTATCTTATCTCCAGCTTCTAATTCATCTACATCATCAAATTCTCGTTTCAAATCTCTTAGCGCATCTACTAATGCTGGAGATGTTGTATAGGAGCGATTTTGTTGTTCTATTAAACCTTGTGCAAGTTGCGATTGCTTTTCTATTAATTCTGCTGCTTGCATACTTACATCTTTTATTTGTTTATCGTGCTGTGCATCTTTGGCTTTTAATTCGTTCATTGCACTTTCTTGTTCATACTTCGCTGCCATTAATTTGCTTGATAATACCTTATGTCCCGCAAATAAACCTACTGCTATTAAGGCTATTGCTAACCACCACGGATTACCTGTCTTTGGCTCTATTGGTGCTTTATTACCTTTATCCGCTGTTAAGAACGGATCCAAACTATCTGAAAATGCTATTGTTACATTCTCCGGATCAGCTTTGGGACTTGCCGCTGCTGCTATTAATTCTTTCAATTCTTGCAATGTTAAATCTGCTGGCAATGAATTCTTTTCCAAGGTTACAGCTATTGAAATTTCTTCTAGCATGCCTGGTGACATGTATTCATTTATTTGACTCTTGGTTACTCCATACTGAGTTTCTGATGCTGTTCTTGAATAACTTCTGTTTTGTGATGAATCAGAACTGCCTGCTGGTAAACCATTTGGCAAATATACACTTACAGCATTCGTATTTTTATTTATATCTTGAGTTTGATCGCCCAAACCTTCTGAAAATACTTGTTGATTTACTGCTGTCTTTCTATTCGGATCATAATCGATTGTAAATTTTTCTACAGGGGCTTGTTTTAAGAATGTACTTACTGTAGCTACATACTTCCCTGCTCCTACTAATCTGTTTAATTGAGCAGATACTTTCTCTTGCATGTATCTGTCATTTTCTTCCATTCGTTCTATTAATTCTGATTCTGCATTTATTATGCTTGAATATACATGACCATTTGTATCGGTTATTGAAATATTTTCTGATTTTAAACCTGATACACTTCCTAATAGAAGGTTCGTCACTGCCTTTATTACTCGTGAATCAAGTTTTCGCCCTATATCTACAGTTAGCTGAACGGTTGCTGTGGTCGGTTTCTGCATTGACGTAAACATTGTCTGTTCAGGTATTGAGATAAATACTGAGGCATTGCTTATACCATCGATTCTCTTTATTAATCTTGCTAACTCACCATTCATTGCACGAGTTAATCTGATTTTTTTATCTTCTTTTGTTGATGTAAAATCTCCTTTATCAAAGATTTCCAAACCCACGTTTTGATCGTACAAACCACTTTCCACTATTGCTATTATCGCTTGTTCCCGTTTTTCTGTTGTACACTTCTTCATTCCTGGAGTACAATCACCTTTTTTCAAATATATTACTGATTTCGTTCCGTCTACTCGTCTGCTTGCTACTATATTATTTCTTGCTAGTAATGATTGTATCTCTAATGCTTTACCTAAATTATCCGTTGATAAAAGTTCAACATCCTCTTTTAATGGTTCATCACTTACATCTACGGCATTGGAATCTTTTTTATCTCCACCTTTACTTATTGCAACTGTCAATATGGCAACAAACAATACTAGGACTATTCCGCCTATTATCATCCCTAATGCTATTTTATTTTCCATTAATTTGTTTAAATCCATATTGCTTCGCCAATACCTTCCTTTTTATATTTTATATCGTAATTTGCATAATTTTATCATACGCTGATATGACCTTTGTTGTCATTGTTGTTACCATATTTACCGATAACTCCGCTTTACTCATTGCGGTCATAACATCGTGTATATCTACGTTTTCACTTCCCATCATTGCATCTCGAAGTAAATTATCAGGCGCTTCTAATGTTTGATTAAAGTTTTCTACCAATCCTGACATTACTGATTTGAAATCCTGACCTTCATGATCTTCTATTCTGCTCATTCTCGCTGATGGGATATCCCATACGCCTGAATCCAGCTTGGTATGCTGTATTCTTGCTTCTAAGTCATATCTTGGATAAAATCCTTGGAACATTTTTTACCTGCTTTCTTACCTATATTTCCATTTCTGTTTTCGGATTATTATACTTTTTCTGTACTCCGCAAAATAAAAATCATCTGTTTAGTGTATACTTAATGTTTTTTTATAAGAAATCAACAACTATTGATTAAAAATGTAAAATATTAACTTTTGTAAATCTTTTCTCTAGAAATTAAAGTTTTCAGAAAAACTGCCGTTAAATATAACGTAATTAAGGGATTAAATTATATGGCAGACGTATCATCAAACAATTACAATAACATAGCATTTGGCGGAGGATATGATCCTGCCAAACGATTTGCAGATGCTGAACAACGGGCAGCTGAACGTGAAACTCAGATTGTTAAAGAAGAAGTAAAAAAAGAAAATCAATCACCTTTTGGAGCCTTAACAATCGGACCGCACACTGCTAATCTTGTTAAGGGTATTGTATCAGAGATGGCGTTTGGAGCCTGGGATGACTTTAATCAATGGCTTGAAGATAATGAGGCATTATTTACCGGTGAGGCTGGGGCTGAAATGAGAAGTATATTTATTCACGGTTTCAATACCGGTGCAGCTATGCGCGCTGATGATGAAGAAAGAAACGGCAAAACAACATTTACTTTACTTAGTTAAAACATAACATTTTTTCTGATTTTATTACATTTCTCACATAGTTATAATAATCGTTGTTTCCGTATTTACTAATTTTCTCTAATAGTTCTTCTGCACTTATAAATCCTTGATGAAGTGCTATTTCTTCTAAGCAGGCTATCTTTACTCCTTTATTCAATTCCATTGACTGAACAAAATTGCTTGCTTGAAGCATTGAATCGTGCGTTCCTGTATCTAGCCAAGCAAAGCCTCTGCCTAATATTTCTACTTTCAATTTCTTTAAGTCTAAATACTTTCTGTTTAAATCTGTTATTTCTAATTCACCTCTTGCTGACGGTTTTAATTCCTTGGCTAATTTACAAACATTGTTATCATAGAAGTATAAACCGGTTACTGCATAATTTGATTTAGGATTAGACGGTTTCTCTTCTATTGAGAGTACATTCCGTTCTTTATCAAACTCTACAACTCCAAATCGTTCAGGATCTTTTACGGTATAACCAAATACCGTAGCTCCTTCATTATTTTCAATAGCGTGTTTCATTATGGTAGAAAATCCGTGACCGTGGAAAATATTATCCCCAAGAATTAGGGCAACATCGTCATTTCCTACAAAATCTTCTGCAATTATAAAGGCATCGGCTATTCCCCTTTGGATAAACTGAATTTTATATTCTATATTTATACCAAATTGTGAGCCGTCTCCTAATAATTTCCTAAAATTATCATAATCCTTCTCATTTGTTATGATTAATATGTCTCTTATTCCTGCTAACATTAATGTCGATAGCGGATAATATATCATCGGTTTATCGTATATTGATAATAATATTTTGGATATTGGCTGCGATGCCGGATATAATCTTGTTCCTGCTCCTGCTGCTAACACAATTCCCTTCATTATCATATTCTCCTTAGTAGTTTTTCTGACTTATTATGATTATAGTATAAAACTATTTTAATTTACTATATGCCTTTATAAAGTTTTCTATACTTCTGTCATAACTTCGTTCAGCTGCAGGCGGGAAGAAGCATCCCGGGATTTCGCCTCTATCCCTATGTTCTCTTACACATATACAGCACATTCCCCTATTGGAACAACTTGTATAAGAGCATGTACAACCTATTTTATTTTCTTCTCGTCTACATTCCATTTTTTATTCCTCATCTTTTAAATGACTCTTGGCAAACTCGCATCCGCAATAATTTTGTCTGTACAATCCTAAACTTTTTGATATCTTATTAGTTTTTAAAAATCCATCCTGTTTCTTAAAATTAATACCAATATATTCAATATTGTATCTTTTTCCAATTTCTTCACCCAATAATGTTATTTTATCATAATTTTTGTGCGGACTTATCACTAATGTTGTAGTAAATAGTTTAAACCCTTTATATTTAGCATATTGGGCGGCTTGATCCAATCGCATTCCTATACATTCATCACAACGTTTTCCTCGCTCTGGTTCCAACTCTAACCCCTTTATACGTTCTAAAAATTTTTTATGGTTGTATTCTTCAATTACATATTCTGTTTGGCGACTTTTACATAGCTCTATTAATGCATCTCGCCTTCTTTTGTATTCTTCTTTCGTATCTATATTATCGTTTGAAAAATACACTACAGGATTATACCCAATAGATTTTAAATACTCTATTGGATACCCTGCACAAATTCCGCAGCACGCATGCAACAGTATGTCTTTTTTATTATCCATAGTTAGCTTCGTTTTTCGGCACCCTTATCCGTCAAGATTTCAACCAGCTTATCATAGGTCTTTAGCCCTACATACTTTTCGCCATTTACTATTATTACAGGAGTTGCATCTATTTCTTGTTTTTGACAATATTTAATATCTTCTGTCAATTCTTTTCCTGTTTTTTCCGATACTACGTCATACCAAAAACTTTTTTCATCCAATTCTAATGACTTTGCTAGTTTTAAAATATTTTTTGTATCATAAGCCTTAGTATCATATAATTTTGATGCCATATCCCAATAATGTCCCTGATGACCGGCTGCTATTGCTACCCTTGATAAGAAGCACGCTCCATTGTGGATCTGAACATTTACATCCGGATTACAAGCCTTATCTAAAGGAAAATTATAATGTGATACTTCTATGCCGCTATATTCCTTTACTGCTTTATGGAGCATCATATTCATTACTCGGCACATTGGACATACATAATCAGATATCAATATAACCTGAACTTTTCCGCCTTTATCTCCCAGTTGATTACCAACAATACTATATGGGTTGTGTTTTTTATTACTAAACTGCTTTATTGCCCTACTATACTTTAAGTGCGGTGTAAATACGTATGTTATATTGGTATATGTTAAAAATCCTATACCTAATATTAATACTATTGTAAATAAAACCTTGTATTGCTTAACACCTTCTACAAAATCAGCCAAAGATGTTTTAATACTATCTATAAATCCACCATTTTTAAAATCTGTTGCAATTAGTGATATTGCAAAATCCAAAAAATATGTTGCAACACATAAAATACATATTTTCTCTATCTTAAATAAACTTATTCCGGCTAAAGTCATCGAAATTACAAATGACACTAAACCAAGTACTGATATATATTTAAGAGGGTTTTTAAAAACCTTTAACGGTGTAAAAATCCATTTCCAGTTAATTTTATTTACTATACTCATAAATAAAACAAACAAATAAAAGAATATCCCCCACCACGCAAGCGGAATTCCGGCGAATTGTGAATATGCTGTCTTTGCTACTCCATCACAATCGATATAGTCGTTTATTGAACAAAAACTATACAAAGCTGTTTTATCAAAATTTGCTCTGTAATATATCAAAGCAAGTTCTATACTTAGTCCTAAACCTATTAAAGCAATTGCTCGTATAAGCCACAATCTCTTTGATTCATTCATAATTAATACACCTAACTATCTCTTAATACAAAAATTATATACGAAAATATCACTATTGCAATGTAATAAATAGTTAGCCGTTTAGTATAGGAATTGAGAACTTAAATGTACTTCCCTGATTTACTATTGAATCAACACTTATATGCCCACCGTGAGCTTCTACTATGGACTTACATAATGATAACCCAACACCACAACCAATTTTTCTTTTTTTAACATCATCGTTTACCTGTGCAAAAAAGTTAAATATTACTTCTTTTTCCCCTTCTCCTATTCCATCACCCTTATCTGTAACTTCAAATACAAAATCTTTATCTATATATGTCAATATCTGTATAGGTTCTTTTTCTTTATTAAATTTAACTGCGTTACTTATCAAGTTATATATCACCTGTTTAAAACGAGTTTCATCTGCATACAAATTTATATCACTCAAAGTATAGTTAAACTCAACACCGTGAAAACCACTCATTATATTACTTATTACTTCTCTTGTATTAAACCTTGTTTTAGATAATTCTAAAGGCTTATATTGAGATCGTGTCACATCCAACAAATCTTGAATCAGTGCTAACAAATGTTTTGAAGAATGCGAGATATTATTTAAGCACCTATAATCCTCTATACTTGATGCCCTCATCTTTAATATATCCGAAAAACCAATAATTGAATTTAGCGGAGTCTTAAATTCATGTGACAATTTTAAAAGAACAGTTCGCAATATATCCTGCTTTTCCTCTTCTTCAAGATACTTGTTTACATACTTTATCATTTCTTTTTTATTGCGGGTAATTAATTCTATAAGCTCTCGCTTACTCATAGCTTCCAAATTTTTATTCATAATTGTATGTTACACAATAAAAATAAAAACGTTATTACCTACCAGGGTAATTATGCTAATGTAAATGCTCGTCTTACATTTGCGCAGCACATTGTCCACAGATTCCGTTTTTCCGTCGTAATCATATTTTTTAATTCTGTTTGCTTCTCTGCATCTTCCGTTTTTCTATATTCACGCTTCAGCTCTGCTATTTCACGTCTTGAAGAATGAATTTCATCTCTCCAATATGATATTTCTTCTTTAATCGGTTCGTTATGAGCTTTAACAGCTTCTATATATAGTCTCAGAGGACTTACATTCGATTGCTTTAACAAGGAAAGTAATTTATTTTTTTCTGCTTCACTACCGTTAAGCATTATTTCACCTATATTTAAAGACGAAAAATCAATTCCGCTTATCTTTGCTTGCTGCAAATCGGTATTGTTCTTTTCTATTGTCCTTAAATCTGTATTTACACTTGGTGCCATTATTTTCTCTCTTTACAATAATCCTTATATATATAAAGTATATCCTTACAAGAAAAATTGACTTTTTGTAAACTTTTGTAACAGATATGTTATAAAATTGTTATTCTGTGGAATATATATAGTATCAATCTCTTTTCTTTATTTTCTCCTCCACTCCTTTATCACGACGAGAGTTATTGCCGTTCTTAACAAGACGGCTTTTTTATTGCATTCAATAATTCGTGATAAAATGTAGGGCAAGATGAAAAAGTTATTCTACTTATTTACTTTAATCCTTTTTATTGGGACTTTTTGTTATATTGAATACAAAAATTCATTTTTTGATGTACTGGAAATTAAATCACCATCAGAATTTGTACTAGATTTTAACCATAACAAATCTTATGAGCCAGATGAGAGTATTAGCTTCCCTGATATTAAAATATTACCAAACCCTAAAGATAATTTATCCGATAAAGAATTATTCATTTTTAATGAACTTTCTAGAAACTTTACAAAAGACCTTTTATTAAACAAAAAAGTTCAATATAGAAACAATACTATGTTTGTAGGGAATAAAAGTTATGTTGAAGAATTTAATAAAGCAGGTTTTAACTACGAAAAATCAAGTAAAGAATATTCAAATTTAGTCAAACGCATACGAGAAAACAATTTTTATATTCTTAATTTATACAATTACAGAATACATAAATTTGAATGTAAATATGCACTAAAGTCAGAGAATTATAGGCTTTATGAAGAAAAAGATTTACCACAGAAAGCAGTAAAGTGCAAATTATGCTTTAAACAGTCAAAAGAATACAACAAAACAATTAACAATTTTAAGAACCCGCAAACAATATCCAATGGTGAAATAAAAGTATTTTATACTGATTTAACGACAAAATTAAAACCTGATACTAACTGTAGCAGTGATATTTGTAAAAACATTTTATCAGAAATCAATAAAAGCAAAACAAATATAGATATGGCAATCTACGGATATCAAAGGATTCCGCAAATAGATAGCGCAATAAAATCAGCGCTTGCAAGAGGCGTAAAGATAAGGATGGTTTATGACTTGGACAGATATGGAAATTCTATTTACGCTGATACAAAGGAATTAGCCAATTTAATCAAAAATACTAAAAATGATAATTATGCAGAATCACAGATTAAAACAAAGTATAACAACAATCTCATTATGCATAATAAATTTTTTATTTTTGATAACAAAACCGTAATAACAGGCTCTGCAAACCTTAGCCCAACCGATATGTCCGGATTTAACACTAATGCGGCTGTTTTAATTAATTCTCCTGAAATCGCTAAAATTTATTCTAACGAATTCGAACAAATGTATAATAACAAATTTCACAACATAAAAACAAAAACTACAGCAAATACTAATATAAACTTAAAAGGAAGTAATATTTCCGTATATTTTTCGCCTCAAGATAGAATTACAGAAAACTATATTTTGCCAATAATTAGGAATGCTAAAAAATATATCTACATCCCCGCATTTTTAATAACCGATAAAAAACTGACAGAAGAACTTATCCAAGCAAAACAAAGGGGCGTTGATGTAAAAATAATTCTCGATGCTGTAAATGCACACTCTGAGTACTCTCAAATAAAGAATTTAAGAGTAAATGGAATACCTGTAAAAGCAGAAAATTACGCAGGAAAAATCCATTCTAAATTAATACTCATAGACGGCAAAACAACTATCTTAGGTTCAATGAATTTTTCAAAAAGCGGTCAAAACTATAATGATGAGAATGTCTTAATAATCCAATCAGAAGAAATAACAAAAAATCTACAAAAAATGTTTGATTACCTATGGATAAAAATAGATAATCGCTGGCTAACGCAAATTCCGAGAAGTGAAGGGAAAGATTCAATCGGATCTTGCAGTGATGGCGTAGATAATAACTTTGATGGGAAAATTGATATGGCAGATATTGGTTGCCAAGCTAATTAATGAAATATCCACCCATCCCATCCGGCTGCATATGCCCGTTTGGCGTAAAATAACCACCCATACCATCAGGTTGAACATGTCCGTTAGGAGTAAAGTATCCGCCCATATTGTCCGGCTGTATATGCCCCTTGGGGGTATAATAACCACCCATATTATCAGATTGAATATGCCCGTTTGGCGTAAAATAACCGCCCATATTATCCGGCTGAACATGTCCGTTAGGTGTAAAATAACCGCCCATTCCGTCTGACTGTATATGTGCTGCATTTGACGCTAATGATACACTTAATATAATTGACAAAAATAATATCTTTTTCATTTTTCTCCGAGTCCTTTATTTTTGTTTATTATTTTAATACATAATCTAATTTATTTCAAGAGAATTAAGTTATTAAAGTATTCTTAGATTTTTTATTTTTTACAAATACTTAAATTTAATTTAATGTATAATAATGATATGAACAATTTTTCTGAAAACAACACCAATAATTCAAATCCATTTGGTTTAACGAGTGAAAATTTTGAATATAATCTTGATACAGAATTTTCTCCGATAACATCAGGATTACCTATAGGAGATCACCGACTGAATGATTATGATAATAATCTGTTTAGTGAAAGTGCATATAAGGGTGTTGATGACGAAATGTTCCAAATCGAATACAAAATTAACAAACTCGAGAACAAACTAAAATCAATACAATCAGGGATTATAAGTGCAAAGGCAATCAATGATATATCTCAACTTAATGTATTAAATGCAAAAAAATCAGAATATGAACTTGAATTAAAAAATCTTTATTCAAAATATAACAATGGGAGTATATCTTCAAAGTTATCAGGAGAGCTTATAAATATTGTGACAAAGACCCCGCAAAAAACCATGGGATATATTAATAAATTAGTAAATTTTATAAATAAGAATATTTTTTCTAAAATATCAACAAAATTCAATTCAAAACTTCATATAAAAGAGGCATTAATAAACCTTGAGAACATAAACAAAAATGTTGACGACCTTGTATCAATGCAAACCCCATATGGAGAAGCCAGTGAAAAATATAACCAACTTCTCCAATACTTAAACAAAGCAAATACAATACAATATCAAATATCACAAATGGTAAACAACAAAAAATAAAAAAGGGGGAACAGATGTCTAAAAATCTTGTAATCAATAAGGAAAAATGTATTTCTTGCGGACTATGTATAAAAGACTGTATCTCAAATGCTCTTGAATTTGATGAAAATAAAACCCCTAAATTTGCCAAAAGTGGTGAAAACAGATGCATAGAATGTCAGCACTGCCTTTCAATATGCCCAACAGGTGCATTATCAATATTAGATAAACTTCCTGAAAATTCAAACCCAATAGAAGAGCAAAATCCGGATGCTATATTAAACACAATTAAATCAAGAAGAAGTACTCGATTATTTAAAAATGAGAATATTTCACCTGAATTAATGGACGAACTTAAATCCGCCTTAAATTATGTACCAACAGGGTGTAATGACCATAATCTCTTATTTTCTATTACAGAAACAAGAGAAGAAACTAATAAAATAAGAGAATATGTAATAACGAATCTTAGCAGAGCATTAAGATTTTTACCATTTGCAGGACCGGCTAAAAAGTTCAAGCATTACAAGAAACTATTAATAAACAAAGTTGATGTAATATACAGAAATGCTCCTCATATAATAGTTGCAGCATCACCGAAAAATGCTCCCTGCAAAAATATTGATCCTAATATTGCATTAAGCTACTTTGAATTATACGCAAACTCTCTTGGAATAGGTACTTGCTGGTGCGGTTTCGGACAAGCGTGTTTTAAAATATTTCCTAAACTCAAAAAAATCTTTAATATTCCAAAAGATTATGAACCGGTTTATGTAATGTTGTTTGGGCTGCCTGATGTAAAATATACCAGAACTACACAACCTGAGCCGTACAAATTTGTAAAACCTGACACCTCTTTAATTTAGTCACATATCTTTTTATAAAAAAATATGCTATAATCATACTCGGAGAGTAATTTATGAGAAGAAGAAAATGTAAAATAACTTTTGTTGCACACGGAGCAACTGTTCATAGTGAAGAATCAATTTATTCAGATAAAGAACAATATCCACCGCTTTCGGAACTAGGAGAATCTGAAATAAATAAAGTGTGTGAATATTTACAAAACAGAGGTTTAAGAAGTAATAAAATTTATTCTTCTCCAGCTCTTAGATGTACACAAACAGCTGAAATGGTTTCAAAAGTTTTTAAAACTAAATTCGAAACATTACCTGAGCTATACGAAAGAAAATGCGGAGATTGGAACGGTTTATCATTAGACTCCGTGTTCATTAAATATCCGGAGTTAAAAGAAAAACCTTATGATGTACTCAAATTCACACCAAACGGCGGAGAAGAATTAAAAGTTTTCAATCAACGAGTAAAAGAAACTATTGATAAAATTGTTGAAGCACAAATTGGAAACAGAATAATTATAGTGACTTATCCAAGTGTCATCCTTGCCGCTGTTGCAAATGCTCTTGAACTTACAGAAGAAAATCAAGCAAAAGTACTTATTAAAACCGGATCTCTCACTCAAATAAGTTATTTCTCTAATTGGGCGAGCGTTATTTATTCAGGCTATGTTCCTCTATAAGGATTTATCAGAATGCTTTTTATTATTTCTGTTTTATTAATTGTAATAAGCACTTATTTTGTTGTTTCAATTTTAAGACCTAATAACCTAATTTCAGGATTTATATATTTTATCGCCCTTGCTTTTGCTCAAATAATACTTATTACTGAAGTATTATCACCGTTTTCTGTTTTATACAAATCAACCTTTTTAGGTTTACAAATAATACTTACAACTATAATTACATATTGCTGGGTAAAATTTAAGCGTCCATTATTTAAACAATCCCCAATAACAGAATTAAAAAAAATAGCGAAAAATATTGTTAAAGATAAATCACTTATCATTCTTTCAATATGCTTTATTTTTTTTCTTATTGTTTCTCTATTTTTATGTATAACCACAGAAGTTCGCAGCGGGGATGCAGCCATTTACCATATTGCAAGAAGTATGTTTTGGGTAAATAATCATTCGGTTAATCATTTTGAAACATATCAAATCAGAAACCTAGCATTTCCAATAAACTCAGAAATCTTATATACGTGGGTTATACTTTTTACCAAACAAATACTTGCATTAAGCAGTTTCAGCTTTATAGGATTTATTTTGAGTATAACCTCATTATATGGTTTAATGAACAACTTTAGCATTCGCCGAAGGCTTTGGGTTATATTCATCGTTTCTTCTTTCGCATCGATTTTAGCCCAAGCCTCAAGCTCCGAAACAGATATCATTGTTGCTGGGCTTATACTTTCTTCTATGTATCTTTTTAGAGAAGCTCTTAAGCAGAAAACAATTATTCCAATATTCATATCAGCTCTTTGCTATGCTATTGCTTTAGGAGTAAAAACTACGGCCTTCTTTGCGATTCCTGCTGTTGGAATTTTTATGATATACAACTCCATCAAATTTGTTAAAGAAAAAACATACAGACCATTCTTATATTTCTTATTTTTTGGAGTTCTTAATTTTGCAGTTTTTTCATCATATAACTACGTAGAAAACCTACTCTGGTTTTCAAATCCTATTGGTGGGTGTAACACAATAGAACTTCACAAAAATTACTACGGAATCAAGGGCGGGATTGCAAATTTCATAAAGAATTTTACACTATTCTTTGATTTTACCGGTTTTACTTGGGCAAAACCGGCAGCAGAAGTTATTATCCCTATAAGAAATAATCTGCTTAACTTGCTAGGTCTTTCTTATATTCCTGATGGCACAAATACCGGAGATACCAATATCCTAAATAATTCAATCCTTGACCCGCTTATGGGTGCCGGACTTTTAGGGATGTTAGTTTTTATCCCGTCATTAATTTTTTCTAATTTGGCAATATTGTTTAAACGGAACAAAACTCGATTTGAATATTTTATTTACGGGATAATGTTTATTCTAACTATATTTGTAATGTCCTATTCAATAGTATTTATGACATATAATAATCGATTTATCGGGACATATATCTTACTAAGTGCTCCAATTATTGGATGGACATATTTTAGAAAATTCACCTTTGGTAAATGGTTTATAACCATTATTGCTATTTTTTATCTGACATTAGTATCTACACATATTTGGAGCCGACCTGCCGTTAAAATTTTTGATGCTTTATTTATAAAGCATCAGACACTACAACAAATTAAAGAGCGCGAATCTTGGAGTTTGTATAACCAAAATAAAGATTTAATAACAGTGGAAAAAAATATAATTGATACAATAAAACTTTATCCCCCCAAAACCCGTTTTTTAATTTTTCCACCACTAAATTTTTACTCAACAGATTTATTAAAATTAACAAATCAGGGTTACAATATAGATTTAAGAGTTATGGAAACATTTAATCTCAAAGATTTAGATAAATACGATATTTATATATATAGGTTGAATGGTCAAGCAACAAATATCAGTTATAATTTTGAGCAAAATATAAACAACTACAAAGTAATCGCCGACAAAATCTATTATAAAAATCCGGAAGCACCAATAAATTGTATATATTTAAACCAAAAAGAGATAATAACCTCGAATATGTCTAAAAAACCAACCGGAGTATATTGCACAATGCAAGCCAACTTTTTATATAACCTAGGTTATAAGGCAGATAATGTTATATACAATACATCTGAAAAGAATCCATTTATCGAATACATATTTTTAAAGAAGTAGTCTAAAAGAGATAATCATACTATACTGTATATATGAAACCCTCAATAGCATTAGTAGATTGTGATTCATTTTTTGTATCCTGCGAGCAAGTAGCAGACCCGACGCTAATCGGCTTACCGGTATGCGTATTAAGCAATAATGACGGATGTATTGTATCACGTTCAAAGGAAGCAAAAAAATGCGGAGTTAAAATGGGTATGCCATATTTTATGGCAAAGAAAGAATTTCCGGAAGTAATATATTTATCGGGGAATAAAGACTTATATGGTGAATTATCAGAAAAGGTAATGAAAAAATTACGTACCTACTCCCCATTAGTAGAAGTCTATTCAATAGACGAAGCCTTTATTGATATAACCGGAACAACACGGCTTTATAAAAAAAATTATGAAGAAATAATCAGGATGATAAGGTCAGAAGTAAAAGAAACTACAGGTATTCCTGTATCAATAGGGCTAGCTTCCTCAAAGACCTTGGCAAAACTTGGAAGTGATAAAGCAAAAAACACCAACGGTATTTACATTGTAAAAGAAGATGAAGTAGAAACACTTTTAAAAGAAACAAAAATAGAAGAAATATGGGGAATAGGCAGACAATTAAAGAAAACATTGATTCAAAGAGGAATTTTAACAGGATATGATTTTGTCTCAAAACCAGACAGTATTTTAAAATCAATGCTAGGAGTAATTGGTCTTAACCTTAAACACGAACTGCTTGGAGAGTGTACATCTCCTGTAAATCCGGAAATAACAATTCCAAAGTCTATTCAGCATACATCAGCATTAAAAAAATTTAGCAGTGATAAAACTGTTTTAAAAACAGCTATAAATACTCATATCCACAGTGCTTGCTCCAAACTAAGAAGATATGGACTTATGACTGCTAATATAGGAGTTATGCTTAGAACAAAAGACTTCCAAGTAACCAGCCTTACCAAAAGGCTTACTGACAGTACAAATTTTGAGCTTGAAATTCAAAAAACAGTGTTTGAACTCTTTGAAAAAATCTATAAACCTGAAATCGTATATAGAAGCACAGGGGTCTATTTATCGGATTTTGAACCGGAACACGAAAAACAACTTAGCCTTTTAAATCCTAATGGAGAAAGAAATAACAAACTGGCAAAATGTATTGATAATATTGAACTAAAATTTGGGAAAAACTCTATTAGAACAGGTTTTTAAATAATTTCTAAGAGAACACATCAAAAGTTCTTTCAACGTTATCATCTATCATTGAACGGTATGATTCTAGCATTTCATTTATTGCACTTTGTTCTGTTTCTAATTTCTTCATTCGAACATCTATTGCATCTTCTTTATTTTGTATTCTTGTCTTTTCTAATTCATATTCTACTGTTGCTTTATTCTCAGCACTGCTATCTGATACTTGATATATATTCTGACAGGTCGTTGCGGCTGATTCGTCATAATCCCATTCCCCGTCATTTCCTCGTTCCGCCTTCGTTATATTGTATGTTCCCGTTTGAAGTATATCATTCAGATATTCTGTATCATTAATGTATTCATTATACGTCCAACCGTTTGTTGCTATTGCTTCAAATATTGCGTCATAGAAATCTATCAGTTTTTCTTCTTCCGCATCAAAAAGAAGGGATGAACTTTCTTCTAATTCACTGCGTTGTGCTAAAAGACTATCATAGGTTTCTTGCCATTTATCATGTTCTGCCTTTGAGTCTGCGTCGGTTAGAGTAATCTTATTCAAATCTATTCCTGGACAAGATTCATTTGTTATTTTACTTTGCGCTTCTTCATCTCCTAAAAGGTAGGTTAAGAACACATTTGCCATATTTGTTAAACTGACTGCATAAGAGTGGTTTGAACCGTCAAACATGTTGGCAGCTTTATCATGTTGATGACAGATTGTATTATAATTATTTGCATTCTGTCCGGCATATTCTCTACGGTCTTTATTTTCTCCTTTGTCATATGCGTATTTCTCTGTAAATTGCTTATATGTACTGGTTATTGCAGACTCTATGTCACTTTCTGTTACTTCTGCTATATCTCCAAATGCTTCTTTTACTGCTGCACCAAAGGAGTTTAATATCTCTTTAAACTTATTATTTGCACTGTTTGCATCTCCGTCCCAACTTAAATATGTTACATAATTTGTACCTCCACCTATAGATTGAACTATATCGGTCCAGGTTGTACTACTTGTTACATCTTTGTTTGTTCCAGCTTCACCGCCCTTGGCTGTTACAGCTTTACTTGAAACAGTTCCCATTCTACTTAAAGCGGCATCTGCTGTCGTCGTTTCTATTGCCGGTTCTTTCGACAAATGCTTCGCTATCTCCGTATCTAATGCTTTTAAATCATCATTGTTGGTTTCTACTTTGTCAAAATCTTCTTCCGGTATCCCTGTTAATTCACTCAATATTTTGGTTCTATTGCTATCATAATTCCCACCGCAAGCTCCATTTGGGCTTATCATTTTTGCATACTTCAGATAATCATCATCTACTACTACCTTCCCTGACATATCCGTTAACATATAGGGCTCATAATTATTTAGGGCACTTGGGTTCATTAATGTATCATAAGTTAAGTCATAATAGTTTTGACCACCATCATTTGACCATTTTAACATCTTCTCATTTAGGGCATTTGTATATTTCGTCGATACTGCATCCGCCTCTCTTGCCAACGACATCTTTTGCGCACTTAGCATTGATAAGTTGTAACCAATTCGGTTCTTCCGATTGGTCAACGTTAACAATCTCGCTTGTGTCGCCGCCATTCCCATTGTTCGTTTTTCCCTTTTTGCCCTTTTTATACAACATGGTTATCGTACTTTTTTCGCTTTTCTTTAATATTTTGCAGCCCTTATCCTGAAATCGTTACAAAAATTTACAATATTCCCCTTATGTTTTGATAGTTAAAAAAATATTAATAATACACAGTTTGAATAATTTTTGTATTAACATGAATATTGGAGATAATTATGAAATACAAAGACTATTACGAAATATTAGGAATAAAACGAGATGCGACAGCATCAGAAATAAAATCAGCCTATAGAAAACTTGCAAGGAAATATCATCCTGACGTAAATAAAACAAAAGAAGCAGAAGCAAAGTTTAAAGATATAAACGAGGCTTACGAAGTATTATCCGATACAAATAAACGAAACAGATATGACAGTTTAGGTTCAAACTGGCAAGGCGGAGCAGATTACACGCCTCCACCGGGATTTGAAAATTTCAGTTTCAATTTTAATAATGGTGGAGCCCAATCATTCGACTTTGGAGGTTCCGGAGGCTTTTCAGACTTCTTCAGCTCACTTTTTGGTGATATGATGGGAGCCACACAGACTTCATCAACCGGCGGACGTTCAAGCAGAGGGTTCTCGGGTTTTGACTTTTCAGGCGCTAATTATGGCGGATATAGCAATGCCGGATTTGATTCACAAACTACAGGAAGAAGACAATCAAAAAAAGCAGCAACTGAAGACTTAGATATAACAAAGAATATAAATTTAACAGCAAAAGAAATCTTTGACGGCGGAGCTGTAAATATATCCTTCACACAAATGGATAAATGTACCCAATGTAACGGTACCGGATATTGTAGCCACTGCGGTGGGACAGGAGTTGTTTCAACGCCTAAATCCGTTAAGGTTAAAATTCCTAAAGGTGTTAAAGACGGACAAAAAATAAGATTAAAAGGCGAAGGCAAAACTGACGCTTATGGACAAAAAGGCGATTTATATTTGATTGTCCACCTAAAAGACAATGAATATAGTATAGAAGGTTCTGATTTAACTAAAGAAATCGAAATCACACCACCTATGGCTGTTCTTGGCGGGCAAAAAGAAATTGAAACACTACACGGGAAAATAAATATTAAAATCCCCGCAAATGTTTCATCTGGAAAAACTTTAAGACTTAAGAAATTAGGATTACCTAAAGATGGCTCTTTCGGGGATTTAAACATAAAAATAAAAATTATCATCCCTGAAAACCTTTCAGAAGAGGAAAAAGAACTCTATAAACAACTTGCAAAATATGAGAAATAGTAAAAAGAACCGTTTAAAAGCGGTTCTTTTTTTATTGGTTTATAAAACCATCTTTCAGATAAACTTTTCTAATCATATCCTCCGATATTTCTGTATTAGAGATATCTGCAATACCTCCAATATGTTTTAAAGCTCCTAAAGTTTTTATTTTAGAATTATTAAAATATGCATCTTTACCAATATATTCAAGCACACCTAAGCCTTCTAAAATAGAATTTTCAAAATCTGACCAACTTCCAATTCTTTTTAGGTTCCCAGAAGAATTAACTAAAGAGTTAGCAAAATTGGCAAAACCGCCAATTTCTTCCAGCTGCCCTAACGTCATAACTGCAGAATTTTCAAAATCTGCGTTACCCAATATTTTTTTTAAAATTCCTAAATTGGTAACGCCTGTTCCTCTAAATATTGCATTTCCACGTATTTCTGATATTTGTTCAAATAATTTATTTTCATCAATTCCTATGTCTTCAAATGATAAATTAAATCCAAGATTTAAACATCCGTATTTCTTTATACTAACTGTTCCATCTTCAGAATAAATAGGCTCAAACCCCAAATAATCCATAATTTTATAAACGTTATTTCCTTTTATCTCTTGTTCGCCGATTTTAGACCTAATTTTAGATATAAATTCTTTTTTATCTAAAGTGTCAGAAATTTTTTCCTTTAATATTCGATTTAGTTTAAAACCATTAGAGTCTAAATATGATTTTAGAACATCAAAATACTTTAAAGAAATATTATTGTCATTTTTTTCATTTTGGATTTCAACAAGTAAATCTTTATTAAATCTTAACCCAAGCCTTGGCATTCCTTCTTCAAAATAAATATGAAAATCACCTTTAGCTAAATAAGGTTCTGCGTTAAAGGACTTTGTACACCAAGATTCCGCAGAAAGTACCTTCAATTTATCAACATTAGAAGAAAAATTTTCTCTATCATTAACCAAAGATGGAATTTTAATCCATCCTGAATCAATTACGTCTTTTTTTAACTCCGTCTTATAAAAGTTATTAGCTCTGACAGAATATATCTTTGCAAAATCAAAAAAGCTATCTTTATCACTACTTAACATAGTATTTAAATCAGATATTGAGTCCGCCAAAACTCTTTTATTTAAAACCGGAGGAAGTTTATCATTATTTGATTTTAAGTCTTTAACAATAGAACTTAAAATGATTAGTGCTAATGCTGGTTTTATCGCTTGATTTTCTTCTGTTAAATAACAACTCCACTCTTTTAACATCTCCTTACGTTGAAATAAAGTTGTTTGTTGACGGCCTTCAAAATTTCTATTCAGAATTTTTTGAAACTTTTCGTTTGACCATCTGTATAAATCCTCAAGAATATTAAATTTTTCAACAGGAGCCTTAAACTTTCTTACGCAAGCATAATCAAAACCATTAAATTGAGAAGGTTTCATGGCTTGGAAAAACACGTTTGATTTTTTAGTATTAGCTGGAGCAACCTTAGAATTCCAACCGATTTGATAGACTTTCATACCTAAAAGTATGCCACCAAAAAAATGTGTATAAAATACAATATAAAGAATTATTAAGAGCAGAAAACTCAATAAATGAGGATGCGGAAAAATCCAAAAATTGACAAATTTTTGAGATTTTTCAAATCCCGACCTTAGGTGTGTGAGCATCAGGTCGTGTGCGGGATAGCACACAACCTGATGCGAAACCGTTCCCTTCAGTTTGCGAGAAAAATGTCAATTTTTCCGCAAACTCTAAATATAAGATTAATTGAAGAAATATATTTGACATGATATAATTCAACAGGGAAATAAAAAATGAACTTAAGCGGTAAAAAAATCTTAATTGGAATAACTGGTGGAATAGCAGCGTACAAAGCACTTGAATTAATAAGAATGTATAAACGTGCAGGAGCAGAAGTAAAGGCTGTATTAACTGACAATGCTTTAGAATTTGTAACTCCGCTTACCGTTCAAACATTAACAACGAATAAAGTTTACATAAACAATTTTGATACATCAAACTACAGTCCGGAACATATCTCATTATGTGATTGGAGTGATATTTTTGTCATCGCACCCGCAACAGCAAACACTATAGCCAAAATTGCAAACGGAATATGTGATAATCTCTTAACTTCACTTGCTCTGGCGTATACAAAGCCATTTTTAATAGCACCTGCAATGAATTGCAATATGTATAACAATACAATTACCCAAGAGAATATTTCAAAATTAAAAAACAAAGGTTACAACTTTGTAGAACCAGAAACAGGTTATCTAGCTTGCGGAGCTGAAGGTACTGGTCGCCTTGCAGATTTAAACACTATATATTTAAGAACAGTTGAACTTTTAAATCCAATAAAAATATTATCCGGTAAGAAAGTCTTAATTACGGCAGGCGGAACTGTTGAAAAAATAGATCCTGTACGATATATCTCAAACTTTTCTTCCGGAAAAATGGGCTTGGCTCTTGCAAATTGTGCAAATAATATGGGGGCAGATGTTACTTTAATATCAACATTCAAGGCTGATGTTAGTTATAAAAATATTGTTGTTCAATCCGCAGAAGAAATGCTAAGTGCCGTAAAATCAGAAATGGATAGAAATGACTGTATAATAATGGCAGCCGCAGTTGCAGATTGGAAAATAAAAAATTACAACCAACAAAAAGTCAAAAAAACGGATGCGGATAATTGGAATATAGAACTTGTTAAAAACCCTGACATATTAAAAACTATATGTAACATAAGACAAAACAACACCCCTATAATAGTAGGTTTTTCAGCAGAAAGTGAAAACTTACTGGAAAATGCGGAGAAAAAAATCAAAAATAAAGGTTGTGATTATATTATTGCAAACGATATCTCAAAACAAAATTCAGGGTTTGGAAGCGATTATAACGAAGTTTATATAATAGATAGAAACTTAAATAAAATTTTTATTGAACACGCACCAAAAGAAATAATTGCAAAATCAATTATGGAGACAATATTTGAACAAGCAGGAACTAATATCAAAGTTGGAAGCGTTTGCTCCTAACGAAACACAGGAGCCGTGGGATTGCAGCGGGTGGATAATAGAACATACTAATTCTGATATAAATAAAGTTATGTATGCTCTTACTATTACCGATAATGTATATGAACAAGCAAAAGAAAATAAATGCGACTTAATAATATCACATCACCCTCTATTTTCTGTACCGATAAAATACAAAGACGTACAAATGTATTGTGCGCATACAAATCTAGATAAAGCAACAGGCGGGACTACAGATACAATAATTGAAAAATTAGGATTTGAAATAACAGAAAAAGAAAATGATTTTGTAAGAATAGTTGAATTTGAATCTCCAGTATTATTAACAGATTTAATATCAAAATTAAAAGAAATTTCTCCCAAACTAAGATATGTAAATAACCAAAAAGTAACAGAAGTTAGAGTTTTAGGATTTTGCGCCGGTTCTGGTAGCGAATTTTTAGAAGAAACAAAAGCTGATTGTTTTATCACAGGAGATTTAAAATATCACACAGCCTGCGAAGCTAATAAAGTAGTAATTGATATCGGGCACTTTGAAAGTGAAGTATTAATAAAAGAAAAATTAGAAGAAATTACCGGAATAAAAGGAGTAATGGCGGATGAACAAAGTCCTTTTATATAGCCTGATAATATTAATAATGCTAACTACAAGTATAGCTTATGCTTATGAAACTGTAATTATAAAGTACCCAGACGGAGAACTATGGGAACCGGCTTATTACAAACAAACAACAAGCGAAAGTATTGCCCAATATACACTAAAAGGTGAAAATACAAAAAAATGGACTAAAACCGTTATTATTCACGCTTACAATGACTATATAAATACAGCAAGAATGCTATTAGGAAATGTTATTGAATTAAACCAACGCCAGAACCCAACAGGGAAGTACACCATTATAAAAAACACAACCAATGATGCAATAGCAATCCGCTGTACAAACAGTTACAAGCAACTATCTCCCCAATGTGAAATATTACGAGCCGCAAAAGGGCATAAAGGAGTTATTACAATCCATTATATAAACAAAAATATTTCTAATTACAAAGAAACCTATGACGATTGGTATGATATAATTAAAAAAGCGATTTTCTATGAAAGCTATTTCAGAAATGATAGGATTTTAAACAAATCACTATACTTAGAGCTGTAGAGAAGTAATAGCCAATATTTCAAGACATAATAGCAATTCTTTTTAACTCTTGCCGAGAAGGCAAATTTGTGCTACCATCCTGTTATAAAAAAACGTTATAACGAGGTGATTATGAAAACATTTTTCAAGTGGCTTGGCGTTGCTATAGGGATATTAATTTTTATACTTTATTTGTGCTTTTTATTTGTATTGCCAAATATAATTGATTTAAACAAATACACCCCAGAGCTTAAAAATCTTGCACAAAAATATGCTAAGCTAGATATAAACTTTGAAAATGCAAAAATAATCACAACTCCATTGCTTGCTACAGGAATACAAGCTGAAAATCTTTCGGTTAAACTGCCTGATGGCTCACTCCTGACAAGTGCAAACAAGATTAAAACAAGGATTTCATTACCACACTTACTTGTTCTGAGCGTAAAAGTATCTTGTGCCGAAATCGATTCGCCCGTTATAAACTTAGAAATCCAAAACGGAAAACAATTTAAAATAGTTACATTAATAGAATCGATACTTAATGACGGTGATGACACAATAGAACAAAAATTATTACAAGCAGATGCACAAGCCGAAAGCAGCGCATCAAAAATGCCGTTACCTATAAGAGTAAATATTCCAAAGATTAAAATTAATAACTATCAAGCAAAAATAAATGATTTAAAATCAAAACATACACTATCACTTGAAGGTGAAAACCTAGTCCTCGGTTATAACGGAAAAACATTTAAAGTAAAAACCAACTCAAAATTAATGAGTGATAATGAAGCTACTATTCTGGCTAACATTAATCTCGATTGTTTTATTCCGCAAGGAACTGAACTTGATAAAGAAGATGACCCACAAGAAATTATTGATATACCATTTGTAAACCCTGTACTCGTTTACAGAGACTATACTCCTAAAGCAAACATCGCAATGGACATGAGAGTACGTGAAAATAATAATGAAATAAAAACGTATGGAACCCTTAATATCGATAATATGACAATGAATTTGTCAGGAATACAACTTCCTAAGTCATATATACACTTAAAAACCAGCGGAACAAAAGCTAATATAGATACTAATCTGGTAATTAAAGATAAACAATCAATCAATATTCAGGGTTTGATTAATTACGGAAAGTCTAAGTTTGCAGATTTAGTTATTAAAAGTGATAAAATATATTTTAATGACATCATAGTCTTAACTAAAGCCTTACTGAATACATTACAAATAAAAAATGATTTAAATTTATTTGCAGGCTATGGTTACATTCAAGCAGATACAGCATTCAGAACTAATTTTAAGACGCTAAAATCTAATGGACAAATAATCATAAAAGATGCAGGGATTGTAAATAAAAAATATAATCTTAACTTTATGAATTTTAACTCCTTGATAGATTTAAGCAATAACCTTCTACAAATAAAAGATACCGGAGCAAAAATAAACGGTTCAGACATCAAAATAAACGGCTCAATAAATGAAAAATCAATAGCCGACATAACAATTTATCTTGAAAAATTACCCTTATCGCCATTATTTAAGTCATTTGCGCCTGCTGAAATAAAAAAATCACTTAGTATAACAAGCGGAAACCTATATGCAAATATAACAATAAAAGGCGCTTTAAAAAATGCTATAAGCAATATTTTAATAGGTCTAAAAGATTTTACTATGTATGAAAATACAAGTAATATAAAACTTACTAACAATTTATTTGAAGGTAAGTTTACAAGCGATTTAAAAAATATAACCGGAAGCATAACCAACAAGGGATTTAAAGTAACAATA
Source organism: Candidatus Gastranaerophilales bacterium (assembly GCA_944323925.1). Taxonomy (GTDB): domain Bacteria; phylum Cyanobacteriota; class Vampirovibrionia; order Gastranaerophilales; family Gastranaerophilaceae; genus CALUTH01. Next base: position 32,340 of record CALUUI010000013.1, read on the forward strand.
CCACAATCTACATCAATAATAACAAATGATACAGCTACAATAGATATTTCAGAAAAGGATATAACAATTAATCCTTCAATATTAAGAATAAATAACAATTCTGAAATCACTTTATCAGGTATAGTAAAAAACTACTCTACAAACCCGAAATTTGATATAAAAGCAGATGGGAAATTAATAACCAGCGGAATAAAACAACTTTTAGGAAGTGCTGCAGCAAACTTTATAGATGCTAAAGGTATTATTCCATTAATAGCTACAATAAATGGAGATAGCAAAAAGCAAACTCTTAATATAACTATTGATACAGACAAAAATAATTACTTAACGCCAATTCATTTGAATTTATTATCAGGAAAAAACACGACAATAAAATCAACAATTGACTTCAAACAAGATAGAATAAAAATACAAGATTCTGGAATTTATATAAAAACAATAGTACCAGACGAAAAAAATCCTGAAAAAACAATAACTAAATACAATGATATTATTGAATTATCAGGAACAGTAACAGGGCTAAACTCTACCCTACATATAAATCTTCTAAAAATAAAAACAAACGGAGATTTATCAGGTAGTATCCAAGGTTTAAAGGATTCAAGTTTCACTTTTGGCGGGCACTTGTTCTCTTATGGAGCATTATCTTCTCCAAGATTGAAAGGAAAATTTGAAATAAAAAATATAAATATTCCTTCTTTATATACAAAAGTGAAAAATGTAATATTTGATTTTAAAGGTTATACACTTAACGTAAAAGCAAATGAGTTAAATCTAAACGATTCAATAATCGGAATAGACTCCAATATAAATTTAACACCTTCGTCAAACATTATAATAACAGATTTAGATGTCAATTCTAATTATATAGATTTAGACAAAGTGATGAAAGTTTCAGACTCAGCACTAAAACTTATACCACAGACAGGTGTATCAAATAATGCGACTGCAACGCAAGCAGATATTCCTGTAGAAATATTAAACGGCAATGTCAATATCAAGCACTTAAAAACAGGAGGTATTGATGCAACAGACATTGTATGTAAATTATTAATGAAGAATAATATATTGTACATTAACGACATAGTTGCCAAGGCATTTGAAGGAACAGTTAGAGGCAACGCCTCAATGAATATTATAACCACCTTACTAAAAGTAAATGTATCAGGTACTGGTTTTAATGTAGAGAAATCACTCTTAGGCTTAGCGAATATGAAAGATACCTTAACCGGAACCGCAAGTTTTAATGCAAATGTATCTCTAAAAGGAAGCAGCTATGAAGAACAAATGAAAACGTTAAATGGTACAGTTGACTTCACAATGATAAATGGACAGCTTGGGCCTTTCGGGCGTTTAGAGAATTTGATTTTAGCAGAAAATATAAGGAACTCCGAATTTTTCCAAACTTCAATAGGCAAGATAATAAATGATCTTTTATCAGTAAACACATCAAAATATGACGAATTAAAAGGAACAATTCTACTAGAAAATGGAATCGCCAAAATAAATCCTATAACCTCATTAGGAGAAGTAATGTGTTTGAATATAGAAGGTATATTTGATATACTAAAGAATACTGCAGATTTTCAAATAAGAGGTCGCCTAGCATCAACAATATCTGATATGTTAGGACCTATTGCAATGCTAAATCCCGTTAATATGATACAAACTCAAACCGGTTCATCAATAATGAGTGTAGCAACCTTAGGACTGTATCGTCTATTTTGTGAAACAATAACTCAAGAAGAAATGGATGCAATCCCACACTTCAGTGAAGATTACTCTGATTACAATGCAACAAAATTCCAAGTAATTGCCAGAGGAGATGTTGCTAAACCTCTATCATTAGTCAAATCATTCAAATGGCTTGTAGTTCAAAGCGATATAGACAATGCAAATTCATATATACAACAGAGAACACTTGAAGAAATAAAAAACAATGCCGGATTATTTGAAAAAATAGAAACAGATAACGGTGAAAAAATAAAAGCAGTAGAAGAAATAGTTAACACAGGTAAAAACATACTAAACGGAGTAAAAGGCCTGTTCAAAAAACAAAACTAAAAGAATAAAATATGAGGATAAATATGAAATATATAAACTACACAATAGCATTAATCCTGTTATTAGGAACAACTTTAAGCGTTGATGCCAAAATGAGTAAAGAAGCCCACGACCTATATCAAGAAGCGTGCAGTTATGAATATAAACATAATTATTCTCAGGCAATAAACATAATAAATAAAGCCTTAGAAATAAATGGTGATGATGCAATGTTATATACCAAAGTCGCAGGATTATATGCGGAAACAGGAGATTATAAGGCCGCATTAAATGCTTATAACAAAGCGTTAAAATTACAGCCAAATGATGCCTTTATTTATATAAGTATCGGAAGCCTTCAACAAAGCCTTCAAAACTATGATGCTGCATTTGAATCATATTATAAAGGCACACAGATATTTCCAAGTTATAAATATAATTACCTAAATTTAGCAAATGTAAAATATATTTCAAAAGATTATAAATCTGCAATTGATTATTATAATACTTTTTTAGCGGCATATCCTGAACATATAGAAGCAAATGAAAACCTTGCCAACTCATATCTGGCAACAAAAGATTACGAAAGTGCCTGCGATATATATAATAATTTATACAAAAACTACCCATCAAATTTCAAAGACTATTTTCGATACGGACTCGCACTATACAATACTCAGAAATATGAAAGTGCGATACCAATGTTAAAGAAAGCAGTCGAACTTGATGATAAAAACACAGTAGCTTGGGCTAATTTAGCACTTTCATATCAAAATCTTGATGAAAAAGAAGAAGCACTTGCTGCATTTAATAGAACATTTGAACTAAACCCCAAATTAGCAGGTTTAAAATTTGATTATGCAAATTTATTAGGAAATATGGGGAATTATGAAGACGCAATAACCGCCTACAAAGAATACATAGAAGCCTACCCGGAAGATGCAGCAGCATATAAAAACTTAGGAATAGTATATAAAGATAGTGGAAAAGATGCTCTTGCACTATTAAATCTTGAGAAATCATATTTAAAAGATCCTTCAAACGTAGAAACCCAAAAATTACTGGCAAGGTACTATCACGAAAATAAAGACTATTCTAATGCACTAAAATACTATGACTTGGTACTTCAAAGTACACCTGATGATTTTGATGTAAAAGCAAACAAGGCACTGGTACTTCACGCAGAAAAGAACTATCCTGCAGCAATCGATTTGTATAAAGATTTATTATTGGTAAAAGATAATGATAGAATCGCCAAAAATCTAGTATCTGCACAAATTTCATACGGGTACTATCTACTTGAACGAATGGACTATGCACAAGCAACATTATATTTTAAAGATGCACTAAGAAACAGTCCAGAAGAAGGTTCAGCGTATTTTGGAATAGCAGAAGCCTCTCAATTAATGGGCTTATCTGAACTAGCGCTCGAAAATTATAAACTAGCACTTGAAAAAGAGCCTGATAATACCAATTATTATAAAGCCTATAAAGAATTTGAAGCTAGTCAAATAAAAGAAGCCCCCAAACAACAAGAAGAACAAAAATCTGTACAAGTATCAACAACCAAAGAAAATAAAGAAACAACATTAACAAAAAATGAAAAAACAACAAATAGTACCACTGGAAATACCGCATTAACATACAGCGATATAATTAAAAAGGGTAATGAATATTATCAAGCCGGAAAATATCACGAAGCAATCGATTACTATACTAAAGCAACAATAATGAAACCAACAGATAGCGAAACAATGCTAAAAATCGGGAATATATACAATTTACTTGGAGATGAAGAAAAAGCAGCATTATTTTATGAGCACTCAGTAGAAGCAAACCCCGGTTTTGCAAACGGATGGTTTAATTTAGGACTTGTCTATGCAAAACTTAACAGAAACAAAGATAGCATTAAGTGCTTTGAAACCGTAATAAAATTAACTCCTGACTACCCGTATTCATATTACGCATTAGGTCAAGCATACGAAAACCTTGGAGATAAGTTTAATGCAATCGAAAATTACACTCTATATAAAGGGTTCGAAGAAGACGAGCTAATGCAAGAAACTATCGATGCAAAGATTAAACAATTAGAACAGTAATGAAGATAAAGAATATAATAATTCTGGTAATCAGTATAATATTTTTAAGCGGATGTGTTAAGCAGCAAGCGTTTGTCTGTTTTAATAACCGTCCAATAACAGAAGATACGGTTTTAAGTCCTGTTTCAGAATTTAATCAGGGAGAAAAAATATACTATTTATTTTTCTCTAAAAAAGCTCTTACAAACGACTATATCCGAATACAAGTATTCAAACAAGGTGACTCAATCCAACGCGGTGGGTATGAAATGGTACGAGTAAAAGACTATCGATTAATGAAAGATGAAGTCTACTATCAAACTGACTATTTTATCCTCCACGAATCCGGTAGATATATAATGCAAATTTATAACCCACAAAATCTAAATATTCCACTGGCAAGTGGAGAATTTAGAGTAAAATAGCATCAAAAAAAGACCTATATCTTTGATATAGGTCTTTTAAGCTAAAATTAAAAATTAAGCATCTGCTTTAGAACCTTCTTGAGCCGGTTTAATTTCTTCTTCATCCTCAGGAATTTCGTCTAAAGAATCCAGATCAGCATTATATTGAGCAATAACATACTCTTGCATATCCTTATCTTCAAAAGCAACCTGAGCATTAATAGTAGAAGATTCTACATTAGAAACGTCAAGCCCCTGAGCATTGGCTTGGGTTTTAGTAATTTTAGAAGCACCAAAAACTTCCTTAAACATTTGTGCAAATTGATTACTATTAACTGATGACATAATAATCCTCCATAGGTTGTATATATATTATAAGTATATATTTTTTTTAAAATTTCATCAAGATATAAAAACGTTACAAATATACACAATATTAAAGATTTATGTTAAAATAAGAAATATGAATAGTGTAATAAAGAAGAGATTATATAGCTTAACAATAGCAACTGTACTAAGTATAACGACAACTTTTGCAACAACTTTTGATAATAATATAGTAGATATACAATTTACAGAATCAGACGGAGAAATAACCGCAACAATAATAACAGAGAAAGGTTATGAAGGACAGGTTAAAGCAACAAAATCCGGAGGGTATTACAATATAATATTACCCAATGTAGGTAAAGGCAGCAAAAGTCTATATCATCCATCAAATAAAAACATTGACTTTGTAAAAGTTGTAACTTTAACATCTTCAACCGGAGGCGATGCATATACAAAAATATCAATAAAAATGAACTCTAACAGTATACTAAAAGCTATTAACAAAATAAAAGAAGATTTACCACAAGAAGAACAAAATCAAACAAATACCAAACAACGCCCAATAGTAGAACAAGAATTATACAATCCAACCAAAGAAGAACCTGAACCAGAATCAACAGAAGAAGAATTTGTCGAAGAAGAAATAGAATCAGAGAATCCTCCAACACCTGATGAACTAATGACAAAAAATATCTCTGAAAAACAGATTGATACTACTTCGTCTAACGCAAATACACCAAAAACTAACACCTATAAAAGAGATCATTCTAGTGAAATATTATCATTATTAATAGGTAGTGTGGCAGTATTACTAATTGTCGTTCTTTTATATATAAAAGGAAAGGACAAAATTCGTGAACTCTGTGGTGATATGGATATCAGTATAGACGACACTAAGTCTGCCAATAACAAAAAGAAACAAAAAAAAGAAACAAAAAAAGAAATAATCAAGGAAAAAGAACCACAAAAAATCAACTCAATAGAAAAAAGTCTTTTAGACTTGAGCGATTATGATAAAAATAAAACTAACATTGAAACAAAAGAAATAGAAAAAGAAGAAGAAAAAGCAGTAATTGATTTGGATGAAATATATACGGGTCCAATGTCTAGCATACAAAGCGATTATCAATCAAACCAAAGCCAAGAAACAGATGAAGATGATATAGATGATTTTCTAGCTTCATTTGTAGATAAGGATGAAGAACAGGATTCAAATGAAGAACAAGAATACATTGGCGATATTACAAAAGAAGCGGAGAATGAATCAACAGAGGATTCAGAACCAATAGAAAAAGCAGAAGAAAATAACCCAATCGATAATTTAATAGATGATGTAATAGCAACACAAAATATGGAATTTTCAGATGCTGACCTAGCACTACTCCAAGAACAATTACAGACAGATCTTTCACCAGAGATTATAGAACAAACAAATCAAAATAAACAACCCAAAGAAAGATTATTAACACTGGAAGATTTTGATAAAAAATACCCATTACTAAGTGATGAGGTAATTGATTCAATAATAAAACGAAACGATATAAAATTTAACGATATAGACATAAATGTAATATTTTCACCGATAACCTCATATGAAATGTCAGAAGATGCAATAATCGAAGCTCAAATGAGAAAAGAAAAAGAAGATGAAGAAAATATACAATATTATGAAAATGAAAAAGACTTTGCATTTACGCTAATAAAAACGCAAGATGTAGAAAATCCTAATGAATTAGTAGTATTAGACGATAATTTATATCCTGATTTAGCAAATGTAGATTTTTCAAATGACGCAATTTTCAAAGAATTTTCATTTGTAAAAGATGAAACAAGTGAAGAAGCCCCAAGTAATGAAGATATTGAAAAAGCAATAGCAAAAGAAATGGAGCTTATAAATAACGAACAAACGGATAAAGAAACGGATAATTCTATATTATCAGAATACAAATTAATCAAACCGGAAGACACAAATAAGTTAGAAAATGACCAATTTACGACAACAGTATTCACATCTATGGATGACATTGAAAATCAATTTAAAGCCTTAGGTCTTGACTTTAATAAAAAAGAACCACAACCAGATGAAACAGAAGTAGAAAACAGTTCAACTATTGAAAGTGAATCAAAAGAAATAATAGATACAAACGCTGAAATTATAGCATCATGTAATATAGATTTTGCAACAGAGCTATACCTAACAAGATATGAGGATAAAGTACAATTAGTGGGTATAAAAAAGGGTGAAACCAAGATATTACATACCTTTGACTCAACAACAGAACCAAAGAGCCTTACAGCAAGGAAGGCAGAAGAAACAGAAACAGGTGAAGCTCGATATATAATAAGAGCTGATAAAGAAAAATTTGTAGTTGATATAACAGAAAATGATATAAAAATGGTTCTTGCACTATGATAAAAAAATGGCTAGTGCTATTACTTATGCCAATATATTTATGTGGATGTAATGAAAAAACAAGTCCAGATAATATAGAGTTAACATATTCTTGTTGGGGAACAGCAACAGAAATCCAAATACTAAAGAATCAAATAAAAGAATATGAAAAAGCAACCCCAAATATAAGAATAAAACTAATACATATTCCAGAAAACTATTATAAAAAAATACATTTGCTATTAGCATCAAAAACAGAACCAGATATCATCTTAATAAATAACCAAAATATAGAACAATATGGAAAGTATTTAAAAACACTGGAAGACACAAAATATAAAAATACATATTTTAAAACAGCAATAGAAGGTTTATCATATAAAGGGAATTTAAAAGCCCTCCCAAGAGATATGTCAATGTTAGTTATTTATGTTAACAAAACCCTATTAACGAAATATGGAATAAACATTCCTGATGATAATTGGACAATAGATGACTTTTTAACGATAAGTAAAGCCTTAAAGGAGCATAATAAATATTCAATTTTGTTGGAAGATGACCTATACTATTTATACCCATTTCTTCTGAGTATAGATGGTAAAGTTATAGATCAAGAAATAAATGAACTAAAAAATTATAAAAGTATAGAATTATATAAAGATATGAGCTGCAAATATCATTATAGTCCCGAAGCATATGAAATAGGGAAATCAACAGGAGCAGAGTTTTTTATAAATGAAAAAAGCGCCTTTTACTTATCTGGGAGATGGATGACCCCCAAAATAACAGAACTCGCGAAATTTGACTGGGATATAATAAAATTTCCAACAGGTAAAAACGGAAGTATTGTGCCAATAGATGCAACCGGTTGGGGAATTTCCCAAAATACAAAGTATTATAAAGAATCACTAGATTTTATAGAATATTTAGCAAATGACCAAAACATAGAAGAAATGAGCACCTTAGGAATAATAATTCCAGCAAAAAAAAGAATTGCAAAAAAAATATTTATGAAGCCAACAACTAAAAATATAAAAATATTTTATCAAATATCAGAAGAAGGCAAAGTGATAAAATATCCCAAGAACTATAACAAAATCCGAGACAAAATAAATACAGAACTAAAAAATCAAAATAAAAGGGAATCCGACCGGAGTTAGCTGAAAACTCAGGACCGGTCGGATAAATTTATATAACTAACTCTAAATCAATTGTAAAGCAATTGATGGAGTTTGGTTAGCAGTAGATAACAGTGTAGTAGCAGCAGATTGAAGGATTTGAGCTTGTAAATAACGAGTAGATTCTTCAGCAATATCAGCATCTCTTACTGTAGACAAAGATGATGTAAGATTTTCCGTAGTAACCATAATAGAATCAATAGCAGATTCCAAACGGTTTTGAGAAGCACCAAGATTAGTAACCCTAGTACTAATATCATCAATAGCCGCATCTAAAAGAGAAAGTTGATCAGCTGCAGAATCGGCTGCCGAACAATCATCAGCAAAAGTAGCATTAGCAACACCAATTAATGATTGAGCAGTAGCAGAATCAAACAAATTAGCAGCTAAAGTTACTTTACTATTTGCAGAACCATCTATACCAACTTGAATATTTACGTCACCTGTAGAACCATCCATTAATGCCATACCATTATATTCAGCACTTGCAGCAATACGGTCAATTTCGGCAAGTCTGGATGAAATTTCAGCTTGAATTGCAGCTCTTGAGTCATCGGAATATGTTCCGTTAGCAGCCTGCTCCGTCAAGTCTCTTATACGTTGAAGGTGTTCATTAATTAAACTGTAATTTTCTTCTGTTGTAGTCAACATATCTAAACCAATTTGTGCATTATTTGACGCAACATCATATGAACTAAGTTTAGCATTCATTTGTGATGCAATACTATAGCCAGCGGCATCATCTTTTGCACTGTTAATTTTGTAACCAGTAGTCATCCTTTCAATAGCTGTATTCAACGTCTTAGTTGCAGCATTTAAGTTTTGTTGAACTTTTAAGGATTGTACATTTGTAACAATTGATATAGACATAATCGGTTCTCCATATTTTGTAGCGCGGCCCTGCGCAGATCCTACATAATATATATTCCCGATATCTTATAAGTAATAACAAAACTAGAGTAATATTGTTACAAAACTTTACAAAACAAGACTAAAAAGCAAGCCATAAAAGGAATACGTTAAACATAAACAACAAAAAAAACGAATAAAAAAAGTCTTTAAGACCGGAAGTTAAACTAAAAATATGCCCCAGTAGTATATGTTAAAAGACAAAAAAAGCAATAAAAAAAGGCGACACCCAGATTCGAACTGGGGGATAAGAGCTTTGCAGGCTCCTGCCTTACCACTTGGCCATGTCGCCATCCATAAATCAATGTTAAGGTAAACATACTAAAAAATCAAGTCAACAATATAATAAAAAAAAGAGTAGAGAAAAACTCTACTCTTAAATATACATATCCAAAATCAAAAGCTATTATATTAATTCCAATGCAACTGCCGGAGTTTGGTTTGCAGTAGATAATAAAGTAGTAGCAGCAGATTGAAGAATTTGAGCTTGCAAATATCTTGTAGACTCTTCAGCTATATCAGCATCTTTAACAGTCGATAAAGAAGAAGTTAAGTTTTCTGTAGTAACATTAATAGAATCAATAGCAGATTCAAGTCTGTTTTGAGAAGCACCTAAATTAGTAACTCTAGTACTAATATTGTCAATAGCGGCATCTAGAAGAGAAAGTTGATCAGCCGCAGTATCAGCAGCAGTACAAGCCCCAGCAAAAGTAGTATTGTCAGAACCTAACAAATCTTGTGCTGTTGCCGATTCAAATAAAGTTGCGCCAAGTGTAACTTTACTGTTTGCAGAACCATCAATACCTACTTGAATATTAATATCATCATTTATTGAACCGTCCATAAGCAGCATACCATTGTATTCTGCACTTCCAGCAACACGGTCAATTTCAGCAAGTCTTGATGCAATTTCAGCCTCTATTGCAGCTCTTGAATCGTCAGAATAAGTGCCGTTTGCAGCTTGTTCGGTCAAATCTCTGATACGTTGAAGGTGGTCAACTATTAATGAATAATTTTCTTCTGTTGTTGTTAACATATCCAAACCAATTTGTGCGTTGTTAGCAGCAACATCATAAGAACTTAATTTTGCCTCCATTTGTGATGCAATACTATAACCAGCTGCATCATCCTTTGCACTGTTAATTTTGTAACCGGTGGTCATTCTCTCAATTGCGGTATTTAATGTGTTGGTTGCCGCAGTTAAGTTTTGTTGAACTTTGAGTGATTGAACGTTTGTAACAATTGATAATGACATTTTAAGACTCCTTTCATTTTGTCTTGTATTTTTTGCTTCCTTGCGTGGTACCCACAAAATATATATTCCTGATTTTCATTTTTTAATAACATGTTTGATTCAAATTTGTTACAAAAGTTTACAAACATTATAAAAACAATCACCTTGAAATCTAGATTTTATAAGTATTTAAAGGGGATACAAAAAATAACAAAAACGCAATAAAAAAAGCGGATATAAAAATCCGCCTTAGCCAAAACTTTATATAAAACTATTTATGAAATAGTAAACCCTGAAGCTAACATAGATAGCTTAGATTGCATCCACTCCGAAGAATTAGTCCTAATAAATTTATACATATGCTTTTCAAAATCATCAATATTAGCAAATGGTACTTGAATTTGTTTTGCCGTCTCTAAATTTTTAAGAGTTAAATACTCGCCATTAATTTCATCATCACCCAATATAATAGCGAAATAGGCAGTTTTAGCAGCCTTTTCAAGCTGTTTAGTAAATTTTTTACCCGCCATATCAAAATCAACACTATAATTTAAGCTTCTAAAACGTTGAACAAGTTTTAATGTTTCAGTTTTATTATCTGAAACGACATATATATCAAGTTTGTCATCGAATTTATTTTCTAATAGGCTAGCAAGTCTTTCCATGCCCATCGCCCAACCAATTGCAGGAGTCGGTTCACCGCCAAGATTAGAAACAAGAGTATCATATCTTCCGCCACCACAAACAGCATTTTGAGACCCAAGATTTTCTGACTTAATTTCAAAAACAGTTCTGTTATAATAATCAAGCCCTCTAACCAATTGTTTATTAACCTTATAAACAATGCCTAAAGCATCTAAATAGGATTTCAAGTTTTCAAAATGTATACTACAATCAGGACAAGTAAAATCTGATTGAATAACCTGTTGTATTTCAGGCTTAGCAAAAATCTCTTTACACGACTCAACTTTACAATCAAGAAGTCTTAAAGGATTTTTTTCAAACCGCTCTTTGCAATCATCACACAAAGCATCATAATAAGGTCTTAAAGTTTCAATTAACAGCGCGCGGAATTTTTTTCTGCACTCAGAACATCCCAAAGTATTAATTTCAACAGACAAATTTGGCAAACCAAGATTTTTTAAGAAATCAATGGCTAACAAAATTACTTCCGCATCTGCAGCCGGCTCTTTGACCCCAAACATCTCAACCCCAACTTGATGGAATTGACGTTGACGTCCTGCCTGAGGTCTTTCATATCTGAACATAGGGCCCTTATACCATAACTTGACAGGAGCCGATAGTCTATGCATACCGTTTTCAATATAAGAACGCACAACACCTGCTGTATTTTCCGGTCTTAAAGTGAGTGATCGCTCAGACTTTTCAAAAGTATACATCTCTTTATTAACAATATCTGTAGTGTCACCAACCCCTCTTTGAAAAAGCTCTGTAGCCTCAAAAATCGGTGTTCTTATCTCCTTGTAACCGGCTCTTGTAAAAACATCTAGAGCGGTTGATTCCATAAATTGCCATAAAGAAATATCTTCCGGCAAAATATCTTTTGTTCCTTTTTGTACTTTAATAATCTTTGTCATAACGTAATTATTATAATAAAAGTGAAACTTGCAAGTCAAATCAAATTAAAAAAAATGCTACCAAAATTTATATTTATAGTAAAATTAAATTAAATAGTTAATTTACACAAGCGAAGTGGAATAAAGAGGAGAAAACGATGGAAATTTTAACAACATTTGTACAAAACAATGCTGTTATGGTATCTGCAATAATTTTGCTAGTAGCATACATTTTCATTGCAGCAGAAAGAATTCCTAAAACAACCATCGCACTATTAGGCGGTGGTTTAACTTTAATATTGGGACTCTTAAGCCAATACCAAAAAACAGCAGATGGCGGCTTCGACCCGCATTACTTTATCAATTACATTGACTTTAACGTAATCTTCTTACTTGTATCAATGATGATAATAGTAAGCATCGCAACCAGAAGTGGTATGTTCAACTGGCTAGCGAATGAAATGCTGAAAAAAACCAAAGGTCATCCTGTATGGATTTTTGCAAGTTTAGCAGTTTTTACAGCAATAACCTCTGCATTTTTAGATAACGTTACAACAGTTATCTTAATTATGCCTGTAACCTTTGCTATTGCAAAAGAATTGGATATAAATCCAATACCGTTTTTGATAACAGAAATTATGGCATCAAACATCGGCGGTACAGCAACATTAATCGGCGATCCGCCAAACATCATTATCGGAAGTACAGCAGGTTTATCATTCTTAGACTTCATAAAAGAATTGACTGATATTGTTGCATATATTTTAATAGTAAACGTTGCAATACTTGCATTTATATTCAGAAAACAACTTGTAACAACACCTGAAAAAATGGCAAAAATTGCAGAAATAGATAACTCCCATACAATAACCGATAAATTTTTAATGTGGAGATCAGCAATTGTATTATTCTTAGTAATAGTAGGCTTTGTACTGCACGATGTAACCCACGTTCAAACTTGTGTAACAGCAATGATCGGTGCCAGCTTCTTATTATTATTTGAAAAACCAGCAAAAATCTTTGAAGAAGTTGAATGGAGTACAATTTTCTTCTTCATCGGCTTGTTCATCATTATTGGTGGTTTAGAAGCATCAGGCGGTATCAAATTGATGGCTGACTGGATTTTAAAAGTTACAGACGGTTCACAAGCCGCAACATCAATGATAATAATCTGGTGTTCAGGTATCTTGTCAGGTATTATTGATAATATTCCTTACACAGCAACAATGGCACCAATGTTATTAGAAATCCAAAACCAAATGGGCGCAGCATATACTCACCCGCTATGGTGGTGTTTATCATTAGGTGCATGTCTGGGTGGAAACATGACAATTATTGGCGCAGCAGCAAACGTAATCGTTTCAGAAACTGCGGCCGGTAAAGGTTATCCGATCAAGTTTATGTACTATTTGAAATATGGTGTATTAGTTACATTTGTATCATTAGTAATGTCAACACTATACATCGGAATAAGATTCTTACATTGGTTAGGATAAAAAATAACGTATAGAATAGAACAGCCGACAGAAATGTTTAACTGTCGGTTGTTTTTTATTTAAAGAAATAGAAAGAATATATTGATTAACAAGGCTTAACAAATCTTCGTAAATGTTTGCAATAAAAATATGTTTGTATTACGATAAATTCGTACGCCGATAAAAACAGAATGTGATTATCACATTCTGTTTTAGATAGAAAACAAAAAATATAAAGGAATAAAACAATGGGCATTAAAGGAAAAAATGACAGAATGGTAGTTCTAGCATGTGAAGACTGCAAAGAAAGAAACTACACAACCGTTAAGAACAAAAAGAACATAAAAGACAGACTTGAATTAAGCAAGTATTGTCCAACATGTAAAAAACACACTAACCATAAAGAAACTAAGTAGCAAATAAGACAGACGAATCGGCTCGTCTGTCATAAGCGTCCTTAGTTCAGTTGGTAGAACGTCGGTCTCCAAAACCGGATGTCGAGGGTTCGAGTCCTTCAGGGCGTGAATTTTAAATAAAAAAAAGGAACAGAAATGGGTACAAAAACAAGCGAAAACGGAAATATGACCAATGCCGCAAACGGTATAATAAATTATTTTAAGGGCGTAAAATCCGAGTGGGGCAAAATTACCTGGCCTGAAAGACAACAGGTCGTCGTAGAAACAGTTTTTGTAGTTGGAATAGTATTTGTATTCACAGTATTTATCTATGTAGTAGATATTTTATTTGATTTTGTATTATCAAAGATATAAGGTGGAAATAAATGAGCGAAAAAGACCAAGAAATGAATGTAGCTGAACCGGAAGCAGTAGAAGAAGAACAAGCTGCAGAAGGTGAAAAAAACCATCGTAAAAACGAAAAACGTTGGTATATAGTACACACATATTCAGGTTATGAAAATAAGGTAAAGAGCAATCTTGAAAAACGTATTGAATACATGAATATGTCAGATAAGATTTTCCGTGTAGAAGTACCGCAAAAAACAGTGACACAAATTAAGAACGGTAAAAAACACGAAAAAGATGAAAAGATTTTCCCGGGCTATGTCTTGGTCGAAATGATAATGGACGAAGACAGTTGGTATGTAGTAAGACATACAGCCGGTGTAACTAAGTTTGTTGGCTCTGCTAAAAAGCCAATCCCAGCCAAAGAAAGTGAAATTAAAAAGATTATTCATCGCTCTACATCACAAGTTCAAAAAATTGAGCTTGATGTTAAGGCAGGAGATAAGATTAGAATTATCTCAGGACCGTTTGCTGATTTTGTCGGAGATATTACAGAAGTATATCCTGACAAGGCAAAATTAAGAGTTAACGTATCAGTATTTGGTCGTGAAACGCCTGTAGAATTAGAATATAAGCAAATACAAAAAATATAATACACAGAACGTGGAAGGGTTTGCCCCCGTTCGTACCACGAAAGGAGAAATAAAATGGCAAAAAAAGTAGTAGGAAAAATTAAACTGCAAATCCAAGCAGGTAAAGCCAATCCGTCACCTCCGGTAGGTCCGGCTCTTGGTCAACACGGTGTTAACATCATGGATTTCTGTAAGCAATTCAATGCTAGAACAGAATCACAAGCAGGATATATTATCCCGGTTGTTATTGATGTTTATGAAGACAGAAGTTTTACTTTTGTTACTAAGTCTCCACCGGCTCCTGTTTTAATAAAGAAAGCTATTAATCTTGCAAAAGGTTCAGCTGTTCCTAACAAGCAAAAAGTTGGTGAAATCACTCAAGCACAACTTGAAGAAATCGCTAAGATTAAGATGAACGACTTAAACGCAACAACTATGGAAGCTGCTGTTAAGATGATTAAAGGTTCTTGCAGAGCTATGGGTGTTACTGTTAAAGAAGAAGCGTAACCGATTTCATCAAAGATTAATAGAGTATATAAGTTATGGAAGGACTTTAGTCCGTTAATACCATGAAAGGAAATTTAAAAATGTCAAAGATAACTAAAAAACAAAAGAAAGTTATGGAAATGTTAGAAGGTTTTGAACAACCAACATCTTCAACACAAGCCATAGCTAAATTACAAGAAATATCAAAAGAACTTTCTAAGTTCAATGAAACAGTTGAATGTCATATGAGATTAGGTATTGAAGTAAAACACGCTGATCAACAAGTACGTTCAACAGTAGTATTACCGGCAGGTTTAGGAAAAGAAGTTCGTGTTTGTGTTATTGCAAAGGGTGCTAAGGTATCTGAAGCGAAAGAAGCAGGGGCTGATTTTGCAGGAACAGAAGATATCATTGATAAAATCAGCGGTGGTTGGTTTGAATTTGATACACTTATTGCAACACCTGACTGTATGGGTATGCTTGGTAAATTAGGTAAAGTTCTTGGTCCAAAAGGTTTAATGCCAAACCCTAAGACTGGAACTGTTACATTAGATATTGCAAAAGCTGTTAAGGATGCAAAAGCTGGTAAAGTTGAATTCAGAGCTGACAAGCAAGGTATGATTCACTGTCCTATCGGCAAAATCCAGTTCTCTCAAGAAGATTTGGTTAAGAACTTTGCAACACTTGCAGATGCAGTTTTAAGAGCAAAACCTGCTTCAGCTAAGGGTACTTATGTTAAGTCTGTTTACCTTACAACAACAATGGGACCAGGACTTAAACTTGATACAAAGAACTTAGCTACAGAAGTTAAGGAATTACTTGGTTAATTTATAGCAAATAAAAAAATAAGCCTTCAATATAAATATTGGAGGCTTATTTTTTGTTTTAAAGCTGCTTTGCCGGTGGCATCAGAATTATTGGCAGATTATGTTCTTTAGCAAACTTTAAGAACTCCGGCGGACAATCTTCCAATTTTTCAACTTTAGCAAATAAACCTTTTACCTTCGGATTTACAGATACTATTTCATTATGTATATCACCGCCTTGGAAAAGTTGTTCTCTAGAATATTCTAATGCTTCTACCAAGTCTTTTGCCTTGATTGTTGCACCATCAATTTTGATATCTTTTATTTGAGTTAAATATTTTTTTGTAAATAAGTATTTTGTTATTTCTGCATAATTTTCATCTGAGATGTTGTAGCCTAAGGTGTTCATCTTTTCTACAAAGTAATTTTTTACAAAGTGCCTGCTATCAATTTCATCCTTATTATTAGTCGGAGGTTCTTTAAACAATAAACTTTCAAAAATATCTATACCTTTACCGTACCCACTACCTATATTTTTAAAAACTGCTTCAGAAATATTTGCCTGTGGAGTTTCCAGAACAAAACCGAATTTCCGATTAGAATATGTTCTGTTGTTATCAAGCTTAACAAGTGAAGTAGACCAAGTTGAGAGTCTTGCCGGATTAGCCATAAGAATAAAAGCCGTTTCTAGCTTTGCTTTGATTGCATCAGTCATGTGGACAACAAATCTTGCATTCTCTTTAGTTACTCTAGGAGCAAAACCATATTCCTCAAGGCTTGCACCATCAGGCAATTCTGAAAAATTTAGTACTTTCAGCGTTACTTCTTCATCAGCAATTTTGACATTTTTAGTAGGGAATTTATCTCCATTTTTCATAAACAAGGTATCAAAAACCAAGTTTGCTTTCTGATGTATTTTATTAACAGCAGCCTTTATTGCTTGCATTTTATTGGACATAAATTTATCAAATTCTTCTCGGGTAGTCGCGCCACCTGATTTTTCACCAAGATGGAATTTTTCATTTACGTTTTCAAAGTCAGCTTTGGAGAAAATTTCATAAATTTTGACATCTTCCGGCCTTCTGCAATGTACTGCAACATCATTTGCTGTACACTCATTTTTATTATACTTTTCAAACCAATGGTGATTAGATATTATATCAATAATTCTTTCTTTAACAGTTTCGGGGAAAGGATATCTATCAAGAACTGACCAAGCATAATCTGCGCTCAATGCTGCATGGTCTGTATCAACAACACCTGCTTTTTTACCCATATCGTGGAATAATATTGAAAACTTAAGTATTGTTTTATCAATATCACTCAATGTTCTATATATAGGATTGTTCATTGCACTTTGTAAAACTTTTAAAGTATGTATATCCACTGAATATGCGTGAGTACTATGTTGCTGCTTACCTATGATACTTGTAAATTCAGGACAGCCTTTTATTAATCCGTCTAATATCTTTTTGGATTTTAAATCATTTATCACAACTTCATTATTTAGTGTAAAGGCTTCTATTTCTTCAAGTATTCTATTTGCAGCAGTTTGTGTATCTGGACTCACTTTGGTATTTGTAAACGGAAGATTATTTATAAGCCCGTCATAACCATTTTCACCTTTTATTAAGCCAAAATGTTTTAATATCAAATTAGCATCATCTTCAGGCAAGTCTTTCAGTATTTCGTTTATAGTCTTTGAAAAATCACTTCTTGAATATTTTAATGGCAGCCCGCCTTTTCCATATTGCGAAAAATCAAAATTTGTTATAAACTCATCTATTTCCTTATCATTATTTGCAAGGAAATCTTTAAATAAATTTTTATTTTGAGATTTAGGCATCTCAATAACAGGACGTTTTTGAGCTAAGGATTCAACTATTTTATCAAGGATTTTTTCAATACTTATATCCATATTTATTAGCATCTGTTTTGTCGCATCATCAAGATTTGACAATGTATCATAAACATCTATTCGTTTATCCATCCTAATTTTAGAAATATCTTTTGAGAAATAATAATTTAATATTGTATCAAGCTGGGGTTTTAATGAGTCAATATTTCTAAGTTTTAAATATACCTCTACATATTCTCTTGGATTTTCTCTAAAGTTGTCATTTATATCAATTAAAACTTTACCAACTTCATCCGGCTGTAAACCTCTATCAATTAAGAAACTTAATATATCTAATAATTCTTTTCTATCTATTTTGGAACTTTCAATATTACCTAAAATAGATCTACTCCAACGTTCATTTTTTTTATTTTCATTTAAGTAATCAAATATTTTTAAGGAGTGGTTTAAACTTTCGTTATTATCATAGCGTAATAATTTAGCAAAGGAATTTACATTAGAATATGATTTTAATGATTTAATTTTATTAATTTGAATATTTAAAACCTCAATATTATCAGATGATAAATTTTTAAATAAATCACCTAATTTTTCAAAAGGAATATTGGTATTTTCAATAAAATCTTTCAAGGTTTCAATTTTAAGTTGTTCTATCTCTTTATTTTTTGAACTAACGCCGGATAACATTTCTGGAATTAAATCTTTTAATAATAATTCGTTACCAAGCAAATAATTCGCCAACTCTTTTATCTCTGTTGTTGGTTCAATATTTTCAAATTCTTTATACTTGATAAGCAGACCTACCTTATTTATGTCAGAACCATTTAATCCTAATTGATTTATCTTTTCAATACAAAATACTATATCGGCTTCAGTTATATCTTTTAAATCTAAAATCAAATTGGGATAACAAATAATATCTTCTTCATTTATTGATATTTGGGCATATTTCTGAAGAAGCGAATTAATATCATTATCATCTAAGAAATTTTTCTTAACAAGCCCCATCAAATCTTCAATAAATTCATATACTTCTTTATTAGGATTTTTTTGTTTATATAAATTAAAATTCTCTTCATTAAAATAATTTGCAATATCTTTTAATGCTATAAGTTCTTGCATTTCCTTATCAGTTGAATTTTTAGCAATTTCAATCATTTCTTTTAACATACTTGGAGTTGGAGTAATACCTTCATCAAGCATTTTTGCCTTTGCATAAATAACTAAAATAGATGCATAATTTTCTTTGGCTAGAGCTATACTTTCCGCTTCAGTAAAACCTAAGTTTTTAAAATAATTTGCACAATAATTTTCATCTATCTCAATTCTTGTATATGGAATTGTTTCAGATGTTTGCTTAATAGCATTTAAATCTTCAAGTTGTTTTTTTATAGTCCAAAAGTTTCTATCTGATGTTGTAACAACCCGCAAAATTTGTTCTGGAGTCATCCCTTTTGAAAGCCCTAAGATTGTACTAATATCTTGGAATGAAACGTTATTTGCAACCAATGTCTTTATAATAGATTTTTCATTATCACTATAATCTTTTGCATTCTTAACAAAACTTTCTAAATCACAAACTAAATTTTCCGGATAAAAACCATAACAAGCTAAATTATTTCTTTGAGCTTTAGTGTTTGGTAAAATATCTTCTAAAAATGGAAAATCTTTTAATAAATTAGAAAATCTTAATACACTATCAAAACTTATACCTCGATTAGAATTAAAATAAGATAGTGCTTTCTTTATATCTTCTCTGTTATCATCATTAACTCTTTGTAAAAAGTTAAACATATTAGAAGCTGAATCATCAGTAAATTTTAGTAATTCTAAAAATATTTCCGGTTCTTTTGTATAATATTTATAAGAATCAACGATATCGGATGCTCCAAACCGATAATCATCTTTATCATTTTTCATATCAAGCAATTTATCTATAAAATTCAAACCCTCTTTATCAGATATTGTTCTTCTTAATTCACAAATTTGCATAATACCACTTGAGAAAAATCTTGGAATCGCACCTTCTGAAACAAGTATACCAGGATATGATACATATGATACTAATTTATCAACAAATTGTGGATTTTCTTTATAAAATGGCATTAAATCTTTTACATCCTCGGCGCTAAAAATATAACTTGTTTCTTTGTTGACTACCGATTTATAACTTAAAAGTTTTTTGGTTAATTCCGGAGCCTCTTTATACAAATTCATAGCCATTTGAAAACTATATGCATCAAATCTGCAAATGTCACCTTGTTTTTGGCTTAACAAAAACTGAGTAAATTCGGGTTCCTCTTTATTATATTGAACAATCGCTAATATTTTTTGCCCACTATAACGAGGAGATTTTCTATCCCAATAATTTGTTTGATTTAAAAGGTCGTCAACCAACTGAGGATTTTCTTTATAGGCTTCAAACAAAGATTTTATATCAGAAAAAGAATGTCTTTCAATTTCTTTATCACTATAGCTTAAAGTTTTTTGCTCCAGAATTTTATTCATAAATTCAGGCTCTACTTGAGTAAATTTTGCAACTTCAATTAGCTCTTTATCACTAAACCTATTTGAATATTTAAGTTTTATTTCATCAATTACAGCTTTACTATCGATAATCTTTTGTGACACATTTTGTTCTGTATTTATTGGTTTAGCTTTATTTTGGGAATTTCTACTACTGGTATCATCGTTTTTTATTGGCTCAACTTCCTGCCCCTTCGGCTTAATTGACTCATTTTTTTCAGCATTTTCGGCTATTTTAGACAACTCAAGCATAGTTCTTGCTTTTGTTTCCAGAACGTCAGGCTTAGTATTTGGATTATCCAGTAAGATTAATTTTTTGAACTCTTTAAGTCTGTCAGCTTCGGATTTTAAGATATTTTGTTTTTG
>CALUUI010000014.1 GCA_944323925.1 Candidatus Gastranaerophilales bacterium
GGCGAGGAGTGGTTAAAGATTTTTTGCAGGAGTACTATATCATTATATTTTTTATAATGATGATACCCGAATGTCTTCCTTAGTGTATGTGTTCCAATTCTTTCCTTCACCCCAACTGCTTGTGCTGCCTTATTCAAAATTCTATATGCCTGTGATCTATCGAGCCTGCAATGTTTTTGAGTATAAAAAAGCGGTTGCTCACTCGGCAAACCCTCTACAAATAAATTAATCTCCTCTTTCAAAAATCTATTAAGCGGGAATTTCTTATACTTATTCGTCTTTTTCTCTCTAATTTCAATATAATCTCTGCCTTTTACATCCCCAATATCAAGCGATAATATATCAGATATTCTGAGTCCCGTATTTATACCGAAACTAAAAAGCAGTGCATCTCTTGGCTTTTTTACCAAATATTTTTTAATCTTTTGAATATCTTCCAGCTTTTTTATAGGTTGTACTACATTCATTTTTAAACTCGTCTAATCTCAAACAATGATTGCTTCTTCCCTATAAAAAGTAAAGTCTAATGACACAAAATTTAAACACCATTTAAACAGCGTTTAAATATCGTTTAAATAGCATTCAAAAAACTTTCACCTGCAAAAAACATTTACCCCAAAATACAACACAACTTCATTTTGTTGTATTTTTTGTTTTATTAAAATATTAGATAATATATTATCTGAATATTGACTTTTTACTAAATTTAGTATAATATATTATCTATGAATGATTTTTTATTTAATTCTAAAACTCCTAATGATATAGCAAAAGAATTGATTGAAAAAATTAAGCAACATAGAAAAAAGCTTAAAATTTCTCAGGCTCAACTTGCGTCTAAATCAGGTGTTAGTCTTGGCTCCATTAAAAGGTTTGAATCTAAGTATGAAATTTCTTTGAATTCTTTTATAAAAATCCTAATTGCTCTTAATTTAGAACAGGATTTCGAAAATTTATTCACACAAAAAAGCTATAACTCAATTGATGAGGTTATAAATGGATAATTATAAATATTTAAAAGTTTTTTATAATGATAATTTAGTTGGCACGTTGGCTAAAACACCAGATAGAGTTGTCGCTTTTGAATATGATTCAGATTGGTTGAATAATGGGTTTAGCATTTCACCTTTTAGTTTACCGCTCATCAAGAAAGTCTTTATTCCAAAATACGATCCATTTTGGGGGGGTATTTGGAGTTTTTAATGACAGTTTGCCTGACGGATGGGGACGATTACTTGTTGATAGATTATTTTTGAAAAATAAAATCAATCCTGCAGAAATTGATAATCTCAACAGGCTTGCTGTTGTTCAAGAAAGTGGTATGGGAGCTTTGACTTATAAGCCGGAACATAGATTTAAATCTGAAAATAGTATTTCTGATTATGATATTCTTGCTCAAGAGTGTTCGAAAATATTAGAATCACAAAATTCAGAAAATTTGGATGAACTTTTTCAATTAGGTGGCTCATCCGGTGGTGCGAGACCAAAGATTTTGACATCTATTGATAATGAGGATTGGATTATTAAGTTCCCATCTTCATCTGATCCCCAAAATATAGGAGAAAAAGAATATCAATATTCCCTATGTGCAAAAGATTGCGGAATAAATATGACAGAAACAAGGCTTTTTCCTTCTAAAATTTGTTCAGGATATTTTGGGATAAAAAGGTTTGATCGTAAAAACGGTAAAAAAGTTCATATGGTATCAGTTTGCGGACTGTTAGAGACAAGTCACAGGCTTCCTAATCTTGATTACAATACATTGATGAAATTAACACTTGAGTTAACAAGAAATTATCAGGATATTGAACAATTATTTAGACTAATGTGTTTTAATGTGTTTGCACACAATCGAGATGACCATTCAAAGAATTTTTCTTTTCTTTTTGATGATACAAAAAAAGAATGGTATTTGTCTCCTGCATACGATTTGACTTACAGTTTTGCATTCAATGGTGAACACGCGACAACAATTAATGGCGAGGGTAAAAATC
This sequence comes from Candidatus Gastranaerophilales bacterium, assembly GCA_944323925.1. Lineage (GTDB taxonomy): Bacteria > Cyanobacteriota > Vampirovibrionia > Gastranaerophilales > Gastranaerophilaceae > CALUTH01. Next base: position 1,995 of record CALUUI010000014.1, read on the forward strand.
CGACTTTAGATGATATTCTAGCTGTTGCAAAAAATATAGGACTCAAGGAAAAATTTGCAAAAGATATTGCATTAGACATTCAAGAAAAGTGCTCGAAATTATTTAATTAATCTCATTCATAAGTATATTTAATCTTTAACCACAAGCCTTATTCAGGAGAACAATGATAAATTTATCTCTGGTTTATTATAATTGGCTAGCATTTCAATTTTATCTAAAGTAATATTTATTTTACCTTTTTCAAGTTTTGAAACATAAGAATTATCAACTCCTAAAACTAAAGATAATTCTTCCCTGCTTAACTTTTTCTGTGTTCGCAGATTTTTAATATTATTTGCTAATATTTGTCTAATATCTTGACTCATTTAAAAATTTAAAAACTCAGCCAACGTCAAATTAAAAGCATTGGCAATATTTAATAGTGTAAGGTATTTAGGCTCAACTAATCCTTTTTCTATTCTGCTTATTGTGGATGGTTCAAGACCATTCTTATAACATAACGCACTAATAGTAAGTTTTCGTTTTTTTCTTAAGGTTTTTATATGGTTACCTAATTTCTTTAATTCAGTATCTTGCATACATGCAATTTTAATGCTATTATGCGTTTAAATTTTGCATACATGCAAAATTAAGAAATTTAAGAGGGGTATTGTAAATGTTCACTAAAAAGATACTTATAGATTTAGACGGCGTATTAAATGAGTATGGGAATGAGAAATTCAATGACAATTATATTCCAGAGATTAAAGTCGGGGCTTATGAATTTTTAGAAAGTTTATCTCAAAGTGCCGAATTGTATCTTTTTACATCAAGAAACTTGATGCTTGCAACTAAATGGCTAATTAATAACAATTTAGATAAGTTTTTTAAAGATGTGACTAATGTAAAATTGCTGTCTTATCTTTACATTGATGACAGGACAATTTGTTTTAATGGTGATTATCACAAAACTCTTGAAGAAATTGAAAACTTTAAAGTTTACTGGAAATGAAATTTTGTATTTGTATACAAAAAGCAAATTTAAGTCTAATAGCCTGATATAGGAATTTATAATTTATGCTCCTTGTTTATAATGTAAAAAAAAGGAGGAAAAGATGAAATCAATTACAAGATTTGATTTACAATATGCTCACAGGTTCTATGGATTTAGGGGCGAAGCACAATATTTGCACGGGCACACTGGAACTTTAACTATAGAAGTTGAAGATGGTATTAATCAAGGTGTTAATATGGTTTTCCCTTGTAATGAGATAAAGAAGACGGCTTGGGCTATATTACAAAACTTTGATCATGCAACAATACTAAGAGAAGACGATCCGCTTTTACCTGTTATATTAGAGGTGTATGAAAAGCAGGGAATTAAAAATGGTGCACCACAAAATACTATGAAGGGTGAAGCGTTTAAAACGGATTTAGCTGTTGCCTATCCTGATAGCAGGATTGTTGTTACAAAGGAGACAATGACTGTTGAGGGGATGATTAAAATAGTATATGATTTGCTAAAGGATAAGTTAAATATTGCAAAAATAACCTTTAAAAGTGGTGATAATACCGCTAGTGAAGAATACAACATTACAAAAACTATAGACCGTTGTCCGTTATGTGGTATTGCATTAACTTCTGAAGGGATTTGTACTAAATGTGGATATAGAAAAAACTAATGGACCCTTATTAATTATTAAATAAAAAAGAAAGATTAAATGATTACATTCAATCTTTCTTTTTTTTTCAAACTTAATTGTTTTTTAGTATTGCCTCTAAATCGTCATTAGGCGTAGTTATTTGTTTGATTTTAAATTTTTCTGTTAAAATATTTAGAACATTTGGAGATACAAAGGCAGGAAGCGTTGGCCCAAGCCTAATATTTTCCATTCCTAAATACAGTAGAGTAAGCAAAATGCAAACAGCTTTTTGTTCATACCAAGATAAAATAAGAGATAGAGGCAGGTCGTTAACCGAACAATTAAAGGCTTTGGATAATTCAGTTGCAACTTTAATTGCAGAATAAGCATCATTACATTGCCCCATATCTAACAACCTTGGAATATCATTAATTTTGCCTAAATTTAGGTCATTAAACCTATATTTTCCGCAGGCAAGAGTTAATACAAGGGTGTTTTTAGGAGTTAGTTTAACAAATTCTGTATAATAATTCCTTCCGACTTTTGCGCCGTCGCATCCCCCTACAAGAAAAATATGTTTTATATCGCCTGATTTTATATATTCAATAATTTTATCAGCAACAGATAAAACAGTTTTGTGCCCAAATCCTACTAAAAAAGTATCTCCGCCGTTTATCCCTGTCATTTTTTTATCTTCTTTGTATCCGCCAAGTTTAAGTGATTTTTCTATTACAGCGCTAAAGTCTTTATCTTTACCGATATGTTTGATATCAGGGTATTCAACAACAGAGGTTGTAAAAACTCTATCTTTGTAACTATCTTTTACAGGCATGATACAGTTTGTTGTAAATAAAATAGGGGCTGGTACATTATCAAATTCTTTTTGTTGGTTTTGCCAAGCAGTACCAAAATTTCCTTTTAAGTGTTTGTATTTATTTAATTTAGGATATGCGTGACAAGGCAGCATTTCGCCGTGCGTGTATATGTTTATGCCCTTATCTTTTGTCTGTTCAAGTAAAAGCTCCAAGTCCTTTAGGTCGTGACCTGTTACGATTATAAAAGGACCTTTTTCTATGTTTGTTGTAACTTCTTTGGGCTCAGGTGTTCCAAATGTTTCATTATTGGCCCTGTCTAATAATTCCATACATTTTAGGTTTATCTCGCCAACTTTTAAAACTATATTTAATAACTTATCAGTTGTATTTTCTTTTGAAATATCAATTAATGCTTCATAGAAAAAATTATCTACGGTTTCATCTTTATATCCAAGAACCCTTGCGTGATATGCGTAAGCGGCCATTCCTTTTAGCCCGAATAGTATTAATGATTTAAGGCTTCTTATATCTTCGTTTTCATTCTCCCATACTTTTTTTATATCGAATTTTGTACTTTTTTCAATATGTTTTTTCACTTCTTCTGTAAGTTCTATTATTGATTTATCATCAAAATTAACGTTAGTTATTGTTGTAAATAGTCCTTTAATTAGAAGTTCTGTGATTTTATCATCTTTTTTATTGCTATTAGCTAATTCTATTAAAGCAGATGTGAGTTTATCTTGTAAATTAGCGGTATTTTCTTTCTTTCCGCAAACTCCCTGTACGGTACAACCCTTACCATTTGCGGTCTGTTCGCATTGAAAACAAAACATTGTCATATGTACCTCCTTTAATATTTATCATACGGAGGATAATGAATCTTTTCCTTATGAAAACAGGTAATTTTTAGTGGTAATTTAATTAATTATTATTTCGGTACCCTATCCCTGCTCTATAACCTGAAACTGAATATAATATAGGTAAGGTTGGTTCAATCCATTTTAAGCCTGATAAAAGCGAAACTGTTGCTATATCATCTGTATGTAGCCCAATATCAATAAGCTCTGGGGTTCGTTCTTCACAATTTTGTTTTGTTCTGTTTTTCTCAATTAGCGGATTTATACATTTATTACCAATAATATTAGCTATTTTACTTCCTCCGATAACTCCTGTTAAAATTATTCCAGCTGTCATACCAATTCCTCTTGCCATTCTTGAACGGACGTTGCTTTTTTCAAGTATTCCTAATGCTGCTCCTGCGCCTACATTACATAAGAATATATTTGCTAAGTATTGATAAGTGCCTTCTTTTATTTTGTTTGGTAATGTTTGTTTCCAATCTCTGTTATTTATTTTATCTGCAGCTACACCCCCGCTTATTCCTCCAAAGATTGGTATTGCTCCTACTATTGACAACCAGCTTATCTCTGAAAATATATCCTTTGAACTTATATTTTCCGGTGGAGGAATTAGTTTATCTAAAAATTTATTCTCTGTTTTTCCCTTTAGTTCTGTTAATAATAAATATATTTCTTTAGGGGTTAAAATTTGTTTTTTTGCTTTTTCTAAAATTTTTTTTATACTTTCTGCTAAGTTTTCTTTCTTCGATAAAAATTCATCAATATGTTTAGTGTTATTTTTTATTAATTCTTGATATTTCGGTAGGCTTTTTTTGTTCGTTATAGATGTTGCTATTTTAGGTGCGGCAAGAGAAGTTGCAATTGTAGCTCCAAGTATTACACCTGTTTCTATTCCCTTCTTTATTTTTTGTTCTTTCTCTTTTTCTTTGGATGCTTCATTTAGTGTAAAACCTATTGCTAAACTTGATAATCCAATGGGGACTTTCTTCCTTAGCTTTTCTGTTAATAGTGGTTGATCAAGATATTTCCCTATACTTTTTAGCGCAACTTTCATTGTTTTATTTGCTCCGCATAGTATTTTTTAAACTCATTTTTGATATTTGGATTTGATTTTACATATTCTAAATATATCTTTGTTCTCTCAAGCATTTCGGCAGATATTATGTGTTCTATCCTGCAAGCATTGTCTTCAGCATCTTTATGAGTTGCACATAATACTTCTTCAAAAAACATTGATAATGATGAGTGTCTGTTTACTACATCTTGCGCCCTTTTTATCCCTTCAGAAGTTATCTCAATTGTTTGATATCTGCCGTATAATATTAACCCTTTATCTGATAGCTTATTTAGGGCTTCTGTTACTGATGCCCTGCTTACTCCAAGCTCTTTTGATATATCTATTGCTTTTACACTGTTATTCTTTTTTATACTGTTGTAAATTACTTCTAAATAATCTTCTAAACTGGCACTTAGTTTTTCCATAATATCCTTTCTTAAAATGTTAGGCGAGCCTTACATGAGGAATTGTAAATCTTACCTAGCAAATTGTCAAGCGATAATTAAATTAATTGTAAAAACTAGGCCGTATAGTCAGTAATTTTGCCTTGCTGAATCATTCTTTCTCTAATTTGTTTTTTTCTGCAGAATTCTTTATCTCCAGGAGAAAGTAGTCTTTTAACTACCATAATTGTTGGAGTAATAATACCAAGAACTAAGATCCCTGTACCAATGTTGTTGATAATAGCACCACGTTTAAGGTGCTTTAATTTTGCAAAAAATGCATCAGAGGTTTCTGTGTTTGGTTTAGTTTTATATTCTTCAAGGAGTGTTTTTAAGTTTTGATAATGAGATTTAAGAGTTTCCATATCGATATATTTTCTTGTATCGATTTTTCCGGTATCTTCGTAAAAAGAAAATTTAAGAATATCTTTTATCCCGATATTTTTCTTGATTTTTTTGTATGGCTGAATTATATCTGAGTCCATAGCTGTTTTAACAACTAAATTGTTTTTGTTGTTATGAATGAATTCATACAGTTTAACTTCTTCATCCATTAACAAAGACTTTTTAATATTTTTGTCTTTGCAAGCATCAATATCAGGATTAAGGATTTTGGCAAACTCTTCCAAGTCTTTTTCTATAGAATTATTTTCAAATGCTTGTTTAAACTTAGGATTTTCAATTACTCTTGCATCAAATTTGATAGTTTTGTTATAAACTTTTTTAGCTCTGTTTTCTAAAATTTCTTCAAGTTTGTTACCTGCATAGTACATAAAGAAAAGTAGCATACCTTCCTTAAAAGCGTATCCCCATCTTTCTTGAGCACCTCTTGAGTCGGCAATTCTTTCTGTTGTAATACCTAAATCAAGACACCACATGTTTTTAACTGGATCGTTAGCAAAATCCTGAAACGCTCTAATCCACCCTGCTCCGGTAAAAGATGGACTTACGTTTTTGTTTTTATTTGTTAAATTAATTTGCTCAGATTTATTTTCTTCTGCATCTTTCTCTGCTTCTTCTGCTGCAATAATGTCTTCGGTTATTTCATTTATTTCTTCTTCAGTTATTTCAGAATTAGAATTTTGTGTTGTTTTTTGCTGACTTTGTTGATATTCTTCAAGAATATTTTTAACAATATTTTTATCGGTATATTTTTGTTTTAATTTAGTTAGACTTATATAACTAGCTAAAGCTAATCCTACTGCAAGTATAAATTTAGCTGTTGCAAGTTTTCTGTATTTTGATTCTTTTGAATATATTTTATCCAATTTATTTTTTAAATCATCGGGTGCATATTTTTTAATTAGTTCTTGGAGTTTAGGATTCCTAAAATTTCTTGCATCAAAATTATAATCTAAACCTTGAGGGATGAAACAAAGAGTGTTAATAACTCCTTTAAAAAAAGGAATACCTAAAAGCCATAATGCTTCTGTTCCGAATTCATCAATAAGTCTGTCAGCGCCTTCTTCTTTCCCTGTAATATAAGAGCCTGCTGTCATTGCAGAAGCGTTTGAAAAATCTTTTAATCCAAGCGGAACTATAGAGGATGGATTTCCTAATGTTGAAAATATTTTTGCTTGTATAACCGGTGGTATTATTGCCATTTGAAACCTAAATTCTAAACCTTTCTTTGTCTTTACCTGTCTTTTAAAATTTAGCTATCTATCCTTTTTAAAACTCTTGAATAGAATATTTGACTAAATTATTTAAAATGTTTACATTTTTTTACATAAAAAAATAAGACCTGATACGAGGTCTTATTTTTACAGCTATATGTATGCAAACTAACATATACTTGTATTAAACAAGCCTCGAAAATGTTATTTTGCGTCTTCGTAAAATCTTAACCATAGTTAAGATTATTATATAGGATAAAATTTTTGTCAAGTTTTGAAAAACTTTTGAGCTATAATGTTTTTTAAGGAGATTAGAGGTGCGATTAGATAAATTTTTAAAAGTATCACGGTTAATAAAGCGCAGAACAGTTGCGAATACTGTGTCAGAGAGTGGTAGAGTATTTGTTAACGGGAACCCTGCAAAGCCTGCAAAGCAGTTAAAAGAGGGTGATATATTGGAGATAGAATACGCATCGGGGACTTTAAAAGTTAAAGTTGTAAGAATTCCTATGGGTAATGTAAGTGTACAGGAAGCTGAAACTTTATATGAAAAAGTTTTGTAATTGGAGAGATATAAACAATGCATGATTTGTTGATAAGTATGAACGAGTTTTTTAAATCAATGGGGATATGGGGATTGGCACTAAATTCCTGTATAGAGAGTTTTTTTCTGGTTCCGCCGCCGGATTTTTTACTGATAGTGATGGATTTAGCAAAGCCTGACAAGGCATTATTTTATGCTTTAGTTTGTACACTTGCATCTGCTGTTGGCGGGTGTATTGGTTATGGCATTGGTTTTTGGGGCGGCAGACCGGCTTTTAATTTTATATTCAGAAAAAACAAGGATAAATTTGAAGCGGTTGAAAAATTATATAATCAATATGGTGCAATTGCTGTATTTTTCTCTGCTTTTACGCCTATCCCATATAAGATTTTTACTATTGCAAGCGGAATTTTAAATATGAATTTTTGGCAATTCTTTTTAGCAAGTTTCATTGGCAGAGGTGCAAGATTCTTTTTAGTTAGTATTGTTCTTATGTTATTTGGGGCATGGGTTAAGCAGTATTTGGAACTTATCATTGTTGCTGTTTCTATTGTTATTGTTATCTTTTTTGTTATTTTATATAAAAAAAGGCATTCACTAGTTAAGGTTTCTGATGTAGAAATTAATGATAATAATTCTTAAAATTTTACAGAAATTAAAAGTCTACTGTGCTAAATTATAACTATGGATGAAAGACAATATGTACCATTACATTTACACACGGAGTATTCGCTTTTAGACGGTGCGATAAAAGTTAAGGATTTGTGTAAATTTGCAAAAGAACACAATATGCCTGCTGTTGCAATAACAGATCACGGGGTTATGTATGGTGCGATTGATTTATATTTAAACTGTAAAGAAGCAGGGATAAAACCGATAATAGGTTGTGAATTTTATCTTCACGATGGGGATATAACAGAAAAAAATCCTAATGATAATCCTTTGTATCACTTAGTGCTTTTAGCTAAGGATAAAGAAGGGTATATGAACCTTGTTAAGCTGGTTTCAACGGCTCATTGTAAAGGGTTTTATTATAAGCCGAGAATTAATATGGATTTGCTAAAGCAGTACTCAAAGGGCTTAATTTGTTTGTCAGCCTGCCTTGGCGGTGAGGTTCTTAAAAACCTTATGCGTGATGATTATGAAGGCGCAAAAGCTGCTGCTTTAAGGTATAAAGAAATTTTTGGTGATGATTATTATATAGAATTGCAAGACCATGGATTACCTGAGCAGAAAAAAACAAACCCGACTTTATTAAAACTTGCTCAAGAACTTGATATTAAGACTGTTATAACAAATGACTCTCACTATCTTAATAAGGCAGATGCTGATTTTCATGATACATTGTTGTGCTTACAAACAAATGCTTTAAAATCTGATGAGAATAGAATGCACTTCCCAAACAACGAGTTTTATGTAAAAACGGCGGAAGAGCTTAGGGATTCATTCAAGTGGATGGATACAGAAACTTTTGATAAGTGTATTCAAAATACGGTTGATATAGCAGAAAAGTGTCATCTTATTATTGAATTTGGTAAAAGCCCTTTGCCACATTATGAAGTTCCTGCGGGTTATACTATTGAAACATATTTAAACCATCTTGTTATAAAGGGATGTAAGGCAAGGTATGGAGAAGAAGTACCACAAAATATTTTAGACAGGGTCAAGTACGAGCTTGGCATCATTGAGCAGATGGGGTTTTCAGCGTACTTCCTTATTACTTGGGATTTTATAAACTTTGCTAAAACTCATGATATACCGGTAGGTCCGGGTAGGGGTTCGGCGGCTGGTAGTGTTGTTGCTTATGCTTTAGGTATTACAGATTTGGACCCTATTGCGCATAACCTGTTGTTTGAAAGATTTTTGAATCCTGAAAGATACAGTATGCCTGATGTCGATATAGATTTTTGTATCGAGCGTCGTGGTGAAGTAATAGATTATGTTACCCAAAAATATGGTGCTGATAAGGTTTGCCAGATTATAACCTTTGGTACATTTGCGGCTCGTGCTGCTATGAAGGGTGTTGCAAGAGTCTTTGGTATTGAATATGCACTTTCTAATAAATGGGCATCACTTATTCCGTCGGCTCCGGGGGCAAAAATTGATGATGCACTCCAGCCTGGCATGGAGTTAAAAGAACTTTATGATTCTGATGAACAGGTTAAAAAGCTCGTTGATATGGCAAAAGCCATTGAAGGGATAAAAAACAATATTGGTATGCATGCTGCGGGTGTTATTATTTCTCACATGCCGCTTGATGAAATAGTTCCTGTTCAGCCCTCAAAAGAAGGAATCATTATTACTGAATACCCGATGGCAAATCTTGAAAAACTTGGTTTGTTAAAGATGGACTTTTTGGGGTTAAGAAACCTTACTATGATTTCTAAAACTGTTAAGTTAATAAAACGCTGCCAAGGTATTGATTTGGAAATTAACCGAATCCCGCTGGATGATAAACCAACGTACGATATGCTAATAAAAGGTGAAACGGACGGAGTATTCCAATTAGAATCCTCTGGTATGAAAAAGCTGGTAAGAGATTTAAAACCTGACGTTTTTGAAGATTTAGGTGCATTAGTTGCTCTGTTCCGCCCCGGTCCTCTGGGTTCAGGTATGGTAGCCGATTTCGTTGAACGTAAGCACGGGCGACAAAAAATTACTTATGCACATCCGCTTCTTGAACCCGTTCTGAAAGATACTTACGGTACGATTGTTTATCAAGAGCAGATTATGCAAATTTTCCAAGTGTTAGCTGATTATACTCTTGGTCAAGCGGATATGGTTCGCCGTATGATGGGTAAGAAAAAACTCGAAGAAATGGCAGCGCAAAAAGAAAAATTCGTTGCTAATTCTGCCCGCCACGGGATGAGTGCTAAAGACGCAAATGCTTTGTTTGAACAGATTGAAAAATTCGCTACTTACTGTTTTAACAGGTCTCACTCTGCTGCTTATGCCTTTGTTGCATATCAGACAGCTTATTTGAAATGTCACTATCCTGTAGAATATCTGGCATCTTTGCTTTCATCTGTTGCAGGAGATCAAGATAAGACTCAGGCTTATATTGAAGAAGCACAAAGATATGGTATTAGAGTTTTACCGCCTGATATCAATAAATCTTTCCTTGAATATACTCCTGACGGGCATGATATCAGATTTGGGCTTGCCGCTATTAAACAGGTTGGTGAAGGTGTTGTAGAAGAAATTATTAAAGAACGTGAAAAGAATGGTGAGTATAAGAATATTTTTGATTTCTGTAAACGCTTAGATACCAAACTGGTTAATAAAAGGTTACTTGAAGGGTTAATCAAGGCAGGAGCGTTTGCTAATATTGAAAAAAGTCGTAAGCAACTTCTTGATAATATGGAATACATCTTATCTTCAACGGCTAAAGAAGCTAAAGAAAAGGCAATGGGACAAGTTAGTCTTTTTGCGGCTTTAGGTGATGATGACAGCTTTTCTCAAACAGTTTATCAGCTGGGTGGCTCTGATGAAGAGTTTGATGATAAGCAAATTCAAATGTTTGAAAAAGAATTCCTTGGATTTTATGTCACATCTCACCCGCTGTTTAGTATTAGAGATAAGTTGCCGTTTTTGATGACTCATAAAATTTCTGAATTGAAAGATATGAAGGCTGATGAGTCTGTTACAATCTGCGGGTTGATTACAACAGCAAGACAAATTCCGACCAAGAAAGATCCGACAAAGTTCTTAAGATTTATGACTTTAGAAGATTTAACAGGAAAAGTTGAAGTCGTGTGCTTTAATAATAAATTGGCGGAATATGGTGAAATGCTTCAAACAGAGCAAAAAGTTATTATATCTGGTAAAGTTCAACATAGAGAAGAAGACCAGACAAGTGTTATTATTGATAGCGTAAAAACTGTTGAAAACTCAAATTTGGTTACTTTAAATCTTTTAGATGAGTTTAAATACGAGGAAATGTGTGCCTTGAAAAATATTTTAGCAGAATTCCATGGCTCTGACCCTGTTGTAATTTCACCTTATGATGAGGAGTGTAAAATCTTAACTGCATCTATGTTCTGGGTTAACTCTTCAAATGATTTGGTTAATAAAATTAATGGATTCTTTAAAGATAAAGTCGCTGTAACTGTTAAATCCATGGATAATTAGAAAATTTATAAACACAAATAGAGGCTGAATTTCAGCCTCTATTTAAAATCTTTATATCTTAATTAGTAATTAATTAAGCACGTTCTTTAGCAGTGATAGCAATTTTATGTCTGCCTTTAGCTCTGCGTCTGTTTAAAACTTCTTGACCGCCAGGAGTTGCCATTCTTGCTCTGAAACCGCTAACGTGTTGTCTTTTTACCTTTGTTCCTTCTAGTGTACGTCTCATTTTTCTATTTCCTTTTCAGCTAATTTTTCTAATAATACTAGTATCATAATTAAAACAATTAATATAGTCAACTCTATAGAGGGTATTGATGTTAAGTAATATTAATAAAGTTAACTCAAAGAAAGTTATCCTTCCGATTGGAAAGCCCACGCAGAATGGTTATGGATACTTTCGTACGCTTCACAATCGACTTCAAAGCTGTCTATTACATCATTATTTCTTAGCTTTAAAACAACATCTCTTAAAAGGTCTTCTACAAATTTTGGATTATCATAGGCTTTTTCAGTAACAAATTTTTCATCCTCGCGTTTTAATAGAGGGTAAAGTTCACATGAAGCACAACTTTCAATTGTTTTAACAAGGTCTTCTATCCAGATGTGTTCGTTTTCGTCATAAGTTATTTTTACTTTTACGATTGCTCTTTGATTGTGAGCGCCGTATTCGGAAATCTCTTTTGAACAAGGGCAAAGAGTTGTTACGGGAACTTTTACGGAAAGATAAAATGTATAATTTTCATCTTCTTCCCCATAATTTTCTAAAACTCCTTCAAACGCACAGTCATAGCACATAGGAGCGGTAATGTTTGTAACCGGTGAACTTTTATCAATAAAGTATTTGAATTTGAATTTTAGGTATCCGCTTTTTGCATTAAGCCTTTCAACCATAGATTGTACGCAACCTTGGATATCAACCCCGATTAATTTTTTGTTTCTCCAGTCATTTAGAGTTTCAACAAATCTGGACATGTGTGTTCCCTTGTAGTGAGCAGGAAGTGAAACTCCTGCTGTTACTTTTGCGGAAACAACAATATCTTCTTTATTTTTTCTCTGTATTATTAGCGGAAAATCCAAGTTCTTAATTCCAACTTTTTGGATATTTATTCCACGACTATCTTCAAGGTTTTGTACGTCTTTCATATCTATACTTCTTCAAAACTGTTTTGCTCAAGCGCGATTAATAGTTTTAATGCAGCTATTCGTTGTGTCTTTGCTGGCGCATTCCTTAATAATTCAATACCTTTCATCATTACAGGGTCATTGTCATACCATCTGTTTCCTTTTCCTTGGTAGGTATTCATTATTTCATAAACTCTTTCAATTACGTCAGCTGCTACTTCTTCTTGTAGTTTTAGCATAAAATTTGCTGCTTCTGTTTTGGTTTCATCAGGTGAAAGTTTTAAAAGCTCAAGTGCCTCTTTTAATATCGGGTCATTATCGTACCATCTCATAATGTATCCTTCTCTTTTCAACTATATTGTAATATTGTATAATAATTTTACAATAAAAACAAAATAATAACTTGGAAGGATATAATATGAAATTACTATTGGTAAACGGTCCAAATCTTAATTTTTTAGGTATAAGAGAACCGCAAAAGTATGGGAATTTGACTTTGGCGGATATTGAATCAAGTTTAGTAAAGCTGGCAAAAGCACAAGGTGCGGAGTTGGATTGTTTCCAAAGTAATCACGAGGGTGAAATTATTGATAAAATCCAATCAGCTTATGGTTTATATGACGGAATAATAATCAATGCAGGCGGATTAACACATACCAGTGTATCTTTAAGAGATGCTATTGCTGCTGTTAGTATTCCGACCGTTGAAGTTCATATGACGAATATTCATTCAAGAGAAGAATTCAGGCACGTTTCTATGATTTCAGGCGTTGCAATAGCCCAAGTTGTCGGCTTTGGAGCAAAAAGTTATGAGTATGCCCTTGACGGATTAATTTGGCATCTAAAGCAAATAAAAGATATAGATTTAGAGGTTTAGCGGTTTTCCAGTTTAGCAACTCTTTCTTTCAAATCAAGAATTTCATATTTGGTTCTGTTTAGTTCGCAAGTAACAGGATCCGGTATTCTGTTATGTTGAAGAACGCCATCGGAGTTATAGAATTTTTGTTTAACTACTCTCCCGGGGACTCCAATAACTGTGCAGTGCTCAGGTACGTCGTTAATGACAACGGAACCTGCGCCGATTCTTACAAAATCACCGATTTCTATATTCCCTAGTACTTTTGCACCTGCTCCTACTATGACATTGTTTCCTATTGTCGGATGGCGTTTTACTTCGTCTTTGCCTGTTCCGCCTAAAGTTACTTGTTGATAGATTAGAACATCATCTTTTATTATTGCTGTTTCTCCTATTACAACGCCTTCTCCGTGGTCTATGAAAAATCGTTTGCCTATTTGGGCTCCTGGGTGAATTTCTATTCCTGTTATAATTCTTGTTAAATAAGTCATAAATCTTGGTATAAAAGGAACTTTCCAGCACCATAACTTATGTGCCATTCTGTAGGTTATTAGGGCGTGTAACCCCGGATAGCAAAAAATTACTTCCAGTATATTTTTTGCTGCTGGGTCTTTTTCATAGATTACTCCTACATCTTCTTTAACCCGTTCTATTGCTCGTTTTATAAGGTTTTTATTGTTGTTTTCGCTCATTATTGAAATAATTCTCCTGATAAGTATCGCTCACCGTTATCCGGAACGACTGTTAATATAGTTTTTTGCGGATGTTGTTTAGCAAGTTCTTTTGCTGCCGCAAGATTTGCGCCTGCTGAAATTCCGCCTAAAATTCCTTTTTCTTTTGCAAGTTTTCGGGTTTCTTCGATTGCTGTATCGCTTGCAACAGTTATAATCCCGTCAGGAATAGTTTTATCGTAGATTTCAGGTATAAAATTCGCTCCTATACCTTGTATTTTATGTGCTCCTGCTTTGCCTTCAGTTATAAGAGGGCTTTCAAGAGGTTCTACTCCATATATCAGAATTGATGGATTATATTTTTTTAATCCTTTTGCTGTTCCGATTAATGTTCCGCCGCTTCCTATGCTTGCTACAAATATATCAATATTTCCGTTTGTTGCTTCCCATATCTCTTTTGCAGTTGTTTCTACATGCGCAAGTGGGTTATTCGGGTTTGAAAACTGCATTGGAATAAAGCTGTTTTGATATTTATTGTGCAATTCGTTTGCTTTATTAACAGCTCCTTGCATCCCTTCTTCCGTTGGAGTCAAAACAAGCTTTGCACCATAGGCTGAAATTAGTTTTTTACGCTCCTCTGTCATGTTTTCGGGCATAACTACGATTAACTCTAATCCCATAGCCGCACAACACATTGCAAGTCCGATTCCCGTGTTTCCGCTTGTAGGTTCAATTATTATTGTCGATTGATTTATTAAGCCTTCTTCTTGGGCTTTTTTTAGCATGTATAATGATGCTCTGTCTTTTATTGAACTTGTCGGATTAAAAAATTCCAGTTTTAAAAGAATTTGATTATCATATCTTACAATTGGTGTATTTCCGATTAATTCGGTAATATTCTCAAAAATCAAAATATAAATCCTCGCTCTTTTTCTTGATTATACCACCAGATTAATTTGTGCAGCAAGATAGTTTGTCTTTAAGAATTCTTGCCGCATCAATTAACGGGTCAATACTTGTAGAATAAGGCGGGGCATATGTCATATCAGTATCATTTAATTCCTCAACAGTTATTCCCCGAATAAGTCCTGTTGATAATGTATTAATTCTCTTATCCGCATCTCCTGAGCCGATTGATTGCGCTCCAAGAATTTTGTGAGAACGTCTATCGGCTATTATTTTTAAGGTTACATAACCAACAGTCGGCATATAGCCGGCTTTATCTTTTTTTGTGACTATTACGGAAACCGTATCGTAACCTAAACTTTCTGCTACCTTAGTACTCAAGCCAATCCTTGACATCGTCATATCCATAAATCTTGTAACGGCTGAGCCTAAGATGCCTTCAAAATCATCTACCACACCACAAATATTCATTGCGGCGCAACGTCCTTCTTTATTTGCGGTAGAGCCTAATGGTACCCACATTGGTGTATCTGAAATCATATTTATTTTTTCTACACAATCTCCTGCTGCGTAAATATCGGAAATATTTGTTTGCATTCTGCTGTTTACTTTGATTGCTCCGCTTGCACCAAGTTCTATACCGGCATCTTTTGCAATATCTACAACAGGCACTACGCCGCTTGCAACTACTACCATATCTGTTGCGATTACTTGCCCGTTTGCAAGTTTTACTCCTCGTACGCAGCTTTCACCCAGAAACTCTGTTATTTTAGCAGATGTTATTATATTTATGCTGTCTCCATAATTTTTTAGTATATATGCAGAAATTATAGAAGTTATGTCCTCGTCAAATGTGTTCATTATACTGTAATTTTTTTCAAGCAAGGTGACTTTTACATTGTTTTGCGTAAAACCTTCCAACAGCTCTATTCCTATATATCCTCCGCCAATTATAACTGCGTGTTTAGATTCAAGCATTTTTTTCCTTATATCGATACCGTTTTGAATAGTTTTTAATGTGTATATACCATTAAGATTAGAGTTTGGAATATTTGGCATATAGGGCTTTGAACCTGTTGCAATTAACAGTTTATCATAATTGTTTTCAAAGCTTTCTCCTGTTTGAAGGTTTATTATTTTTATTGTTTTTTGTTCAGGTTCTATTTTATCAACCCTGTGAAAATTAAAAACTTTTATTCCGTTTTTTTCAAAATCTGCAATTGTTCTTACAATTAACTTTTCTGCACTTTCAAAATTCCCTTCAACATAGTAAGGTAATCCGCAGCCTGAGTATGAAATATACTCCTCTTGCGTGTAAATTATTATTTCCGCATCAGGTATTAAGCGCTTTGCTTTCGCTGCGGCTTTTGCTCCTGCTGCTACTGCTCCGATTATTATTAGTTTCATATTATCATTGTGAAACGTGATAAATTATTATAAATTCCATAATCAGGCAGTTTTAAATATATATTTGCCTAGTTAAATCCGGTAATGATAATTAAAATTCTCTGACTAACTTCTCTATTCTTGAAGCGGATAAACCATCACCGTATGGATTTTGAGCTTTAAGTCTTGTTTCTGCTTTTGTTTTAGAAAGGACTTTTTCGCTTTCTTCTATAATTCTGTCATATTCTGCACCGACTAAAATAGAAACTCCGGCTTCTACTCCTTCTTTTCTCTCTGTTTCGTACCTTAATACGATTACAGGACAGCCAAACGTCGGGGCTTCTTCTTGGATTCCGCCTGAGTCAGTTAAAATTAATTGTGCATGCTTCATCAGATACACAAGTCTTGGGTAATCAAGTGGTGGTAATAATTTTACATTTGAAGAATTTTTGAATGCTTCTTCAATTCTTGTTTTTACATTCGGATTCGGGTGCACCGGAATAACAAATGTAAAATCAGGATACTTGTTTACTAAATATGAAATTGCTTTAATTATATTCCCTAAGCGTTCTCCGTGGTTTTCACGTCTGTGTGCGGTTATTAGCACAAGTTTTTCTGTTGGAATATTCTGAGTTTCAAAAAATGTTTTGCTTTCTTCAATAACTTCTTCAGATAAGCAAGAAAGCGCATCAATTACAGTGTTACCTACAACGTGAATGGTATTTTGATTAATATTTTCTTTTATTAGTGCTTGTTTATTCGCTTCTGTCGGGGCAAAAAATAAATCAGTTATTCGTGTAACCATTTGTCTTATAGCTTCTTCAGGGAACGGCTCAAACTTGTCATATGAGCGAAGTCCCGCTTCAACATGGAATACGGGGATTTTGTTATAGAAACTTGTTAGTGCTCCGCATAAAACGGTCATTGTATCGCCTTGTACAACTGTTGCATCTATTTTTTCTGTTTTATATACCTCGTTTAAAGAGGTCATTATTCTTGCTTGAACATCATTGAGCGATTGGTTTTCTCTCATAGCATTAAGGTTATAATCGGATTTCAGACCAAAATAGCTTAATGTTTGATTTGAAAGTTCTTTTTGCTGCTCTGTGTTTATAATAATGACTCTGTAATCACTTGGGTATTTTTTTAACTCAAGTATTACAGGTGCAAGTTTTATAACTTCAGGACGTGTTCCAAATATAAATGCTACATTCTTCATATTCTTATTATAAATAAAACAAATTCTTATGTCATATAATCTTATTTGATTTGTTAAGGGTGTTGGCAATGGTTCTGTTTTGAATTATAATTCCGTTATGGATAGAAAACTTGTTTCAAATAACAGAAAAGCGTTTCATGACTATATAATTTGTGAAAAGTATATAGCCGGAATTGTTTTGACCGGAACAGAGATAAAATCTATTAGAAGAAACGGTATGAATTTGAAAGACAGTTTTGCAAAAATTGAGAATGGTGAAATATTTTTGTACAACTCACACATTTCGCCTTATGATCAGGGAAATCGTTTTAATCATAACCCTGACAGAGTCAGAAAATTGCTTTTAAATAAAAAAGAAATTTTAAAAATAGATATAAAAGTGAAAAAAGACGGATATACAATAGTTCCGTTGGAATTGTTTTTGTCCCGTGGTTTTGCTAAACTTGAAATAGGGTTGGGTAAGGGTAAAAAGTTGTATGATAAACGTGAAACTCTTATAAAAAAGACTCAGAATAGGGATATTGAACGTAGCCTTAAAAGATAGGGAACTTAGATGCTTTCAAAAGATGATATACTTAAAAAATTAAGTGCTGAAAATTATTTTATAGATTTAAAGTCATTAGAAATATTTATTTCTGATTGGAAAATTGATCCTGTATTTGAAGATGATAATGGGGTTGAGTTTTATGATGATATATCAGTAAAAAAAATAAGGCGCGGAATAACGCTTAAGGCACAAGGGTATCCTGATGAGAAAATTGCAGAAAAGTTGGATGATAAAAATAATGTTGTACCGCAAGTAGTTAGTGAATCAGCAATAACTTCTCCTACAATTGAAGCTCCTGTTGAAATTCAAACTGCTGAAAAACCCCAAAAGTTAAGAAATCTTACTTTGGATATCAGTTCTCAAACTTTGCAAATGCTAGCTGAAGCTGTTGCGAAAAAAATCAGTGATGATATCAGAGAATCAGATTTTGCTCAAAACTTAATAGAGGCTGGCGGGTATAAAAAGGATAATGAAATTTTATCAAAACAGATAGCTGAACTTCTTGAGGATAACAAGAAAATGGCTGAGAGAATTAAGGCGCTTGAGTCTAAAAAAAGTTTCTGGGAAAGATTGTTCGGATAAATTTTATTTTTGAAATTTGGATCCTTGCCAAGAATTTCGTCTCTCAAGTTCTCGGTCAATCTTATTTAGAGCATCAAGTTTTTTACCTAACCAGCGTGGAGCAATAAGGTTCTTTTTTAAACCGTTTCCTGCAAGTCTGTGAATGGTTGTTTGTTCAGGCAGAAGCTCTAAATAATCACAACAAAGGTTTATGTATTCGTCTTCTGTCATAAATTGTAATTCGCCGTTTTTATACATATCAGCAATTTTGGTTCCTTCAAGAGCACAAAGCATATGAATTTTTACCCCCTCAGGTTCCAATTTTCCCACTTCTATTGCTGTTTCAATCATTTCTTCATAGGTTTCATTTAGGCCTAAAATTAAATGAACACAAGTATTTATTCCATATTTTTTAGTCTTTTCATAAGCTCGTAAGAAGCAGTCATAGTTATGACCTCTGTTAATCCATTTTAAGGTTTTATCATGTATACTTTGCAGCCCATATTCTATCCAAGTGTAATAGTCTGAAGTATAACTGCTTATTAATTTTAATTTCTCATCGTCAATACAATCAGGTCTTGTGCCTATTGATATTCCTACTATATCAGGGTGCTTTAAGGCAGAGCCGTATATTTTTTCAAGCTCCTTGACAGGTTTGTATGTATTAGAAAATGCTTGAAAATAAGACATAAATTTCTCAGCCTTAAATCTTTTTGATAAGGTTTCAACACCAGTCAGTATTTGATTTTCTATGCTTATTTGGTTTGAATGAGCCTGAGAAAAACTTCCGCCATCATCACAAAAAATACATCCGCAGTTTGATAATGTTCCGTCTCTATTTGGACAAGAAAAACCTGCATCCAGTGTTATTTTATAAACTTTAGCCCCAAACTTTTGTTTAAGATGAGCACTGTATTGATTGTAGCGTTTATTAGTACTATTAAAAAACATTAGTTATTATTTTGTTCTTCGTTATTATCGTAGATAGGATAAACGTAATGTTCACCACAGTTTGGGCAAATTACTTCTTGTTGTTTTCCTTCTTCAAGCTGTGCTACTTCAAATAATGTTTTACATCCTGATTGTACGCATCTTATTGCCCAAGTTGGTCTGATTAATCTTGCCATTTTTTTCTCCTTATCTCTCAATATGTCTACATGGTATCATATTTAATTAATATTTGTAAAGATTTTTGTAATAACTAGCAAAAAAAATTATCTCAAGTTTTAATAGGGTATGCACATACAGAAAATACAAACATCAACTGATATAAATTTTAGGTCACAATTACCCTCAGGGGAAAGTAAAAAAGCTCTACGACGAGCGCTGCAATATGGCAAGAAACAAGTATCCAATGGTATGACACCACCTCCTGTTATTACACCAGCTTTTGCTACGGCAGCTGTTATGAGTGTAATCCCTGTTTCTTTGTCGGAATCTCTAAAAAATGACTGGTTTAAGCTAGGTTATAACGAGAATGGTGAGTTAAATCGTCCCGATGTATTTCAAAAAACAGCTGGTGTTAATTTGCTCAAAGGTGAGGATGTATTGGTCACGGCTCCAACAGGTACAGGTAAGACGGCTATTGCACATTTTGTTATTAATAAAAATTTGAACTCTGGTAAAAGAACTCTATATACTACACCGCTTAAGGCTTTGTCTAATGAAAAGTATAAGTCTTTTTGTGATATTTACGGAGATGAAAATGTCGGAATTATGACCGGTGATGTTAAAATTAATACTAATGCGCCAATCGTTCTTATGACAACTGAAATCTATAGAAATATGGTGTTTGGTGATTATATGGAAGGTAGAAAAACATCAACCGGATTAAAAGATGTTAAAACAGTAATTTTTGATGAGTTACATTATCTTGGAGATATTGATAGAGGCGGAATTTGGGAACAAGCGATTATGTTTACTCCTAAAGATATTCAATTACTATCGCTCTCTGCAACAATTGGAAATAATAAAAAAATAGCAGATTGGATGGCAAGTATTAAGGAAACTCCTTCTAAATACATAACATTTGATAAACACAAGGATAATGAGGTAGAAGATGGCATGTATATTTCTAAAGGAAGACCAGGAATGGGTGAACTGGGTACTGTTCTTGTTGATGTGCCTAAAGAAAACAGGCATGTTCCTTTAGAATTTATTGTCTCGCATGCTGAGCCAAAATCTAAGAGGATTGAATCAGGACTTTCTAAGTCTGAAAAAAGAATTGCAAAAAAACATGCCAACAACCAAATGGCTTCTCTTTCTGCAAGACCTTCTAAAAATGTTTTTTCTAAATTAGTGGATAATCTCTGTGAAGAAGACAGGCTCCCTGCTATTTTGTTTGTTTTTAGTAAATCTAACAGTGAGAGAATTTTAGATGAATTAAAAACTAAATGCGAATGCTTAAATAATCGAGATGAAATTCACCAAATTTATCAAACAATAAAAGAGTATGAAATGCAGGGCAAGTATTTAGGTGAAGGTCTAGATAAAGAAGCTCTTTACAGAGGTTATGCTGTTCATAACGCAGGATTGCTCCCAACTCAAAAAGAACTGATAGAGGAGTTATTCCAGAAAAAACTGGTTAAGGTTGTTATTGCAACAGAAACTCTTGCTGCCGGTATTAACATGCCTGCAAGAACAACTGTAATCAGTGCAATTAGAAAACCCTCCGATCACCCTGATGGTGAGGATGGTATGAGAATGCTTTCTCCAAATGATTTCCATCAAATGGCAGGCAGGGCTGGCAGAAGAGGGATTGATACTATTGGTTATTGCTATGCACTCGGATGTAACCCTAAGCAAAAAAATATTATCAGAAACTTAATTGCTTCGGGGGCTAATGATTTAAAAAGTAGTTTTATTCCTGATTTTTCATTCTTGGCTAATTATTACTCTATGAGCCACGATGATGAAAAATTAAATGAAATGATGGCTAAGTCTTTACACGTATATGATAATGATGAGGCTGTTAGGGCTAAAAAACAAGAGGCTTTGTTTAAACAAATAGAAGCTAAGAAAAATATTCTTAAAAAACTTAGGTTCTTGGATGATGATAATTATTTGACTCCTAAGGGTGAATTACTAAAACATTTAAATGGATATGTTCAATTACCTATTATTGAATTTTTAAGTAATGATACTTTGTTAGACTTATCACCTATTCAGCTTGCTGGGTTCATAGGGATTATGGCAAATATGGATATAATGTCTTCACTTAATGATGACGACAATTTGGAGGAACCATCAATTTCTGTTCAAGATGAGTTACTTAAATCCGAAATAGTTTACTTAAGAAAATATTTAAAAGAATATACTTCTGCATCTGGTGATGAAATTGAATTAGATACTGATATCGCTCAGAATATCTATCGATTTGCTGAATTAAATTCTGCTCCGGGTAGTAATTCTGTTAATAATTGGGCCTATATGTATAATTTCGATCCTTATAGTAATATTGAGTACGAAGGACAATTATTTAGACAAATTACTACTACTATTGATTTAATGAAACAGTTATATGATATTGTTTCAGAAGAATTCATTAAAATTGATGGCTTCGAACAACAAACAATGTTGCTTAGAAACAATCTTTTAAAAGCTATATATTTAATTAATCGTGATCCGGTCAAAGTTTGATTTGACCTAAAAGTATTTTTTCAGGATAATATGTGTAACAGTATGACTATTGATGACCAACATAAAATTGAAGGAATTTCTGATTTAATAGATAAAGAAATTCATTCCCAAGATAAATTATATAAACCTGATTTTAACCAAAGAACAGGGCGAGAGCTTTTGGCTTATTATCTTCAATCAAAATTCAAGCAAGTCCTTGCTTTCGATAGAAAAGCTGCTGTTCCTATTTTTTCTGAAGTAAAACCTGATTTTATACAAAAATTTTCTAAAAGATTAGTTAATAATCCCAGAAAACGGATTTTGATTTCTATAACAGGTGAATCAGCTTCCGGTAAGTCTACTATTTGCAGACGTATTCAAGAGGTTGCTATTAAACTTAATATGCCTGTTTCAATTTTTACCACGGATAATTATTTTAATGATATTTCTGCTTTGATTAAAAATTTTGGCACTTTTGATAATCTTAGAGATAACGGATTTGATGTAGATTCTCCAAATAATTTCCAACTTGATTTACTTCAATCTGATCTGGAAAAAATATCTGAAGGTGAAGATATCTACAGTCCTGAATATTTACCTAACGGTACAGGTATTTCTGTTCCTAATTCTAAGTTGGTTAAGGCAAATAAAGTCGTGGTTGTTGAAGGTATGGCGTCTATGTTTATAGATAATACAGATTTGTTTGATGCCAAAGTTTATGTAGAAACAGAAGATGAAGTTCGCAAAGGTTGGTTTCTTGCTCGTGCTCTTAATGAGAGAAATCAAGATATGGAGAATGCTAAAAAACATTGGAATTATATTGTGGATGCGGGCAACAAATATATTAAACCGATAAGAAATGACGCCGATATTATTATTAACGGGCTTTCCGGTTTGGATTATTTTACTATTATATTAGAGTATATTTATACAATTACTAATAATTTTCAGTAATCTCTAATAGGGACTTGACGGCTTTTGATGGTAAGCCTATTACATTATCCAATTCCCCATCAATACTTTTTACAAAGCCTTCAGGCAGCTCTTGTATTCCGTATGAACCTGCTTTGTCGTATGGTTTATATCCTTCTATGTAATTGGTTATCATTTCTTGTGTTAGGTTGTTAAAGGTTACATAAGTAATTGTATGAGATTTATAAATTTTATTTGTTGAGTTGTCAATTAAGCAGACACCAGTTACAACGTAGTGTGTAATCCCAGATAATTCTTCTAACATTTCATAGGCTTCTTTTTCTTTATGTGGTTTGCCCAAAACTTTTTTATTATGGATAACAACAGTATCAGCACCCAGAATTAGAGCATTTTTTTCTACCCTCTTTGCAACTTCCTCTGCTTTCTTGTAGGCGATTTCTTCTATCATTTCCGGTTTAAATTCACCATTTGGCATTTTTTCATCCGAATTTGATGGGATAATCTCAAATTTTAGTCCCATTTTTGATAGTATTTCTCTTCTCCTTGGTGATTGCGAGGCGAGTATTAGTTTTTTTGTAGTTTCTTTTTCCATAAAATGATTTTACAATAAAGTAGTTGTTATAGTAAAATAAATCTACAAAAGGAGAAATTTATGAAGTGTGGTTTTGTAACAATTATTGGCCGCCCAAATGTCGGGAAATCAACTTTGCTTAATCAAATTTTAGGTCAAAAAATTGTTATTACTACTGATAAGGCGCAAACTACCAGAAAGCGTATTAAAGGGATTTATACTGACGATAGAGGTCAGATTATTTTTATTGATACCCCTGGAGTTCATAGACCCTTAAACAAATTGGGCGAGTTTTTGCTTGATGAGACCAAAGTAGCTGTTCCTGACGCTGATTTGGTATTGTTTCTTGTAGATGCTTCAGAGCCTGCAGGTAAGGGGGATAAGTGGATTGCTGAAAATATTCTTGCTTCAGTTTCTTCTCCTGTTGTGCTTGTTATGAATAAAATTGATAAGATTAAAAATCCTCAAAAAATTGAAGAAAATTTGATGAGCTATAAAATGCTCTTTGATAAAAATATTCAAATTCTTAGAGTTTCTGCTAAAACCGGTAAAAACAAAAATGATTTGGTTTCAAATATCTTCAGATTTTTACCTAAAGGCGAAAAACTATACCCTGATGATATTATCACTGAAGAAAATTTGAGAAGTGTTGCCGAAGAAATTATAAGAGAAAAAATACTCTTAAATACCAAAGAAGAAATTCCGCATTCTGTTGCTATAAAGATTGAAAAGTATGAAGAAAAAGAAGATATTGATAAAATTTATGCCAATATTTATTGCGAAACAAAAAGTCAAAAAATTATTTTAATAGGTAAAAACGGGGCTTTGCTTAAAACTATCGGGACTCAAGCAAGGATTGAATTAGAGCAAATTACTGAGAAGAAAGTTTACCTTGATTTAACGGTAAAGGTTGAAAAGGATTGGCGAAAAAATGATAGAATTTTAAAAGAGTTTGGGTATACTCAGACTGATTAAATTTTACAAATTTCTATTTATAAGGTTTAATTATTATTATGAAGAGAGTTTTATTAATATTAGGAATTTTAATAGTAGCAGCTTTAGCAGGAGTTTTTTACCTTTGGGATAAGATTGAAACTAAAAAACTTGAAATGCCGGATTCTTATCAAACAATTATGAACCGAGGATATTTGATTGTTGGTGTAAAAACTGATACAAAGCCTTTTGGGTATATTGATAAAGATGGTCAGATTGTAGGTCTTGATATAGATATTGCTAAGGCAATTGCTAAGTTTTTATTTAGAGATGAAAAAAAATTGAAACTTGTTAGTGTTACACCTTCTGATAGGTTAATAAAACTAACAACCGGAGATGTTGACATTGTCATTGCAACTATGACCGTAACACCTCAAAGGCTTGATTTAATTGATTTTTCTCATGCATATTTTATTGCAGGTCAGACCGTTTTAGTCCCAAAGGATAGTAAAATATCTGCGCTTGGTGAACTTGGAAATCATAATGTAGGTGTCATTTTCGGTACTACTGCTGAAAAAAATCTCAGAACACTTGTTCCGACCGCAAGAGTTTTTGGGTACAGAACTTATGATGATGCTTACGAGGCGTTAAATAAGGGTATTATTCAGGCTATTACTTCTGATGATACAATTTTAAGAAGTTATGCGCTTAACAACAAATCTGTTAGAGTGATTAATCGAAAGTATTCTAAAGAACCATATGCTATAGGTGTTAGAAAAGGGAAAGAAAACAAGTTGTTATTAGAAAAAGTTAATTTTGTTGTTAAAACTCTTGTTACTAACAATTCTATTAATCATTTGTACTCGAAATGGGGTTTAAGATAATTATTTTGATTGACCTTTTTTAATAGAGTCAAGTATAGTTTTTGTTTCTTTTGCTTTTGTAACTAATTTAAGTTCAACGCGTCTGCTTTTTGCGTAATCCTCTTTGCCTGTTTTGTCTATTATTGGGTTGTTATAACTGCAACCTTCTACAAATAATATTTTTTCTATATCTTTAAAATGTGTTTTATCATAGTTCGTTGCAGGTAAGTATGATGCAACTGAATACGCTCTCTTTAGGCTTAACTCCATATTTTTTAAGTATTGTTCTTCCTCACTCTTAAGCCCTGCAAATGTTTGTGAATCTGTATGACCTTGGATTATTAATCCTGAAATTTTATCACTATAATTTTTATTCCCAAAAATTGTTTCTATATAAATTGGTATAAATTTGTTTAAATAACGTTTCCCGTTCTCTGATAATTCATAGCTGTTTACATCAAATAACTCTAAGTCAGAAATCTTTACTACTCCTGTAAATAAGTCGACTGAAGCATCAATGTTTTGTTCTTTTAGTTTCTCTACCAATTCTTTGTTTATACTTCCTGTTACAGCTTGTTCTCTAACTTTTTCAAAGTAATTCGAGGTTGATGAATAGAAAAATAAAATCATAAAGACCAATACTAAACCGAGCATTAAGTCGGTCATTGTTATCCAAAAAATATTTTCTTCTGTCTGATTATTGCTTTTTGGCTTGAATTTCATTACTATTTTTACCTAAAATAATTTATCTATTATATCCGTATTACCTTTGTTCTTTCCTACAAAGGTTTCTTGTAATTTGTTTAGGCTATATACTATATTTTCCAAATATGGAAGTATTCCTTCTGTGATATTTTTACTTAATACCTTCTCCATTGCTTCAGGTAGAGTATTTACTATTAACATTTCATTTCCTGATTTATTTTTTGTTTCTTTAAGAATATCAAGTAAGAATCTTTCTGATGTTCCAACGTCAAATAGTTCGCCAAGTTTGGTTTGTAATTCAAGTACTTTTGAACGGCAAAGGGTATTATATAAGATTTTTTCTAGTGCCATAAAAAACAAAGAGCAACCAACTGCAAGTACTGAACATATTGCTGCCAGTTGAATATTGAAAATTAAATTATTCATGGATTCTGCCATATGTTCTGTATCTGCAAAATTTAGTGATGAAAACGCGTAGGTGATTTTCAAAAATGTAAAAAATGGCCCCAAACCTGTTAGTATTGTTGGAAATATCTGTATAAACCTGTAATTTATTTTGGATGTGATTAAAGAATCTTCATTAAAGAAGTATGAAGAATCGCAAGTTATATATATTGAATTTGCTATTTCAGAAATATTTTCTACTCTGCTGTTAGAATCAGATTTAATATAGATTTTTTCAGGGAATATTACAATTTTTTTGAATTCTGTCCAAATATTGTTTGTAAAATTATCTTGATGAAAATAATCATCTAATTCTTTAAACCTATAGATTAATTCTTGTTTTTTATATTCACTAAATTTTGAGTTTAATCTTGTTAGGTTTTTAGAAATATAACAATATTTTGTAATTGTATAAATAAGTAAAAATAAGAAAACAGACAATATTATTAATACCGCCGGTTCTGTTAATACTCTGATAAAATCCATTTAAAAAATCCTTTCAGCTATTAAAAATCGGGTTTAACCCGATTCTTATGTTTATTTAACTTTTGATAAATTTGCTTTTATTCCTTGTGCTAAATCGTGTCTGCCACTTTTTTCATAAATTGCACTCATTGTTTCTAAGAATTTCAAGTTATCAATGTGTGACTGGCTTTCTGCTTTAACAACTTGAGTCTTTGTTGCAAGCTGCTCTGTAGGAATTGTCATTGTAGAGTTATGCTTTTGACCTTGCGTTGGAGTAGCTTTAACACTTGATACAACCTGTTTGCGAGTTTCGTATGGATTTTTATTTACATTTCTATATGCATTAAGCCCATAATTAAGTGTTGTATATGGCTTTTCTGTTGTAGATGTAAAATTGTTGGTAATTGGTTTTTGCATTGGCTTGTACATATTGATTTCTCTTTCTGCAAGGCTTTGTGCCAAACCAACTTTGATTTCTTCTGTTTCTCTTGTTCTTATTAATTTGATTGCTGCAAACAATATTAAACCTAATATTCCAAAGTTTATTATTCCTCGGTTTGTTTGGTTTCCGTAAATTGATTTTAGTATGTCGACTATTTTTTGTCCAAGAGGCGGAAGTGTTTCTGATGCATATTCTGAATCTTCCTCTGGTGTAAAAATCGGGTCATAAGTTTTCATTGGCTTGCTTAGTACAATTTCTTGTTTTGCACTTTGTTTTTGCATATTAACCGGCGGAGTTAGAGAGTCAAACGTTACTGTTGAACGTTCTACATTATCACCTTTTATTCTTACTTCTAACTCATCTTTATTTTTGGGAGTTACTATTACGCTATCTATATTTGATGTACCGTTATATACGGTATTTAACATTTCGGATGCTCGGATTCCCTTCATGCTTAGTAATATTGATCCGTCTTCTTCTACGTTCTTTTTTACATCAACAGCTTTATCTGATATTAATACAATATTATATGTATCTCTTATTGGATCTATTTGAATTGTTTGTAATACATTCTCATCTGCAAATGCGCATAGGGCACTTAACAATATACTCACTACCAAAAACGATTTCTTCATCATCTCTCTCCCTGTTGTAAGAATATCATTATTCCAT
Organism: Candidatus Gastranaerophilales bacterium; assembly: GCA_944323925.1. Taxonomy (GTDB): domain Bacteria; phylum Cyanobacteriota; class Vampirovibrionia; order Gastranaerophilales; family Gastranaerophilaceae; genus CALUTH01. Next base: position 29,997 of record CALUUI010000014.1, read on the forward strand.
GCCCTCATACATCAATCATAAGGTGGAATTTTTTATTAATCTTTTGGTTAATATGGATTACTAATTGGATGGACAAATAAAATTTCTGTTTTTGTGTTATTATATTGAATGCAGAGTGTATTAGGAATTAAATAGTTGGGAAATAATAAAATTTATATAAAACGAGGTGTTTAGTGAACAAAGTTTTTTTCTCCAAAAAATATACATATTGGAGGATTAATGCTAAGTAGATTATTTTTCTTTAAAGATTTAGATGATCATTATGTTATATTGCTTTTTGGTATTAGATTGGTAATAAAACATAAAAGCGGGTTTAAATATAAGCAAGCTACAAATTTTGGATTGAATAAACCAGAGAGAAATCCAAAGTTAATAGTTTCTTTAACAACATATCCTGCAAGGATAAGCACTGTTCATAAAACAATAAACACATTATTACAGCAGACAGTTAAGCCTGATAAAATAATTTTATGGTTGGCAGAATCTCAATTTCCAGGAAAAGAAAAAGATTTACCAAGCGAGCTTTTACGATTAAAAGATTTAGGATTAAGTATTGAGTGGTGTGAAGATTTAAAATCTTATAAAAAACTTATTCCTGCAATTCAGAAATATCCCCAAGATATAATCGTAACTGCCGATGATGATGTATATTACGAAAAGGATATGTTGGAGAGTCTATATAATGCCTATTTGAAAGATTCTAGCAATATATATGTAAGAAGGGCAGTTAAATTAGAGTTGGAAGATAATGAAATAAAAAGTATTTCAAGCAGGAAATATTTGTATCAAAGTAATCTAAAGCCAACATATCTAAATCAAATAATGGGCGGGAGCGGATGTTTGTATCCGCCGAATAGTTTGCATTCTGATATTACAAACCTTTCGCAAATAAAAAGTTTAATCCCAACTCATGATGATGCATATTTCTGGGGAATGGCGGTTTTGAACAAAACAAAAATTCAAGTAATTAAGGGATTTGATGCTAATCTTTATTATGTTGAAGATACTCAGGATGTAGGTTTGATACATACTAACAAAGAAGGCAGTAGCGGGGTTAGTTTATCAGATGCTCACAAAAGATTGGTTGCTACTTATCCGGAGATTATTGATATAATAAAAACGGAGAAGATTTAATGAAAAAGATTATAAATATTAAAAAAGAGGGTGTAAGACTTGTTATAGACTTTTTAGGCGTTAAGTTTAAATTACGCTATAGAAAGCAAATTGATTATCCGATAGATTATAAACTGGTAGAAGATTTGTCTTTAAATATACAGTCTAATACAGTACTAATGCTTGAAGCCAATGATTTTCACGGTGAAATAATGCCAGGGTACATAAAGTATTTTCTGGACTTAGGTTATAATGTGCATCTATTAACAACAGAACAACACAAGCAGGATTCTACATTATGCAGAATGGATATGAATAATGTAAAATTTTATGCTACAAATATTTCGACAATAGAAAAAATACTTCAGAATAACCAAATAATGGATCGCTATAGCGGATTATTTGTAAATTCGTATTTCTTATTCAGAAAAGATAGAGCAATAAAATCACCTGCTCCGATTTATAAATATTTTAAAAAAGTGCATAAGCCAAAGGATGGTTTTTGTATAAATGTTTGTCATACGATTGGGCATTTGAAACGTGATTTTTTAATATCAAATAATTGTGTTGCACTAGCTAAAAACAAAAGAGATTTGCCGATAATAAATCCTTGTTATTTTGGAAATGTACAGATTACATCAAAAAATGATAAAACAATATTTCTGATTTCAGGCGATGGTTCAAAGAATTTCAGAATAGTTGTTGATAGTGTAAAACGTTTGATAAGTAGTGGAAATACAAATTTTGTTGTATATATAACGGGTCGTCATACGCATGATGAGTTGCCTGAGGAATTAAATGAATATATCAAATTTTTAGGATATGTTAGTTTCAGTGATTTGTATAGTATAGTTGAACAATCCGATTTTATTCTGCCGTGTTTGGATCCAAGTATTCCAAAACATCAGTGGTACCTAAAAGATGGAACAAGTGGTGCTTTCCAATTAAGCTACGGATTTTTAAAACCAATGATACTATCATCAGCCTTTGCTCAAAAAGCTCTTGTTGATAATAGTTCAGCGATTTTATATGATAATAATTCAGAACTGTATGACTCAATGCTAAAGGCGATAAATCTTAATAATGATGAGTATAAAAGTTTGCAAGATGGAATTAAATGTGCAAAAGATAAGCTCTATAATCTTTCACTTGAAAACATGAAAAATATTATTAAAGCCAATTTCCCTCCGACATTATTATTTCGAACTGCTTGTCTAGGCTTTTTAACATTCAAAAATTTTGATTTAGCAAAGTATAAAATAATTAGTTTTAATAAACAAAGAGTTGATTTCATCTTGGATAAAAAAGATATTTTACCTAAAGAATTAATGTATGAATACGGAAAAGATAATGCATTGGTTGAAGAACGATGGATAACTCAGTATAATGATATTTTTAATCAAAAAAATGTAAAAGCATTAATAATGGATTCTTTTTCAGAAATGGCGGATAAACGCTTTAAATCTAATGAGGGGCAAAATGAAATATGTGCATTATATTCAGAAATAAAGAAGAGTTCTGACTTCTATACAAAATATTCTGATATGGGGTTGATTGATGAGAATATCACTGAAGAACAGTATTCACAATTTTTTGCAAAAGTAATTAATCAATATGGAGAAATTCCTATAATATATCTTATTTTCCCTTCAAAGTTTGAAACAAGGGAGTTATATATAGCTAGAACAAATAAAATAAGAGAAATTTTAAAGAGTTTAAAAAATAAATTCAATACCTTAAAAGTGTACGAACCTGAATATATAGAACAAAATCAAGATGGATATACATATCATTTTTCTGACAAAACGTATAAGTTATTGGCTGAAAGAATATCAAAAGATTACAAAGAGTTTCAACTAAACAAATTTAATAATGTGTTTGAATTTATATATAAAAAAGAAGTCACTCTTAACAAAAAGAAAAAGATTATATTATTTTCATTTATAAAAATAAGTTATTAAAAAAGGTAAGTATGAAAAAGAAAAAAAAGAAAAATATTTTATCATTTTTATTTAAGACAGATAAAATGACATTAATAAATCGTATAAGAATTGCAAAAAATCTTATAAAAAAGACACCCAATGAAGTGTTTATATACGCTGGAACTATTTTAAATTTACATAAAACAAGTAAAATAATATGTGATGGTGGAAATTTACAGTTTGCAATAGGTAAAAAAGCTCTTGTTGAGAATAAAAGTTTTTTGACTATGCAGGAAAATTCCAAAATAATAGTTAGTGGAGAAGACCAGTTTTCTTTTGTTTGTGGGGCAGACATAACAGTATTTAAAGATGCAGAATTAATATTAGGTGATTCTTGGGTAAATAGATATTGTCAGATTAGTTGTACAAAAAAAATAGAAATCGGGAATAATACGGCTATTGGAAGAAATGTAAAGATAATGGATTCTGATTTTCATATAATAAAAGATGAGAATGATAAAACTATAAATCCGTCCAAACCGATACATATAGGAAATAATGTATGGATAGGAGATAGTTCTATAATATTAAAAGGTGTAACAATTAACGATGGCGCAATTGTAGCTGCAGGTAGTATTGTGACTAGGGATGTTCCATCGAATACAATAGTTGCAGGTAATCCGGCAAAAGTTATTAAAAAAATCAAAAGCTGGAATTACAAAAGTACACCACTAATAGAGGAATAGAGAAATTATGACAAATAAATTTTTTAGTATAAGAAAAGAATTTAGTAATAGCAAAACATATAAAGTCGTAAATGTAGCAGGACTAAAATTGAGATTTAAAACTAAGAATAAAACAAATAATAGCTATAACACAGTTCATTATATGGTGGCGATGTTAAAAGCCTTCAATATAAAGCATATTGTAACCAGTCCCGGGCGTCAGAACTCATTGTTTAATGCTTTGGTTCAAAATGATGATTTTTTTAAATGTTATTCAGTAGTAGATGAAAGAAGTGCAGCCTATGTAGCCACAGGGATAGCTTATGAAACAAATGAACCTGTTGTTATTACTTGTACGGGAGCTACTGCAAGTAGAAATTATTTATCAGCTTTAACAGAGGCGTATTACAGAAAAATTCCTATTATTGCATTGACTTTTGTTGATTACAACGCTAATATATTTAATTTACAACCTCAATTTGTTGATAGATCAATTTCTCAAAATGATATAAAAACCATATCAGTAGATTTACCAAGGATAAATGATGATAGTGATAAAAAAAGGTTAATGTTATATATCAATGCAACATTAATAGAGGCGGTAAATAAGAAATCACCGGTTCATATTAATTGTCCGTCTTATTTTAATTATGATACGTGCAAAGAAAATTTACCTGAAGATATTTGGACTACCAAATATTATGAATATAATTTTGAGCATTTAGTTTCTGAATTGCAAAATAAAAAAATGGCGATTTTTATGGGTGCTCACTCCAAATTTGATAAAATGACAGAAGATGCAATTTCTGATTTTACATTGTCATATAATGTACCTGTATTTTGTGATCATACATCTAATTATCATGGTAAAAATAAAATTTTAATAACTCAATTTTCAACGATGAAAAATAAAAATCTCCGCCCTGAAATTGTTATTGATATCGGTTCAGTCTGTGGAGATTATAATTTATTTAGAATTTTTACGGAAGCGAAAATTTGGCGAGTTTCTGAGGATGGCTCTTTTAAAAGCCGGTTAAATGTGCCGGTAGAGTACCTTTTTAATTGCAAAGAAATAGAATTTTTTAAAGCATTACTTAATAAGGATTCAAGTGTTAGCAATTATTATAATGAAGTTAAAAATTTGGTTTCTAATTATAAAGTTCCTGAACTTGAATTATCAAATCCACTTGTATGCTATGAATTATCAAAAAGATTGCCTAAAAACTCTTCGTTACATTTGGCTATTTTAAATTCTTTACGTAGTATGAATTATTTTAAATTAGATGAAAGTATTGATGTTATTTCAAATGTTGGTGGCTTTGGTATTGACGGACCGTTATCGACCCTTATAGGGCAATCATTTACTAATAGTCAAAAGTCGTATTTCTGTGTAACAGGTGATTTGGCATTTTTCTATGATATGAATATTCTTGGGCAAAGAGATATTGGTAATAATTTGAGAATTCTTGTTGTTAATAACAATAAAGGTATTGAATTTAGGTTAAATAATGAGCTTGAAAAATCATTAGCTGAGGATACTGATAAATATATAGCCGCAGGTGGACATTATAAAGGCGGTTTGAAAAATTGGGCAGAATCTTGCGGGTTTGAATATTTATATTCTGACTCAAAAGAAAATCTAATAGAAAATCTTGATAGATTTTGTTCTGTAAATAATGAAAAACCAATTATATTTGAAGTTAAAACAACCAATAAAGCAGAACAAACAGCAAATAAACTGATGCTAAGTTATAATAAGTAAGGGATAAATGAATGAAAAAGATTGAAACAGACAAAATAAAGACTTGGTTTGTAACAGGTGCTTCTAGCGGTTTTGGTCATGAAACGTGTAAACAATTATTAGAGAGAGGGTATAATGTTATAGCTGTTTCAAGAAGGGTTCCGGATTTTAACGAGTCGAACGCACTTTGTTTATCAGTGGATGTAACAGATCAGGAACAAGTTAAAAATGCAATCTCTAAAGGAATTGAATATTTTGGCGGTATAGATGTTATATTTTGTAATGCGGGTATAACTGAAAATAAAACATTAGAAGAACAAAAAATTGAATCTTTGTATAATATAATGCAAACTAATTTCTATGGGACATTTAATGTTATAAACTCTATTTTACCTTATTTGAGAGAAAATAAAAAAGGTACAATTATAACTATGTCATCACAGAGCGGGATTACTTATAGAGCTTATGGTACAGCATATTGTGCCTCAAAACATGCTGTAGAAGCATTAAGTTCTGTTTGTTGGCACGAAACAAGAAAATTTTGTAGAGTTATGACTGTTGAACCGGGATTCTTCCCTCAAACTAATGTTGTTTCAAACGTTAAAAGAAATAATATTTCCGTTATAGAAGACTACAAAAATCTTAAAGATTATCACAAGAAAATAAGAAATCACAGAATTAATGATTTGGTTCTTGGGGTAAAATATATAATTGATACAGTAGAACTGGAAAAACTCCCGAGAAGACTTATGTTAGGAGAAGATGCAATAAATAAAATTCAAGAGGAAATTAAATCAATAAAAAGTGACTTAAAATATTCTAAAAAATTGAAATTTTTAAAGAAAGAAAAATTTAAAAAGTTTATAAATAAGATATTAAAAAAGGGTTAATATATGTGTATAGAAAATATTATTGTCGAAAAAATAGCTAAATTATTAACTTTCTACATTCCAAATAAAAAAATGCGAAAAGAAGTAAATTTAAACATTAGGCATTATTTATTTGGAAAGAAAATAAAAAAACACGCCAGAAGCTGTGGAACAAATTTGAGAGTTAATGCCAAGTCGTCAATAAATACAAATACTTATATTGGGGATTGGGTTAATTTTAATGGTATGCAGATTCATGGGCAAGGTAAATGTTGTATAGGTAATTATTTCCATTCAGGGGTAGAGTGTTTAATATTAACAGATAGTCATAATTATGAAGGGACAATGATACCTTATGATAAGACATATATCTATAAAGATGTAATAATAGGGGATTTTGTTTGGGTAGGGTCAAGAGTTACAATTTTGCCTGGGACAAAAATTGGTGAAGGTGCAATAATACAGGCAGGAGCTGTTGTACATGGTGAAATTCCCCCTTATGCAATAGCAGGAGGAAATCCTGCTAAAGTCTTTATGCATAGGGATATTGAACATTTTAAAAAATTAAAAGCCGAAGGAAAATTTTATTAAATGAATACAAAATATGATTATATATGCTTAAATTTTTGGACATCACTAAATTATGGTGCCGTTTTGACGGCTTATGCCACTCAAAGTATACTTGAAAAATTGGGATATTCTTCTGCTCATATTGATTATAAGTATAAGCACGTTAAAAAGTCTTATGATGGCAGCTTTACGGATAAATTCGCAAAGAAATATCTGACAACTACTAATGAGTGTCGGACTTATACAGATTTTGTTAAACTTAACAGTCAAGCAAAGTATGGATTTATTGTCGGCTCTGATCAAGTATTTAGAGATGATTACATTAAGAAAACTTATGGTATGTATTTGCTTGCTTTTGCTAATCCTGAAAAACTTAGGGTGGCTATTTCTGCCAGTTTTGGAAAAGACTCATTTAAGTATAAATCTTGGAAAAAGTATTTTAAGGCTTTTGATGCTATTTCTGTTAGAGAATCAAATGCTGTTCAAATTTGTAATCAATTAGATGTAAATGCTGTTCATATTTTGGATCCGGTTTTTATTGCAGATAAAAAAATCTTTGATGATTTAGCTGATTCTGTTAGTACTCCTGATAATCTTGCTGTTGGGTATATACTTGATAAAGAAAATGAAAACAGGGTTAAAAGTTTAATTGATTCTTATGGCGAAAATTTTATTAATCTTGCGAATTCTAATCTTTCGGTTGAAGAATTTCTTGCTTATATCAAAAATTCTAAGTTATTTATTACGGATTCTTTCCATGGAACTTGTTTTGCATTGATTTTTAATAAGAAATTTTTAACCATTTCTAATGAAAATAGAGGAAATTCCCGTTTTGAATCTTTGTTTAAAACTTTTGAGCTCGGGTATGATAATTTAGATACTCCAACTGACTGGGATAAAATTAACCAAATTATTTCTATTCAAAGAGAAAAAGGGCTGGATTTCTTGAAAAATGCTTTAAATACTTCTACTAAACATAAAAAGATAAAATTTTTGACTAATATTTCAGCAAGATTTAGATTCTTGTTTAGGTAATAATTTTGAGTTTACAAATCTATAGACTTATTTTTAATTAAGTTTTATCATAATTATTGAGGTCAGTATATGGCGGAGAGAGATTTAACACAAGGTAAACCACTAACTGAAATAATTATGTTTACTATTCCTATGTTGTTTGGGAATGTGTTCCAACAGTTATACAGTTTCTTTGATACGCTGATTGTTGGACGTACTCTTGGGTTAAAGGCTCTTGCTGGGGTTGGCTCTACTGGACCTATGCTGTTTTTTATTATTGGTTTTCTTTTTGCTTATACTCAAGGTTTAACTATTATTACAGCACAAAGGTTTGGGGCTAAAGATTATAATGGTGTTAGAAAATCTTTTACTACTTCTATTATTTTATGCGTAATTACTGCTATTTTATTTACAGCTCTAACTGCGCCTTTTACTAAAATTGTTCTTACCGTTATGCAAACCCCTGCTGACATTTTTAATGAAGCATATATTTATATGTTTATTAGTTATTTAGGGTTAGGCACCATATTATTTTATAATATTTTATCAAATACTATTCGTGCTGTTGGTGATAGTAAAACGCCTTTGTATTTTCTAATTATTGCATCAATTTTAAATATATTTTTGGATTTATATTTTATTATTAATTTGAAAATGGGCGTAGCAGGGGCTGCTTTTGCTACAGTTGTTGCACAAGGCGTTTCTGCTATTTTGTGTGCTATTTATATGTTTAAAAAATTCCCGATTTTGAGGGTTAAAAAAGAAGATTGGAAGTTTGATAAGGATTTTGCTCTTGAACATTTAAGAGTCGGTTTCCCTATGGGGATTCAAATGTCGGTTCTTTCAATCGGTATTATTGCTGTTCAGTTTGCTCTTAATACGTTGGGGTCAACAGCCATAGCTGCTTTTACTACAGCTGTTAGAATAGACCAGCTGTTCTCTCAAAGTTTAATTACTCTGGGTGCTACTGCCGCCACTTTCACGGCTCAGAATTTTGGAGCCAAGAAACTAAAAAGAATTAAAGAAGGTGCTAAGGCTTGCGTATTCCTTGTTTTAATAATGTCTGTTATTGTTGCTATTTTGATATGCGGATTTGGAAGACAACTTGTAGGGTTATTCTTGGATACTCCGGATGAAGAAGTAGTAAGACTTGCTATGTTGTATTTGCATATTATTGTTATTTTCTTCTTTTTTCTCGGAACTTTGGTATTATTCAGAAATATTTTACAAGGTATGGGTAAAGTTAAGGCTCCGCTTATATCCGGTTTAGCAGAATTAGTTGCAAGAACGGCTGCTGCTTTTATTTTATGTACTTATTTTGGTTATCTTGGTGTTTGCCTTGCTACTCCGCTTGCTTGGATTTTTGCCGCAATTGTACTTTTTGCAGGGTATAAATTGGCTTTGAAAAAGGCTGTTAAATCTATTAGAAAATCGACTAAGTCTGTTTGTTAGCATTTTTGATTAGCGTAATTTTATCCGATTGTCTAATGTGTTTTATTAATTATGAATCTAACATATTATTACTATGGTTCACAATTATTTTGAAGATTACGGATATGACAGTTGTACATCAAGAGGGGTATGCTCTATTAGTTCCAAGATGGCTTCTGTTCAGGAAATTGTTTTACTCTATCTTAGAGAGTTTGCTTATTATTCTATTCAGCTAAAAAAATTTAATATTGAAGAAAATAGCGTTAAAAATTTGATATTAAATGTTTTATCAGTTTTTGTTTCTAATCCTGAGATTAAAGATAATATGCTTGATGAAATGGTTTGTATTTTTTCTAAAGAATTAAATAAAATTAAGCAGGATTATATCAATTCTTGTAAAAGCTCTAGCTTAGAGCCGGAATTAATTCAAAATGAGTTCGATTTGACCAATGACTGTGATGCGCTAAAATCCATTAGGCTTGGTGAAAAACAGTATAGCAAACATGGTGATTTGGATAAAAGAAACAGGATTATTCACGAGTTAATATTCTTTTCTGCTAAAAGTATTACCACTTATATTCTAGAGTTGAATTCTTTTGGTGAAGATTCCAAATCTGCTTATGATATCTTGTTAGAGCTTTTAGATAGCTTAAATATAGAAAATATTAGAGATGATGATTTGAAGTCTATTTTATATAATGTTGCGGAGGAAGAGTATTCTTTAGTTAAGCGTTTGGCGAAAATTAAAGAGAACTTATATGGAGAAAAAGGTGAAGTAAGCGTTTCTTACTCAACCTATCCAAATAAGACGATACTTGTAGAGGGAACGAATATAAAAGAATTAGTTGATATTCTCGATTCTGTTAAAAATATGGGGATTGATGTTTATACTCATGGCGAAATGTTAGCTGCGCATACTTACCCCAAGATACAAGCCAGAGAAGAACTAAAAGGACATTTTGGCAAAGGGTGTGGAAATACATTGTTAGATTTTTCAACTTTCCCTGGGGCTATATTTGTTGGAAAACATTCTATTGATAATATTGACAGTTTGTATCGTGGCAGAATTTTTACATCTGATATAGTTGTGCCATCGGGTGTTGTTAAGATTGAAAATTCGGATTATGAACCTCTAATTGCTTCTGCTCTTGAGGCAAGAGGGTTTAAGAAGGGCAGAAAGGTTGATGATGAAATTGTTGGATTTAATCTGCAATTAATTAAAGATAAAATCAATGATTTGAATTCTGAAGACTTTAATGCAATATGTTTTGTTACACAGGGTAATGATACTTATGAAGATAAAAGTTACTTTGAAAAACTTTTTAAGTTGTTACCAGAGGATATTTTTGTAGTTAATTTTACGCATCATTTTGAGAGAAAAAATATTATTAATATTCCGCATTGTTATGATTTGTATTCTGTCTTTGAAATTTTAACAATGTTAAAAGAAAAATTTGATATTTCGGATGTTCCAATAATTGGTTTTGTGCCAAAATGTGATAAGCATATTACAAATTTAATTCTTAATATGATGAAATTTGGAGTAAAAAAAGTTTTTATGGGAAAATGCGCAGCAAAAAATCTTAATCCTGTTGTCGCAAAGAAATTTTGTGAGATTTTTGACGTTATACCATACTCTCAAGCTAAAGATGACTATAAGCATTTTATAGACTTGCTTTCGCTTTAAGTAACGGAATCAGTTTCTCGGCATAGTACGGGTTAAAATATTTGCTTACAAGCTGTTCTGTGTTTTCAAACTCTCCAAGATACTTTAATTCGAGATTTGGGGTTATTCCTGTATATGTTTTTATTATCTGCTTATATTTTTCTGTAGGAATATCAGTAACAATATATTTAGGGTTAGTTAGTTTAATCAGCTTAACAATTTCGTACATCCTTTTTCTAAAGCGAATGATATTCCCTGATATAAGGTAGTGTTTGCCCCAATCTTCTTCTTGTTTGTTTAACAACTCTATTGATTGAGCATTTAGAACTTTTAGTACCTCGTTAATGTTTTCACCAAGATAAATTACTTTTGTTTCGAACTTGGCGGAAATAATTTTTTTCTTTTTATGAAATATTTTTTCCCATAATGCGGATTGCTTAATCCTGATTTTTATGCCACCAAGAGTTCTATATAGGTATTTTAATTTGGCAGCAAAAATAATATCTTCAATAGGAATTTCACTAGGACAGCAGGTCGAACATTTTCCGCACCTTAAACATTTATCAAGATATTTATTAATTCCTGATTTAATGGGAACCTCTCCAAGTATAATTCCTTTTAAAAGTATTAGAATTCCTCGTGCTGTTCCGCATTCGTTTCCGGCTTCCAAATATAGTGGACAGGTTTCTTGGCACAATCCACATTTTGAACATTTATGTATAGTTTCTCTGTATTGCTCAAGTTTAATCATGTTTTAATTGTTTCTTTACCCAGCCTTCTAAGACTTTAAGCGGTGACCGTGTAACAGCAAGCGACCAAGGCTCAACATCTTTTGTTATTACACCGACAGCTCCTACATTTGCTCCTTCTTTTATTCTGACAGGCGCTACTAAAACAGAATTTGAACCTATTTTTACGTTATCTTCTATTATTGTTTTGCTCTTTATTTTTGTTAGCGGATTGTAGTTGGCTGTTATTGTTCCTGCACCTATATTTACATTTTCGCCAACTTCTGAATCACCAACGTATGACAAGTGACATATATTTGTGTGTGATTTAACCTTTGCTTTTTTTAGTTCAACAAAGTTTCCGATTTTTACGTACTCATCTAACTCTACATCACCTCTAATATGCGCAAATGGTCCTATCTTACAGTTTGAACCGATTTTGTTTCGCCCGTTTATATAGCAGTTTGGATAGATGATTGTATCACGACCGATTTCTGTTTCCGGTGATATGAAAGTCGTTTCAGGCGAGACAATTGTTACTCCGTTATCTAAGTGTTTAGCTATTATTTCATCATGTAGAATTTTTGTTGCTTCTGCTAAATGCTTTCTGGAGTTAATGCCAAAAATTTCGTTATTATCGTTTAAAGTATATGCATTTACGTTTAGAGCGTTTTCTTTTCCCCATTTTATTATGTCAGTTAGATAATATTCGCCTTGAGCATTATTATTTTTTAATTCAGAGAACGCTCTTTTTACTTTTGCCCAGTTAAGACAATAGATTCCAGCGTTAATTTCTTTGATTTGTTTTTGTTCAATGCATGCATCTTTTTCTTCTATGATTGCTTCAAGCGAATTGTCTTTATTTCTTATAATTCTTCCGTAATTCGTCGGATTTTCAAATATCGCACTCATTACGGTTATATCAGAATTGTTGTTTTTATGAAATTCTATTAATGATTTAATTGTTTCTGACTTTATAAGAGGAGTATCTCCGCATAAAATTATTACTTCCCCGTCATAATTTTCCAAATCTTTTTTCGCCATACTTACGGCATGCCCTGTTCCCAGTTGCGGCTCTTGGAGTACGGTTTTTGCAGCACTGTAGTTCTTTTCTACATATTCTTTTACTAATTCGGATTTATGTCCGACAATTACAAATGCATAGTCTACTAGATTACTATTTTTAACAGAATCTAATACATATCCGAGTAATGGTTTATCAAATATTGTATGGAGCACTTTCGGTAGTTCCGATTTCATTCTTGTGCCTTTACCTGCTGCTAAGATTATTGCTTTTACCATGATTTTCTCCTCTTGTCCCTATTAATTTTAGCAAGAAATATTTCTCGAGTACAGAATTTATTAAATTAGTTAATAAGATACTACTTTATGGTATGGTTTAACTTCATTTGCGCGTAATAATACTAAAAAAGGAGGCTTTTTATTTATGTCTGATATGATTGATAAAATTAATAGAATTATTGAGATAAGTAATACTAATAAAATTGTTGTTTTTACAAACAGATTAAAAATTGTTGGTACTGTTTTTGATTGTGATGAGTGTAACGATGGCTATTTTCTAAACTTGAAAAATGCAATAGTTATATACCTAAATGATTTGTACCCCTGCGAAGAAGACGGTACCTGTGAAGAATTATCAAGCCAAAGTTTTGATTGGCTTCATATTAATATTGATAAAATTCTTGCATTTAGTTTAATAAAATAAGTATTGAGATAAATATTAACTTTTGTAACGAAAATTATAAAAAAAATCTTTTGAAAATCAATTTTTGTTCTCTGCCTGTTTTATAATATATAGAAAGGTTAGGAGTTAATAATGTCTATAGGGGTTAATAACAATATAACATCTCCTGTGTTTCAAAGAAAAGAGCGAAAAGATACTTCCCAGCTCAATCCTTCTTTGGGAGTAGTAGATTTGGATAAAATCCCTGGAGTAGATACTGTTAACAATACAATGTCAGATTTAGCATTAGAGGGCAAAGTAAAAAGTCGAAAATTTGTTAATATAGTTATGACCTTAGGTTTAGCAGTTGCGGCATTTTTTACAGGTAAACGCATTTCGAAGTCTGTATTAGATTCTATTTGCAGTCATACGATATATTTAGATTCTTTTGCAAATATGGTAAGAAAAGGAGTTCAGGGAGCATTAAAACCAATAAAAAATATTAATCCGGAGGAAGGAAATGCCTTTGTTCGTTGTGTGAAAACATTTGCTGTAGGTATTCCTAAAAGATTAAAAGAATATGCAAGAACAGGAATTCACAAGGACTTAGAGCTAGAAAGATATGCAAAAGCCGTAAATGAAAAAGTAGAAAACTTAAATGCAAATGATATAAAACGATTTGATGAAAAATTTAATAATACAATAGCAAAGAATGGTATAGCAAAAGCAATTGCATCGACGGTTGGTTTAATAACCGGGTTTCAGACTTTTGTAGAGGTTGCTGTAGATAAGAATAAAAACGGTATACCTGATTTATTTGAACAAAAATCATATAAAGAAATAATGGAAATTCCGCAAAGCAAGATAGATGAAAAAGTTATAGAGCAGGTTCGAAGAATAAACAAAGACGATGATGACGATGATGACTATGAAAAAGAGTCTAAAGCAGAACTGGACTAAACGTTTAAAATTGTTATAATTAATGTATGGAGAATATAAACGTTTCGCGAATAATAGCCGGTTTGCAGGGACAGAATTTGTATACCGGAATAAGAACGGCAGGTGCTGATATTACAGGAAATAATACCGGTTTTTCAGCTGCTGCAAATAATACTCCTTCAAGTTTAATTCGTGAGATTCAAATCCAAAATATTACGCAATTACAGTTAAAAATGAATTATATAGCAGGTCAGGAGCGTTCAGCATATATAAAAATGCTCTTAAACTTGCCTCAGTCGCTTGCAGAATTAATGCTTCAGCTTCAAAAAAACAGATTGGCTAATGCAGAGATTATGAAAAATCTCCAGTTTATGCAAATATTCAGTGACGCAGATGATGTGAAACAATTGTTACCTCAAAATCAACAAGCACAGCAAGCTATACAAACTCAACAGGCTCAGCAATTAGCTTTAATGTTTAGCGGGATGTTGCGCTTGGATGATGTTGCATCTCTTATCAAGGCTAATTCCAGAGCGGCGATGACTCAACTGATTGCGGTTATGTCAAACGCTTCAAAGCAAGGTATAGATAGCAGCCAAATTCTTGATACTATGAAATTGCTTAATTCTTGTGTCGCTATGCTTGAGGATAATACTCCGCAATCAACCCTTAAGAGCTTAATGCTATTGTATCTCCCTTGGCTTCCGCTTCCTCAAGGTGTTGGGTTTGAGCTTGAAGTGGGGGCGCCGCCTGATGATGAAGAAGCGTCTAACTCTGTTATTACTGTTCTTATTCAGACAAAGAATTATGGAAATGTTAAAGGCTCACTTACTTTAA
This sequence comes from Candidatus Gastranaerophilales bacterium, assembly GCA_944323925.1. GTDB lineage: Bacteria > Cyanobacteriota > Vampirovibrionia > Gastranaerophilales > Gastranaerophilaceae > CALUTH01. The sequence continues at coordinate 45,236 of CALUUI010000014.1, forward strand.
CGACCCAAAACTCTGTTGATGTGCTTATTTTATGCTCGGAAGAATTTCCGAAAGAATTGCTGCACAAAAGACTCACCGAGGAGATGAAAAATAATTCGGTTCAAGCAAATATCGATATAGAAGTACTTATCAAGAAGCAGGAAGACAAAGATGAACATCAAGCCAAAGTTAATCTTTCTGCTACAAATGAAATGAACCCCTATTTATTACTTATGGCTCATTCATTTATTAGAAATACCATTATTATTGATAATAGTTTTACCGTAGATTCTAAGCCAGCAGCTTAGCTTGTAAGTTAGATTTCAACGAGATTATAACAATCTGTAAGACTTGTTATGTAATCTTTGTGACAAGTAAAGAATATTACCTGATTTGTTTTTGCAAATTCTTTTAATGCATCTAAAACTAATTTAAGTCTTGTTTTATCAAAATTAACAAAGGCATCATCAATGATTAACGGTAGGCGATATTTAGAGCCGTCTTTGCCGTAGTTTTGGGCATAACCAAGCCTAAATGCCAGATATACTTGTTCTAAAGTTCCTCTGCTTAATTGATCTGTTGTTTTGATTTCCCCCTCTTTGGATGTTATTGTCTCAGTTGCATAATTTGCGGAGATATATTTCCCGTTTGTGATTGTTTGTAATAGCTTTTCTGCACATAATAAATTCGGTTCTATTGAGCGTTGTTGCTTTTCTGCGTATTCAATGATGTTTAGTGCAAGCTTTTTTGTATAAATTTCTTGGGCTAAGTCTTTTAACCGTTCTTTCTCTAAGTTTATTTCATTTCTTAGAGCTGTTAAGCCTTCAAATTCTTCCAAACTCTTTTTCTCCTGATTTAAACGAGCTAGAGTTTCAATTTGTTTTGTTTCCTCTTCTCTTAGCTCCTCAAGTGTTTTTTCGGGGTAGGTGTCCGTAAGGTTTGGTTCATTAAGCTTACCTTCAAGCTCTTTTTGTTGAATAGTAATATTCTCAAGGGTCGTTTTGATTTTGTCGTTTTCTTCTATACGCTCTTGAAGTTCCTTCATCTTTTCTCGTAATCTCATTGGATTAATATTGGAATCAAGCTCGCAGGTTTTTAAAAAAGTTGTTAATTCAGATTGATATTTATCATATTCTTTGCTCAGCTCTGATAATTGTTCCGCCTCAGTGTTTGATTTTTCTATTAAACTTCTTAGCTCTCGAATATCTCCTAATAACTCGAGGAAAGCCTTTGGCGGTAGAGGTTTATTATTAAAACTTGTAAGCTCAGCTTGATTAGCTCTTAATCTCTCAAGGTTTTGTTCTAATTCTTCAGTCTCGTTATTTATTTTGTTTAAATCTTCTTTGTTATTGTTTAGGTCTTGTTGTTTTTTTATAATCTCACTATTAATATTTTTATACTCTTTTATTTTATTTTCTGAATCCAATGCTATTTTATTTAATGTGGTAATGGATTTTATAAAGTTTTTGCTCTCATTTAGCTCTGAAACATATTTTTCAAGATAATTGTATATCCCAGAGTTACTGTTATTACTCTTTTTGTTATTTAGTATAAAAGTTAGGATTGCAAAAATTATACCTGATATGATTAAACAAATTCCAAGTTTTGAACTGAAATTTAGAGCGCCTATAATTAATAACGCAATCGTTGTAATGGTTGTGCATAATATCGGAATATTTTGGAAAAATGTTTTGTTCTCAGAATTATCTGTTAAATTGTTTATTCCGTTTTTAAGCTCCTCATAGGCTGATATGTATTTGTCTATATTAGAAATTTTTAATGAATTAATTTTTTCAGTTAGCTCTTTTAATTCTTGTTCAAGCTCGCTAATCCTTTTTTCTGTATTTTGTTTATTATTTCTGATTAGTTCAATTTTGTTGTTTTCTTTTTCTATGATTTCTATTGTTTCTCTGATTTGTTCTTCAAAATTCTTTGAAACATCAATATTGTTAATTGTGTCTTTGTGAATATCAACATTGTAATTGAGCTTAATATCTGCAATCAGTTTTTCAATTTGTATTGGAGTATCAGAAAGTTTTAGTTGATTGCATTTTTCAAGATTGCCAAGTATTAGTTCTGTACATTGGCTCAGGTTATAAAAAACAGATTTGGTTTCATAAAGTTTTTGATTAAATTCTTTTTTTAATCTTGTTGCTTCGTCTAAAAGAGCAGCAATTTGTTTTTTGTTTTCCTCATTTTTTAGAATAATTTGCTTGTTCTCAATACCGGCTCTTAAATTTTTAAGTTCTTTGTTTAGTGAAATAATCTGCGTTGATATTGAGTAATATTCTTCTTCTTTGTTTTGAAGTTCACGAACTTTATTCTCTTTTTCTTTTATTGAATCAATAATTTCTTTAAGAGTTTTGTTAATTTTATTTTTGTCAGTAAGAAATTTCCTTATTTCGTCATTTAATTTTGCTTTTTGCTCACAAAGTGCCGGAGCGTTATGGTCTTGAATTAGGTTAAACAGATCATTATCAATATTTTGAATATCATCAAGATTAATAGTAAAAGCTTTTTGGTAAAAATTTTGGTCAATGCCTTCAAGAAATTCGTTAATATTAGTGTTGAGAGGCGCGAGAATTTTTATCCTCTCATTGCTTTTTGATTTTTTCCCTTCTATTTTTATTTGATATTCGGTATCATTTTTATAAGCTACGATATCCCCGTTTAAGTCTTTAGGATAAAAGAATCCGTATTTTAAAAATTTCATTAAAGTACTTTTTCCTGCTTCATTGTCCCCGCAGACAAGATTAAATCCGTTTGAAAATTCTTTAACAGGAATGTTTTGTCCGTTTACAGAGTTTATTTTTACAGATTTTATAACAAGTTTATTCATTTTCAATCTCTCCGTATATTTCTTGGCAAATGTTTTCTGTTAAAGCCAATGCTTTTGATTTAGCGGTTGTTTTATCAAATTCGGGGATAAGTTTTAGCAAATCGGATAGCTCATCATCGGTGGCTTTAATAATACTTTCTACTTCATCATTATCTTCACCTGCAATTATAATTTGAGAAAGGATTCCACCTGATGATTTAATAGTATCAAGGTTTGTTTTATAAAAAGAATTGTCATCAATAGAATTAACAACAATATTTTCTGTAGAGAGTTCCGCTTTCAATGCTTCAATATCAACTTTTTTGTATCTGCAAATCCCTTTTATAGTAAGGTTAATAATAGTAAGTTTTGTATTTTGAGAAAGATTGTACAGCTTAGAATTAATGCTTTCAAATGTTTGTTGAATATTTTCATCATTAGATATATCAAATTCAAGGTTATAAAACCTGACCTTATCACAGGTTACAAATCTGTTTTCAGTGATTTTATTATTTTCAACCTGTACAAAACAGAAACCGTGTTCTCCCGTATCTTTTTTCGATCTAGCCTGAATAGTCCCCGGATAAACGATTTTTTCGCCTATTTCAGGTTTGTGAATATGTCCTAAAGCATAGTAATCATAGTTAAGTTCAAGAAGTTCTTTTTCTGTACAAGGTGCATAAATATTTTTTAAATCACCGGATTTATCACAATGTATTAAACCGATATTGAATAAAGAATTATCATTGGCTTTTTCCAATACTTTGCAAGGTGAATACGGGTATTCTTTAGTTTTAAAGCCAAAAGGGTAAATAACGGCAACATTGTCATTGTTTCTGTTTTGGATGATTGTTGGAACTGACTCAGTATTAACGCCAAAGATTTTTACGAGTTTAGAATTTTTAAAAGCCAAATCGCCCTTGTAAGAATCTTGTGGATCGTGGTTCCCGCAGACAATACAAACGCCTATATCATTATCTGCAAGCGTTTTAATAGTATTTGTAAGTAGGAGAATGGAGTGCAAATCTTTTTGGACAGCATCAAATGTATCACCAGCCATAAGAACAAAATCAACATTCTTCTCAATGGCAAAATTTACCATATCTTTAAGAGCTTGCTCGTGAGCGGAGTTAATAATTTCTTTTTGAGATTTAGTAAGCTCAAAATCTATATCAGAAAACGATCTTCCCAAGTGAATATCCGCAGTATGAATAAAAGAAAACCTCACAACGCCCTCTTAAATAATGTATCCTCAAATATTATATCATTGAAGAAAGCGAAGGCGCAATCTGTATAAATTTTCTGACTAAGTCTTCATCCCATTGAGTGCCTGCACCTAAAGATAGAATTTCACAAGCTTTTTCAAGCTGCATGCCTTTACGATAAGGTCTGTCACTAACTAGAGCATGGAAAGTGTCCGCAATAGCCACAATTCGAGCAGCAAGCGGAATTTCATCGCCTTTTAAACCTTCAGGATATCCTTTGCCGTCAATTCTTTCGTGGTGATATTTAACGATAGGGATTAAATCTCTAAGAATAGGGTTAGGTTTAAGCACTTTTTCAGCCCCAATAACAGGGTGTTGTTTCATAATCTTCCATTCATCATCAGAAAGATTTGAGGTCTTTCTCAAAACATTTTCAGGAATTCCGATTTTTCCAACGTCGTGTAAAAGAGCGCCGAGAGAAATTTGTTCAATCTCGGATTCAGGAAGGTTGATTGCTCTTGCAAGAGCTTCAGAGTATCTGGAAACAGAAGTTGAATGACCTTTAGTATATGGGTCTTTAGCATCAATAGCACCGGCAAGAGACGTTGCAATCTCAGCAAGGTGATTTGAGGATTTAATTTGTTCATTGTTGAATTTATCAATAATTTCTTCTTCAAAATTAACACCTAATTGAGCATGCCGTTTAGTAATGACTTCCGCATAAGATTTAAGCGCTACGTTATCCCAGAAATTGAAGTCAGCCGAACTAATGATAGCAGACATTCCGTCTTTATAACCTTTAGCTTGAGAAATGTACATAGCTTGTTCGGCAAGGATTAAGAGTTTTTCTTTATCTTTAGAACATTCAGGATAAGTTGCAATCCCAACAGAAACTTTAACCGGTCCGACATCGTCTATGAAGCAGCAGGAAAGAGAATAAGTAATATATTCAGCAAGATATTTAGCTTGAGCAACATCCGTATTAGGTAATATAATAGCGATTTCATCTCCGCCATATCTACCGGCAATATCGTTTTCTCTAATGTTTTGTCGAACTTTTTCTCCGACGAGTTTAATAACTTCGTCGCCTTTAGCGTGTGAAAGCTCACGGTTAATTTTTGTAATATTATTAATATCCATCATAACGACAGACAAATGTTGGTTATTATTTTCAGCAAGTTCAAATTCTTTAGTTAGTTTTTCTTGGAATCCTCTGTGATTATAGAGCTGAGTAAGCGTATCAGTTTTTTCAATTTCGCCGGATTTTTCAAGTAAAAGACCATTGTGTATAACAAGTCCTGTATAATCCGCAATAAAGTTGTATAAGTTAAGGTTTTGAGTTAAGTTTTGACCGGAAATAATCATAACACCAATAGGTCTGCCAAGAGAAATCATCGGAAGTAAAAGCGCCGGCGATTTATGGAAATAAGCGAATTTAAGAAACTCAGTATCATCGGTAAAAACGGGCTCTTTATTGATGAAACATTTAGCAACAGGATTATCCGCATCATTGAGAAAAATTTTTGAGGAGTAAATATTCCCTAATTTATCGAGAAGTTTAAGATTAAGGCAATTTGATTTTTCGCTAAAAATGCCAGTGGCAATGAATCTACAACCGACTTGGTGAGGGATTATTTTATAAATAGAGTGTATGAGGGCATTGGGGTTATTGATGCGGCAGAGTTCATAAAAGCTGGTCATGAAGTTTTCGTAATCCAGACCATAGATTTGTTTTTCAATAGGGTTAGTAAAATGCCCATTATTGTTATTATTTCTACCGCTTTTAAGTAGATTTACTTTAGCAATAAGGTCTTTCCCATTTTGAGATGATAATTTTTTTTTGTTTTCCAAATCTTTCATTAAAAATACTTATGCCCACACCTAAATTTATTATCCAAAACAATTGTGAAGAAAATAAATTGCTTTATATTCAAAAAAAGTTTACAAATGTATACTATATTTTAACACTTTTTAAAGAACATTCCTAGGGGGGAGAGAAAAAAATAAATACTTCTTAACAAAAAATAAAAATATTTATAAAAAGTGATTGACAATTAAGGTATAAAGCTGATATGTTATAGATAACCAAGGGCGAGTGGCGAAATTGGTAGACGCACCAGACTTAGGATCTGGCGCAGAAATGTGTAAGAGTTCGAGTCTCTTCTCGCCCAAATAACAATAAAGAAGCCGAAAGGCTTCTTTTTTATTGCCCCGAAAAAAGAGACGAGAACTCTTCGCAATGCGGAGCATTGCCTGAGTTCGAGCGGGAGGCGGCAGAGAGCGGAGCGATTTTGCGAAGTGCAAAGCACGAAAGCAAAACGCGGAGACTCGTTTAATGCCGCCGAGCAAGAGAGTCTCTTCTCGCCCAAATAACAATAAAGAAGCCGAAAGGCTTCTTTTTTATTGCCCCGAAAAAAGAGACGAGAAC
>CALUUI010000015.1 GCA_944323925.1 Candidatus Gastranaerophilales bacterium
TATTTCGTGCCGTGTCCTTAGAAAGCCTTTCGCTTCCCTTCGTTGAATCTCGCTTGACTCAACATATTCTATATTATTCCATCAATTTTTTTTGTCAACATCTTTTTTTGTTTAACTTTTTAAGAATAATATTTTCAATCAGAGCCACTTCTCCGAACTGTAGGACTCAACCCACAGACGGAGAGTCTCCAATTTTGCTTATTTTATATTTCGATCTAGTGTATCCATAACGGGCAATCCCGTCACTCGCGCCTGACAGATTAGCTTATTCGGCGCAATTAATATTCTAACACGGGCATTTTTTATTGTCAACATTTATTTCTTTATTTTATATTTTAGTATCCCTACTATTATACTTATCAACAAAGCAACACCCGTAAACTTAACGGCGACAGGGGTTTTATCACTATTACGATTTCTGTACTTTGATATCTTTTTACTTATTTCTGCCTCATTACTCCGCGAACGCATGCGAGATTCTTCCATGCTTATTCTTTTTTCTTTTAATTCTTTATTCGGTCCATTCGCTACTTGAGATGTTATTTTACATGCTTTTATCATACTTAAATGTTCTTTCTTTTAAAATAACTGACCATATCTTAGTACTTTCGGAATATTTCCCTTTGGCAAATACATATAACAACTACTTATTTCTATTTCCACCAAGTTGTCCCTAATCGATTCTTCTATTTTTTTATTCCATGCCTCGTCTGCCGAACGAAATCCAAGTTTATAGAAAAATTGTACACTCGTATCTTCTAACGAAATTGGTCTTATATATAATATTACTCTGCCATTTGTACTTTCATCTAGCATGCTTTTTTCTACCAGACCCTGAATTGCTTCTGTTCCTGCTCCTTCCCTTGGTGTTGGGCTTTCTATATCTTGTAATAAATACACATCTGAAAAATATTTCGATTTTTCTTCTTCGCCTCCTACTCCCGATACAAAAAAGTTACCTTCCCTTTTACTTTCCGGAATTATACGTAAATATTGCTTTACACCTTTTAAAATTGCAAAACCTTCTTCTTTTTCTGGCGCATAATATTCGTCAGGTAAACCATCTGGTGCCAATAGCAAATCCGATGATTTTATCTTTTTATATTTTATTCTTGCTTTTTGCCTTTTCTTCTCCTGTATTACACTCGAATATCCGTTTATTGCTCTACTTCCTAATGTCGATAATTTCTGACTCGACATCTCCGGATAGTTCGTTACAGGAATATTTCCTGACACTAACATATACCTTTACCTACTTGTTTTCTAACCTTATATATATAAAGTATTTTCCCTAATTAAAATTGTCATGTTTAAAATATTCAGCTTAATATTTCTTAATATATGTGCAAAAAAATTTTTTTACAGGTTTATACTAAATTAAGAAGTGTTTATTATAGTTATATCAGGAGGTTAGAATGAGGCTACACTCAATCGGCGCTCTAGACGCGCATAAATCAATTTATAGAACAAGTACAAATTCCAAAATTAATCAAGCAAATCCATTACAAGGTATACAAAACAATATTGTAAACTTTAAAGGTAGAGAAGATCATATAATTTTTTACGGTGCAGAATTCCCTGATTATGATAAAAAGGGTGGCGTGGCCAACGTTATGAGTTATTATGAAAAAATGCCGGGAGTAGAATCTTGTATTGTTCAACCTTACTATAGAGGTAGAAAAGATTATAACGGATTCGGTCAATACACCGGTAAAATTGAGCCGTTCAAATTTGAAGAAAACTGTCCTTATCCTAGCCTTCGAGGTCAGTATTTCTATATAAAATTCGATCCTGATAAGAAAAATATCAATGAGGAAACTACAACAAATCTTAGCAACAATTTAAAAAGCAAAAATATTATTGTTTTAAAGAAAATTGCATCAAAAAATGTTATTTACGGTAAACAGCCTGAGCAAGAGATAATGTGCTTTAAAGCTATGTCTGCTGTCCCTGTTGTTAAAGATGGAACAATAGTTGACTATGAATTACAAGAATTACCTAATGATCCTGTTACTAACAAAAAAAGAAATCATTTCTTTATTTTCTCAAAAGGTACTGCTGAATTTAGAGTTCCTTATGATGACGGATCTTATTCTTCTGACAAAACTATAAACCCTGATGAATTCAGTAAATATAAACCGCGTCCTTATGCAGAAAACAACAGAGCTTTCGTAGACTTCAAAAAAGAAATTTGTGATGCTGTTAACACCTCTAATGGTGAAAAGTTTGATGCCGGTACGGTTGTTTGTTCTGACTCACAAACGGCTTATACTATTTCATTTATGAGAGATGAAGCTATAAAAGGAAATCCCGAATTCGATCCTCAAAGAGTTACAGCGTCTTATGTTATACACAACTTAAGACTTGGATATACCGGAGAATGCGGAGGGCTTGATATGGCTCTTAACCTTGGACTTACCGCTGATGAAATAACTAAGCTAAAAGCCGATCCGGAATATATTGCGGCTGAGGAGAACGGTACACTCAATGAGTATTTTGCAAAATATATTCCTGAACTAAAAGATGGCGCTGGGTCTTTTAACCCTACTAAGATTGCTTTTAACTTGAGAAAAAATGAGTATATGAACGGATTAAATACTGTTTCTCACGGATATGCAATGGATTTGGCTAATAACACAAATATACCTACTGCTCTTAGAGATGACTGGAAAAGTTTAGTTGATAATAATTTAGCTATTGGGATTATGAACCCGTTTGAAGATCCTAACTTCCACATTTTTAAAGGATTCCTTGGCATGAACGGATACCTTGATGACGGAGTCAACAAGGCTAAAGAAAAACTTAACTCTATGGGTGATGGATTTAAGGCTTTAGCTGATGAACTACATCCGCTTCAAAAACTCGATTCGTCAAAATTTACAAAAACAGAGGATGGTAAATATACTGTATCTGAAGACGCTTATGATTATTTTATGGAAACAAAAAATACTTATAAAAAAGAAGTTTTAAATAGATTTACAGAAAAATTTAACATACTAAAAGATAAAGACAAAGAACTTTACAATACTATTATTGCAGGCAGACCTAATTGGAATGTTAATTTAATTGGTAATATTGACGAAAAATTAATAGAAGATCCTGAAAGACTAAGTAAACTTAAAGTTTATGTTTCTTGGGGGAGATTAGATTCGCAAAAATCTTTAGATATTGTTATGGATGCCTTTGATCAATATTGTCAAGCTCATCCTGATGAAGCTGAAAATAGCATTTTAATTCTTGGTGGAGAAGCTCCAGGAACCAAATATTCTGATAAAATATTAGCTCAAGCTGACAAAATGGCTAAAAAATACCCCGGACATTTTAGCTTTATGGAGGCTTTTGCTCCTAATAAGATATTAGCTGCTATTGCTGAAATGGCAATTCTTCCATCAAGAGAAGCGCCTTGTGAATTAACTGATATCGAAACTATGCAATTCTTAGCACTACTTACCGCTACTAATGCTCAAGGTATGGCTGACAAAAACTTCGACCCTGATGTTGAAGGGGAAAAAGAAATTGCTACAAGTTTTAAAACGGCTACAGGTTACTATATTTCTGAGGCTGACATCGATCAATTTAAAGAGCTTGGCATTGGCGAACAATGGAAAAAGGATAAACAAAAACTAATTAACCAAATTCAAGCGGAAAAAGATAATCGTGGAGCTTCCACTTTTGCTACAAAGCTTGATAATAACGTAAGTTTACAAGAATATATCAATCACAACCCTGAACATAAAAAAGCGTTTGATGATTTAATAGACAAATATCGTTCTATTATTCTTGCGGTTGGAGTTGCTTCTTGTATTGAAAGAGCTAATGCTCTTACTAAAGCTCAAAGAATGAAAATTATGGAAAACCAACTTAACCTCAAAACCGGTTGGGAAAACAATAATTTGTTAACCAGACTTGGAAAATCTTCTGCTGAACTTTATAAAGATATCTTTAGAACATCTGCTAATCCGGATAAAGAAAAGTACAGTACATCTTTCCTTCACAAATTAAGAGAACACTTAAATTCTTTAGCTAATCAAACAACTCCAGTTGTTCCTACTACACCAGAAGCTCAGACTAATAATCTTTCTAAAGGATTCTGGGCTAAATACGGCAAAGTAGGAGCTATTACGGCTGCTTCTGTTGCTATTGTCGGTGGGGGAATTTATTACTTCATTAACAAATCTAAAAATGAAAATAATAATATCCACCACTCTCATAGTCACCACAGCCATAATAGAAAAAACCATTCTCACAACCATATTAAAACCAATGCTTAGAATTAGGATTTAAAAAATGGTTCTACTGTTATAAACAGTAGAACCATTTTTTACTATTCCATCTTACGCTTTTAGTTCCGGTATATCTATTATCTCACCTGAATTCAATTTTGAATATGCATTCTCTAAATCACTAATATATTTGTTCAATGCTTGATTTTGTATTTCATATGTTGAATTTGGATTAATTTTTCCATATTGCGCCCATACACTTTGATTATTAAATTCTCTTTGGAGTGTTGATGTTACAAGATATTCTGGAGTCCTTACTGTTGCCCAACCAAATTTTGCTTTTTGCTTGACTGAATCTGTTTTTTTAGGTATCCAGTTTAATGCTCTTTGTGTTCTTGAAATTTTTGGTTCATATTTTAAGTTTGATATTATATCATCTACTGCACTTATATATGCTTCGTCATCGGCAGGATTGCTACTTAAATATTGACTTATAAATCTTCTTGCTTCTGCTTTATCCGATGCTAATGCGTTTTCTTTTTTCAATACATTTGCAGCTCTTGTTAAATCAGATGCCCTATTTTCTATTATAATTCCAGCTTTTAATATATTATCGTCCACCATTTGGAATATTTCATTATATATTTTCATTTGATCTGATGTAGTACCGGAGGCACTCCTTACTCGTTGCATTTCGGCTAGAACTTCATTCTTTATTTGTTCAAATCTTGCTATTGCTTGCTCTTGTCTCGCTTGACTATTTGCATTGTATAAACTTCTGTATGCAGCTTTCGTTCTTGTTAATATTCTTAATTGATATTTTTGTTCTGCTGTAGCTGTATTGCCTAATGCTCTTAAATTTGTTATTTGACTATCTATATCATTCATTTTTTGGATATAGTCCCCACCGTATAATCTAGAAGCTCTTACTGCATATGCTCTGCTTGGAACAGATGATTTTGATAATTTTATTATATTATCAAAAGCTGCTCCTGCTTCATCTGACATTATATTGTTATTTCTATACACCTGTGCCCTACTTGATGCTTGTTGTAACTCATTCATTGCTTGCATATACTCTGTTTCGTTTTTAGCCCCATACACTTTCTTATATGCGGCTGATATTTCATCTGCATATTGCCTATATTCTGCTCCCGCTGATGGTACATCTGCATCCAATGTTTTTATATTTTTAGAATATTTACTTTCGTAATACGACACATTATCTAATCTTTTATTCAATGCCTTATCCATTGCTAATTTTGCATTGCCCCAATTTTGCTCTACCAATTTACCATATCCACCTGCTGTTCTTATATCTTGGCGAACTGCATCCATTGATAACTTTAACGCTTGATCTGCTCTATACCATTTTGGAGCCTCAACTCCTAGTTTCACAGCTGATGACTTGCCTAATGCTTTTACACCTACTGCCGCAAGCGCTGTTTGAGTTACTCCAGAACCAATTCCTTGCCATGCTTTCTCTGCTTCTTCATCTGTTGTCGCTGTATTTGCTTTTACTATTCCCTTTCCTAAAGTAAATGCTCCTGTCGCTAATGCCGTACCTGCCAATACTACCCCTGCTCCAGGGATTAAAAATGCGGCAGCGGCCAACGCTCCTCCGACGGCTAGAGATGTTATTGATTTCTTTAAACTAAATTTTCCATTCTCATCACAAAACATATCTGTTACTAAATTTGCAACTCCCTTTCCTAAATTTAATAACTTCTTGCCCCAAGATATTTTACCATCATTCTTTCCATCTTCGGCTATATATCCTGTCTCTTCTGAATATGCTGCTTTGGGTAGTACGGCTGCTCCTAATGCTGTATGAACTTCTACTTTATCGCCTAATTCTTCTCTTAGTTGATATGCCTCTTTTAATTTCTCATCTAGTACTTTTGCTTGCTCATCTATCGTAACCCGTTTAGATGTTCCACTTCCTGTTTGAGTAGAGCCAGTAAAACTTGGTGATACATAACTAGGATAACCCATAAACATTGGATTGTATGCGCTCATCCCTTGGGCATAATTTTGCATTAACATATAATTTAATGGCGATATTAGTCCATATGGATTGTTTACATTAAAGCTCATAGTTCTCCTTTTTAACCCTATATTATTAAAAAGGTATTTTTTCTCTAAAAATTGACTATTTGTTAAGTTTTGTTAATCTAAAAATTATAAAAATTAAACTTGCCGCAAACACAATCAGTGAAACAATTGCAGGGAATGGAAGATTTAAAAAATATAAATTCGAGTCAACTCTTATTAACTCTATAAAAAACCTAAAAGCTGAATATAGAGCCAAATACACAAGTGCAACTAGGCCATGCTTCCTATTTTTTAAACGTTTTACCATAATTAATAAAAGCATGCCCAGCACAAAATCCAATACACTTTCATACAAAAAAGTAGGATGAAAATATTCATACTCTTTAAACATCACAGGGCGTGAAACATAAGGAATGTATAATTTTATATAACCATCAAAAGGCAGCCCAAAAGCCTCATTATTAAAGAAATTCCCCCATCTTCCGATTGACTGACCAAATGCTAACCCAACAACCGCATAATCACTTAAAGATAGTAAATTCAACTTCCTATATTTTGCATAAATTAAAAGAGCTACAAAACCACATAATATCGCCCCATGTATTGATAAGCCTCCTGTTCGAAGATTAAGAATACTAAGTGGTAAATAAATATATTCGTTAAAATTAACCAAACAATACCATAATCTGGCTCCAATGATTCCGGAGATTACAAGAATTGGTGCCAAATCTATGAAAATATCCTTTTCGTTTCCATCAGAACTGTTTGACAAAAAGTTTGATATTAACACCCCTGCCAAGATAGCTATCGACATTACTATCCCGTAAAAATATATCGGGAACACACCTATTGAAAAACAAACACTGCCTGGTGAGCTCAACACCAGTCCTGCCATGATTAATTAGTCCTCTCCTTCAGGTGCTTTTTCCTCTTTATTCGGTTCTGTAGGTAACTGCTTCTGAAGCTCGGAGAACTTATTCTGAACCGTTGATAATTGGCTTTCTGCTGAACTTTTTGAGTCTGCAGGAATATCTGTAAATGTTAAATATTTTTCTAATGATTTTATAGCATCTGAGTACAACTTTGCAGCCTCTTGTTTATCTTCTATAGATATTTCCTTCTTTGCACTCATTTGTCCGTCTTGAACTAATGGTTGCTCATCTGCTTCATCATCATCTATTTCTTCATTTTTGCCTTCCAGAATATCTTCTGCTGCATTATACTGCGCAACTGCTAATGAATAATAGATATCGGATTGCTCCGGTTTTATACTTGATGCTTTATTTAAAACCTCTACTGCTTTTTCATATTTTTCTGCATTTATATATGCAACACCCAGATTATAATTCGTTTCAAATATTGTCGGATCTATATCCAAACTTGCTTCTAATCTGCCGATTGCTGAATCGTAATCACCCTTTGATAAATATTCAGCTGCTTTATTATTTAATTCTTGAACCGCAAAATTATTTATACATGCTGTTGACATTATTGCCGCAAACAAAACTGTTACTATTAACAACGCATTCTTCATATTTCTATAAATCCTCAAATCAAACTTTTCGTTTATTTTAATACAACCACTTGTTTTTGGCAAGCTCTTAATAATTACTCTCTATTGCACTCCATACAAGCACTTTAACCATCTAACTTTCTCTATGGACTTTTCTACACAACATTTCAGCTCACTATCTTCTTTTATTTTTTGGACCAACTCGTTTATTAACAAATAGGTTTCTTTATTACTGTCTCTGTATAATAAAATATTTACACCTGCTTTTATTGCTTTTAAAGATGCTTCCAACGCTGTGACGCCAGATAATCCGCCCATATTCATATCATCCGAAATTATAACACCTCTAAATCCTACGCTATTTCTTAAATACTCAATTGCTTTTGAGCTGAGTGATGTAGGTATTCCATATTCGCCAAAACATTTACAATTAAGATGACCTACCATTACCATTGATAATCCATCACCAACCGCAGCTTTAAATGGCAAAAGATGAATTCTTTCCATTTCATCTAACGATAAGTTTATTTCAGGTAATTCCTTATGGCTGTCTTTTTGGGCGTCACCGTGTCCAGGATAATGTTTTACACAAGAAATTATTCCGTGTTTCTTATAAACTTCATTTACAACTCGCATCCCTTTTATTACATCCTTAGGATTGTCACTAAATGCTCGTTCTCCTATTATCGGATTTAAGGGATTTGTATTAACATCAATTACAGGTGCAAAATTTAGATTTATTCCAAAATTTAATAGTTCACGCGCTAACTCATTAGTTTGAGATTCTAAATAATCTATACCTTTCTCATAAGCATACTTTGCAGATAATCTTTTAGGGTATATATTTTCTGTACGCTCCACCCGCCCCCCCTCTTGATCTATACTTAAAAAAGGAGGGATTTTCGCTAACTGCTTTATCTTAAATATATCATCAATAAAACCCGATTCAGAAGTAATATCCTTTGAAAAAAATATCACTCCGCCTAGACCTTTTGATAATAGCTCTGGTAAATACTCCCCCGTTCCCGTTATAAATATTTGATATAAATCTTCTTCCTTCATAACTATATAGTATATTTACCGTTTTTAAAAATCAAATTTTTTATAAAATTCTCTAAATAATCATATATTTAATTGAGGATTTTTTTCACATTTTGATATTATAATTAATTATGTAACGTCAGTTTTGGGTGAGTATATGAAAAAGTTTATTATATTAACATTAATCGGAGTAATATTTGCATCTATTTTTGCAATTGATGCTCAGGCCGCAAAAAAAGGTAAGGCTAAGTCAAAAATTTCTAAAGAATTTCTTGAACAAACAGAAACAGAAATTGATAGACTAACAACAAAAATCTATGGGCGGGCACTACTCTCCCCACAAGACAATGAAAGCCTTATTACCATCAAAATTAAATTAGATAATCAAATGGTTCAAGGCAGTGCCCCAGAATTAGCTCCACTTTACTACAAAACCGGTAATATTCTTAAAATGCGAAACCTAAACAAAGATGCTATTGAATGTTACCAAACAGTATTGGAAAACTTTGCTGGAACAGCATTTGCTCCAAAAGCTAAATCTGCACTTCAAGAAATGGGTGTTGAGATTAAAGAACCTGAAAATATTGATGAAAACCTCTCTGATAAAATTCAATAGTAATATGGATAATACCGTTTCACCCAGTTTAACTATAATAAAATCAACTATTTAGAGGAGTCTAAATTCCCTAGACGGCTAGTAGTCATTTATTAAAAATAATTTTACATTATTATTGTAGGAAACAGGGAGAATTTAATGAATCTTAAGGTCAGCGATTATATGAGTCCAGGCTTTGCTGAGTCAGAAATAACAGTCTATCCACAAAACGATATTGTCGAAATTGCTAATATTATGTTCGATACAAATACTAAGTTAGTTAAAGTCGCTCTTAGCCCTTGGAATAAAAAGTGTATAGGCTTTTTAGATTTTAATAAAATAAAAGAATTTGCTATTCAGTAAAAGACTTATAACACAGATAAAATAAGGCTCTAAGTTAAGATTTTATGTAAATTTTTGTAAAAAATTTTACTAAAAATAACAAAATAATATATTTAGAGGTTTTCAAACAATATCAAAAAGTATAAACTTAAATCAGAGGATATTCAAACGGGTTTATACTAAATTGTGAGGTTGTTTTTATATGGTAGATAATAGGTCAGCAGGATTTTTCGGCATCGGAGGCGCATTCAACTTTAAAAGCGGCGATATATCCGGTACTGCGGCTAAAACTAATGATGAAAAATACGGACCTGGAACAGAATATGGTGTTATTAATCGTGGAGAAGGTGAAGATGAGCAAAACTATCAAGAGCCTTACACTGACCGAAGCGCCCAATTAAAAGCAACTCTTAACTCTCTTGCAATGATGAATGTCGCTGCTGTTATTAATGCTAAAAAACCCAAGAAAAATGATAAAATGAATTTTAAAGACTTAGAAGACGAAACCGAAAAAATTATTGAAGAGAATTCTAAACAACAGCAGAATTCTAATAATAACTCTCAACAAGAGCTGTTGGAAGATGATGAACAGGATATTAATTTATTCCCTGAAGATTCTGAAAATGATTTGGAAGAAGAACTCTAAAATATAATAAACTATAATATTGTTAAAAATCTTTAAATAAATATGAAAACCCAAATTGTTTATATTAAAATGACAATCGGAGGTTTTCTTTTATGAGAAAAAAATTATTAACACTAGCTCTACTAACCAGCATAGTTTTTGGATATACGAGCATACCTGCATCAGCTATTAAAATCGCAAATAATTCTCATATAATAAAAGAAAACAGTAATCCAATAACTGGTGAGGAACAAAGTGCTACCCCTCAATTGATTTCTAAAAAAACAGAAAAAGAACTAAAAGCCGCTATTACTAAAGTTTATGGTTTAGAACAAACCGATGAAATTTACAATAAAATTTTACAAATTGCTTCTAATGCAAGAAATAAACGTTCAAACGAACTTAAAATTCAAGACAAAACAAGGACCTCTGACTGGTACAAAGACGAAATAATTTATATGTTTTATACCGACCGGTTTGGAGTAACCTCACCTGACAAACCTAATCAATTCAAAGATACCGAAAAAATGCTTGACTATCTTGAAGATTTAGGCGTAACAACTTTATACATTTTGCCGTTTGCTGAATCACCAATGTCAGATGCAGGATTTGATATTAATGACCCCGATAATGTAAGGGAAGACTTAGGCGGGATGAAACAATTTGAAGAATTTGTTAAAACTGCAAAATCTAAAGGGTTTAAAATCAAAGCTGACCTAATTTATAACCATTTTTCTGATAAACACGAATGGTTTCAACAAGCGCTTAAAGGTGACTTAGACAAAATAAACTATTTTGTTGTTAAAGAAGAAATGCCGGCTTACAAAAAATACAATGATGAGAAAAAGGGTGTAATTGTTGAATATACAGAAGCAAATGGAAAAATATCAAAACGCAGACTAATTTTCCCTGATACTACTGAAAACCATTACAGAAAAGTCAAAATAAAAGGTAAAGATTATTATTTTTATCATACCTTTTACCCCTTCCAACTTGATATTAACTGGTATAATCCTGAAGTTTTATACTACTGCCTTGAAACCTTAAGTAATTGGGCAAACAGAGGAGTAGATATATTCCGAATGGATGCTGTTCCATATTTTATAAAAGAAGACGGAACAGATGCAGAGAATAATCCACTAACACACCAAATATTAAAAATATTAAGCATTTATTTACAAATAAC
Organism: Candidatus Gastranaerophilales bacterium; assembly: GCA_944323925.1. GTDB lineage: Bacteria > Cyanobacteriota > Vampirovibrionia > Gastranaerophilales > Gastranaerophilaceae > CALUTH01. The sequence continues at coordinate 11,581 of CALUUI010000015.1, forward strand.
AGCGCCAAGCTCTGTAATGATAGCAGAGGCTTGCCAAACTCCTAAAGACATTCTTCCATATTTTGGAACAGAAAGAAAAACAACCGCTTTTGTTGATAATACTCAACTGGATTTCAAACGTTCGGATGAATTTCAATTAGCATATCATTTTCCGTATATGCCTGCTCTTTGGGCAACTATTATAACAGAAGACAGTAAACACTTTGTCGAAGCAAATAAAAATACACCTCAAATCCCTCAGTCTTGTTCTTGGGCAATATTTTTAAGACTGCATGATGAATTAACATTAGAAATGATTGCTCCTGAAACTCGTGAAATAATTTATAATTCACTGGTAAGAAAAGGTGCAGGATTTAGAGAGGGGCTTGGTGTAAGCGGCAGAATGGCAGACTTCTTAGACTATAATCCTGATAGAATTTCGATGGCTTTTTCTTTACTACTATCTTTACCTGGGACTCCTGTAATATATTACGGTGATGAAGTCGGAGCGAAAAATGATTTAGAATTTGCACAAGAATTTGCTAAACAAAGAGAATATATTCAGAAAAAAAATAAAATAAAACTCCTTAGTTATTTTGACAGTAGAGATATACATAGAGGAATAATTCCTCAAAAACTTTTCTATGGATCACTCAAAAATTGGTATACTCAAAATAGCAAAATCTACAATAATGTCAAATCTATGATTGCTATAAGATCTCAACTTCCGGCGCTCAGCAGAGGGAATTTCACGCTACTTAAAACAAAGAACAAAGAAATATTTGCATATACAAGAAATGATAAAACTCATCAAATTCTTGTTGTTAACAATTTATCTAACAAAAAAATCATTGCAGAAGTTGATTTACCTGTTAATACTGTTATTAAAAAAGGAAGAAAAACTATATTGTATAAAGACTTACTAAACAATCGAAGATATCGAGCAGACGTAAGCATAACAAACAGAAAATTGTACATTCCGCTTCAACCATACGGATTTTTATGGCTAGGCACTGAAAATGAAGTTTTGTAAAGTTTAATTTTCAATATAGCAATTTATATTTTTATACGTTTTATATTAAATGCTAAATAAAACATATAGGAGAAATGTATGAAAGTTCCAAGTATAAAAGGCTCAATAAAAAATATAGCTGAAAAAGTAAAAACAATAAAATATGAAAAGCATCAAAAGGAAGTAGAAGATTTAGTAAGAATTTATCCAGAAAAAGCCGCTGAAACTGATGCTTTTAGGCAAATATACGGAGCAAGAGAGGTTTTAGCAAACTATGCCAAAGCTAATGATATTAATATGTCATTTATCGCATATTCTCCCAAAGGAAATGCCCAAAACATTGTTGTAAGTGTATATGGTAAGAATACTTTACCATTAAACCAAAAGGTTAGCTTAGACACCTCAGTTGTTTACCCAAAAGAAAAATATACAGAAAGAATGCTTGAAAATAGAGAAGATGGATTAAACTACATTGTGCGAAGCAAAAATACAACCGAAGACACTTTTTTAAGACATATTTATCGCACCGTAGAAGAACTAACAAAAGGCATAAAAAATAAACAATAAAATACAAAAGCCGGTAACTAAAAGCCGGCTTTTTAATTTATGATATAATTAAAACGAGAAAAGAGAAGTAAAATGTTTGCAAATTATCATGCACATACCTCATTTAGTGATGATTGCTCCATGTTAATGGAGGATTGTTTAAAATCAGCTATTAATAAAGGACTTGAAGAAATTTGTTTTACAGAGCATATTGATATCGGAGTATACAGTATGCATGATTGTGATTGTAAATCATACTATTCTGAATATAAAAGGTTAAAAAATTTATATGGTAATAAAATAAATATCAAGTTTGGGATGGAATTTGGTATGCAATCCCACACTATTAAGCAATACGAAAGAATATTTAAAGAATATCCATTTGATTTTATAATATTATCAATGCACCAAATAAATAATTTAGAATTCTGGTCACAATCTTTTCAAAGAGGAAAAAGCCAAAAACAGTATATTGAAGAATATTATGATGAATTATATAAAATCGTGACAAATTATAATAATTACAGTGTACTGGGTCACATGGATGTAACAAGAAGATATGACAAAAATGGAGCATATCCTTTCGAATTAATAAAAGATAAAATTGAAGAAATTTTGAAAATAGTAATAGCCTCAGGAAAAGGTATTGAAGTAAATACCTCTTGTTACAGATACAACATAGGTGACTTAACCCCATCTAAAGATATAATAAAATTATACAAAGTCCTAGGGGGAGAAATAATAACAATAGGAGCAGATTCCCATCATCCAGAACACGTTTGTTACAAAATCAAAGAAACAGAGGCAACATTAAAAGAACTTGGATTTAATTATATATGTACACTTGACAAGATGATACCACAGTTTCACAAAATATAAAAAGACCGATTTTATTCAAAATCGGTCTTTTATAATCATATCTGAAATTATAATTTATATTGGAATCCGCCCATAAATCCTATACCAGTCCTGCCGCCATTACGTATAGTAAATTGACAGAAACCAGATAATCTTTCTTTGAAGCTCTTAACAACACCTAAACCATATTCAAAGTAAGGGTGTTTCATTCTAACATCATCCAATGTAACTTTCCCAGCAGTACCATCTACACCGCCCATGATATTGAATACCATTTGAGCCGTACCGTAAATACTGAAGGTCTTTTTATTCCAAATTAAGTTAACCCCCGGAGCAACGTTAATACCGTTAAGATAACCAGAAGTCATACTCAAATTTCCACCAAACGCGGAATTATAGCTTTGGTTTCCAAAAATATTATAAGCTACTAAAGCAGTTGGTTGTAAGATGAAATCTTTTGGTAAATGGATATTATAAGCAGATTTAGATGCAACCCCTGCAAACCAGTTACCTGTAGTATCGGAACCAGAACCATAACCCATGTTTCTAACATTCATCTCATTTGAGTAACCACCACCATAAGCTAATAATGAAGTAAAGAAGTTACCTTTATAAGCCGTGGCCATAGCACCGATTTGACCACCATTTTGGTACATACTTACAAAATCGTAATTTTGGTGTCCACCATTATAAGCCATATATGCAGTTGGGATTAACTTCCATCCGTCTTTTAGTTTAACAACAGGCAAATCCGCACCGATTACTGCCCCATAAGCTGTATTATCAACATGCAGCCCTTTTGTCATAGAAATATTTTCTATGTTTCCATAAGCCTTAAACCAAACACCACCATCTTTTTTACTGTATTGGTATGGAGCAAATAATGGATTTGAAGCAGCAAATCTATTTACGACTTCATCATCGTTTGGTCCTAGTTGACCAGAAATAATCGCTGCGTGATCAAATATTATATTATTAAATGCAAGTTGGTTCGCATATTGAGCAACTGTTGCAACTTGCGCTCTGTACATTTGAGGATTAACTTTTTGTAAAGTACCTGTTATGGCACTTCCTCCGTTTGCTCCAGCAGTTACTAAATATTGACCTATTGCAGTATTTGCAATAAATTGGCTTTCTCCAAGATTTGCTACACCTGTTCCTCCTTGAGATATTAATTGTGAACCGTCAAGATTAAAGGTATAATCATCAGGAGAGGTTATAAAATTAATTCCGGAAATAATAATACTGCTATCGCCACTACTTGCAAAATTATTTGTTATGATTTGATCCATAGCATCATTACTTCTTGGATCATAATCAAAACTCATATTAACATCACCGTTAAGAACCGTATTTTCTGTAACGATAGAATTAATTCCACCATCTAACATATTAATAGTAGGAACCGAGCCACCAGATACAGATTGTCCGATTGTCAATGTATCATTAACGGTCATATTAGTGAAGTTATTTAATACCCCATCATTAAGTGTTAAATTATTAACATTTGTTGTTTTGCCATTCAATGTTAGTGTTGAATTTTCTCCGGAGATATTTACGTCATTTGTACTTGTCAAATCACCGTTAATAACAGCTATTGAACCATCTTTAATATCGAATTGACCAGATAAAGACGCATCTCCTTTAACATTTAATTCTGATTCATATTCCAAAGTGAGAGGACCACCAGCAACTAAATCATCTAATACATATAACTCAGATGCGAGCAGATTTGTTTGCCCCTCAACATCCAAGCTGCCATCAACAGCCAACAAGCTATTTAAAATATAAAGATTACCTTTATCACCACTTCCATTGATTGAAGTATCAGAAGATACATGCATTATTGCATTTACGACACTTAGATTGCTAAAATCAAGAACTGAATCCTCGACATATGCTAAATTCAATCCGCCACCATTAACACTTATTGAGCCGTGATAATCTTTCATTGTAGAATTGATTACTAATGCGCCATCCCCTGTTTTATTCAAACTTGCTGTATTATCAACAGATGAAATAATCGGGTTGTAATCAATGTCAGTATTATTATCAAAGTTCAAAACAGCATCTACACCAACACTGATTGCTGAGTCTTGTTGAATATACGCATTATCTTTATACGTTAAAGAAGTACCTTCATTCAAGATAATATTTCCAGCCTCAATACCTGAGCCGTTTCCAAGCGTTAAATGAGTTACACCTGTGTCAGGAGTAGCACCAAGAGTGAAAGTACTGTCATCACCTGAATCAATAATTGTATTATTAAACAAACCTAATCCTGCATCTGTTATTTGAATTGATTGTTCTGTACTATCAGGATTAACATAAGTTAAATTTCCATCATTAATGATATCTTCAGAAATAATAGTCTTACCTTCAAACTCATCCAAGCCTTCATCACCTTTAATAGGGTTATAAATATTAACCGTACCATAAGTATTATTTACAGAGTCTGTTGTTACATTTAATGTTCCATCTAAGATTGCACCTTCTTGTAGGTTAACAGTTCCTTCTTCTACGGTTGTAGCGGTAAGAATTGCTCCCTGTTGAGCAGTTAAAGAACCACCGCTTATTAAATTTGTTCCATTAAAGAATTTTGAACCATCAGTTAGAATTACATTTCCCATATTTTGGGTATAACTACCGGTAAACCCACTGTTATCAGAATTAATAGTTATAGTACCAACCCCCTTATGAACATCCTCAGTTGTGCCGTCCGGCTGTTGAACTTTATCAATAATTTCGTCAACTAAAACAGAACCTGTACCTGTAATTTCATTTTTAACATCAATTATAAGATTACTACCTGCGTTGGGTGAAAGTTTCAATGTAGAACCATCTGTAACAATCACACCGCTGCTTGTAGTTGCATTATTACTCAATGTTAAAGTAACATCCTTGGAATCTGAGCCGATAGCAAGCGCTAAATCAGGATTTTCACCTGAGATATCAGCATCTTTTACAATTATATTTTGAGTAAGTTCATTTCCTGTAACATTTACATCAGTACCATCCATAACAAAATTACTGTCGGCAGAAATCGCAACATGCCCTTCGCCAACACCAATTCCGTTTCCATCCATTATGATAGAATCTGTTTTTTGAGCAAATGTGATATTTTCAACAGTAATAACATCACCACTTGCAATTCCACCATTACCTTGGAATATCAAATTATCAACTTTTAAAGCTCCGTTAAGCGCATCTAAAATTGCACCATCCCCAATAGTAAGAGTAGAGCCCTCTGATTGCGTATAACCTCCGACAGCCAATAAAGAATCCGTTCCCGAAACCGTAATATTACCACCATTGTTTAATGTTCCCTTATCCGTCAATGAGCCGTTAATAACAACATTAGCAGCATTGGAGATTACAGTACCCGAACCGTTATCAACAGTGACAGCACTGCCGGAAACAATATTTGCACCGTCATTTAGTGTAAATTGACCGCCGTCAATATTACTTTTCCCACCAAAGAACTCGGAATTAACCTCAGTACTTCCCCCTGAGGTTTGAGTATAAGTTCCTACGAATCCACTATTAACAGAACCTGATTCTAAAACTAAATTCGATGCATTGGTAATTTTAGCATCTCTAACACCAGCGACGCCGCCGCCTAGGGAAACTGTATTTGAACCGGTAATTTGCATAGCTGCCGTTGAGCCTAACATCTCACCCAAGTAAATATCATTACCTGACTTATTGTCAATACCAATCGTATTGCCTAAAAAAGAAATATCCTTATTTGTAGTATCTAAGACCAAATTCCCTATTGTATAAATAGCCCCGCCTTGAACACCTGCCGTATTATCGGAGAAAGTACCACCATCAATAGTTATATCAGCACCAGCAGCAATCGCGCCGCCCATTTGTCCTGCTTCGTTACCAGTAAAATTAGCATTTGTTAATACCATATCCGAATATGCCGCAATTGCACCACCAGCCATAGTTGCAGAATTGGATTCAAATGTAGCTCCTTCTTGTATTGTAGCATCTACATTAGTATTAACAAATATCGCACCTCCCAACTGTGCCGAATTATCCTCAAAAACTGAATTTTTGCCTATATCAATACTTACACCGGCCGGATTATTTACATCATTTTCAACATATATTGCACCGCCATATGAATTTTCATTTGCAGGTGAATTATTTATAAATTGAGCGCCCTCCTTTATTATAGTAGATACTTTATTTGTTGTAGAACCATTAGTCCCCACATAAATAGCAGCACCGCCCCACTGAGAAGTATTATTTTCAAATAATGCATCTTCACCTATTTCTAAATCACCAAAGTTAATAAGTGCACCACCCGCCGCATATGAAGCATTATTTTGCTCAAAATGTGCATTTTTACCAATACTCATTTGTGCATCTACATAATTATACACAGCACCACCACGCCCGGCTTCATTTCCGGTAAAGACTAAATCATCTCCTAACGTAGCGCTCGCGCCCGAATTATTAAATATTGCACCACCATAGGATTGGCTTTTATCAGAATTTACAACCTTATTATTTGTAAACGATACGCCATTACCAACACTCAAAACGCCTTCATTATGGATAGCACCACCATTTGTTAATGCCGTATTACCATCGAAAGATGCAGCAGCAATTGTTTCACCTGTGCTACTAACAGATGAATTCACATTTACTGTTGCATTAGCTGAATTATATATAGCCCCGCCTTGAGAGCCTGCACTGTTTCCTGTAAATGTAGCTGCGCCTGTATTAATAACAGCACCAGCGGCACTATTATATATTGCTCCGCCAGAGACTGAGGCCTTATTGGAATAAAATTGAACACCATCAGACATATCAATACTAATCTCTGTTGCACCATACGCAGAATTGTATATTGCTCCGCCTGAACCGTTTGTTACCTCATTTCCTTTAAATACTGTCCCTTGGCCTATACTTATAGTTGTATCTTTGTATGCACTACCGGACATAATGGCACCACCGCCATTAACACTTTTGTTATTTTGAAAAATTACTTGTTCACCCACTTGAGCATTTGCATCACCAATTTGGGTATCTACGTCACCTATATACACTGCACCCGCAGAACTTGCAACATTTCCGTCAAATTTAGTACCTTTACCAATAATAAACTGTGAGGAGCTTGTCCCATCTGAATCTACATATATTGCCCCTCCATAAGCAGATGAAATATTTCCATCCGGAGTATAACCATTTTGGATAAAACTCACATTTTCGCCTATATCTACTAAAGAGGAGCTCCAAGAAGATATCGCCCCACCAGCGGATACACCAGTCCCAGGGTTTAAAATATTCCCTTCAAAAGTTGTACCTTTTTCAACATTTATAATTCCTTGAGCAGCAGAATAAATTACGCCACCACCTGAATATGCAGCATTTGATTGGTTGTTTGTAAACTCGCCTGACAAATTTACTGTCCCGCCAAGTGCATTATCTACAACTGCACCTATTCCGTCATAAACAATTCCACTTGCACCATCTACATTTACAGTTTCACCATTATTCACCGTTATATGACTTGTTGCTGGATCAGCCAGAACTGCACTATTTAAAGAGCAAAACGATATCACTAACAAGGATGCAAGAATACGTTTCATACTATTATTTTTCATTATCTATCTCCACTACTCAAAACCCATATTTTGATAGTTATAATTTTACTACAAATTATAATCAAATGTCCACATATAATAACAAATTTTTTTATATATTTTTTTTCATTTTACAAATTGGCTTTCTGTTTTATTTTATGAATTATAGTTTTGTAAAGATTTTATTTTTTTCTTAACATTTTAGCAAAATTTTTCCTTCAGCATATTATAAAAGTAATGGAGAAAAATTATGAAAATTTATTCTATATCACAACAACAAAATGTCAATCATAAAGGATTTCAAAATAAAACAATTCCTCAGCTTGCTAAAAATAATTACAAAGAATTTAACAGTAAAGAAATTATTGGCAAAATAACTAAACTAGGAGAAAAGACAGAAAAATCAACTTATCAAATAATGCCTGCACAAAATCAAATTGCAGAAAATTTAAAAGGATTGATGGAAGTTGTTGTTGACAAATCAAAAGCCTTGATTGAAAGAATAAAAATTTTTTCCAACGAAAATCCGAAATTATGTTTAACCGATATTGAATATACTTATAACAAAAAGGGACAAATTATTAGAGTTAATAAAAAAACTCTTTCACCTAATAAAAAAGAAAATCATATAAAATCCAATCTTAAATATGAAGATAATGCTGTAATTATAGACAAAGACATAAATGATGGAACAAAAAAAACAAGAACAATAATATCCAACAAAGATAGCAAAAATTTTATTTTAAAATCGACAAGAAATTATAAAGATAAAACAACAGAAAAGCTAATCTATAAAGAAGATGAAAATCTTACATTCACCATTCGCCATAAGAAGAATAATACAAAAGAGTACTCTGCCTATGGTGATCCCCAAACAGGCGAGCTTATATTTTCGAAAAACACATTTAGCCCTATGAATATGGGTGAATATACAGAACTACAAGGTGATGGCAACTATATACGACAAATAGAATTTGATGATGGAACAATTAAAACAAGAATTAGTAAAGCAAAGCCGTCTGACAGTTTTCAACGTCAAAAAATAGACTTAATAACTCCTGAACAAGAAATGTTATCTATACTTGAAGAATATGGAGTTAAGTAATCTAGACAACAACATTACTGTCAAGCATACTAGCTAACTTCTTTTCCCAATTATAAGCAGAAGAAATACTCATTTCGAGAGTACGTTGAGGTTTCCATCCCAATTTTTCCTTAATCTTGTCAGCATTAGCATATAATTTTGCAGGATCACCTGAGCGTCTTGGTGCTATTTGATGAGGGATTTGCTTACCTACAACTTTTTCACAAACTTCAAAAACATGCTTTACACTATCACCTTTTTCAGTACCAACATTAAACACATCCGAACAATTTTCTTTACTCAAGTACAAATATGCCAAACGATGAGCTTCTGCTAAATCTTCTACATTGACATAATCTCTAATACAAGTCCCGTCAACTGTAGCATAGTCATTTCCATAGATATTAAATGTACTGTTATCATCATTTAAAGCGGCTTTTAGTATTACAGGTATAACATGTGTTTCTATATTATGCCATTCACCTATTCTTGAATCTTTATCGGCACCTGCAACATTAAAATACCTTAGCTTAATTGACTTTAAACCATAAGCTCTATCATAATCAAACATTATATTTTCTATCATTAACTTTGTCATACCATAAGTATTTATTGGGTTTTGCGGATGCTCCTCATCTATTGGCGTATATTCAGGCTCTCCATAAGTTGCACAAGTAGAGGAAAAAACTATTTTTTTACAATTGTTATCAAGCATTGTATTTAATAAATTCAATGTTCCTACAACATTATTATTATAATATTTTCTTGGTTCTATAACACTTTCTGCGACAAGGGAATTTGCTGCAAAATGGATTACAGCATCTATTTTGTTACTTGAAAAAACATTTTCTACATCACCAATATTCCGCAAATCACCTTGAACAAATTTTACAGAAGAAGAAATTTTTTGTAATTCTTTGACAGTCTCTATATGCCCTGTTTCAAGATTATCAAATATCATAATATCTTTTATACCATTATTTAAGAAATTGAGAACCGTATGACTACCAATATATCCTGCGCCACCTGTAATAAGTATCATATAAAAACTCCTCTGGTTATTTTCTGATTATATAATCCCACAATTTGAAGATAAAGTAAACAAAATAAAATATTTAATGCTAAAATATTTCTGTAAAACAAAGGATAATAATGAAAAAAATTCTATGCTTTGGAGATAGCAACACATTTGGATATAATCCTGAAAACGGACTAAGATTTCCTAGCAATGAACGTTGGAGCGGAATTTTACAATCATTACTTGGTAATAAATATCAAATTATAGAAGCCGGTTGCAATAACAGAACCTGTTTTAGAGATAATTTTAACGGTGAAAATCTTACAGGATATAAAGCCTTACCCAAGTATCTTTCAAATAATCCGGATATTATTATCCTCTGGATAGGTTCAAATGATTTACAAAGGTTTTACAATGTTTCTCTTGAAGAAATCCAATATGGAATTGAAAATCTTATTGAAATAATAAAAAACAATTCTCCAAATTCTAAAATCATATTAATTTCTCCACTTGAGATGAAACAAGAAGTATTGAGCAGTAAAATTTTCTCTTTTTTATTTGATGAAAATTCAATAGAGAAATCAAAACATTTTTCTGAAATCTATAAAATTGTTGCTCAGAAATATAATTGTAGTTTCATTGATTTCTCACAAACAATTACACCATCAAAAATCGATGGACTTCATTTTGAAAATATAGAGCACGAGAAAATCGCTAATTATTTATACAATTTCATTAAAAATATTAATGGTTAATCATTATTTATAGAGAATTCACTTTTCACAAAATCCCATTGTTCTTTTATTTTATTTTTTAAAAATTTCCAAACATTACAAAATCCGTTTTTAAAAGAATAGCTATTTGATTTATCAGAAATCTTTGTAATATTGTTTTGTTTATTTTTTATTGGCTTTAATGCCATATAAGCAATAGAACTGTTTTTGTCAATACAATTAACTCTCATAATCTCTCCTCTATGCATAAAACAATAGCACAAATGTAAAAAAATCTTAACAATTATAATCATCATTACCCGAGTGGGTTATATTATAAATATAGGAGTTTTTTATATGAGTATTTCAATTTCACCGATTAGAAATATCGGGTTTAGTTCAGTGCGAAACACGCAACAAAAACAAAACAATAAAGCTAATAATATCCCACCTTCAAAAATTTCAAACATAAATTTTGGTACAAACGGAAGCCAACTCAAGCACATTTCAAAAACATTAATGCTTTTAAACTTTGCAGCTTATGTGCCAATAATTAAGAATTTTGGAGAATATTCAATTCCTGTTCACAATAAAAACATAGCAGACAAAATGCATAGTGAATATACCCCTGAAGAATTTGATGAATTATACAATTTTGCCCAAAGTAAAGGTGTATTTGATTATATAATGAATGATAAAACAGGCTTAGTCAAAACCTCATTCATAAACAGTAAAGAGAACCATCTAATGGCAGATCTAATTTGGATAACAGATACCTGCCATAATATGGACTTAGTAAAGAACAAAGAACCTGAAAAATGTACAGCAGTATTTAACAACGTGACCAAGTTTTATGAAAACCAACAAGGCGCATTTGATAATGTAATTTCAAACCCGATTTCATACAAGCATAACGGACTAATCTGGGCAGGAGAGCAACACGCAGGTGTTGGGCATTGCTATGACACAAAAACAGGGCAGCCACATCCGTGGTACGCAAAAACAAGGCTTGAATCAGTAGGGAACTATATTCAAACAGGAACAGACTTAATAAGGACAGGTCTAACAGGGGGAAAATACGGATATAAAACAGCCGATGAAATTCCTGACAGCGTATATACCGCACTTTCAAATTGTTGTGCATATTTAAAGGCAATACACTACCCAACAGCACGCTCCTGCGGAGCTTGGGAAGAACAAACCTTCTTAAACTCACTAACCAGTGATACATCTATTTGTAATGAAGGTTTTAGAAATATAATGTCATTAATGTATGATGAAACAACAAATCCTGAGATTTTAAAATTCAGAGAGAAAATTCTTTCAACTAAACACGGATATGTTTTTAACGATAAATCCGGACTGGAACAGCTTTTAAAAGATGGCGAAGCAAGAATTATTGAAACCCCCAATTATGAAACCACATGTGGCGACAATGTTCCGCCAATAAAACCCGGGGAAGAAAAGTGCGTAGAACGTCATTATGATGCAGCAATGAGCTTTATGCCACAAACGGAAACACTGGTTTCAGGTGACATAATAGCGGATTCTCAAAAGAAACTTGAGCTACTTGATGAGCTAAGCTGGGCAATAGTAAGAGAGAATGGAGCAATAAGATATCCGGGAGATAATTACCTTAATTTAGATTATCACCTTGAACCAAAGAAGTTTTCACAAGACTTTGAAGCAGAATGGTTCTTAGTAACTGAAATTTCTAAAGGTTACGGCGCAATAACAAAAGAACTGATTAAAGCAGTCGAGAACCAAGAAAAAGAATACACAGAAGTGGAACCATTACTGAAAACCGCATTAAGCAAGCAAACAGAATACTTAAACAGAGGTTATGCAAGAATAACCAGCCCAAACACAACAAAATCAAACGGATATCCTTGTCCTGAATATAAAGTTCCTGAGGCATTTGAAGCAGTAACAGGAGCTGACGGCAAAATAAGATACGTACCAGGTGCTCACCCGCTTACTTGGGCAGAATCTTCTCTTTATAGTGCTTCTCAATTATATAAAGAAAATTTAGCTAAATTAGCAACTATAAAAAAAGCATAATTTCTTCTTAACTGCTATTTCTGGTATAATTAAACAAAATAGGAGAAATTATGAGAGAAGAATTACTTGCAATACTTGAAAAAAACAGCAGAATTGATTTCAAAGAACTTGCAATATTACTTGGTGTAAGTGAAGAACAAGTCCTTGAAGAAATCACACGTCTAGAAAAAGACGGAATAATCTGCGGTTATCATACATTAATAAACTGGGAAAAAACCTCAATAGAAAAGGTAAATGCTCTAATAGAAGTAAAAGTAACTCCTCAAAGAGGTCAAGGATTTGATAAAATAGCAGAGCGCATATATAACTATCCTGAAGTAAGAGCAGTATATTTAATCTCAGGCGGATATGACCTTTTAGTAACATTGGAAGAAAAAACGCTAAAAGAAATTGCAAACTTTGTATCCGACAAACTTTCAACTCTTGATAGCGTATTAAGCACAGCAACGCACTTTATACTAAAAAAATATAAAGACCACGGAACAATAATAACAAATAATCAAACTAAAGATTCCCGTGAGGTAATAACCCCATGACAAAACCTTTATCCCAAAAAGTTCTTAACTTGAAGCCCTCAGGAATAAGAAAATTCTTTGATATAGTAAGCGAAATGAAGGATGCAATATCTCTTGGCGTTGGAGAACCAGACTTTGACACTCCTTGGCACATAAGAGATGAAGGGATTTATGCACTCGAAAAAGGTAAAACCTTCTACACTTCAAACGCAGGCTTAAAAGACCTAAGAATTGAAATCTCAAATTATATAAAGAGAACTCAAAATGTAGCCTACAATCCCGATAACGAAATTCTTGTAACAGTTGGCGGTTCAGAAGCCATTGATATCGGGCTTAGAGCCATAATTAATCCTAAAGATGAGGTAATCATTCCTCAACCTTCATACGTTTCTTACGAGCCTTGCGCAATACTTGCAAACGCTAAACCCGTCATCATTAACTTAAAATCGGAAAATGATTTCAGACTAAAACCTGAAGAACTTTTAAATGCGATAACTGACAAAACAAAAGTTCTGATTTTGCCATACCCCAACAACCCAACAGGCGCAATAATGGAGAAATCAGATCTTGAACCAATCGCTAAAATCATTAAAGACAAAGATATTTATGTAATGTCTGACGAAATATATTCAGCTCTGACATACAAAAATACCCACACGTCTATCGCAACACTTGATGGAATGAAAGAACGTACAATTTTAATAAACGGATTTTCAAAAGCATACGCAATGACAGGTTGGCGTTTAGGTTACGCTTGTGCACCCAAAGAAATAATTTCTCAGATGACTAAAATCCATCAATACGCAATTATGTGCGCACCGACAACAAGCCAATATGCAGCAGTTGATGCACTAAAAAATGGAGACAAAGATGTTGAAATGATGCGTACTGCTTACAATCAACGCAGAAGATTTTTAATCGATGCCTTCAAAAAAATGAATTTGGAATGCTTTGAACCATACGGTGCTTTCTACGTCTTTCCTTGCATAAAAGAATTCAATATGACAAGCGAAGAATTTGCTACTAAATTCCTTTTAGAAGAAAAAGTCGCAGTAGTCCCAGGATCGGCCTTCGGTGAATGCGGTGAAGGTTTCTTAAGGCTATCTTACGCATACTCTATCGACAACCTTAAAATTGCAATAGAAAGGCTTAATAACTTTATAACTAAATTGAGAAAACAACAAAATATTAACAAATAATACGTTTTCTATTTTCTAATCGTTCTTTTCTTAACAATTCTTAATAAATTTAATAAAATTTGGCAATTATTTAAAACATATATACTTTATATATACACAGAGATTAATAAGGAGAAGTATATATGGCAATAGGCGCAAGAGATTTTATCGACAGATTATTAGTAGAAAAGTATGCACAAGAAAAAGTAGACAATCACTCGGATGATGCACTCGTATCAAGGATAGATGCAGATGACATAATGAGTACAATGAATAAATTTGCAAATAATTATCGAGGATTTTTAGATATTAGCGCAAAAGTAAACATTAGCTGTTATGCAGTAAACGCCAGAAATGCAAAATACCAATCAATACCTGTGTAATTAGGACCAGATACCGGCTTTTGAATAGATTTCACTACGCCCGTACTCAGTAAGTCGATATTCACCTTCGCCTGCACGTTCAATATAATTGTTATCAAGAGCGATTTTTAAAATCCCGTGATCCACAATAACTGCCAAGTTATGCATCAACTTCCCATTAATCTGTTTTAAAGAGAACACAAATTTAGCATCGTACTTACAGAAATAATCAGCCGTAAAAAGTAATAATTCAAGCCTATCAGTTATATTATTAGCCTTAACTAACTTACAGAAAATCTCATCTTTCTTAACAACTGACTCAGTATTAATACTCTCAACAGAGTGTTCCAATATAGACTCAAAATCAACTTTAGCAGGACTTTCCGCATTAAAAAGATTATTTATAGTAATTGCTGTTTCCGGTTGAATTTGAGCAGGTTGAACATTTGGAAATATCTCTTTCGTATCAAGAGTATTAACAAATTCTTCAACTCGATTATTTATATCAGGCTCCTGAAGAGCATTTACGGACTCTACTTGCATTTGCTCAACTTGAGTGTTGTTAATATCCGCTTCAGTATTATTTTCTGAAACATTTTCAACATTATCAAAAGAATTATTTTCAGTTATTTCAGGATTTTCAGGAATAGAAGATTGTACTTCTTGAACAGGTTCTTCTTTTGCTTCTTCAATCACTTCAGGCATAGGGACGTCCGGCAACGGCTGTTCTGCGTCAATTGGTTCAGGTATATACGGTTTAGGCTCAACTGCATTAATTACAGGCTTTCTTGACAGCGCTAACACCCATATAGCAAGCTGTTGTTCTATCGCATTTCTGTCATCAGTGACTAAACTAAGTTCACACTCACCTTTTCTTACCGTAAACGTATATTTAGGCATATCTAATTATTATTCCCTTCTGATGGTTGCAATAACTCCTCACGCCACTTATTTAACTGGCTTTCAACAAATTCTAAATCATCAGATTTAAGCTCTATTTCAACTTCGCCTTTTTTCATTTTGAATATATATTCGTGCATCTCTAACCATATCCCTTCTATATCATGTTATTTTAAAATCCCTTTAGTGTCAAATTTAGAGTAACATTTTATTACAATCAAAAAATTTACTTTATTATTATCCATAATTATGCTACACTTTCAACATAGAAAAATATTAAGAGAATGAGGTCTTTATGGTTGAGAATGAACAAAAGAATGTTGTATGTATGAAATGGGGAACAAAATTTGGTCCCGAATACGTAAACAGATTATACAATATGGTAGAAAAAAATCTAACAATACCGCATAGGTTTATATGTTTTACAGATGACTCAAATGGTATTAACCCAAATGTTGAGATAAGACCACTACCTAAAATTAAAGATGACGGCTTAACCGAAAAAGGTTGGAAGAAACTTGGGATTTTCTCAACCCACGAAAACCTTGAAGGACAGGCATTATTTTTAGACTTGGATATTATTATAAGAAGTAATATTGACAGCTTCTTTGAAGTAGACGGAGAGTTCAGGATAATAAAAGATTGGGATTTTCCAAAAGATATAATCGGGAACTCATCGGTATTCAGATTTGAGTTAAATAAACACCAAGATATAATAGAACATTTTTACACTTACGGAACCAATATTCGTGATACGTATAAAAATGAACAAGCGTTTTTATCATACGAAATGCAAAAGAAAGGTATATTACAATATTGGGATTCAAGCTGGTGTGTAAGTTTCAAGCGTAATTGTTTACAAAAATTCCCAATGTGCTATTTCAAGGAAGCAAACGAGCCAATCAATGCAAAAATCCTAATATTCCACGGACGTCCAACTCCTCAACAAGCATTAAACGGATTTTGCGGTAAAGGCGGATTTAGGTATGTCAAACCAACAAGCTGGTTAAAACAATATTTTGAACCGGCACAAACTGTTTAAAATAAATGGAGAATGAAAGATGAAAAAAATTTTTGCCACAGTCTTATTAGCAGGATTTGTTAACCTACTGGCTGCGCCTGTACTTGCAGATATTGACATGAATTCTGCACCTGTAGAAACTAAACAAATCAGAATTGAACACTCAGAAATCAAAAAATCACCAATACGCTCGGTAAGTATTTCGGATGATACAATCGTAATCAAAGCAGGAAACATTATTAAAGTTGATTTTGCAGACAATTTTTCAACAAAGACAGCACAAGTAGGTGATGCTGTCGGATTTGTTTTAAACGAAGATTTTAAAACAACTGAAGATACTATCTTGTTACCTGCAGGAACAAGAATTAACGGTACTGTTACAGAAATCATCCCAACAAGATACTGGAACAAAAACGCACAAGCCTTCATTAAATTTGAAGAAGTGGTATTACCTACAGGTCAAAGAGGCGATATTAGTGCAAGAGTATATTCTAAGAACTCAGCACTCAAGAAATCAACCTGGGCAGCATTTGGCAAAGCAGCAGGTTACACTGTAGGTCTATTTGGTATTGGTGCCGGCGTCGGTGCTATAATCGGAGCTATTGTAGGCGAAGTTGGTATCGGCTGCTTAGCAATCGGTATGCCGGTTGGTGGCGGTGTTGGTCTTATTACAGGCAGTATTTTTAAAGGACTAAACTACAACGCTAAAGCTGGGAAAACCATCAAAATTCAGTTAAATGAAGATTTTGAAATCACTTTAAAAAACAGCGATGTTTAAAAATAACATCAATATATACAAAAAAAATAGCGGTTTTAAATAAAACCGCTATTTTTTATATTATTAAAACTATTTTATCAACTTCTGAACTTCTTTGAAATTAGGGTGCTTTGAACCGCCTAACCACTCAAACAATACTGTTTCTACACAAGTTAGCTTTGCTCCGTCTGATTTCATTAGTTCTAAACCGGTATTATACTCGTATTCATTACGGCTTGATGTTACATCTTTTGCCACATATACTTCATAGCCCTCATTTAATAATTCTGCACAGGTTTGGTAAACACAAATATGAGTTTCAATACCGCCTATAATAATTTGTTTTTTACCCAAAGAGTTTAATTTTTCCAGAAATCCGTCTTCTCTTAAGGCTGAAAAATTAGTCTTTTCAACATAGTGTGCATTATTGCCCAATGCCTCTTTTAATACCTCAACTGTTGCCCCCAAACCTTGCGGATACTGCTCTGTTACCATTACAGGGATTGATAAAATCTTTGCAGCTTCACCTATTATAGATGCTTTTTTTGAGATTGTTTCATTATCCTTACAAGCTCTTACTAATTTTTCTTGTATGTCTATTATTAATAATAAACTATCTTCTGCTCTTAACATTTTTCCTCCATATACATTCTGTGTTCTTCTACAAATTCTTCTAATAAAACTTCCAAAGTCTTGGGCTCTAAATCATTGATATCAATAGTTATTTTTTTCTCATCTGTATTATGAACTATATCAATAGTAATTGCTGAAAACCCTGAACTTCTCAATCTGAATTCACTATCAAAAAACTCACCGATTATCTTAAATACACTTAATTCCGGTGTGATACTATGAACAATTTTTGTATTATAAAAACGAGTTTCATATTTTGCCTGAACCTGATAAAAAACAGGGGTCAGAACTTGTTCTAACATTTTATTAAACTCTTGCTTAAATAGTTTAAAGTTTTTCTTATTGCTGCTAATTTTTTCAATCCAATTAGAGGACGGTGTTAGGTTGTCATCAATAATAATATATTCTTTTTTAGAAGCAACCGCTACATTTAAAGCATTTTCTAAGATATTATTTAAAGCATTAAAATCCTTATTTCCGTAATGTGAACAAATCCCTGCATAAACAGCCAAACCTTCTGCTTTACTAATTACCTTCTTTACAACAGCAACTGCGCCATCAATATCAGTAAACGGCATAAACACATAATAAATATTACCGATTCCTTGAGCTTTAATATCAGAATCTCTAAGTGACTCACTAATAATTTTTTGGATACGATTATCAATCGTTTCTTGAACACTGAATATAACAAATGCACCCGTATCATATTTACTCAAAAAATACGGATAAATTTTTTCAGGAATACTGAAAAAGCCTAACTCGTCAATTATTTGATTATTTTTTAAAATCTCAAAAGCTGCATCCTTTTTTTCTAATACTATGGTTGTTTTAAGAAGAAACATAACCCTAGCTAAAATTTCTTCTGAAGTAGACTTTCTGGTTATAAAATCAGAAACACCATAATCATAAGCCGTTAAAAGATATTCGGGATTAACATCTTCAAAACATGCAATGACAGGGACCTTTATTTTTTTTAATAGCTCAGAAAAAGCATGCAAATCGTAACCGCAATTAAGAATTACTATTTGCGGAGAATATTTTTCAATTACATCAAGAGCATCATTATAATCAGATTCATAAATATTATCATTATTTCTTAATAAAACTAATTTTGGCTTAATAAAATCAAAAATTGTTTTATCATTAGAAACAATAAGAACTCCTGCTTTCATCCCCGCACCTAAATATTCGTTATTGAAGTTCGTTAATCATTATATTAGCTTTTTGAATAATTGTATCTCTCAGTTGATAAACTTCAGTTTCTTCAAGACCTAAGCCTAAAATAAATTCTTTATCCAGTAAATCAGGTTTAAAATCATCTCTGACCATCATATCGACGTTATAAACAATATTACAAATAGCAGGCATAGAAGACAGCTTAGGATTATGGTGATACTTGATAATATTTGTTAAGAACACAGGTAACTGCCATCTTTTAGCAATTAATGCACCTGTTTTAGTGTGATCACTTTCAAAATATTTTTTCTCAGCATCTAATATATTAGCACCCTCTGCAACTTCTTGAACAACGTTTTCGTACAACTTAGGATCGTTTGCATTAAGAACTAACTTACCGACATCATGCATAAAACCTGCGATAAATATTTCATCAGCCTTTGTTACACTACCCATTTTAGCAAGGTGTTCGCAACCTGCTGCAACTTTTATTGCATGGCGCCAAATTTCTTTATCGCCCTGATTAGACATCATAGGCTTCATTGCTACAGTAATAATAATGTTTTTAACTTTATTCATGCCTAATAATGACAAGGCAATATTAATAGAACTTATTTGTTGTGAAAAACCATAATATGCAGAATTTACAAGAGCTAAAAACTTAACAGTCAATGAAGGATCAAAGATAACGATATCTCCAAGCTCTTTCATACCGCTATTTGGGTCTTTCATAACATTCAATGCCTTAACTATTACGCTAGGCATAGAGTGTATATCTTTAACATTATTAACAAGTTCTATTGTTTTATCCATATATCAAATTTTCCATCTAAGAATATAATACCACAAATTCAATAAAAATTATACCTGTAAGTGTTTTTTAATAGAAAGCCAACTACCTCCGGCACCAAACACAATACCGATAATCATCAAAGTTGCAATAACAAAGTTCTGAGCCAACGGCGGAGATGGCACCATCGCAAAAGTATGGATCTTCAACAACACGCCTTGTACTACGTTTAACGGGATTATAGAAACAAATCCTGCCACACATCCATAAAACGCTCCTTGCAACAAGAAAGGTATTCTTATATAACGATTACTTACACCCATTAATCTCATTATTTCTATTTCTTCTTTTCTTGATTGAATAACGAGCTGAATCGTATTATTAATAATTGTAATAGTAAGCAAGGCAACAACTATAACACTGATAATAGCTGTTGTATTTATTATGTGCGTGATAAATTGAACTTTTTGTCCTAATTCTTTAGCATATCCAACATCTTCAACACCTGTACAGGTTGATTTAATTTTATTCAAGACAGGTATTGTATCTGCAGGTTTTTTAACTTTAACTCTTAAAACATCAGGGAGAGGATTTTCAGAAACCGATATTCCCAACGTTGGTTGAAACTCTTTCCAAGAAGTTTCTTTAGGAATTAACGTAATTTTCTTGACTTCTTTAATTTGTGCAATTTGGTCCTTAACAAGTTTTGCATCAACATTTTGTTTTACATAAACAGAAATTTCAAGAACACTCTCCAAAGAGCTAGCGAGTTTTGTAGATGAAATAGCTGTTCTAAACAATGCACCAAAAATGGTTAATATCGCTGCAATCAAAGATATGATAATCAAATTCATCATAAAACCGGTACGTCTTATATCGTTAATTGTTTCCATTATCAATCTATAAGTAATTCTAAGTTCACTAAGCCAACCTTTTGGGATATGGCGTTTTACCTGTGATTTAATATTTTGAGTTCTATCGTTATTCATAAGTTCCTGCCTGAATATCTCTTATAATTTCACCATTACCAAGAGTTAACACACGTTTTCTGAAATGATTAACTATATTGGCATCATGAGTTGAAACAATAACCGTAATACCTCTTTGATTAATTTGTTCAAGGATTTGCATTACTTCCATTGAGTTTTTGGGGTCTAAGTTTCCGGTAGGTTCATCCGCAATAAGTAATGGCGGACCATTAACCATCGCACGAGCAATACTTACACGCTGCTGCTCACCACCTGAAAGCTCAGATGGCTTTGCCTTTGCCTTATCAGAAAGGCCTACTACTTTTAGAGCCATTGTAACTCTTGATTTTATTTCAGATGAGCTCATACCTAGTGTTCTGATTACATAGGCAATGTTATCAAAAACCGTTTGATTTTGAAGCAGTTTATAATCCTGAAAAACAATCCCCATACACCTTCTTAAACTAGGAACATTTTCAGGCGGAAGGTTCGCAATATTTACACCACCAATTAAGATTGTACCGCTTGATGGGGTTTCTTCTTTATATAACAGCTTCATCAAAGTTGATTTTCCGGCGCCCGATGCTCCGGTTATGAATACAAACTCACCCGAACAAATATCCAGATTGATATTTTTTAAAGCATAGTTATTTTTATATTTTTTAGTTACTGCTCTTAATTGAATCATATATTTTTTCAATCCTTCCTGCTATAGAGCTTGAATCCAAACCGTAATGTTTTAGTAACAAATCAGGAGTTCCGCTTTGACCAAACCTGTCTTCTACCCCAATTCTTACGACCTTTACAGGATTATATTCCGATAAAACTTCACAAACTGCGGAGCCTAAACCTCCAATTATTGAATGATTTTCAACAGTTACAACACATTTCATGCCTGAAGATAAACTTATGATACCTTCTATATCAACAGGTTTTACAAACGGTACATTTACAACGCGAACACTAATATTTTTATTTTTGAGAAGTTGTGCTGCTTTTATACATTCTGCAAGCATCTCACCATTTGCAAAAACAGTAATATCATTTCCTTCTAGAACAACTTTTGCCTTTGGTTCCAATTTATAATCATCGGTAAAAATATCAGGGACACTGTTTCTTGCAACTCTTATATACACCGGTCCATTATGCTTATGAGCATATTTAACCGCCTCTGAACACTCCTTGGCATCAGCAGGAACAATTACCTGCATATTAGGAATTCCACGCATTAAAGATACGTCTTCTAATGACTGGTGAGTTGCACCATCTTCACCAACAGTCAGACCGCCGTGCGTTCCAATTATCTTTACATTTGCATTTTGGTAGCAAACTCCGTTTCTTACTTGATCATAAGTTCTGCCTGTTGCAAAAATCGCAAAGGTTGCTGCAAATGGGATCTTACCCTCCATTGACAAACCCACTGCCGTTGAAATTAAATTCTGTTCCGCTATACCTACATCAAAAAATCTTTCAGGAAATGACTTTGCAAAAAATTTCGTTTGCGTAGATCCCGACAAATCGGCGTCTAAGGCTACGACATTCACATCTTCTCTGCCTACTTCCTCTAATGCTTTTCCAAATGCTTCTCGCATTGATTTTTTTGTTTCTAAGTTTGTTATTAACACTTGTAAATCTGTTTCCTTATATAATCCCTCAAATATTATAACACAAAATTTTATATGATATACTAAAGTTAAGTATGAATAATCCAAAAATCTTATCACCCGCAATGCTTAAAACTTATCAAAGTTGTAAAAAGAAATATTTTTTACACTATGTAAGAAATATTATTATGCCTCAATCAGCAACAATCTTTGAACAGGGAAAAAATATACACGCACTTGCAGGTTATTATCTTGACGGAATCAATGTAGAAAAGTTTGAAAAAGCTCTCAACGAAAAGGAAAAAGATATCTGGATAAAGCTCAAAAATAATGAATATTTTAATTTTTCACCAATAAAAACAGAATTTACACTGAATTTTAGACTGGATAAATTCTGGTTTGGCGGCAGA
The DNA here is from genome assembly GCA_944323925.1 of Candidatus Gastranaerophilales bacterium. Classification (GTDB taxonomy): domain Bacteria; phylum Cyanobacteriota; class Vampirovibrionia; order Gastranaerophilales; family Gastranaerophilaceae; genus CALUTH01. The sequence goes on from CALUUI010000015.1 coordinate 34,769, forward strand.
CTAGATGCTATTATGAAAAAGAATGAGGAATATTATATTCTGGATTATAAAACAGGCAACCCGCCAGATAATGCAGAATACGACTATCAAACTATGATTTATATTACCGCACTTAGTAAATATCTTAAAAACAATAGTAATATTAATTTCGTTTATATTGATTTAAAGCACAATAAAAGCATCTTAATAAAAGCAACTCCGAACCTAATTCAAGAATATGAATCTAAGCTGTTAAATGTTGCTAAAGAAATCAATACGCTTTCTGAAAATAATTTACCTCAAAATAGAAATTGTATTTGCGAATATGCAAAAATTTGTTTCTAAAATATACAAAATCATTAAAAAACTGTGCTAGAATAAAATAAAAAAACGGAGTTAGAACATGATTAATCAATCCGAAATAAAAACAGTATTAAGTGTTTTTAAAGATGGTATAAAATATTATTTTCAACATTTTGGAGAGTTTTCTAAATACATGTTATTTCCTGTATTTGGTCAGCTGTTAGGACTTATAGTCATTGCTATTACAACAATAATATACCTTACCATACTTCCTAACTTGATAGCAAAATACTCTTTTTTCAACAATACATTAAATTTAATATTAACCTCAATCATAATAACCATCCCAGGGTTAGCTATTTTACTCAGAGCGTTTTGGAATTACCTTGCAGCATATGGTGTACTCAGCTCCATTACTGCCAATATGGTTAAATCCGGTAATATATATGATATTCCTGCGCATAAAGAATTGATTAATCAAAACGCTTTTCAATATATTCTTTTATGGATATTATACGGAATTTTTATGGCTCTTGCATTTGTTCCAATTTTTTGGATTCCGGCAATAATACTTTTTATATTTTTTATACTTATATTCCAAGTTTTTACATTTGAAGAAAAACCAAATGCAATAAAAGCCTTTGAAATAAGTTTCAAAATGATACAAGGGCATTTTGGCTCCACCTTAATTCTAGCAGTATTAGTAGGACTTTTTTCATTTGTAATAATTCCAAATCTAATTTGCTGGGCTGTTAGTTTTATCCATTTAAGCAGTTTAATATTAGGTTTTTTAAATGTTCCGAATCAAACAATATTATTTTCACCAATAAACCTTACTGCAGAAGCAATATACAAATTTGTAGAATCTTTTTCGCTATCATCTATAATAATAATGTTTTTACTTCCTATAAGAGCAATCACTTGGACACTATGGTACAAAAAATTGTTAACCGGATATAAAAGAGAACAAAGAAAACTTTCTAAAGCTACATCTAAACTGGATCAACGAATAATAGACCGAGCAATGGAGGATTATTCGTAATGTTCAAATGCAAAAATTGCGGCTCGGTAGATAAGTTTGAACTGATGTTTGCGCCTGATTACAAAGGTAGCCGTATATTTTCGCAAAAGTATAACAAAAATGGAGAAATCGAAATAACAGTTGATGGCTATACATTTATACCGGACTTATTATTTATGAACCAACACGCCGTATGCAAATATTGCGGTCAAATATATATATGGGATTATTCAATGGGAGAACGAAAAAATGAGAAATGACGGAAGACAAAATAATGAACTTAGACCAATAAAATTTACAAAGAATTTCACAAAGCACGCCCTTGGCTCAGTTCTTGTAGAATTTGGAGATACAAAAGTTATAACAACGGCATCAGTAGAGATTAAAAAACCACGTTGGATGACTGATGATGATAACAGGGGTTGGGTAACAGCTGAATATTCACTTTTACCATCTGCAACAAATACCAGATGCAAGAGAGAACGCGAAAAAGTATCCGGCAGAACTCAAGAAATACAAAGATTAATAGGTCGTTCAATGCGTGCCTGTGTGGACTTAACTAAAATGCCTGATATGACCATCACAATAGATGCTGATGTAATTCAAGCAGATGGAGGGACAAGAACAGCAAGCATTTGCGGCGGATACCTTGCTCTTTGTGATGCGGTTGAAAAACTTATTGAACAAGGAATTTTAAAAGAAAATCCGATAATTGAGCCAATTGCCGCAGTATCAGCAGGAATTGTTAACGGCGAAGTTCTGCTTGACTTAAACTATCAAGAAGACTCCCACGCTGAAGCCGATTCTAATATTATACTTACTAAGAGCGGAAAAATTGTTGATTTTCAAACAACAGCAGAAGGAAATCCGTTTGAAAAGTCTACTATGATGGAAATTTTTAACACCGCTCAAAATGGTATAAATCAAATTATTGAACTGTATAAAACCGCTAAATAGACGTTTTACTTACATAATTTTCAATATCTTTAATCCTTGCATCAACCTGTACAATCAGATTGCGCAAGGATTCTTTAAAAGCGTCTGTATTTGCAAACTTTTCACCTAAAATAGTATGCTTTACAATTGGCTTATAATTGTTCCTTAGCTCTATAAAATTTTTATAGATTTCTTCCTCTATATTATCTCTGCAATCTGCAAGCTCCATAAAAAGTTCGCCCATCAATATTTTTGTCTTGTTAACATTACCTAGCCTAAATACAGCCTCTATATCCTTCAAATAAATAAATAAACTCTTATATTTTTCTAATAAGAACCTTTTCTTTAGGGGCAAAAAACTCTTAAAGTAGTTAACCGTATCATCATACCCAATTGCAAACAAGTCATTTCTTGCTTCTTTGGACATATTAAAATCAACAATAATAGTATCTCTGGTATTAATTTTAATACACTCAAATCTATCGTTTTTTCTAAATATTCCTGAAACAAACTCTGTAGCAACATAAGTCATACAAGAATAAATCGTATTTAAAAAATCAACTGCATTTTTTTCTTTTCCGTAATAATCACCTTCTAAACGGAATTCAATAATTCTACCGCATTTTTTGCTCAAAGTTTCAGACAGTTTCCACATCGGCATACTTTTTTGCAAATCACCATCAACAAGTTTAACATCATCTTCATAGTTAACAGGAGTCATAAGTCCCGGCATTCCGCAAGATATCCGAACGGCTTGTGCTACCTCATAATCAGGAGTCGTATATTTAGAAAATTCTTGACATCTAAAATTGGAAAGATTTGTCGTAATAATTACAAGCGTTTTATCAATATCCTTAAAAGTAACCGGTTGCCCCTGTTTTTCAGGATTATTTTCCCAAACTTTTTTTTCTAAAAGCTCTCTTACCCAATCAGTAAAAATATCACCTTTTGAGAGAGCAAAGTCCTTACCTAAACCAAAATGAATATCTTTAAAAAGCTCAAAATTAACCTTCATAAAAATATCTTTTAGCTCTTCAGAAGTATAACCGGCAGCTAAAAGTGCTGCAAAAATTGCCCCAACAGAAGAACCGCCTGTCGATTCAACATCAATATTCAAATCTTCAAGAGCTTTTACAGTTCCACAATATGCAAAGCCACGTGCTCCGCCACCACCAAATAAACAAGTATATTTCAAATTATTTTTCATTATACACATCCGATTTCATAAATTCAGGAATATATTTTTTCAAAAACTCCTGTGTCATATCTGTATCAAACATTGTTTTTTGATAATATTCAATATCCTCAGGAGGTAATTTGTATTCCTCTTTTGGCTTGGCATTCTTAATAAATACGCAAGAAATATTACCTTCATAAACTTTTGTCCATTCAGGAAAAACTTTATCTAAAACAGAACAAATAGGAGAAGCTTTTTCAAACATAACTACATTTGCAGGATATCTTTTTAATATTTCTCCCCACGCATATTCCGCAGACTGAAAGACTTTTAAATGCATGAAAATCTCTTCATCCCATACTTCTTCATACCTACCATCCATATAAACCTTTAAGTTTGGAAATAATTTATAAGCTGCATAACTTCCATGCCCGTAGGACACAATTATATTACCTTTAATATCATTCATTCTTAAGAATTCAATTTCTTTAAGCGGATACATAAGCCAAGACGCTTTTGCAGTTGTTGGCGCAAACATCCATACTCCGGCTATAAGAATAAATACAAATATTAATGACCAAACTTTTGCTAAGTCTGATTTTGGAATGAACTTATACGCATTTTCATAGCAAAAACACATAGCAGAAATCATAAATATCGGAATAAATTTCACATGGCTAAATCCTAGATAACCAGTTACAAGAAGTATAATCCATTTTGTATAATCAAAATTCTTGATAAAGTTTTTTACCCCACTTTGTAACAATGATTTAATAAAGAAAAACGCTTCTATTACAACAACAACACCTGTCCAAGATAAAAAATTAATACATTTTTTTAGATAAAACGGATGAAAAACGCCCCAAAATTCAATAATATCGGGACGATGCATTGTTGTTGCCATAAACAAGAAATCCAGATACTTAATACCATACGGATTAATTATCAACAAAGGCAATGAGCAAGCTAAAATAATAAGATATTTTTTAAACGGTCTCCTTGAGAGGAACTCACCCACAGCGTACATAAATATAATACCCAAGCCTGCGACAACACCACCATGAAGATTATTCCATATTAATATTAATGGCGGCAAAATTAAAAGAGTTCTATTTTTACCTATTCGAGCTCGTTCCAAAATATAAAGTACAACGGCGACGAACAAAAACGTGAACATCTGACACCGAACCGGCAAACGGATACAAGTATTATAAACTAATAAAGTAATTAAGAATAAAATAATATTATGTGAATATTTTTCACCCATCCTTAACTTAATAGTTTTAATACAAAACCAAAATGTCAGAAATATTAAAACTGCCTGTAATAAAATAATTCCTATAGGGCCAAACAATACTTGTATAGGGTAAAAGAAAAACGTACCCGAGCCCCATTCGTGATCATACCATACATGAGATGGAGTATAAGACAAAAAATCGTGTTTTAAAACACATCCTGTAGCCCAGAATACTTTTCCTACAACCAATCTTGCCCAAAAATCAAAATCATACCCCGCTGTATGATTTGCCAAGACAAAACATAAGCCGAATAATGTTATATAAAATATCCAAGAATAAAGTTTCTTCTCCTCAATCATATCTTTATTCTATAACCTCTTTGCTGTTGTTGTATTTTCAAATATAAAACGCCCGCCTGACATTGCCAAAACCTTTAAGGAACAAGAACCGTTTTTCCTATCTATTACACCTAAAGATGACAATCTTGCTGACATTAATTCGTTTAATTCTTCACCTGATATAAATAACGCACATTCATTTGTACACTTATTATTTCCAAACGGACAATTTTTCTCCATTACAATTATCCCTCCAAATGTTATTTTATTATAAATCTGCTTTTTATCCAAATACTTAAAAAAAAACTGACCTTTGGAGTCAGTATAAGTATTCCATAATTTTGGAGGAGATTTTGGGATAGTTGTTACATGGCATGTTATTACAATTTTACAAATCATGATACTGATTTGAATTAAAATTTTACAAAAGTTTACAAAATTTCACTTGCATTTTTGGCATGATTATTGTACGCCAAGCAATTCGGGGAGCATGGGATTTTATGAAAAATGGTTAAAAGTAAACTCGTCTATTGTCGAATATTTTAGAATTTTATCATTATTTTTTATTACAAGCGGGTATTCAGATTTTGATAAAACTTCTCCGACTACATTAAATTCAGGGAGTGAAAAATCAGGTTCAAAACTTTTATCATACGCAAAAACCAAGCCATAATCCTCTCCACCAAAGAGAAGCAGCCGTTCCCAGTTATCAAATATTTTTAAATTAGGAGAAACAGGTATTTTATTAAAATCAATATTTATTGTAACATCAGAAGCCTTGGCAATTTTAAATAAAGCATCCGCCAAACCGTCAGAAGTATCCATCATAGCATAAGGGGTTGTAATTTTACTTGAAAAATTCAGAGCAAAATCAGGGTATAAATTTGGAGATTTATGAGCCTTAACCAAATTTTCAGGAAGATATTTGCCGTTTTTTAGGAGTTCCAACCCAGCAGCACTCATACCATGATACCCACATACAGCAACGTTATAACCGACTTTAGCATTACTTCTTGAAGAAATATTTCTACCATTTACTTTACCTATCACACAAATTGAAATAAATACTTTATCACTTCCTGTTATATCACCGCCAACAACCTGAAAATTATTTGCAGATTTACACATCTCTAAAACTTCAACTTGTGCGGCTTTTACACCTTCATAAAATTCTTTTACAAAATCCTCCGATATGTTTTTAGGTAACGACAGTGAGATTAATGCATAAGCAGGTTCTGCGCCAGAAGCTAAAATATCACTCAAATTAACTTTCAGAGCTTTAACTCCTAAATCAAAAGGAGTCATCCAATCCAAATTAAAATGGACATCCTCAACCAAACTATCCTGCGAAACTGTTATTCCAAGTTCAGGCAAAAAAGCGCAATCATCACCTATAAAACTGCTTTGCGTGACATTTTTAATAACACTTATCAAACTATTTTCATTCATCAGTTAATTGTAAAGACCTTCTTATAATATATAAAAATCCCTGCAACAGACAGAATAATATTCGGTAAAAATGCAGCCATTACAGGAATAAGCGTACCTGCCTCACCAAGAGAAATAGAGAATGCTCTAACCAAATAATATACAAATATAATTAGAATACTGAATAAAAATCCGCGATTATATCGAACTCTTGGCGGCGTAATAGCCAAGGGCACACCAATCAACACTAATGCTATTGTCATTAACGGGAGCGCAATCTTATCATAAAGACTAATCATCAATTCTTGCTTATTTTCTACATTAGGACGGCTTAAATATTTCAACAATTGAATAAAATTATGTTCATTTGCCAAATTTTTATTCATTTCTTTAGATAAATCCATACCAAACATCGCATCAGATTGTTCAAACATTGCGGTATCAAGAACTTTTCCATTATCAGCTATTGTATAAATAACGCCTTTATCAAATTTCCAACCTTCAGGAGATGTTTTTCCTTCTCTTGCCTGAAGAATTTGAATTGTACCTTCCTTTGAATTATCAAGCAATGTAATATTATACAATGTCTTATTTTTACACTGTCCAACGTAAAAAAGACGTTTTAAAGTTCCGTAATCCTTTAATTCTTTAAAAGTAAAATTGTTTTTACCTTCGGGAATGTTTTTTTGTCCGAAAGCCCACAGAGCAAGGTTTGTAGCTTGTTTTGTCATTACAGGAACTACAAACTCATTTATACTAAAACTAACCAAGGACATAACAATAGCAAAAATAAAAATCGGTTTTGCGATTCTATTAAGTCCTATACCACACGCTCTCATTACCGTAATTTCAGACAACAAACTCAGGTTATTAAGCGTCATAACGGTTGCTAGCAGAACACCCATCGGAATTGTCATAACAAAGACCGTTGGAAGATGCAATATTATAATCATCAATGCAACTTTAAACGGGACACCATAAGTCGAAATCTGTTTTATTAAAGTAATAAAACCTTCTGAAGCAAATATAATCGAAGTAAATACCAATACACCCATGATAAACTGCCCGATAACTTGGCTAAGGATGTATTTATCCAATATTTTGAGATTTTGGTATTTTTCAATCAAATTCATATTTAGATTTTATCAAATCCTGTGTATTTTCTCAAAACTTCAGGAATAATAATAGTACCGTCTTCTTGTTGGAAGTTTTCCAAGATTGCCGCAAAAGTTCTACCAACAGCTAACCCTGAACCGTTAATAGTGTGAACAAATCTTGTTTTACCTGATTCCTTATCTCTGTAGCGGATATTTGCACGTCTTGCTTGATAATCACCATAATTAGAACAGCTTGAAATCTCTTTATATGTATTATAAGACGGCATCCATACTTCCAAATCAAAACACTTGTTTGCACTAAAACCTATATCTGCGGTACATAATGCAACACGTCTGTATGGCAAGCCTAATAATTCCAGACAACGTTCGGCATTTTTAGTAAGTTTTTCATGTTCTTCAGGGCTTGACTCGGGAGTCGTCAATTTAACCATCTCTACTTTATTAAACTGGTGAACTCTTATTAAACCTCTTGTATCTTTACCTGCAGAACCTGCTTCGCGTCTAAAACACGGAGTATATGCTGTCATATATTTTGGCAAATCATCCTCTGATAAAATTTCATTTGCATAAATGTTTGTTACAGGAACTTCTGCGGTTGGAATAAGGTATAAATCTTCATCTTGGCATTTATACATATCTTCCGCAAACTTTGGCAATTGACCTGTACCTGTCATTGTTGCAGAATTTGCCATAAACGGTGGCAAAATTTCTTCATATCCGTGTTCTAAAGTATGCAAATCAAGGAAAAATTCTATTATTGCTCTTTCTAATCTTGCGCCTTTGCCTCTATACATTACAAAACGTGATTGGGAAAGTTTTACTCCTCTTTCAAAATCTACAAGCCCTTTTTCTTCTGCAATATCCCAATGAGCTTTGAATTCAAAATCAAACTTACGAGGCTCGCCTGTTCTATGAACCTCAATATTATCATCTTCTGACTTCCCTATTGGAGTTGTTTCATCAGGAATGTTTGGAATATTTAAAAGCAATTTACGTTGTGCTTCATCTAATTCTACCTGTTTTTCCTCTAATGCTTTTACTTTATCTCCGATAGCTCTTACTTCTTCTTGGATTGCATCGGTATTTTCTCCGCGTTTTTTTAACTCACCTATTTTTTGTGATTCTGTTTTTCTCAATGCTCGCAATTCATCTGCTTCTGTTTGAATTTTTCTGCGTTCTACATCTATTTCTATCACTTTATCTATTGATAATTCAGGATTTCTTCTTTTTAAAAGTTCATTTATCTTTTCGGGATTTTCTCTTATTAAACGAATATCCAGCATATTACACCTCTCATACTATTATTATCTTAAAATATAACCCTATAAAAATTATTAATCAACTTTTTTATTTATTAATTCTTTGTTTATTATAATTTTCTAATTTACGCCACCTTTTTTAAGCGTGATTCCATTCAACTTACAAAATGATATAATCACGCTAAATGATTCTTTCACTAATTTATTCAAATATGAATTCTCAAGTACTTCGGCTTTTGCACGAGCTGTTTGAAACATCTTTATTGCATTTGTGATGTATTCTACCCTAGATTGAGTTTTAGGTATTGCTTGCTCTTGATAATATTTTCCATATAAAACATATAATCTTACAAGCAAGTCGTCCATCTCAAATTGTTTTGCAACAACGATTCCTTTTTCTATATAAACTTTTGCGGAATCAAAATCACCTTTTGCCAGATATATTTCACCAATCAGCTTATTAAACAAAACTATAAAATAAAAATTATTAACATTTGCACCACAGGCAACATCCATAGCTTTTGAAGCAACATCTAATGCGAATTGGGAACCTTTTGTAATCAATTTGGTATCTGATATCAAATACCAAGTCAAAAGTACACCTGTAGCAATTTTTTCTTTTGCAAAATACGAAACCTGTTCTTCCAAGATTTCTAATGCCTTTTTATTTTCACCACACTCTTGTAAATATTTTGCCAATAATGTTTTTAAAATATTTTTTATAAAATTATCTCCGGCATTATTTGCAAAAGTAACAGCCTGGAACAAATCCTCTGTCATTCCTGTATATTTGTGTGTCAAAAATTTATTAACAATATTTATAAAATTCCAAAACGACATTAACTTATCATCTATAAAATCCAGTTCATGCCGATCAATCGTATCATTCAAAATTTCTGTTGACGCATCAATATTACCTTTCAAGCTATTGGCAAATGCCAAATATAATTGAATTCTAAATTGTAAATTATGATCTTGGATATTATTTCTTTCTAACGTATCAAAGATAAATCTAATTACCTCAAGTGCTCTGTTATTTCCACTCCAGATTAACGCCTCTGCCAAATCAAAATGGATTTCCAACCAATTTTCAAACAGGCACTCTTGAGTAATATTTTTATTAGAATTTTTCTTATTCAAATACTTATTCAGAACAGGTAAAATTTCATTATCAATAAGATTTAAAATCTGACCACAATTCCCTATCTTAATAAGAGCTTTTACCTTCCTAGTCTTAATAAGTGCTCTTTCTAATTCATTTTCTTGTGGAACAAGCTCTAATACAGCATCTGTACACTCTACAGCACCATAATAATTTCCAACCTTCATTGCACAAGATGTTAAATAACCCAATAACTCTATACGCTGATAAATATCAGAATCACTAACCATTTCAAGCGCTTTTGGTAAATACTCTACGGCCATTTCAGGATTAATTTTTTCTAACAGTTTACCTAATCTGGTATAAATATTTTTCTTAACTGTTTCGGGATTTTGGATTTGTATTGAATCTAATAGTTGTAATGATTGTTTTTGAGCTATCAAATAAATACTCACATCACCAATATATGAAGCGTACTTCATTATCCTTGTCCAAATAGAAAAGGCATCTTCCTTCATATCTAAATTTTGTGCAAGGAATGCAGAGGCTGCACTTGTCGACAATTTATAATTAATAAATAAGTTAAACATATTTCTATTAACATCGTCATATTCATCCGTCTGCTTAACATTAGATATTATCAAACTCCATATCTTGCTGCTTTTAAATTCAAAAGATAAATTACTAATCGGAATAATATAGTTAAGTTTAACCAATTTAGATAAAATAATTTTTAAATATTCATCACCAATATTATAAAGTCTTTCAAGAGCTGCAGGGTAGAACTTTACACCAAGAATGGCACACGCTATAAGAACTTTATAAACCATTAAATCTTCTTTTTTAAGTATTTCTAGTCGTTTACTTACAATTAAATCAATATTAGAAAGTAGTTTAGGCTCAAGCCCTAATCGTTTATAATCAATCATCAAATTAAGAGCCTGCTCTATCACAGAAGGATTTCCATTAGAAATTTTAAATAAAGCATCCTTCATCGCTGCAGAAAATTCCAATTCGTTATACTGAAGCAAGAAAGCATCTATCTGAACTTTTTTAAGAGGTGCAATAGTAATATCTTTATAACCACTATCCTTAAGTCCTGATAACTCAAAAATACCTCTTACCGGTGTTGGCTCTATATATGTAAATATAAACTTGCAATTAGATTTAACTTCTTCTATTGCAGATAATCTTTTTAATAATTCATAAGATGAACTATCCATATTTTCAAAATTATCAATAACAAAAAGCACTTTTACTTGCTGGATAATTGTTTTAAAAACCTTCAATAAAATATTAATATACTTTTCTTTATTTTTATAAATATTTTCAAAATAATCAGTCTTTTCCGGATATAAAAAATTCAGTAAATCATATATTTCACAATTTGAAAGGCTCGGGAAATCTTGTTTAAAGAACTTAATTGAATTACGTTTAAGCAAAAGTGTATCTAAACAATAGTTATTAACATTAAAAAAAGTTAATAAAACATCCTGAATAAAACCAAAAGGAGTAAGCTGAGTAATTTGAGTACACTTTCCTAAAAGCCAGACGAATTTATAACTTTTCAAATCACTTGCTGCAAATCTTAAAATAAGATTTTTCCCAATCCCGCTTTCACCACTTATAGAAATAACTTTGACAATATCATCTTTTATAGCCTGAACAAGCATATTTTTAGCTTTTTGTTGTGAAACGAACTTCGATTCAGGCTTTATAGACGGATTAACTTCCTCAACATATTTATTTAGTTCATCGTCATCATTATTTGGTTGAATAAACTTTGCCCCACACTTTCTACAAGAAGCAGCTTCCGGTAAATTAAGCGATTTACATTGGGGACATATTTTTAATAATTCCGACTTACAAGAAGAACAGACAGAAGCGGTTATAGGATTATAAGCACCACAAAACTTGCATAACGAACCTATTTTCGTTTTACAATGCGGACATTTTATAGTATTTTCTTCTATCTCTTTTTTACACTTGGGACACTTCATTTCCAAATATTCTCTTTACAAGCGCAGCAAGCTCAAACATTCGTTCTGCAGCTTGGGCTTGGGACAAATTCAATTCATCTGAGATTTGCTCTAAAGACTTCTTCTCAACGAATCTCAAATTATACAATTTTGCAAACTCTTTTTGCGGATATGCCTCTACTAATTTTTTAAGCTCTATTTTTAACTCTGAAACTTTTGAACTATCTAAACTTTCATTATTTACCATTTGGGGTGAATAATAAAACTCTTCGTAATAATCCTTATTAATTTTTGGAGCTACTACTTTGGGAGTTTCATGCAATAGAATATTACGTTTTTTTACAACTGTAATTACTGATAACTTAACAATTCTTTCTATATAATTACGAACAACTGCTTCATCTGTTATTGACTCAAGAATTCCGCCCAAGCGAACAACAACATCATCATAAATATACTTGAGTAAATCCTCATTCCCTTGATATCTTGGATTTTGAGTTATTATTTCTACTATTAAATCTTCATATTTCTTTTCTATCATTTTATTCATAATACGACCTAAAATTTTACTACAAGCCTTACTATACCTTTATTTGCTCCAAAAGTACCTGCATAAGGCTGAGTATTTTTAAGAATTGTTTCTGCAGTCTTTGCAGCTATATTATCAACTTTTTTAGAACCTGAGGAACTTGATATTTTCTCATATTTAACAATATCTTTATCTACTGACAAATCTACAACTATTTTGTTTGCTAAAGGTTGTTCACTTGATATTAACAACGCATTTTTAAATTCAATTTGCATTCTTTTAGCCAGTTTTATAAAATATCTGCGAGAATATGTATTAACCATATTCGACGGGACATCACAATCAACTGTTAATGCGGTTATTGATACAGATGTATCTAATAATTGAACCGGCTCCTCAATATCTTCAAGCATTGCCTCTGTCTCTGTTTCAACATCAGACTTTTTCGATTTCGGAGTCACTGAATTATCAGTAGGAGCTGCCAGCTCATTTGGAACAGAATCAATTGAACTTGAGCCTTGGATTTTTTCCATTATCATATCTTTTTGTGTAAAACCGATAAGCCCCAATGCTACTACTAAAACAAAAACTCCACCTATAAAACCTTTTGAAGATGTTTTCTTCGTTTTTTTGTACGGTGCAGATTCAGATTCAAATGAAGGTTCATCAGTATCATCGCTATATAATTCATCTATCTCTGCATCTAATGGAGAATCGCTCACTGTAGGTTCTACCGGTTTTTCATCTGAATCTATATCGCTGGACTCTTCTGTTTCTAATTCTGCTTCTGATTCTTGGTCTTCTTCTAACTTATTATTGACAATTTTTTCTATTGCATCATCAGGTTCTAATGTATTTACAAAACCTTCCATCGCAGCTTGTATATCTATACCTGAATTGGTATTTAAAGATTCTTCCTTTTCTTCTGAATCTGATAGTTCTTGGCTTTCAAAATTTTCACTTAATTCTTCAGATTCTTTATTTTCGATATTTTCCGTACCTTCCAATTCTTGCGCAAATTCTGCAAAGGTTAGGTTGACTTCATCTGAGGCTTTAGGTTGATCTTCTGTTAAATTTGTATCCGCTTGTAAATCACTTTCTTCTTTATCATCTACAAAACTCAAATCCATTGCATCCGATTCATTATCAGCATTTTCAACCAAATCAAAATCTGAAGAAGAATCGCTTATTTCTTCTAATTCATTATCTTTGACATTTGTAAAATCTACATCTTCTGATAATGAAAACTCTTTTTCCGGTTCATTAATTTCTAATTCTTCTGATATATTAGGAGTACTAACATCTTCTAAAACAGAAGAATCCATATTATCCATAAATGAAAATTCTAAATCGTCTTCATTTGTTTTTTGAAGCTCCTCATCTAACTCTATTGATAGTTCTTCTTCTGATATTTCATCTTCTACATCTTCAAGAGTTAATTCTTGCTCTACTTCTTCTGCCAAAACGTCTTGCGCTTCTTCATCTGCTTCCAATGATAACTCTTCTTCTGGTTCTTCATCTTCCACAGCTTCTAAAGTTAGTTCTCGCTCTACTTCTTCTGCCAAAACATCTTGCGCTTCGTCATCTGCTTCCAATGATAGCTCTTCTTCTGGTTCTTCATCTTCCACAGCTTCTAAAGTTAGTTCTTGCTCTACTTCTTCTGCCAAAACGTCTTGCGCTTCTTCATCTGCTTCCAATGATAGCTCTTCTTCTGGTTCTTCATCTTCCACAGCTTCTAAAGTTAGTTCTTGCTCTACTTC
>CALUUI010000016.1 GCA_944323925.1 Candidatus Gastranaerophilales bacterium
GCAGTAGCATTGCTATAAATCGCCCCGCCTTTGGCATCAGAAGAACCGGAAGTGTAGTTCCCAATAAAATCGCCTGTTATGTTTCCGATTGTGGCTGTTCCAGAACTAGCATAGTTAAAAATCGCCCCGCCTTTGGCAGTATAATTGGAAGCATAGTTTCCAATAAAATCGCCTGTGATGTCCCCGATTGTAGCTGTACCAGATGACGTGTAGTTATAAATCGCTCCGCCGTAGGGAAAAGAACCGGAAGCGTAGTTCCCAATAAAATCGCCGGTGATGTTACCGATTGTGGCTGTAGATGAAGAGTCAGCATAGTTAACAACCGCCCCACCGTAGGCAGAAGAACCGGAAGCGTAGTTCCCGATAAAATCGCCTGTTATGTTCCCGATTGTACCATTACCGTTAAAAATCGCCCCGCCGTTGGCATTAGAATAAGTAGAATCAGCGTAGTTTCCAATAAAATCGCCGGTGATATTACCGATTGTGGCTGTTGCATTAGGGCCAGAGGCAGCGTTATAAATTGCTCCGCCGTAGGCATATTTGCTGGAAGATTTAGCGTAGTTCCCAATAAAATCGCCGGTGATGTTGCCAATTGTTGCAGTTGCAGAAGATGAATCTGCATAGTTATAAATCGCCCCGCCGTAGGCAGTAGAAGAACCGGAAGAAGCATAGTTTCCGATAAAATCGCCGGTGATGTCCCCGATTGTGGCTGTTGAATTAGAACTAGCATAATTATAAATTGCCCCGCCTTTGGCAGAATAACCTGAAGCGTAGTTTCCGATAAAATCGCCTGTGATGTCCCCGATTGTGACTGTTGAAGAAGACGAATCAGCATAGTTAGAAATCGCCCCGCCGTAGGCATAATAATTATAAGATGATGAGGTACCGGAAGATTGAGCATAGTTTCCGATAAAATCGCCTGTGATGTCCCCGATTGTGACTGTTGAAGAAGACGAATCAGCATAGTTAGAAATCGCCCCGCCGTAGGCCTTAGAAGAACCGGAAGAAGCAAAGTTCCCAATAAAATCGCCTGTGATGTCGCCGATAGTACCTCTATAGTTATAAATCGCCCCGCCTAAGACAGAAGAATAACCTGAAGCGTAGTTTCCGATAAAATCGCCGATGATGTCACCGATTATGGCTGTTGAATTAGAATAATAAACATAGTTATAAATCGCCCCGCCGTTGGCATAAGAACCGGTAGTTTGAGCATAGTTTCCGATAAAATCGCCTGTAATGTTGCCGATTGTACCATTTTGGTTATAAATCGCCCCGCCGTTGGTATTGCTACTGGTTATACTCTGTTTAATAAAGTTACCAACAATATCTCCGCTGGCGCTTGTTGTCCTTGTTAGTGAGTTAGCAGGGTCGTAACTGTAAATAATACTGTTATCACCCGTTGCTGATGCGCCTTCTTTTAGGGTATAGTTGCCACTAGCGTCTTTTTCCCAGTTAAAGTATATTTTTTCAGCCCCGCTGCCGTATTCTGTTTTAGCAAGGTTAACTTCGTAATAATGAGGTACGGTTTCTTTTGTCAAAACTTCTCTGTAGTTTACCCCCTCTTGTTTATCAGCTTCCGCAACCTCAAGCCCCGTTTGCGGGTCATAGTACTTGGTCACCTCTTTTATTTCGTATTTAACAATTACGTTGTCATCAAGGTTGCTAGTATCAGCCGGTGTTACCTTGGTCAAGGTATAACCGCTGTTTTTTAGTTTGTTGCTGTCATAGGTATAGTATTTGCCATCCGGTGTAGAATAAAGAGCCTTGTCTGAGGTTGTTTCAACAAGCGCCGTGCTACCCGTTGATGATAGCAATTGCAAAAGCTCTTTATTATCGCTTGGGGTATAATAATATTCTTTATCCCCCACCTTTACCATAACCGCACCGTCCGGCGCTGTTACGTCCGCTGTTATCTCTGTTAAGGTATAAGTTTGGCTGTTAGTATTCAGAAACGCTGTTTCCTCAGCCTTTACTCTATCAAGTGTTGTGACACCGAGTTTGCTCGCATCACTATCTGCCCCCGCCGCCATCGCCATCGGCGCCAAGGCTATCATGATTGCTGTTATTAATATTCTCGTGTAAGTTTTAACCTTCATACTTTTACCCTCACTGGTTACTGATATGTGTTCTATACTATTTCTATTCCCAGTTTTTTTAATAAAATATCACGATTTTGTAATTTTGTTACAAAAATTTACAATAAAGTGTTGTTTAAACAATAATTCAAGGGGTTAAAACCCGCTTTACAAAAGCGGTTTAGGATTAATCCGCCTATATTTACAGTTTTCTCATATTTTCCATCTCACTTCCCCAGCGCCTTAATTTACCAATTCATCTACCCCCCTTCCCCAGATGGGGGAAGGTCGGGATGGGGTGTATCCCGTAAGGGAACTTATCCGCCAAGGGAAATAATTAATAAAAATATTTTATACAGGGGGCTGTGCGCCCCCTTGAACCCCGCATCAAGGTTCTTTCTTTTTGTTGCGATGCAAAAAGAAAGAACCTTGAGGAAGAAAGAAAAACCCGCAGGTCAAAAACAATCACTAAGCTCAACCAAGAGCCGTGTAAACTCGCTGCGCTCAGACAATACACGGCTTGATGTTGTTTCGCTAAGTGATTGTAGTTGTTTTTACTGCACCTTTTCCCCACCCTAACCTTCCCCAAGTCGGGGAGGGGATTATAAAAAAAACTCCTTCCCCAGTTCTTCTCATACGCCCCCACCCTGCCCCCTCATTTATCCCTTTATTTACCCCCTCTTTTACCCCCCTTCCCCAGATGGGGGAAGGTCGGGATGGGGCGTATCCCGTAAGGGAACTTATCCGCCAAGGGAAATAATTAATAAAAATATTTTATACAGGGGGCTGTGCGCCCCCTTGAACCCCGCATCAAGGTTCTTTCTTTTTGTTGCGATGCAAAAAGAAAGAACCTTGAGGAAGAAAGAAAAACCCGCAGGTCAAAAACAATCACTAAGCTCAACCAAGAGCCGTGTAAACTCGCTGCGCTCAGACAATACACGGCTTGATGTTGTTTCGCTAAGTGATTGTAACTGTTTTTTCACTCATTTACCACTTAATTTACCCCCACCCTCTCTTAAAAACGGGGTGGAAGTACTACAAACCCCTTCACCACTTCCACACACTCTCCCCTGCCATAGTTCTCCAGTCGAGGAAGAAAAGAAAATACCCCTACCAACTAATCCTAATTTCACCTCTCTCATTTACTCTACACTTCCTAAGGGCTAACTCATGCCCGAATTCTCCTTCTTAACTACTATTTTATTAATTGTAAAGTTTTGTATAGTGTCTAAAGTACACTATTTGTACGAATTTTACTATTTCTTTAAAAATATATAAAACATAACACTTGACATTAATCTTTTGTTATGCAAAAATAAAAGTGTTGCAGTTAAGTGTTAATTAAACACTAATTGCAGCAAATAACCCCGAATATCATATAAAATTCTAAATAATAAACACTAAAGACCATTAGGATGCAGAAAACAACCCACTCTATCGAGTGGTTTTTTTTTTTTTTGTTTCGTTCAACTATTAAATACTTTGTTGTATTATTTAACTATGGTTTCTAACTCTTATATTCACATTCCGTTTTGTAAGGCTAAATGTAATTACTGCTCATTTACCTCTTTCCCCTGCGTAGAAAAAATTCCCGCATACATGTTTTCTCTTTATAAAGAAATTTCACAAAATTACAAAAATGAAAAATTAGATACCCTATATATAGGTGGTGGCACCCCATCAATTGTTCCTGTTAATTTTATTGAAAAACTTATAAAGAAATTTGGTTTTACTGAAAACTACGAATGTACCATAGAAGTTAATCCTGATGATGTTTATTCTGAGTTAATTTCTTCATACTTAAATTTTGGTATTAATAGAGTAAGCATGGGGGTTCAATCTTTTAATGATTCCATCCTCAATTCAATTAATAGACGCCATAATTCTAAATCAGCGCTTAAAGCAATTGAGATAGTTAATAAATCTGGTATAAATAATCTTAGCATTGATTTAATCTATGGACTTCCTGACCAATCTCTGGATGATTTTATAAAGGATATTAACATATCAGTAAATTTACCGATTACTCATATCTCTTTATATGGATTGAAAATAGATGAAAATTGTTACTTTGCATTACATCCGCCCGAAAATCTTCCTGATGATGATCTTCAAGCTGATATGTACCTTGCGGCTTGTAGTATCTTAGAATCACACGGCTTTTATCAATATGAGATAAGTAATTTCGCTAAAACTAATTGCCATTCAAAACATAATCTGAATTATTGGAATAATAACACTTATTACGGCTTTGGAGTAGCTGCTCATGGATATTGTGACGGGTACAGATACTATAATACAAATTCCATTGACAAATATATCCAAGATCCGACAGTAAGTGAATTCGCCCACTTCTTATCTTCTCAAGAAAAATTGCAAGAAGAAATTTTTCTCGGATTAAGAAAAACTCAAGGTATTAATATAAATAATATCAACAATAAATATAATATCGATTTTTATAAACTTTATTGTAATATCATTCAAAAATATACTCCGGAGTTTTTGGTATTATCAGATGATTATCTCAAATTTACACGAAAAGGATTCATGCTTTCTAATGTTATTCTGGCTGATTTTATATAAATTTTATGATATTATTACTATATAGTTGGAGATTAAAAAATGGAATTTGTCAAAAGAGCTTTTAAACTTACGAATAAGAATATAATGTTAGTTTGTGGTTTGATTATTTTTCAGTGTTTAAGTAGTGTATATATTATTTTGACGCAAACAACCGGATTAAATATGAATATTCAAATTTTGATTCTTTATGCTCTCATGGTTGTTGCATTCTTCGCCGGATTCTTTAATATAATTAAATACAATCTTAATAATGAAATAGGCAAACTTAGATTTTTAGAAGGTGTTGGTGATTATTTTTTACCTATGTTAGGGATATTCTCTGTTTCATTTATATTTTATTCTTTGGGATCATTAGTTTCTGTCCTTATTGCAGAACACTACTTGGGTGGTATTAAGCCTATTATTAGTCTTATTGCTAATTTGCTTAATAATCCGAATATTTCTGCCGAAGCTATTAAATCTATTAATCCTGCACTTATTGAATTATCATTTATTTGGTTAGTTATTTTATGGGCTATTCTTGCACTTATCTCTTTTATTTTACTCTTTTGGGTACCGGTTTTATATATTGACTCTGAAAGAAATATTTTTAAGTCATTTTTTAAAGCCATTAAATTTTTGGGTAAAAATTTTGTTAAGACATTATTATTTAGTATAATTATTTTGATAGTTGTTATTGCTCTATCGCTTTTGGAATCTCTAACGGCATCTATTCCTGCGATAAGTGCAATATTTAGTATAGTTACATACTATTTTACTGTTGTATTTTTATTTGGAATTTTCTTGTTATACAAAGAAAAAAGTTCCGGTAATCAAGGAAATAATTAAATGAAAAAATTATCTTTATTATTAATGCTTTTATTATTTGGTTCTGCCTTTGCTGCAGATTATGATTCTACTGTTTCAGAAGCTGCTAATATAGAAGTTGAACAAGAGCAGATTATCGCACCTTTTAATCAAGAAAAAGAAGAAAAATTGTTGAAAGAACAAAACTTGCAAGAAAAAATCGCTAGTATCGGATATAAAATTCTTAATGCTAATAAAATACAGAAGCCTATTATTTTTACTTATACATCGGCTCATAAATCAATGTTGCCTTCTGATACATCAATTACAAAACGTCAAATAATTTTTTACGATGAATATTTTAAGTATACCGCTTCTGATGATGAAATAGCTGCATATCTTGCTAGAGAAATATCAAAAGCTGTTCGCTCTTATGATGGGTCTTGGGGGGGAGCTATATCTGCTGCTCAAGTTAAAATGGCACCGAAAAAATATGAAGTCTTTGCTGATAAAAGAGCAGTTGATTATATGGTTTATGCCGGCTATAATCCGCTAGGTCTTATCACACTTATTCATAAGGCGTATCCGCAAAAACGTTATGACGCAGTATCTTATACTAATTTAACTTCTAAGAGATTAGCTATAATTTATGAATATATTTTTAAAAAGTATCCCCAATTTTTGATTAACAACGAATATATTAACAATGAAGTATATCAAAATTTCTTACTTACTTCAATTAATAATAGGAATAAACTTGAACAAAAATTAAAATCAGGGAGTAATGGTAGCCCAAATTATGATTAAAATTTCAGTTATAACTCTTATAGTATTATTTATTTGTTTAAAAGCATGTGCACAGGAATTTATAAATGATGATTTTGCTAAAATTTGGTATAAAGATAAAACAATAAATTATATTGAACCAATTAGTAATTATGATTATTCAAGTATAAGACGTGAGAAAATAATATTAACTCCGACAGAAAAATATACTACTCCTCATAATGTATATGACGGTATGCCTGTTAATCTTGTTGTAAAACGTAATGCGAGGATAGGTCGGGATTTATTAAAAAAAGGAACACCTGCAAAAGGTATAGTTGAATTATATACAACGAATGGTATGACTGGTATTCAAGCGACTATGACTATTGGACAAATTGAAATTCAAGGATTAGATAGTAAAAAATTAGGATATTATTTCGTAAAAGAAGGACAAAATCGCTCGACTTGGATTTTACCACTTAAATGGGCTTTAACTTTTATTCCGTTTGTTGGTTCACTAACTAATTTTATAAAAGGCGGGCAGGCTGTACTTAAACCTGGAGATGAAATTCCAGTCTATTATTATTACGATTGGATTTAATTTTTTTGTAATATATATAAATCCTGTTATTACTTGATTTAAGGTAGTAATTGTAAATTTTTGTAAATATTTTATTAAAAATATTAAAGATTTTTTAAGAGTTGCCGATACCTATAGTACGGAAAAATATAGGAGAAAATGAATTATGGGTATGTCAGCATCACAAGCAAGGTTACTTCAACTCACTTCAACATTAAATGATGTAGAGTTTGAAGGTCAACAGATTAACATGGCGAGGACGCAATTGTCTTCAACATCTGCAAGGTATTACAATCAGTTATTAAGTATGGAGGTCCCGACCCCGCCAAATAAAACTGATTATACAAAATTAACTTATACTTACAATGCTAATGGTTATGATTACACCATTACAAACATAGGAAATCTTGATGCCGAAGGAAATGCAATAGTTACAACTCAGCATACAGGTTATGGTGCAACCGTTTCAGGCAGCGGTACTTATAGCAAAGTAGTTACAACTGACAAAGTTGTAAAGGATACAGATAGAGGTACTATCTGCGCTAGTAATAAAGATGATTTATATACTGAAGACGGAACACCATATACTCCAATAAAAAAAGCAAATTCATATACAGAAGGTGCAACTTATGTAGATAGTACCGGTGCAAATATAGATGTAGCATCGGCTGTAAATACAGCACTAAGTTCTGGCAAATTTATTGGCGCAGATGGTAAAGTAGCCACTTCATACACTATGCCTTTGTATTCAAAAGGTGAGCAAAAAACTCAAATGGTAGATGATACATCAAAACCAATTACTGACGACGATGGCAATATAATTGGTTATGAGCAAAAAGAAGAACCAATTGACGAATGGGAATTGGGTACAGAGTATACTCCGGAAACATTCTTTGCTCAATTAAATTTAGGTACAGATGTTAATCAAGTAGTTGATGATAGTGAAGCAACATCATTTATTGGAACCGCAGCTAAAACTGTTCAAGAATATACTATTGATGGTCAAACTCCAATGACTTTAGATGATTTACCTGATGGAGATGCTACTAAAGCAGAACTTGAAACTGCTATTGCGCAGACAGGAAAAAGCCCAGATGATTATTATATAATTCAAGACGGAAATTCTTATAAATTATATTTAAAAACTGATGTTAGAGATGGAAATGATTCTGCTGAAGTCCAAAAGGCAAATTATACAAATAGTGCATTATATACAGAAAATATTGATGCTAACCTAGATTTCGGTACTGACGGAAGAATTTCATCAATAACATTATCAGATGGAACCAATATAGCTGTTACACCAACTGTTGAAACTGATGAATTAGCTTACGAAGACGCTTACGCTCAATATACCTATGAAAAACAAATCTATGATAAAGATCAAGCAACAATTAATTCTCAACTCTCAACTATACAGGCCCAAGATAAAAAACTTGAATTGCAATTGACAGAGTTAGATACTCGCAGATCTCAAATAACAACTGAGTTAGACGCTTTGCAAACAGTTCTAGGTGATAACGTAGAAAGAACTTATAAAACATTCTCAGGTTAATCCCCCCTCACTCATATATAAACCCATAATTCAAAATTTTCGACTCTTCTTTTATATAAGAAGAGTTTTTTTTATATTAAAATTTGTATTCTTTTATTGAAGTGGTATAATTATCGCTATAAAAAGAAAAGTGAGGGAATATAAATTATGGAAAAAAACGAGTCTACTCTTGGAATTTTGCGACATTCAACTTCGCACATTATGGCACAAGCCGTTCAAAACTTATTTCCGCAAGCAAAACTTGCAATCGGACCATCTACTGATACCGGGTTTTATTATGATTTTGATTTGACTGACGGCTATACTTTTACAGAAGAAGACCTCGTTAAAATTGAACATGAAATGAAACGTATTGTAAAAGAAGATTTAGTCTTTGAAAAAGTTTCTATTAATGATGTTCAAGAACAAATTGATGAATTCAAAGCTGAAGGAGAAATTTATAAGGCTGAATTATTAGAAGAACACAGAAATGATGCTCCAACATTGTATCTAACTAAGACCCGTGATGGTAAAATACTTTTTAATGACTTGTGTAAAGGTCCACACTTAGAATCAACTAGAGATATCAAGGCATTTAAGTTATTAAAAGTTGCAGGTGCTTATTGGAGAGGTTCAGAAAAAAATAAAATGCTCCAAAGAATTTATGCTACTGCATTTTGGACTAAAGAAGATTTACAAAATTATTTAACATTCCTAGAAGAAGCTGAAAAACGTGATCATAGAAAGTTAGGTGCTAAACTGGATTTGTTCTCCACAAGAGAAGAATTAGGCGGTGGGCTAGTCCTTTGGCATCCTAATCTTGCAATTGTTCGTGAAGAAATTGAAAACTACTGGAGAACTGAACATAGAAAAAGAGGTTATGTAATCGTTAATACACCTCATATTGCTAAGTCTAAATTATGGGAAATCTCCGGCCACGCTGATCACTATAGAGAAAATATGTTCTTTATACAAAAAGAAGAAGATAGTGATGAGCAATTCATTCTTAAACCGATGAACTGCCCATTCCACATTTTAATTTATCAATCAAACAGATATTCATACCGCTCGTTGCCTCTTAGAATGGCGGAATTAGGAACTGTATATCGTAAAGAAAAATCAGGCGCACTGTCTGGTTTAACAAGAGTACAAGGTTTCACTCAAGATGATGCGCATATTTTCTGTACTCCAGAACAGTTAGTTGATGAAATTAATGAAATTATTGATTTCGTTGCTGATACTATGGCTATCTTTAAGATGGATTTTGAAGTAGAATTATCTACTCGTCCTGAAAGCTATGTAGGTGAAATCGAAAATTGGAATAGAGCCGAAGCAGGACTTAAAGAAGCTATGGATAGACGTGGGCTTAAATATGATATTAACGAAGGCGATGGAGCTTTCTATGGACCTAAAATCGATTTTAAGGTTAAAGATGCACTTGGAAGAACTTGGCAGTGTGCTACTATTCAATTAGACTTTAACTTACCTGAAAGATTTGATATTAAGTACCAAGATAAAGATGGTTCACTTAAAACTCCGGTTATGCTTCATAGAGTTATTTTTGGTTCAATGGAACGTTTCCATGGTATTTTGATAGAACATTATGCCGGTGCATTCCCTCTTTGGCTTGCTCCTACTCAAGTTTCTGTTGTTCCTATATCTAATGAAAAACATATTGAGTTTGCTGAAAAAGTTTATAAAAAACTTCGTGATAAAGGTATTAGAGTTAATCTCGATGACAGATCTGAAAGTATGAACTACAAAATAAGAGAATCCCTCCAAGATAAGAAGGTTCCTTATGTCTGTGTAATTGGTGATCGTGAAATTGAAGCAGATTCAGTTGCTGTAAGAAAACGTAAAGTAGGTCAAGTCGGGACAATGAAGGTTGATGAGTTCGTTGATATGATTCTTGATGAAATTAGAACTAAAAAAGCTGATTAATTACTTTTTTAATACTCTCTAAAAAGACAGCTAAAAGAATTTAGCTGTCTTTTTACTTGCTACTATACTATTATTTATGTAAAATGATTATAGGAGGGATATGCCAAACTACAGACCGTATCTAACTAATGATGGCTCTATTGGGCTATTTTCAGGTGACTTTGATGATATTTTTCACTCTAAGTTCGGGGCGCTATCTGAAGCGTATGAGAAGTTTGTTATCCCCGCTAATATTAATAAACTTTTTTTAAATGATAATATTAATGTTTTAGATATATGCTATGGTATTGGTTATAATTCTAAAGCATTATTAAATTCTTTTCTAAAAAATTACTTACTTAAAAATTTTTCTGAATATTTTGAAAATAATATTTTTAATAAATCACAATATATCGTACCGATAGGTGCTGATAAAAAACCTAATCAGGAGAGTAACAATATCGAAACGATAGGTGTCGATAATAACGTAGCTAAAAAATCAATATATCACCTTGCTAAAATTATTAATAGTTTAAATAGAAATTTTATACAGAGTAAAAATTTACTGAAATGTATTTATAATGATTCAGATATTGATAATAATATCAAAACAGTGGAAAACAGAATTTTTTCAGATTTCCCTCAAATAAATATTGAAGCGATAGAACTTGAAAAAGAGTTTGTTTTTCTATCACCTTTTATAAAGAACAATTGTTATAAATCTGAATATAAAATATACCCAATAGTAAGTGAACTGATATTAGATAAATTATTAACTCAGTATAAAAGTGAATTTATAAATGAAATCTCGAATTATGATGTGATTAATCAAAATAAACGTTACTTTGATAGAAATTTGCTCTTAAACTGCAAAAAATACAATAATAAAGGGTATAAATACCTATCAGAAAACATTTTATCGACCTTGTTACATAATATATATTATCGCCATATATCGAAACAAGTATATTGTAAAAACGAATTTTTAAATGATATATTTTATCAGTATATCACGAAACGATATTTAAGAGGATTTTATAATTTTCTTTTTGATAAAATTAATATTAATTATTTTATTAATGATGCTAGAGATGTTATAAAAAATATTAGTAAAAAATATGATTTAATATTTCTTGATGCATTTACTCCATCAAAGGCTCCTATGCTATGGACTGTACAATTTTTTGAAAAACTATCTAATCTGCTTTCAGATGGTGGATATATACTTACTTATTCTAAATCAGCAAGAGTTTATTCTGCCGTTTTAAAGAATAATTTATATCTAGGTCATGTTATGGATTCAGATAATAAGGTTATTGGGACAATTATTTCTAAAAATCGTTCTAATTTAGCAAATCCATTTACAGAAGAAGAACTTTCGGCTATTAATACGCGTTCGGGTATTCCATATAATGACTATTCTTTTTCAGATAACTCCGATACTATAATTAAAAACTTAGAGCACGATGTTTTGAATTCGGATTTACCTACTTTTTCTAAATTTATGAAAGGGCATCAAGATGAAATATAATATTGTTGTTGTAGGGGGCGGAACTGCAGGCTGTGCGGCAGCATATTTCTCTGCAAAACTAGGCTTAAAAACACTTTTAATTGAAAAGAACTCTTACCTTGGGGGGACAATTACAGGCGCTCTTGTTGTTCCGGCTATGAAGTCTGTTCAAAGTATATTAAACAATGATTTTTATAATATTTTTACTCAACGTTTATATAGTTTAGGCGGTCAGATTACCTATTTAGATGGGAATAAAGGGTGGATTAATCCTGAACTCGCTAAAATTGCACTTGATTCTATTCTTGCTGATGCTGGTGTTGATATTTTATTTAATACCTATATTAATGACATTTTTATCCAGAATAGCTTTATTAAATCTTTATCTATATCCTCAAGTGAAAAAATTAACCTTATACCGATTGATAATGATGCAAATATTTTATCAGTATCTACCGAAACGACTACTAGTGAGAACAATAACTCCTTAAAATTATCAGAATATATCGAAACAGATTATGTTATTGATGCCTCCGGCACACAAATAATTTGTCGCAAAGCAAATTGTAGATTTATTGACGATAATACTAATTTACAACCATCTAGTTTGAGATTTATAGCTTCAGGAATAGATTTAAGTAAATTTAAAGAATTTATACTTGAGTATGACAAAGATAGAGAAGCAACTACAGCTGGAGTAATAAATAATGAAATACATCTCTCTACTGCTTGCACTTGGGATAAAGAGTGGGCATTAACTCCATTGTTTAATAAAGGGCTAAAAGAGGGGCTCCTTAATAAAGAAGACTTAGCATATTTTCAAATATTTACAATTCCAGGAATGCCTAATTCAGTAGCATACAACTGCCCTCGGTTTACTAAAAGTATTAATAATAATGACTTATATGCATTATCTAATGAGATAATAGCTGCACGCAAAAGTATGCTCCGATTAATAAATTTTTGTAAAAAGTATTTCCCCGGTTTTGAAGGTGCTTATATTAGTGAAATAGCGCCGGAAGTTGGGGTAAGAGTATCGCCAAGGCCGGTCGGGAAATATATATATACTATTCAGGACTTAAAAGAAGGTAAAACCTTTGAAAATCCTGTCTTAGTATCAAATTATCCAATAGATGTGCATTCAGATAAAAGAGATGGTGCAAAGTTAGAAAAAGTTTATAAGGAGTATCAGCTGCCTATTGAATCATTAATATCAGCAGATTATAAAAACTTATTTTTTGCTGGTCGTTCTATCAGCTGTGATTTTTATTCTCAGTCTGCTCTACGAATTATACCATCTTGTTTTTCAATGGGGGAAGGATTAGCAAGGTATATTGCCAATTTGTCTAATCAATAAAATTTAAATATATTATATTCTTTTATAAACGGAGGGATATAATATGAAATTAGAAAGCTCAGAAACATTCCATAATCTGGTCAACGCATTTGCCGGTGAATCACAGGCAAGAAACAAATATACTTTTTATTCTAAACAAGCTCAAAAGGAGGGCTACTTAGAAATTTCACAAATATTTTTAGAAACGGCGCAAAATGAACATGAGCACGCTAAAATATTTTACAAATATATACCATCTGGTCATCACGAAGTAAAAGCAACTTATCCGTTCTTTTTTGGCAAGACTTATGACAATTTACTCGCTGCTTCGGATGCCGAGCACGAAGAATGGTCTAATATCTATAAAAATGCAGCCGAAACTGCCCATAAAGAAGGCTTTAATGATATATCAAATTCTTTTAGCCTTATTTGTGATATAGAAAAATATCATCAAAACAGGTACTTGGAATTAGCAAAACTAGTAAAAGAAAATACTGTTTACTCAAAAGAATATGACACACAATGGTTTTGTATGAAATGTGGATACCATGTTATAGCAAAATCAGCACCACTTAATTGTCCTGTTTGCCATCACGATTACTCTCATTTTCAGGTACTATGTGATAAATTTTAGGCAATACCAAACATTTTATTTGAAACATTTGCAGGTAACATTGCTGACCAATCAATTTGCGGTGTATAGTTCATAAATTCATTACCTATAAATCCTGTTGGATTATATGGATTAAACATCGGATTGGTTTGCATTGTTATATTGCTTGTTTGAGTATTTGTAGCAGCTTGAGTATCAGTTGTCGTTTGAGTATTACTACCGTTTTGAGCAATTTGTTCTGTCTTTTCTTGCTTTGCTTCGTTGTTTAGTTCAGAAACTACGGCTTCACCAAATTTCTTCTGATATACTGTTTTGAGCTGATTAAGTACATTCAAAATTGCTGTCATTTGTTCCCTTGTTGCTTCCTGCGTTTCAGTATCACCTTCATTTATCGCAGCTTCTAATATCGCACCTGCTTCATATAAATAATTATTACAGTATGCAATTTCTTCTTCTAAATTCTGTTTAGCTTCAGGTGTTGTGTCTTGTTCGGAAATTATTGTTTCAATTTTATTTTCTTTTGTTATTTCGTTTTCACTAGGAATTACCTTATCATAAGCCATCTTTGAAAGTTGCGATGTTAATCCACCAATTGCAAATCCAATAGCACTACCAAGCAGCCCTCCAACAAGAGTTCCGGCTCCAGGTATTACTGAACCCAGTAATGCTCCTATTTTTGCACCGGCAGCTGTACCAGCTACAAACCCCCCAAAACCTACAGCTGCTCGACCTGTAGATTTTGCTAATTGTTTCATTCCTTTTTCGCTACTTTCACCAAACGCTTGTATTACTGTTGGAGCTTCTTGTAGGGCTTCAAATAAAATCATTATTTTGTTAGATTTATATGATTTTAATAATTCGCCACAAAATGATGATTTTGTAGCACCTTTTGCCAGTGCCTTTGTAATAAATCCTGTTTTCCAATTTGTATTCTTTGAAACTATTTCATAATACTTTTTATTGAGTGCTTTTAACTTATCTTTTGCTAAGGCACCATTTCCTTGTATCGATTTAATTTCATCTTTTAAGGACAATACATCGGATTGTAAAAATGGATCTCTTACATTTAAACGATTAACATGTGCATTTAATTCGTTTAATCTTACCATTCTATATTTGTTACTTTTTAAATCAATCCCTGAAAGGCTTGGATCCATCTTTACGGATGAAAATTCTTTGCAACTAAAAATTAATGGAAAAGCAATACTCGAACCTAAAGCCATTGGTGAAAAATTTTCCCATATACTTGGTTCATCGGGTATTCCCCTTACAACATTGTATGATTGTTGTAAGTTCTCGCGCAGCTCGGAAGGCTGCATTGATGTTACTTTAAGCTCGTCGTTTCCCATATAACTTTCCCTATATATTTATTAAGTCTTTTGCTTTATAATAATTGATAATTTGTAACAAAAAATTTACATTTTTTTCTAAATTCAATGTATAATATAAATATGAGTTATTTAATTGAGGATTCTGAATTAAAAAAGGTCGGGCTTGAATTAATGTTTTTAACCCCGCAAAAATATGCAAATCCGGATGGTATTACTGCCGTTGAGTTATCTAAATTAGTCGATTTGCCTATTGATGTTGTAAAAAGAAAATTACAAATTCTAAAAGATAAAAATATTGTCAGAGTTAGAGGAATTAATCCTAAATATTGGTTATTTGATGAATATAATTTTCAAAGATTAGA
The DNA here is from genome assembly GCA_944323925.1 of Candidatus Gastranaerophilales bacterium. GTDB lineage: Bacteria > Cyanobacteriota > Vampirovibrionia > Gastranaerophilales > Gastranaerophilaceae > CALUTH01. The sequence continues at coordinate 15,399 of CALUUI010000016.1, forward strand.
CGACGAAGATGAAATATTTGCGCTATTATGTAGCTTTGATGATGTTGATTTTGATAGATATTTTTCATATTAATAGGAGTATTAATGTCTTATAGTGAATGTTTACAATACGAAATTGAAAAAACAGCAAGAATGCTACAGTTAAGTGCAAAAATTACATTTATGAAAACTATTAAACTAGGTATAACTCATGATGAGTTCTTAATACTTGATACATTAATTAATAATCCTGATATTTCACAAAGCGATTTATCAAAACTTGTACTAAAAGGGCGTTCTCATACAAGCAAAATTATTGTATCACTTGAAAAAAAAGAATATTTGACTAGAACTCAAAGTACAAAAAATGGTAAAATGATATATAATATGATTGTTACTGACAATGGGTTAAAACTTTATAATAAAGCATTGTTGGTGCTAAAAAATGAAATTGAATTTTGGAATAAAAACCTCGGTGATACAACTTTTATGAAAAATGAATTGAGGCGTATTCAAAATATAATAATAGAAAAAGTTGGAGATATATCTTTAGAATAGTTTTAAATATTCATTAATAAAAAAGCGACGGTTAACAACCGTCGCTTTTTCTTCAAGTAAAAAAACTTACTTAATTTCAACAGAAGCGCCAGCTGCTTCAAGTTGTTTCTTGATAGCTTCAGCATCTTCTTTCTTGATGTTTTCTTTAACAGGTTTTGGAGCGCCATCAACTAAATCTTTAGCTTCTTTTAAGCCAAGACCAGTGATTGCACGAACTTCTTTAAGAACAGCAATCTTGTTAGCACCAGCAGATGCTAAGATAACAGAAACTTCAGATGCTTCTTCTTCAGCTGGAGCTGCTGCGCCTGCTGGAGCTGCTGCTACTGCTACTGGAGCTGCTGCAGATACACCGAATTTTTCTTCCATTGCTTTTACTAGTTCAGCTGCTTCTAAAAGGGTTAATTTTTCAATTGATTCTAAAATTGATTCTACATTACTCATAATTTATTCTCCTTTATTAATATTGAGTATCACATTATATACTAGGCAGTTTTTTGATCACGCACAGCGGCAACGGCACGTGTAAGTGCTGCCATAACACCGTTGACTGTGTATACAAGACCTGAAGCTGGTGAATTGATGCTTCCAAGCATTTTTGCATAAATTTCTTCTTTGGTTGGAAGATCTGCAAGTGCTTTTGCTTCTTTAGCTGTTAATAATTTACCATCTAAAGCTGCTGCTAAAATTTCACCTTTTTTAGTATCTTTAATGAACTTTGCTAATACTTTGGCAGGCATTACTTGATCCTTATAACCAAAAGCAATAGCAACAGGTCCGCTTAATACATCAGAAAGCACTTCATAAGGGGTTCCCTTAATTGCAACTTTTGCCAATGTATTTTTGGTAACCATGTAGTCACCATCTTCTTTTTGTAGATCACGTCTTACTTTTGTGATTTCTTCTACAGTTAGACCTTTATATTCGGAAACAATAGCTACTTGTGCTTTGTCAATCTTTGACTTGATTTGAGCTATTTTATCAGTTTTAAAGGCTTTTGTTGACATAATTTGCTCCTTTATTTATATTTTATCGGATTTCTCCGTTCGACCCATACTAAAAAGACTTTGCGTCTTTTCTTAACCGCAAAATCTTACACATTTTAATACTATTCTTTTCGACTGTGTAACCTCGATTAGCTTGATTTCTATCAAATTAAACTGTAACTTTTCATTTACAGGACTAATTGTCTGCGGTTACTTTTATATTAACAAAAACATTTTTTTTTATCAATAGGTTTATTAAGATTATTTAATTCTAATAGAAAAATTATTGCATTTTTGCTATATTAATTTTATGAACAATATACCATTTAAAGCACAAAATGAATTAAATAAACTATTAGCGGGTAATCAAAATTTTGTTAATGGTACGCCTACTGCTTCTAATATGTGCTTAAATACTTTAAAAAAATATGCTTTTCATCAAGAACCCTATGCCGCTGTTTTAAGTTGTTCGGATTCAAGAGTTGTTCCTGAAATTATATTTGACTGTGGTATTGGAGAATTATTTGTCGTTAGAGTGGCAGGTATTACGGCAGGACCTAATGTTGTAGAAAGCCTGGAATATGCTGTTTATAAATTAAAAGTTCCACTAATGATTTTGTTGGGGCATGATGACTGTGGGGTAATGAAATATGCTAAAGATAATTACCCTAATTTTACTGGGCATTTTGATTCTATTCTTAAATGTGTTTATCCGGTATTAGATAAAAAAGAGGACATTACTTGTCACAATTTCTTTGCACAACAGCATACTATTTGGGTTGAAGAATACTTAATGAAAACTTCCAAAATAATTTCTAATGCCGTTAAGAACTGTGATTTATATATTGCAAAAGCTCATTTAGACCATTCTACAGGGGTGGTTAGTATAATTTAGATTAACTAAAGATTTTTTCTTCAACTAGTGCACAAATTATGTGTTCAATCATTAAATGAGCCTCTTGAATTAGAGGAACGTTAGTCGAAGGTACTTTTATTATATAATTGCATAGTTCATCCATTTCTGTAAAATTTTGGCCTGTTAAACCAATGCATACTATATTCTTCGCTTTTGCAGCTCTTAGGGCTTGTATAATATTTTCTGAGCAGCCAGAAGTTGAAATACATATTAAAACATCTCCTGCGTTTCCTAAGGCTTCAATTTGCCTCACAAAAATATTTTTATATCCTAAATCATTACTGACCGCTGTTAGAATAGATGAATCTGTTGTTAAAGCTATTGCTGGTAATGGTGCTCGTTCAATATAAAATTTTGACACAAACTCACCTGCCATGTGCTGTGCATCTGCCGCAGAACCTCCGTTACCGGCTGTTAAAACCTTTTTCCCGTTTGCAAATGCATTGATAAGGACTTTTGAGCAATCTTCAATTTTTATCAACAAACTATGATCAGTTAATATTTTTTCTTTTAGTGCTAAACTTTCGTTAATATACTCTTTTATCATAGTTAAACTCCTTCATTATCCTTTAATTGCAATAAATTTTCTGATTTAATTTTATTTATAACATCATTAACTGTTATACTTTCCATGCAAGGAGTATATAATTCATTTTCAGCCAAATATACGCATTTTTTCTTCCAGCAATACTTACAATGATAATTGGGACCAATATAATAGCCATTTGATCCGTAAGGCTTAATTTTATCCGGAGAAGTTGAACCCAATATTGCTAAAGTTTTAATATTATGAGCTGATGCCACGTGTATTGGCCCTGTATCACCTGCAATAACCAAGTCCATTAAAGAAAACATAGCACTTGATTCTGGTAAAGTAAATTGTCCGGTTAATATCTTTACATTGTCTGATTCTAATTGTCTATGATAATCAAATTCTTTATCGCTACCAAGAACAAATACTGTTCCACCAGTTAAAGCTGTCAACAATTTACACAACATTGACCAGTTATTAATATTCCACAATCGCCCCTTTCTTGTAAAATCGGTTCCGCCACCGGGGGCAATTGCAATAAATGGTCTTGGACAACTTGATATCTCATTTTTCACTTTTTCAAGTGCTTTCGGGTTTATTCCTATATGCAAACTTTCAGGTTTTTCTATATCCTTTATTACTTTTTTTGCTGTTAAATAAAAATTTTCTACCCATGATTTACCAAATTCTTTTTTGATAACATTTTTTTTGGGACGTGCTAAAAAGGTTAGTATAAAGTTTCTAAATGTAACAGTTAAATTAAATATTATGTCATACTTACGTTGTCTTAAAAAATACCCGAGTTCAAAAATCTGTTTTGTCTTATTTTTCCCAGATATCCATGGTATTAAATTATCTATTTCACTGTCATATTCTAACAATGGGAAAAGTGCTTCATGTGTTAAATAATCAACCTGCCAATCAGGATGTTTCCTCTTAATTGCAGAAGCAATAACAGTTGCAAAGACGCTATCACCTATTGCTCCTAATTTAATTATTAAAATTTTTTTCTTTTTGCTATTGTTCATAAGTATAACTTTATTATTCGGAGGAAGTGGGATTTGAACCCACGGTGGAGCTTCCCCCACACAGATTTTCGAGATCTGCACCTTAAACCACTCGGACATTCCTCCTAATAAATTGTTCTTTCTAATTTAAAAAGCAAATCTTATATACAAGAGGAATTGCATCACATACAAATAGTGCAAAAAAGAATATTAACCCTACTATAGCTAAAGTCTTTTGCATATCAGAAAATAAAAATGCTTTTTTATTCTTTTTACATTCTAATATAGCATCCCTTTCTAATGTATAAGATTTTATTGGAAGGTAGTTTTCCATTTCTTCTAATACTTTTTGATATTTTACTTTTATAAGTAAATTGTAAGAATCAATGTTCATCCACCATAAAATGCAAACTAATCCACCAATTGCTGAAAACAATAATGACGCTGGTATTAACTTTATAAATACAATTCCGCCAGTATATATTGTTAATAATATTAGAGCAACAAATGAAACAAGATAAAATCTATTTGTAACAAAATTCCTCGATGTAAAATTCTCTTTTTGTTCTGAATATAGCTTATACTGCTCTAAAATCATTTCTTCTTTTGTTAACATTGTCCTCCTCTTTCGCTTCTTACTTTATTCATTAATTCCTCAAAATCTTTTTCTTCTAATGTTTCTTTTTCTAAAAGAGTTGCAGATATATATTCTAACATATCACGATTTTCTGTTAAAAGATTTTTAGCAATATTATAACGTTCATCAATAATTCGTTTCATTTCTTTATCAATGTCAGCAGCAATTTCATCAGAAAAGTCTCTTGTTTGTCCAAAATCCCGGCCCATGAATACATGTTCTTGTGATTTCCCATATGCCATAGTACCCATCTTTTCAGACATTCCCCATTGCGTAACCATCTTTCTTGCTATACCAGTTACTTTTTCTATATCATTTGAGGCTCCTGTACTAACATTATTCTCACCATACACAAGTTCTTCAGCTACTCTTCCTCCCAATATCATAGTAATTTCATCAAACAATTTTGCTTTGCTTACACTTACTTTATTATCTTCAGGTTTAGTCCAAGTTAAACCTAATGCATAGCCTCTGGGTATTATTGTCACTTTATGTAATTTATCACAATTTTCCAATAATTTTGCCAATAGTGCGTGACCTACTTCGTGATATGAAGTTCTTTTCTTATCATCCTCGGTCATTACCTTACTTTTCTTTTCAATACCCGCAATAACTCTGTCGATAGAGTCGTCAATTTCTGACATACTAATTTTATCTTTGTTTTTTCTTGCTGCAAGTAATGCGGACTCGTTAAGCAAACTTTGGATATCAGCACCGGTAAAGCCAGGTATGCGTTTTGCAAGAGTTGATAAGTCTACATCATCATCAAGCGGTTTACCTTTAGCGTGAACCTTTAATATTTGTTCTCTACCTTTTACATCCGGCAAACTTACCATAATTTGTCTATCAAACCTACCCGGTCTTAATAGTGCATTATCTAAAATATCCGGTCTGTTAGTAGCCGCAAGAATAATTATATTTGTATTTTCATCAAATCCATCCATTTCAACAAGTAATTGGTTAAGGGTTTGTTCTCTTTCATCGTGTCCACCACCTAAACCTGCACCTCTTTGACGACCAACTGCATCTATTTCATCTATAAACACAATACAAGGCTGATGTTTCTTTGCTTGTTCAAATAAATCTCTTACTCTGCTTGCACCAACACCTACGAACATTTCTACAAAGTCTGAACCGCTAATTGAAAAGAACGGGACACCAGCTTCTCCGGCAACAGCTTTTGCCATTAATGTTTTACCTGTACCTGGTGCGCCGACTAGCAAAACGCCTTTCGGGATTTTAGCACCAAGTTTTAAATATTTTTCACCATTCTTGAGGAAATCCACTATCTCCTCAAGTTCCTTCTTTTCTTCATCAATACCTGCTACATCATTAAAAGTTGTTTTAACTTTACTGTCTATCATCATTTTAGCTTTACTTTTACCAAATGACATAGCTTGTGTTCCACCGGCTTGAATTCCCCTTGCTAGCATTATTAAAAATACAATAAATAGCAATGGTAATATTAGTCCGCCTATAGCTCCAAGCCATTGACTTGATTCACTTGGCTTTTTTGCTGTTATTTCTATATTTTTTAAGGACTCTAATCTTTCTACTACATCCGCTCCTGTTGGTATTAAAACTTTGTATTGAAGCTCACCTACTTTTTGTGGTGCCAATAGTGGACTAACAGGCTTTTGGGTTTCATTTTTTTGTTCTTCTTTTGGTTGCTTTGCAGGAACTGCAATCAAGTATTCCTTATCTATATCAACACTCTTTATTTCACCATTCTTAGCTATTTCCAAGAATTTTGAATATGCCAACTCCTGCGTATTTGTTGCCGGACCGTTAAATAACATTGATACAAACGCCAGTACCATTATTGCTAAAATTATATACATACCGGTTGATTGACTTTTATTCATATATTCCCCTTCTTATATTTCTGTATAAAAATTATATCAGAAACATTTCTTTTTTACACTCTACCAACTCATCAATTTACAAAAAAAAAGAGGATTCTCTAAATCCTCTTTTTTGATTCTTTCTAAAACCGTTTACGATTTTAATGTTCTTGTAATTTCGCTAATTTCAGAAATCTCAGGATCATTTTTCAACGTTTTTTCTGTTTTAACATTAATCTTACCAGCTTCAGGATATTCAAATGTTCTAACAATTTCACTATATTCACCATCCTTTGGCTTGATTGTTACTTTTAATTTTTGTCCATTACTATATTCAACAACTTTATCAGCACCATTTGCTTTCCCTGAAATTATACCGGTGTATGGGTTTCCTTTTTTGTCTAAAATCTTTCCTTCTTCAAATTTAAATCCCATTTTCTTAAAATTAGCAAATGTTGGCTTTTTGCCTTTTTTCATTGCATATAAAGCTCCGCCTAATGCAAGAACTCCTATTCCTGCTAGTGAACCATACAGCAGCGCATTACCATTCTTTTTTACTTCCTGTTTTTTTGCTTCTGGTTGTGGCATTGTAACTTCAGTACCTTTAAATTGTGGGGCGTTTACTACTGCACCTGTTTGGATACTATCTACTGACATGCTATTCTCCTTTCATACTGTTTATTAACACAAAAACAAAGCAAATTATAAATTTGCTTTGTTTTATGCATATATTAACTTTTGTAACAAAAAATTTAATCACTGAAATTAAATAAAAAATATATACTTTATATATATGTAAGACGAAAAGATACAAGAGGCAAGCATTATGGCAGTACTTAATATTTATGATATAAATGCAAAAGCTAATTCGATATACAAAGATTTTATTAAAAAAGAAGATGAAAATGATAAGTCACAAGTCTTATATGATGAAATGCAAATCTTTGCAGAAACAAATTTAAATATGTTGAAATACTTGAGAAGATAAAGATATATTTTTTATTATTAATTCCCCAAAATAATTATTTAACGCCTGATTAAAAAATCAGGTTTTTTTTTATTATACAGTATGGTATTATAATTTTAAGGAGAGTTACACATGAAATTATGTATATACCCGGGAACTTTTAACCCGATACACAATGTTCATTTAGCAATTGCAGATTTTGCATTAAAGTATTATAAATTTGATACGATACTATTTATACCGGCATATAAACCTCCACATAAAGATATAGACGATGAGTTGGCAACTCATAGATATAATATGGTTAAACTTGCTATTGAAGGTAATACACAGTTTCAAATAAGTAATATTGAGTATCAGAATGAACGTTTTTCATATACATATTTTACGGTTTTAGAACTATACAAAAGATACAAACCCGAAGGAAAAATAAATTTATTAATTGGTACAGACGCATTTAGAGAAATCGATAGTTGGAAATTTGCAGATGACTTAAAAAAGCAAGTACATTTTATAGTCTTTCCAAGGACAAAAAATTTTCATGAAAAGAATTTTCAACGTTTTACAGAATGGAAATATGATTATGAGTTTGCACCTATGGAGTTTATTGATTTATCTTCAACAGTATTAAGAAGTAGAATTTATAAAGGTAAACCTAATAATGGTGTAATTCCTGACAAAGTATTGGAATATATAAAAGAAAATGGACTTTACCAATAAACAAGAAATAATAGATAAATTAAAAAAAACATTGAATCCTGAACGCTATGAACATACTCTCGGTGTTGCTGAAGAGGCTGCTTATTTAGCTGAAAAACTTAACATTAACACCGAAAAAGCTGTTATTGCAGGGCTATTGCACGATTGCGCAAAATGTTTATCTATAAAAGAGCTTGAGGATATTATTAGTAAAAATCGAGCAACACTAGGAATCAATGATTGCGAATTACTAAATTATAAAACTTTTCATGCTCCGGCTGGGGTAATTGTTGCTAAAAACGAATACAATATATATGATGAAGAAATTTTATCAGCTATCAGGTGGCATACTATTGGAAAAAAAGATATGACGCTTTTAGAAAAAGTTATATATCTTGCTGATAAAATCGAAAAAAGAACACGCCCTGCTGAATATAGAAATAAAATTGAAAAATTTTTAGATGAAGACAATGGTCTTGATAAAGCAATATTAGAAAGTTATAGGTTAACTATAAAAAGTTTAGTTGATAGAAATCTATTAATTTGTTTTCCGACAATAGATATTTATAATTCTTTATTAAATAAACTTTATAATAATAATTAAAAAATGAACTTTTTATTTTTTATTTCGTTTTTCTAATGTAAGGGTTAGAAAGGCTGATGATGAAAAAGATTTTTTTGTACAAATTATTATTACCATTAGCAATATGCATAACACTACCGGTAAATGCTGCAGGTATAAATTATGCAGTAACAGTCGGAACAGGATTTAACCAACCTATTTTTATAGTGGATCCATATACTATGGATTTTTATTCTCCATATTATATGTTTAATCGCCCTTACTACAGAACTTTCGGGGCACCGCCACATATTATGCCACCACCTCCACCACACGCTGGGATTCATCGACATCCCCCAGCTCCACCAATAAAAATTAAATTTAATCATATACGACACTAACTAAATTCATTCTCGCATTTATTCCACTCTTTATTCAAAACTCTGCGGCTTTGCCGCTTTTTTTTTAGCTTAATAAATCTGGTCGTCTTTGCTTTGTACGCTCAATCTTTTGTTGCATTCTATATTCATTAATTTCTTTATGATTGCCATTTAAAAGTACATCAGGAACTTTATACCCTCTAAAATTTCTTGGCTTTGTATATTGAGGATACTCTAACAATCCATCAGAGAAACTATCATCTTCCATTGACTCAATTTTTCCCAATGTTCCTTCTAACCTTCTGCTTATACTATCTATTAAGCACAAAGCAGGGAGTTCTCCTCCTGTCAAAACAAAATCACCAATTGATACTTCTCTTGGTTTTATAATTTCTCTTATACGTTCATCAAATCCCTCATAATGTCCGCATAATAGGATTATTTGACTGTACTTAGAAAACTCATCACATAGTTTTGTATTAAATACTTCTCCTTGTGGAGTAAGCATAATAGTACAGGTATTTTCAAGTTTTTCTACTGCCTCATAAGCATCTACATAAGGTTGTGGCATTAAGACCATACCTGCGCCACCACCATAAGGGGTATCATCTACTTTTTTATGTTTATTTTCAGTATAATCCCTAGGATTTATAGTATTAACAGTTATAATGCCGGCTTCAACAGCTCGTTTCATTATGCTGTATTGAAAGTTAGCCTCGACCATTTCTGGAAAGAGTGTTAATACATCAAACCTCATTCAAGAAGTCCTTCCATATCAGTCAATTCGATTTTTCTAGCCTTTACATCTACATTTGTAACTATTGCTTTTACAAATGGAACTAAAGATATATTATCTGATTTTGTTTTAACAGAAAGCAAATCAGTTGCACCATTATTGGAAACTCCGGTTACAACACCAGAAAATACACCTTTCATATAAACTTCCATTCCTATCAGATCATTTATCAAAAACTCATCTTCATCTAAACTTTCATTTGCTTTTTCTTTTTCTATATATAAAGAACAGCCCTTAAATACTATTATATCGTTTATGTTATTGTACTCCTTAAATTTAGCTATAGCAGATTTTGGAGTAAATTTAACATATTCCAAATGTAATTGCACAAAATCACTATCGGTCTTAACATAAACCGTAGATAGAGTTTGAATAAAAACTTCACGCCCTTTAGAATAGCCTAGTTTAAATTCACCTTTTATACCATGGAAATTTAGTATTTTCCCAAAAGAAATATACTTACTCTTCATTTTTTACTTTTGGCTTTCTTCCACGTTTTGGTTTTGCTGGTACTTCCTCTAAAACATCTTGGTTAGGTTCAGCATCAGGAGTTTTTACTTGTTCAGCTTCAACAGCAACTTGCCCTTTATCAATAGGCTCTATTACATCATCGGCTTTCGGCGTAACTTCTTCCTTTGATTCACTTTTTGCCTTCTCAGGTCTTGGATGCTTTGGAACCATACAGTCAGCAGGTTTATCAGCTCTGTCTTCATTCCATCGTTCTAAACCTAATTGTGCGCGGACGAGTTTTATACCAACGTGAACACGCCACTCATCCATTTTAAGCTGTGCTGCAATTATTTTATGACAACCTATTGGAGGCAACGGTAACAATGGCTCATACAAACTCTTAATTGCTGTCATCTGATCCGGTGTAATTGCTAACTTCCTTTTTGGGAATGCGAGCTTTGGCAACATCATTTTCTGTCTTATTAAATTAATACCGAAAAATACTTTTTGTGGTTCAATTCCTAATTTGTTACCAATTAATTCATGCGCATCCGGATTAGGTAGTGGCAACATCGTTTTATACAAAACTTCAATATTTTCTAACTGTTCTTTTGACAATAACAAAGGTTTTTGCTGCTTTTTAGGCTTATTAAACTGTTTTCTGTTATTTGGGAATCGGTTATTTTGAAATCTGTTATTTGGTCTATTATTTCCGTAAGGTTTTCTAAAACCGCCTTGAACATTTTCATGTGATTGGAAATTATCTCTACGATACCCGCTGTCACCGTAACTTTTTCTTGGCTGATAATTATTATCACGTCTAAAATCTTGTCTTTGTCTTTGTTGATATCCGCCTTGATTATAGTTATTATATCTGGGGCGTTCATAAGAACGATCCTCACCGGCAGAATACGAACTATAACTTTGTAAAGGTTTAGCTTCATTTCCAGCTTCATTACCATTATCTGTTGTTGACGTTTTATCCGCATACAAACACTTCGGACAGATTACTCGTTTGGGGTTCTTCGTTTCGAATTCAGCACCACACTTAATGCATTTGTTGATATACATAAATTTAAAGCCTCTTAATTACTCAGGTTAAAAATAAATACTAATAAACTAATAAATAATACTCCTCAATAAGTGGATAAAATAATTATAATATAATTATATATCTATTCAAGGCTTAAATCAAGTATTTTAATAAAAATTAATCAAAAAAAAATTAAAAGCCGCTTTATTTTTTCAATAAAACGGCTTATTACGCATAAAAAGCAAGTATAATTACTTAATGCTATTTTGATGTTCCATTTGATTTTGAAGCGAATCACAAGCATCACAAGGTGCAGGTGGTGCTGCCGGGCATGGCATTGCTTCTTGACAGGATGGCTTACATTCTTGCTTTTTGCAAGGATCGCATTCCTTTTTACATTTGCAATCACTCTTTGGGGTTTGGCATTTTGGACAGGTTCCCCAATTTGCTGGATTTAAATATTTCCAATCAAATGCATGTGATGCTTGCGCGCTAAATGCCAATACTGATAAAATTCCTAGTACTGATAATGTTTTTTTCATTATTCCCTCCTTTATATTTGGAGTTTATAGGATTTCTTAATTTTTGTTCATACCCGCAGCGGCAGTCTATATTGGCTATTGTTTATTTTAAATTTTCATGCGCACTATTTACTATTTCTTCTATATCATAGGAATTTTCAGCAGCCTCGTTTCCAAACCAGATTAAATACTCTATATTTCCAGCTGGACCTTTTATAGAGGAGTACGTTAAACCGTATATATTAAATCCTAAAGTTTTTACGCAATCACATATTTTATTTATTACTGATTTATGAACATTTTTATCAGTAACGACTCCACCTTTTTCCACAAACTCTTTCCCTGCTTCAAATTGCGGCTTTATTAAACAAATATATTCTTGTTTTTCTTGAGACAAAAGAGTTTTTATATTTGGTAAGACTTTTGTTAAAGATATAAATGACAAGTCAGAAACACACAATTCCGGATACGAATCATTTTCTGCATAAATATCACTAGGTGTACAAATTTTTAAATTTGTTTTTTCAACAACCTTAACACGGCTATCATTTCTTAATTTCCAATCAATTTGACCATAACCGACATCTACAGCATAAACAAACTTAGCACCTCTCTGCAGCAGGCAATCAGTAAAACCACCTGTTGAAGCGCCTGCATCAAGCGCTATTTTTCCTTCAACAGATATACTAAATGTATCCAGAGCTTTTTGTAATTTAAAACCGCCTCTCGAAACATAAGGCATAGTTTTTATTACAAAATCATATTCCTTTGTCACATCAATTTGGTACCCTGCTTTGGTTATTACTTCGTCATTTACTTTTACGTCTCCTGCAAGGATTGCAGCAGATGCCTTACTCTTTGTTTCAAAGTAACCTAAATCGGTCAAATGTTTATCTAAGCGTTCTTTTTTCATATTTTAAATACTCTTTCAGCATTTTTCGTTGTTATTTCAGCTATTTCTTCAACTTTCATATTTCGTAGCTTTGCTATTTCTTTAGCAACATGAACTATATAACTTGGCTGATTTTCTTTTCCTCTATACGGCACAGGAGCTAAATAAGGACAGTCCGTCTCAAGCATTAATCTATCAAGCGGAACATTAATTGCAACCTCTTTTAGTTCATCAGCCTTTTTAAAGGTAACAATACCACCTATGGCTAAATAGTGACCCCTTGAAACTACTTTTTCCATGAAAGTTTTATTACCTGAAAAACAATGAAAAACTACTTGTGAACCTTTATTATACTCATCTAAAATACTTAAAACATCCTCGTGAGCTTCTCGGTCGTGGACAGTTATTGGCAGCTCTAATTCATTGGCCAGTTTTATTTGTTCTATAAAAACTTCTTTTTGTTTATCAATAAAACTCTTATCCCAGTAATAGTCTAAACCAATTTCACCTATTCCGACACACTTAGGGTGTCTTGACAATTCTTTTATCATTACCGGATACTCATCGTCCCATTTTTCTACTTCAGAAGGAAATAACCCCAGCTCAAAATAAACATTTTTAAATTCTTCCGCTAATTCAACGATTGAAGGGTATCCCTCGGCATCAATAGCCGGAATAATAATTTTAGAAACATTATTCTCAGCAGCCTGAGCTATATAAAATTCGGGATACCCCTCAAGCATATCTATGTGTGCGTGTGTATCTATCAATTCCATAATTAAAACTCTCCAACCTATTTTAGCTCAACAACACTTACGCCATCGCCGCCTTCTGCCCCTTCTCCCGGTCTATATTTTGCTACATATGGAGAAGTATTTAGAAACTCTCTTATCGCACTTTTTAACGCGCCTGTACCATGCCCATGAATTATATAGACAGGTGTTAAGTTGGCAAGACTTGCTTCATCTAAAAACCCCTCTAATTCATCTAGGGCTTCTTCAACTCTATGCCCACGCAAATCAAGTGTTGACGAAAGTTCATATTTTTTAAGTTCAAAATTTTGTGTATATTGTGTAGGAAGCACAGTCTTGTAGGTTAGACCTTTATCATAAACAGCAAGTCGGTCTTTTTTTACTCTTGTATTTATAAGTCCCATCTTTACAAAGGCATACCCGTTTTTATCCGGAATTTGAAGCAGCGTTACGCCTTGATTCAAATCTTTAATCATTACCATATCGCCAACTTTTACATTATCCCAGTCTATTTCAGTATATTTATCCTTATCTGTGAGAGTTGCAACATTACTCTTATTCTGTTGTTCCAACTTGGTTAAACGAGATAGCGATCTTCTGGCAATTTTTTCAGACTTTTCTTCCCTCATTTCTTTTAAAATTTGTTTTATTTCAGATTTTGCAGCTTCAATTTCTTCGCTGAATTGAGCTCTTATGCCTTTTAAAACTTTTTTCTTTTCTTTTTTATGCTCATTTAGCTGTTTTTCATAACTCTTTTTAAGTTCATCAGCCTCATCCCTCAGCTCTTGTGCTTGCTTTAAATTTTCATCAAGCTCCTGCTTTGTATTCTGAAGTTTTTCAACGACAAGAGAGGAATTGTCTCTTTGTTGAGAAAGCAGAGATTTTGCACTCTCAACCAAATCATTACTTAACCCTAAGCCTGCAGATATTGATATTGCATTACTCAGTCCGGGGATGCCGATTATTAGGTTATAAGTCGGAGATAGCGTCTTTGTATCAAATTCAACGCACGCATTTTTAAAATAATCATTGTAATACTCAAGTGCCTTTAATTCTCCGTAGTGAGTGGTTACAACAGATAATGATGACTTATTCGCCAACTCCTTTAAAATAACTTCAGCCAAAATTGCACCCTCTTGAGGGTCTGTTCCGGCACAGATTTCATCTATTAGAATAAAACTGTCAGCATTAGCGTTATTTAGAATTTCAATTAGCACTTTCATATGAGATGAGAATGTTGAAAGATTTTGTAATATATTTTGCTCATCACCAATATCGGCAAAAACTTTTTCAAACGGATAAATTTTAGCACCAAGGCAAGGGAGAAACAGACCGGATTTTGTCATTAATAAAAACAATCCGACTGTTTTTAGTGCTACAGTTTTTCCGCCTGTGTTAGAACCCGTTATGATAATGGATTTATAACCTTCACCTATTTCAAAGTCATTTTCAACGATATGCTCTACTGCCCCAATTAGCAAAGGGTGACGCATTTTGTCGATTTTTACTACTTTTTCAGTTACAAGCTCAGGCTCTACTGATTTTGTTTTTATGGCATACCTTGCTTTCGCAAAATGGAAATCAATTTCAGCCAGAATTTTTTCCGTTTCCAGAAGTTTTGGTAAATCGTGTCTTACTTCACGACTTAGAGCTGTTAATATTCTTATTATTTCAGCATAAATTTTTGTTTTAAGTTCTCGGATTTTATTATTTATCGGAACAATTTGCTGCGGTTCAATATAAAAAGTTCTGCTTGTCGCCGATACATCGTGGACAATTCCTGGGACTTTACTTTTCGAGGATGCTCTTACCTGAAATACAACCCTATCGTCTCTTATCGTATATATTTGTTCTTGCAAATACTTTGAAAATTCAGGACTGTTTAAAAGGTCATTAACACTTGTACGCAAATGTGCTTCTGTATCTCTTAGAGAAGAATATAATCCGGCAAGCTCAGGAGTTGCATTTTGTTTAACATTATGAGCCTCATCAAATGTGTCTGCAATTCTATCTTCTAGCTCTTTATTCACATAAAGAGGAAATGCCAAATTATTTAACTTTGAATTATACTCTGAATTCTCCTTCAAAAAATTCCTTACTAAACGAGAAGTCCGCATAGTTTTTGAAATATCTATTAACTCTTCTTCTACAAAATACTCATTTTTTAAGGTTAATTCCGAAATTGCCATTACAAAATCCATAGGAACTTCAGTACCCATATCTAAAATTTTTAATGTTTCTGACGTATAATCCAACTGCTCTTGGATTTTAGATGGCTCTTTAAGAGGTAATAAGTTTAAACATAAAGGCTTAGACTGTGACAATTTAGTACATTCTGACAGTCTTTCAAGTATTTTATCATATTCTAATGCTTTAAGTGTTTTAGTTGGGATTTCCATACAATGATTGTATTTTAAATACTTTTTGAATACAAGCAGTTTTTAAATAAATTGTTTTTAAGCAGATTTTTTTGTAAAATTAAATTATGAAACGGGTTATAGAAGAAGCAAAGAAGTGTTTAAATGATGTTCCTGTTGGTGCAATGATTCTTAAAGATGGTCAAATTATTGCACTTGAGCATAACCGGAAAGAAGAAAACAATGATGTAACAGCACACGCTGAAATGCTAGCGATTAAATCTGCACAAAAAATTCTAAACTCCTTCAGACTATCAGATTGCGAAATGTATGTTACTCTTGAACCTTGTCCGATGTGTGCTTGGGCAATCCTGCAATCAGGTATAAGCAGACTTTATTTTGGTTCTTACAACCAACAATACGGAGCTTTTTCTTCAGTCCTTGATTTAAAGAAGATTGCAAATTCTAAAATCGAAGTTTTTGGCGGGATTCTAGAATCGGAATGTGATATGCTTCTTGAAACTTTTTTTGATAAAATAAGAAGTAAGGGGTTAAGCAAGTAATGATTACCAAAACTGAACTTGATAAACTTGTCAAAAAATATGAAACGACTGAATTTATTGGTGCTGATCCTGTACAATTTATTCATACGCTAAAAGATAAAAAGGACATTGAGCTTCTTGGGTTTATTTCTGCACTTTTTGCTTTTGGCTCAAGAAAGGTATTTATCGAGAAATTAAATACTTTATATAAAATTATGGGAAATGAGCCTTTAAACTATATTTTAAACGGTGATTTTTCGGAATTAAAGGGGTTTAATTACAGATTTGCAAAAACGGAAGATGTAGTATCAATATTATCAATTCTTAAAAAACTATATTCAGAAAGTAAAGGTTTAGGAGAGCTATTTGAATATGGATACAACGTAGATAATACTATCAAGCAGACCTTAACAACTGTTACAGACTACTTTTATTCAAATACAAAAAATATAACTCAAGGTTTTGCATTTATGTTAGCACAGCCCCAAAAAGGCGGCGCAATGAAAAGACTAAATATGTTATTACGTTGGTTTGTTAGAAAATCATCAGTGGATATTGGTATTTGGAATTTTATAAAACCATCTGAACTTCTCATTCCACTTGACACTCATGTTGCTAATGTTTCAAGAAAAATGGGATTGCTAACAAGAAATGCAAACGATTTTAAATCAGTAATTGAATTAACAAACAACTTAAAACAATTTGACCCAAACGATCCTGTAAAATATGATTTTGCAATGTTTGGTGCAGGTATTGAAGGATTATATAAGGACTGACGCGATGAATAGAATTTATTTTTTAGGACCCAAAGCATCATATTGTGATTGTGCAAGAGAAAAATTTGTAAAAACATTTTTTCTTGAAGATTATGAACTATCTCCAGAGCATTCAATACTTAGCGTACTAAAAAAACTTGCCAAATCTGAAGCAGAAAATGATTACGCCGTTATCCCGATAGAAAATTCCGTTGAAGGTATCGTTAGAGAATCAATTGATAACTTATCAATATTGAAAAATACACAAATGACAATACTTGCGGAAACTACCCTAAAAGTATCACATTGTCTTGCTGGTTTTGCAAAAACTTTAGATGAAATAGATACAATTATTTCTCACCCTCAAGCAATTGCTCAATGTTTCGGTTTTATATCAGATACATTCGGGGATAATATAACCCTAAGAAATGAACTTTCAACGGCATTAGCAGTAAAGAGTATTTTACCCGAACAGCCTAACTTAGCTGCTATTGGAAGCGAATATGCCGCAAGATTATATAATATTCCTATTATAAAAAGCGATATAAATGATGTCGAATCTAATACAACAAGATTTATTCTTATTGGAAAGAAGAAAAATATTATTACCGGAAATGATAAATCGGGATTTTCCTTTTCAACACCAAATACTCCGGGGGCACTTTGTAAAATATTAAATATTCTTGATAAGTATAAAATCAATATGACCTACATTGATTCCAGACCCTCCAAAAAAGTTCTTGGTGAATATGTATTTTATACCGATATTGATGGACATATATTAACCGATAATGTTTCTAAAGCGCTCTTTGAAATTCTCCAAAATGTCACTGACTTTCAGTTTTTTGGGAGTTATACAAAAATATAATTTAATTGGATAAGAATTTATATATTTGCTATAATACGTTTGTAAGTATTTTTTCAGACGGGAGATTATGCAAGATAAGCTAAAAGGTGCTATATTTGGTTCAATAGCGGCAGCAAGTTACGGGATGAATCCGCTTTTTGCTCTGCCTTTGTATTTTAACGGAGTTGGCGTTAACTCTGTTCTATTTTATAGATATATTTTAGCTATCATTTTCTTATTTATTACTATTAAAATTAAGCGTCACTCATTTTTTGTTACAATAAGGCAGCTATGGAAATTATTTTTCCTTGGGTTATTGTTCTCTGTGTCTTCGTTGTTTTTATTTATGAGTTATAACTATATGGATGCAGGAATAGCCTCTACCATATTATTTATTTATCCTATCCTCGTAGCTATTATAATGGCCATATTTTATAGAGAAAGACCCTCTTTGCAAACAATAATATGTATTATCTTAACTGCACTGGGTGTATTATTCTTATATTATGGAAAAGCAAATGCACCACTTAATTTATACGGTGTATTTCTTGTATTCTTATCTGCGCTAAGCTATGCATTATATATTGTTGGAGTTAATAAAACCAGTTTAAAATATTTACCACCTGAAAAATTAACTTTTTATGTTCTGCTTTTTGGCTCTTTAATTTATATTATTTCAACAAAATTCTGTACATCACTAGATATGATTCCACATTGGTATTTGTGGATTAATGCCGTTGGCTTAGCTCTACTACCTACAATTGTTTCTATAGAAGCGATGACAATATCCATTAAACTTCTGGGTGCTACTCCCGCTGCCATATTAGGTACATTGGAACCAGTTACTGCATTATTCTTTGGGGTCGTTGTATTTCATGAAACACTTACTCCTAAAATTATCTGCGGAATAATTTTGATTTTACTTGCTGTTATTGGAGTAATACTTAAACCTGATTATCATAAAGACTTATTCTTAAAGCCAGGACATAATACAGAGGACTCCAAGCCCACATAAACTTATTACAGATATAATATCAACTATCTTTCTTAAAATTGTTTTTTCACTACTCTTTGATTTTGATTTTTTCTTCTTCTTAGGCCTATCGCTTGGCACAGGTGATGACTTTGGCTTTTTGGGCTTCGGCAAAGTCTTTAGAGCTTTAGGTTTCTTTTTTTCTACATAAAATTCGTTTTCTTTTGTTTTATTTTTCTTATTATTGCTCTCTTTTTGCTTCATTTCTGTATATTTCTGCTGCAGAGTTTTTTCTTTACTGCGCTTACCGGTTATTAATAATTCTTCATCATACTGAAGCGACAGAATAGTTTTATCTGGAGTATTTTTAAGCATCGCAAAGTTTATAGCAACCTCAAATGCCCTTTGCAAACACTCTAAAGCCTTAATCCCGTCATTTTCTAGCTTTACTGAATGCGCAGACTGATTACCAGCTTTTTTTAAGAAATACAAATCATTTATAAATTCTCTGCCGCCAATAGTATCACTCATTCTATCTTTTAGAGTTGCTAGTATTTCATCAAAAGATTCTTGTGCTGAAAACTCACCATTTGTTATATTTCTACAAACATTTTCAGCAAACCTTCTTGTCTGTACCATGCACTGATCAAAATACTCATCACAATATAATTGTTCTGCATCATTTGCTATTCCATACAAATTTTTATCAATCTTTGCTAAAAAGCTGAAATTACACTCTTTTGCCATTTATTAACCTACCACTTTTTAAATATTAAAAAGGCCGCTATAATTATTAGCGCAAAACCAACTAAATAATTCCATTTAAACTGTTCTTTTAAATACCAAACTGAGAAAAAACTGAATACAACAAGAGTAATAATTTCTTGTATGGTCTTTAAATGTGCTGCATCATAGACTTCATGTCCTATACGGTTAGCAGGGACTTGAAAGCAATATTCAAAAAAGGCTATTCCCCAACTCACAAGGATAACAACCCAAATGGCAGCTGATTTATACTTCAAATGTCCATACCAAGCAAAAGTCATAAATACATTTGATATAGTTAATAATACAATCGGTAAAACAAATTTAATCATAGATTTATTATATAACAAACTCTATCCTATCAGATAATACTTTTGTCGAATTTGAAAAAAAATATTTTTAACTATATTTCAGGAAAAGGAGAAATAATTATGACAAACTTACTTGAAATGTACAAATGCGATATATGCGGGAATATGGTTGAAGTTATTGAAGCAGGTGAAGGAGAACTTGTTTGCTGCGGTCAGCCAATGAGAAAATTAAAAGAACTTACAAAAGATCATGAAATGTATACCGAAAAACATGTTCCCGTAATAACCAAAACTGAAACAGGTTACAACATTAAAATTGGCACACAGCCGCATCCAATGGAAAATGAGCATTATATAGTATTTATTGAAGCTAATTCACCGGATAAAAAATATATTAAAAGGAAATACCTTCATCCGGGAGAAAAACCCGAACTTGATTTAAAATGCGACTGTAATGAAATAATTGTAAGAGCTTACTGTAATATTCACGGATTATGGACTTCTGATTAATTATGCGAAAAACAGTTCTAATATACTTAACAATCGTTTTAATTATACTATGCAGTCTTGCATTTTATTCTAGTTTTAACTCACAAGTTATAAATATACGATTTGATGAGCTTAGACCGCTTAAACACGATGTAGGCGTATTCTACAAAGGAATAAAAGTAGGGCGTATAGTTTCTATAAAACATAGCGATAATTTGTCGCACACGATTGTAAAGGTTGCAATAAGACCTAAGGATATAGCTTTACCATCAAATATCAAAGCTGAACTGAGGGTAGAAAAAAGTAAGAAGCACGAATATGACTATATTGAACTTATACAACCTTCAAAACCGACAGGAAAATTATGTAAGGGCTGTTTCATTAAAGGTGAATCATTAGTTGATTTTAACAGTTATTTTTCAAACCAGAATAAGGAATCGTTAGACGGTATAAAAAATAACCTTTATGAATCAACTGAAAATTTGAATACAACAATAAAATCATTAAATAAATTGATAAACAACATTGATACAACTCTCGTTCAGAATCAGAAAAACATAACTGATATAACGGATAACATAAAAGACATGACAGCAAAAGTTAATAATGCATTATCGAGTGAAGTACTAGACAATTCCATAAATGATATTCAAGAAACATTGGATAACATAAAGAAGGCTACTGATGAATTAAGTAACAGCGCAAATGATGTATCTGTAACAACAAATAAAATCGGGAATTCCTTGCCAAACACAATAGAGCAAACAGAAAATATTATAAGAAATGTAGATGAAATTACCTGTGGAGTAGCAACAACTCTTAAGAAACCATTTGGCGGACTAAGAATAATATTTGGGAAAACCATTACTAAAAATCAAAACTGTACTTGCCAAAACAAGAATTAAAAATTTATTCAAGAGATAAAGCCAAGTCATAAATTTTATTTTTACTGTAATCATAAAGTGATGATAAAATTACAGCACAGTCCTTGGCTTTATATCCTTTATTCTTAAGTTTTTTGATTTTATCAACAATGACATCGTCATCAATATTGCAAGAAGGGTAGAGCATACAAACAATTTCTCCCTTAATCTCACCATTATAATGATTCAGTACATTACCAATCGTATCAATATTAATTTCTTCAAATAGCTTAGATAACTCTCTACCTAGGGCAATTTTAATATCACCCCTTACACTTTTGATAATTTCAAGAGTTTTAAAAATTCTTTCAGGAGCTTCATAAAACACCAAATTTTTATCAATATTTTCAGAAACAATTTTTTTAATCTGTTCAGCAGAACGTGGAATAAAACCGATAAAAGTAAATTCTTCACTTAGGCGCGGAACTTGCGAAATAAACGTAGTAACAGCACACGCACCAGGCAGTGAGGTAACGGAAACACCATCTTTTATAAGCTCTTCGATTAAAACAGCCCCAGGGTCACAAATTAAAGGAGTACCTGCATCTGAAACAAGTGCGATTTTTTTCCCTTCTGATATCAAACTATTGAAGAAATTTAGCCGCTCTTTTTCATTATATTTGTGATAAGAGTAGCACTTGGTAGCAATTTCGTAATGATTAAGAAGTTTTTGCGTTGTTCTTGTATCCTCACACGCTATTACATCAACAGATTTTAAAACCTCAATAGCTCTTAAAGTTATATCTTTAAGATTTCCTATAGGTGTTGGTACAATATATAATTGGAATTCTCTAGCCATTTTAGATTACTTTGTTTTTTCAAGAAAAATATTAACTGCATCTCTCAAATTATTAGGCGAAGACAGAGTATTCTTGTAATCCTGAGATGGTGAACTTACAACCCTATTTCTAATTTTATTGTAAACAGTTAACATTACAAATAAAATAATGGACGAAATAGCAACTCCAAGCATTGCCAATAAGAACTTTTTAGCAGTATGTTTAATACTAACAGGCTCTTTGTAAATTATTTTAGCCTTATCTATATTTTTAACATTTTCCGAAGGTGTAGTTTCAACAACAGAAGTACTATCCTTAACATCTGTCTTAGTCTCAACCTTTGGAGAAACAGCCTGAACACTATCAACAGCAGCTGCTACTTGATAAAAGTTCGGAAAAACTATTAATGAAACAAATATTATAAAATATACTAATTTTTTCAAAATAACCTAACCTTGTTCTTGATTCTCATCAGCTTTTTTTACTTTTCTTGTACGCCCTTTTTTTTGTGTACCTCTGTTTGGTCTGCGTTTTTTTACTGCCTTATCAGCTTCAACACTTTCCACCGAATCTGTATTTTCTGATGCTTCAACTTTAGTATCTTCAAGAGTCAGATTTGATTTTTCTTCAACCTTTATTTCTGCATCAGCAGGAATAACAGGAACAATTTCAGGATTTGGCGGTAAAATTATCTCAGCAGCTTCCACATCTGCTGCATTAGTTATTTGTACTTCAGCAGCCTCTTTGGCTTCTTTTGCCTTCTTTCTTTCAAACCTCTTTCCGCCACGTTTTTTCTTGGTTGATTTTTCTTGCTCAACCTTTTCAGCTGCTTCAACAGTAGCTACAACAGATGGGTTTTCAACAGGAATAGCCACTTCTTGAATTTCAGGCGCCTCTTGCGGTTGCGGATTTTCTTGAACTTGAATTTCCTCTACAACTTCTTGAGCTCCTCTTTGGTTTTTATTGTTGAATTTATTATTATTATTGTTGTTATTATTATTTTTCTTAAAGTTATTAATAGGTAACTTCATCTTAGCAGCTTTCGCTCTATATTCACCATCAGCAGTAGCAGAAGCGAACTTTAATTCCTCCATTATATAACCGTTACCTTGGCAATGAGGACAACGCTTAGCAAATATTTCTGCCAATGCTTGACCTTGGCGGTGTCTTGTTAACTCAACTAACCCTAAATCAGATAATTGTCCTACTTGCGGCTTCGCTTTATCTGGTTCAAGAGCTAATTCAAAAGCCTCCATTACAGCAAGTTTATCAACTCTATTTGTCATATCAATAAAGTCAATAATAATCATTCCGCCAATATTTCTTAATCTTAGCTGACGAGCTATTTCTTGAACAGCTTCTAAATTTGTCTTTAGAATAGTTTCATCTTGGGTAGCCGAATTAGTAAATTTACCGCTGTTAACATCAACAACAGTCAAGGCTTCAGTTGTTTGTATAAACAAATACCCACCCGACGGCAAATTAACTTTCATCTGTAATGCCGCTTTTATTTCTTTATGAATTCCCATAGCAACTAATAGAGGTTCAGAACCTTTATACAAAGTTGCTTTTATATTCTTCCCTAAGTGCCAGTTTTGTAAAAGACTTTGAACACGATTTAATGCAAAGGCAGTATCAACAATAATTTCTTGAACATCATCAGTACAAGCCTCACGAATAACTCTGTATAATAAATCTTGGTCTCTATATAATAAACTTGGAGGCTCAAGAGTTTCAGCTGATGTAATAATATTATTCCACTTTTCTAACAAAATTTCTAAATCTTCTTGAATATCAGCCTCTGATTGACCTTCTGCCTCAGTCCTTACAATAATACCTACACCTACAGGTTTTAGCAAGTTAACAATTGATTTTAATCTCGCACGCTCTTTTACGCTTGTAATTTTCTTACTAACATTAACGCCCTGTTCCGTTGGCATCAAGACTAAAAATCTCCCGGGAAGACTAATTTCTGTAGTCAATCTTGGGCCTTTATGTCCTACAGGTTCTTTTATAACTTGAAGAATTAAATTTTGTTTTGGATACAACTTATCTTGAAGAGCACCTTTTTTGATTGCATCTTCCGCGTGCAAAAATCCCATCTTATCAGAACCAACATTGATAAATGCTGCATCAATACTAGGTAAAACGTTTTCTACTTGGCCTAAATATACATCACCTAATAGAACATCACCTCTATGGATAAAAAATTCAGTAACTTTTTTGTTTTCCATTAAAGCTGCAATATTGTCTCTTTCTGCAATTACAATTTTCTTTTCTGTAGTCATAAATAAATCCTTTTAAATCTCTCTTAGCTCATTGTCAAAGAACTTTACCCTCGTGATATCAAATAAAATATCATTAGAAATGAGTTTCATTAACTCATCTGCTCTTACCGCCGGAATATCAGATCCTTGACCGGTTTTAAGTACAATGAATAAACAATCATCCTTGAACTCATAGGAGTTAATAGACTTTTTAATGTTTATTGTTTTTTCTAAACCTTTTTTGTTTTTCTTCGTTAGATAAATCTCCTCGGAAGATAAAACCTTTTCTATATTGTACCTGATATCATCAAGTTTGTAAAGCACGGCAGAAGTAGGGCGAATAGTGTACTCTGCCCACTGAACAGTCGTATCGATTGATTTTTCAGCTTTTGAAATTTTTGTTACAGAAATAATTTTTGATTGCCCGCAAAGAGCTGATTCAATTTTCTCAGCTACAATATTTTCAGAAATATCATCATACAACTCAATATCAACAAGTTCACACACACTTTCACAAAACAAAGGTAGAGCAACTCCCATTGAAACCTTCATAGAAGGATTAAAACCTAGTGAAAAGGCTACATTTAAGCCACTCCTTGCTAATGCCTTAAAGAATGTATTTTGCCAATCCAAATGCGAAAAATATCTCAATAAACCATTTTTTGTAAGTTTAATGCGGTACTTAAAAATCTTTCTGTCAGGATTTGGATGTACATTGTTTGGATCAACAGGAGGAAGTTTGGCTAACTCTTGCGCCTTTTCTGATGCCTTATAAGGCTTTGCCAAGTGTTTTTTTAGTTTTAGATTTTTACAAACTCCGCAATTTACACATTTTTGCTCACATGTTGGCTGTAGATTAAAAGTTTCGGGCTGATTAAATGCTTCTATGTATTCATTTTTCAACCAAGACTTATCAAGCCCTGTATCAATAAAATCCCAAGGTAAAACGTCATCTAGTGAATATACCTTTTGAGCAAGTTCAGCAAGATTAATATTTAAATCTTGTGCTGTATCAAACCAAATTCTCTTATCAAAATAATCATCCCAAGCATCAAGATAGCAACCTTTTTTGTAGAGTGCTTCTATATATTTACACAACGATTCATCACCACGTGTAAGCACAGCCTCTAATAGTGAAATATACTTTTCGTGATAATTGATTTTTAGACCTTTTATATG
This sequence comes from Candidatus Gastranaerophilales bacterium, assembly GCA_944323925.1. Classification (GTDB taxonomy): domain Bacteria; phylum Cyanobacteriota; class Vampirovibrionia; order Gastranaerophilales; family Gastranaerophilaceae; genus CALUTH01. The sequence continues at coordinate 41,094 of CALUUI010000016.1, forward strand.
TGCGGTCTTTTCTTTTAAGTAGTTAATATTCTCAGTAACAGTATCTAAATCAATTTGAGAACACCACTGAAACGGTGTAAATGGTTTAGGCACAAAAATTGATAAGGTACAGACCAAATCGAATCCATGCTTTAATCCTTTTTCTTTTTTTATTCTTCTTATTCCCGATTTAATTTCAGCAAGCAAACTTGCCATTTCATCAAGATCTTCCTTTGTTTCTGTCGGAAGTCCAGTTATAAAATAGAATTTTAATCGTGACCAACCATTTTCATATAATGTAAAAACAGCATTTAAAATTTGTTCTTTAGAAATATTTTTCTTAATAACATTTCTAAGTCTTTGACTACCTGCTTCCGGTGCTAATGTCATTGTTGACTTTCTAACGGATTGAACTAGATTAGCTAACTCAAGACTAAAACCGTCAATCCTTTGACTTGGAAGCGATACAGAAACCTTTTTAGAGTTAAATTCCACTCCAAGCTCTTTAATAACTTCTTTAATATTTGAATAATCATTTGATGACAAAGAAAGCAGTGAATATTCATCATACCCGGTATTATGAACAAGTTCTTTAGTAATTTTAATGATATCCTCGGCTTCTCTTTCTCTAACAGGAAGCGTAACGTGTCCAGGCTGGCAAAAACGGCACATACGCCCACAGCCACGTCGAATTTCTACTACAGCCCTATCGTGAACAGAACTTGAGAACGGTATAGGATAGGCCTTAAGTGCTGTTTCATATTTTAACTCAACAGCGCATTTCTTAACCTTTTTATTTTTTCCGACAAGAGGAACCCAAACGCCTTCTATTTCAGATAGCTTAATTAATTTCTGCTCTCTTGATAAACTCTTATTTGCCAAGATTGACTCGCAAATTTTTATATTAACTTCCTCACCGTCACCAATAACAAATGCGTCAATAAAATCCGCCATTGGTAAAGGATTATAAGTACAAGGGCCACCGGCAATAACTATAGGTGAGTTTTCTCCTCTGTCTGCTCTTTTATATGGAATACCACTCATATCAAGCAGTTTCAAAACCGTAGGATAAGATAATTCATACTGCAAAGAAAAGCCTACAACATCAAAATCTTTAATGAGACGTTTAGACTCTAAACCATAAAGATATTCAGGCTTAAAATCCGGTTCAGGAGCATACGCTCTGTCAGCCATAAAATCAGGATGACGATTTATTAAATCATAAAGAATTCTAACACCTAAATTACTTATTCCAATTTCATATTTATCAGGAAAAACAAACGCAAAACGTAATTTAGCGGAATCAAAGTCTTTATTATATGCAAGAATTTCTCCACCAACATACTGATAAGGTTTCGTACAATTATATAGGGCTTCGTGTATATTATGGAAAAAACAAGTCATGCTACGCTAAATCCTCCGGAAAATATTTTTCTATCTCAATAATCTTCCCGTTAAGAGTATTTTCTTCAAATGCTTTTAGGAATTGTGCTAAATCATCATTTTTTACATCATAGTTATATAACCAAATTTCACCATCCAATTCACGCATAACACTAACAATGTAATGGCATTTTTCAGCATAACTAATTAAACGCTCCTTATTAAACCTATTACCATTTTTATCTTTATTAATTTTAACGTAGTTAAATCCTGCAAAATATCTTATATGCTCATTTTTTGACTCATTATTTCTATTGTGATGTGCGGCAAAAATATTAACAATATTTTTGTCATTATCGTACTCTTTCATTTCTCCTCCTACTATTACTATTAAACAATATAAACAATATAAGTTCAAAATATTACAAAAAAAATTTACAAATAAAAAAGGGAAACCTATAAAAAGTTTCCCTTTTCCAAATTACATTAAACTACAGATTATAATTTAGAAGCAACCATTTTAGTTGTTTCAGCTAATCTTGTAGAATAACCCATTTCGTTATCATACCAAGAAATAATCTTAACTTGGTTTCCGCCCATAACACGAGTTAATAAAGCATCAACAGTTGAAGATTGAGAAGTACCGATGTAGTCAGAAGAAACAAGAGGTTCTTCAGTGTAGCAAAGTACATGACCATCAGCGCCTTCTTTTAAAGCTGCGTTAACTTCTTCAACAGTAACATCTTTAGCAAGTTCAAATACAACGTCAACTAAAGAAACGTCTGGGGTAGGAACTCTCATAGCGAAACCGTCCAATTTACCTTTAAGTTGAGGTAAAACAAGAGCAACAGCCTTAGCAGCACCAGTCTTAGTAGGAACGATGTTTAAAGCGCCAGCTCTAGCACGACGAGGGTCTTTATGACCAGCATCAAGAATTCTTTGGTCACCAGTGTAAGAGTGAACAGTAGTCATTAACCCTTTAACAATACCAAATTTTTCATCCATAACCTTAGCAACAGGTGCTAAACAGTTAGTAGTACAAGAAGCCATAGAAATAACATGGTGCTTAGCAGGGTCATACATTTTGTCGTTTACACCTAAAACAATAGTAATATCTTCGTTTGTTGCAGGAGCAGAAATAATAACTTTCTTAGCACCAGCATCTATATGAGCATGAGCCTTAGTTGCATCAGTGAAGAAACCTGTTGATTCAACAACAACTTCAACACCAAGTTCTCTCCAAGGTAATTGTGCAGGATCTTTTTCAGAGAAGAATTTAATCTTCTTACCGTTAACAATAATACCTTCTTCGTATGCTTCAACAGTACCGTCGAATTTACCCATAACTGAGTCATATTTAAAAATTCTAGCAGCATCTTCAGGTTTAAGACCTGGATCGTTGATTGCAACATAATCTATTTCATTGAAGATACCTTCTCTGATAGCTGCTCTTAAAGTGTTACGTCCGATTCTACCGAATCCGTTAATTGCTACTTTTACCATAAGTTTTACTCCTTCTTATTATTGGTAATAATCTTAACAAACTGATTGTAAGATAAACAAAAAGTGTAATCAAGTAATTTTGAATAACTTAATTATTTTTTAATTATTAGTCAGAAATAAATGTAAAATTTTGTAAAAAGAATACAAAAAAGTATAAAGTTTTAGAAAAAAAAGCCGACAAATATATTACGAAAGGAAAACCAGATGCTAAAAAGATTAGAGAAACCAACCAATAATACAAGTTCATGCGTTGAATTTATATTAAGGGGAGCCAAGAAGCGGCGAACAATGGCAATAGCCGAAGCAGTCAGAGTAAATGCAGACTCAGGAATCCAAACAGAACTGAGAGCAGTAAAATAGCATTAACGAGGATGTAAGATGAGAAAAAGGACGAGCAAAAAAGCGAGTCCTTTTCTTTAATATAAAATTTTTTTAATAAACTAAAAATAAATGTTTGAAATAAAAAAACTTTATGCTAGTATAGAAATACCGAGGAAAAGTGGCCGAGTAGGTTTAAGGCGGCACCCTGCTAAGGTGTTGTGTGGGGTAACCTGCACCGAGGGTTCGAATCCCTCCTTTTCCGAATTTAAAAGCCCTTAATAGGGCTTTTTTTTTATGGGATGAGAACCCTCCAAGCGGAGCTTGGATAAAGCTCGAGCGCAAGACAACAGAGAGCGGAGTAATTTTGAGCACTATATTTCATGTTTATTAATTTATGTTACAAAATAATAAATAGTAGAAACCTTGTAATACAATGAGTTTGCACATAAATTTTACATAGAAACCAATTTATCGTCTAAAAAAATTAGTAAAATATATAAAAATTATGATATAATTTTCCGAGTAAGAGATTGTTATATCTCCTGCTGCTAGTATAAGGATAAAATATGAAAAATTTGAGTTTAAAATCAATAATTTTAATATTAATGTCACCTGTTCTTTACTTCTTAATTGATAAATTAGCAATTTACCTTACTTTATGTTTGGCATTAATTATTAACTTTGTATTATCACTTAAATACCCTCTAGGAATTGAGCTCTACTCTATGTCAGGAAGACTAACTGATGTAGTAACTTTTTATATTCCTTCTATAAGAATAACTTATGCGATAATAACAACTGCTATATTAATTGAAATTATTAAATACTTAAACTACAAAAATAAAAATAAAGGAGCGACGATTGACGATGTCAAAAATAGTATCATTTTTAAGAAAACCGATAATAACAATTAGTCTGTTAACTATATTATTTACAGTAATTCTGTTCGTAGTAAATGGTTATAGTTTCAATACTCCCGATTATTACACGAATAGAGAAGCCGCACTCCAAGCTGCACAAATTGCAGACCCAAATGCAGCAGCACTGGAAGTAAGCAAATATAAAAACGAGTTATACAGGGTTTATAATAATTTGTTCCAAATTTGGGGATGGCTTGTATCCATATTAATTTTTACAATAATTTTTCAAATTAAGGATTTCATAGATTTTAAGAATATAAAGACATTCAGGAAAAAATTATTTGTATACTTATGGATTAACCTATCTTACATTTTATATTGTATTTGTTGGGTTCCAGCTTATATGGCTGACATAGAAAAATATGTTTATAATGCATACCAAGATACACTTGCTATTCCTCTATTTAACACTATTTTTGGACTTGCAGATTTAGCCATTAATTATTATGCTATTACAAACATTTTATTCTTTATAATATACAATACAAAAATCAAAAGTCGATTCTATTCATTTATTGTTATTCTGGGAATACTGCTTTTAACACTTAAGGCCTATGCCGGTTCTTTTCTTCATTTCTCACTGTGGCATATAGGACTTAATGTGTTTTATATAACCTGGCTAATGCTACTACTTTCTGGACTAAGTATCTTAAAAGAAAAACGAACAAATAAATTAGATAAATAAAGGCACAATAATATAATCATTAGAAAATAACTGGAAGATAGGTGTAATTATGGAATATTACGTACTACAAACCCGATACTAAAATAAAACTCAAAAGCATTTTGAATCTCCGCTTATATTGATAATGTAACCTTAATTTATTTGCATGATGATATTGTGTAGTGTAGCATAATCCGTTAAACCAATAAAAAAGCTTCCAAACGCGAAATAGGGAACTCTTTTACATGCTTTATGAAAATGTGAATCGGCTTGTACAGAGACAAATTTATAATTAAAATTATCAATTTAGCATAAGACTACCAAATTAAAGCCTCATTAATTATTTTTCTAGATAATGTAGGATATTCTTTTGTTGCGAATTTTGCTGTTAACTTATCTTTATTAGAAATATTCAAAGACAACTCCGTGGGAATTATAGCAACAGCATTAGCAAGATAAATACGCCCATTTGCATCAATTATTTTATTAAAATTATCGTCATTAAATAACCTTTTACTAATATCAGAAATATAATCCTTAACCAATTCTTCTTGAAGTATTCTAGTATAAGCATAAAAATTGCTTTTAGAAACGAGTTTAGTTAACCGTCCCCCTATCACTAAATCAGTTTCAAGATGTTCGACAATGAAAGAAGTTAGCTTATCAATTACATCGTACATCATTTTTTTAGATTTAATAACTTTATTTTCACCATTTAAATCCATAACATACAATTTAGCAAGGTTTGATAAAATATTATGCGTTATATCATTCATATCTGACTCTCGATAGCCATTAGCAAATTTACCTACTGTAGAATCCGGAAAAGCCCGCACAATTACATCAAAATTTTTATCGTTCAATAATGGTGTAAATGTAAATAAGACATTTGCCATTCTTTTTGCATAGGCGTTCTTTAAAATTTTAGCTTTATTTTCATCATTCCGTTTCAATGACTTAACGGCATTATAATTAAACCAATTAAATGGATTGATTGAAATATTAATTTGTGATAATTTATCAGCATTTTCAGACTGAGAATAATATTCAACAAATTTTTCAGCACGTTTTTGCAGTTTAATATTAGATTTACTCCACCCATGAGTATCAAATAAAATCTTTTTTTCTAGTGAAGAATAAGCTATATTACTTAAGTCAATGAAATCATAGACTCTACCACTATTATCCTTTAATTCTAATTCTAAACAATCCGCATCTCTAAATAAAGACATATCTCCTGATATTGCAGTATAAGGATTAAACTCTAAACGCTCTCTAAAAGTTTTTAAATCATCCATTATAGCTATATAATCTTCATAAGACATTTTATTAATATGCTTTTCATCTTCCTTAATTGGAGCCTTAGCACCAGCATAACAATGTGCACAGTAACCGCTACACCCCCGATAAACAGCAATTTCAGTTAAATTTTGACATATAAAAGCTATTTCTTTAATATTCATTCCTTCAAAAATTTTTAAACCATTTTGTATTCCATTAATTTTTTTTAAATCTAAATCTTTTAATGAATTAGGCAAACCTTTTTCATTAATTATTTTCTTTAAGTAAATTTTTGCCATACTATAATTACAATCAAGCGATTTAAAATTTACAGGTAAATAATAATTATTTGGTAAAATAGATAAATTAGACTTAAATTCTTCTGATTCTTTATTTGACAATCTTTGTTGAAAAGATCTTGAATTAAAATTATTAAAAACAACTCTATTAATATTCATAATTAAATTACTTTCTTTTTTTCAGATTTTTAAAGAAGGCTCTTAAATTATCAAAATTAAATAATTGAGCAAGATAAAATTTAATAATATCAAATCTACTAGACTTATCTGGACAAAGATCAACTTTGGCAAAAGAAGTACCAAACTCTCTACAAATTGGCGGTCTATGTTCATAAACAGCACATCTACCATAGTCAGTTATAAAAGGACAATAGTTGTATATTTTTTGAGCTTCATAATTATTTAGCAATGTATTAATATCATCCATACTTCTAACTTGCAATTCATCAAGCATATCTTTAGAAATACCATAAATCTTTTTTCCTGTATTTCTATCAATATTAATCAATTGTATAGGTCTTGTATTATAAACAATAGAATTAAAATTGTCTTTCGGATCATTAATTCCAATATTAAGTCCACTATAAATAGGACGTTGAATACGAGAATTAAAACGTTCAAGGAAACCTTCAGGTAATGGAGCATCAATACAACAACGAGCTCTACATTTCGGAATAAAGCATTTTGTTGGAGTATTAAAATAATCAACAGTTTTTCTAAGAATTTTCATACAGATATAAAAATCAAACATAATATTTTTTGCCTAGAAAAAAAAAAAAAAAAAAAAAAAAAAAAAAAATTTATTTAAAAAAAATATATTTTAAACAAAAAAACAAAAAAAAAAAAAAAAAAAAAAAAAAAAAAAAAAAAAAAAAAAAAAAAAAAAAAAAAAAAAAAAAAAATT
>CALUUI010000017.1 GCA_944323925.1 Candidatus Gastranaerophilales bacterium
GCGAGCCGTATAGAGAAAAATACCGATGAAGCCACATTGGAAATTGAAAATTGAATAAAAATAAATGTCGATGTGGCGGAATCGGTATACGCGCACGTTTGAGGGGCGTGTGGAGAAATCCTTGCGGGTTCAAGTCCCGCCATCGACAATTATTTAGGAGATTTAAATGAAAATAGCTAAATTGATAACACCTTATGGGATTATTAAAAATCCACCAGAGATTATTGCTGAAATGGTTATGATACAGCCATTTAATGCAAAAGCTGTAATTGACAAAACGCTTGAAAAAAGTATTCAATATATTAGAGAAAATGACATAAAAGTTGTACCGAATACTTGTAAAAAGATAAATATTAAAGCCTAAAACATGTCTTTCAAATTCTATAAAAGTTTAATATTGTAATACTCTAGAGTTGACTGTTTCATAAAAAATAAGCTATGTTGTTGAAACTGCAAATTAGTTAATTATAATACTTTCATTTTATGACATTATTCAATACACTAACAACAATTTGTTTCATTGTCTCCATTTCTTTAGGATTGCTTTCTGCTATTAAAACAGTTAGTGCAAATAATGTTGAATTATCTATAATAGGTTGATTTTCTTTATATAATATCCCATTTTTTTCTAAGAAATACAGGAAGCAACTTGCTGCAATACGTTTGTTACCATCAGAAAATGAGTGATTTTTTGTAATTAAATACAGTAACATTGCGGCTTTTTCTTCCAATGTCGGATATAACTCATCACCACCAAAAGTTTGATAAATTTGATTAACAGAGCTATCAAAACTTTCATCTTTAGGATTTCCAAAAACATCTGATGCAAATTCAGATTTCATTTCTTTTACAATTTGCAAAAATTCATTTGTTGATATTTTAACAGCTTCTTTTTTTGTCATTCCTTTATTATCAAGGGTTTTATGGTCAAAATTATCTAATAAATCAAGTCCAAGAGCAAAATTATTTAATATCTTCGCAACAATTTTAGCTTCTTCAATATTTTCAAGCTGATTTGTTAAACTTCTAGTAAGTAAATCAACACTAGTCTTAAGAGCTTCTATACTCTCCTGTTGTTGTTTTATTCTTTTTTCATTTATTGCATATCCTTTAGTTAGATATTCTTTCAAAATATTAGTTGCCCAAATTCTAAATTGAGTTGCTCTTGAAGAATTAACCCTATATCCCACAGAAATAATTGCATCAAGATTATAATATTGTGTATCTTTTGTTTGTGTTTTTCCTTTTATTGCACCATGTCTTGTGGTTATTTCCAAAATGGAAACAACCTCTTTTTCGTTCAGTTCACCATCATTAAAAATATTTTTTAAATGTTTACTTATAGCTGGAACTTTTACGCCAAACAACTCAGCCATTTGTTTTTGTGTAAGCCATATAGTATCATTTTCTAATTTTGTATCAAGAAAGATTTGACCATCATCACTTTGATAGATTATTATTTCACCTTTATTTAAGTCTTTCACAACAAAAACTCCTGATTATTAAACAATCTTAACATAAAATTTATAATAAAATTATGAATAATTAAACCCTAAAAGATTTCTCATATTGTAATATTCTATAGTGGACTGTTTAATGATTGATATAAGTTCACTATAGAATGTCTTTGAATTATCTCTAAAGGGTTCCATATTCGGGAGCTTATCGACAATTAAAAAGGGGATAACACTTGTTATCCCCTTTTTAATATGTTTGATTGGTGAGGGCTTAATCCGTATTAGCGGGTTCAGCGGGAGCGAGCTGAGGCTGGAGTGCTTTTGTTTGGAGTGATGAAATCACGAAAACAAAACACGGAATTGCCGTTAAATGCAAGCGACCAAGACAAGTCCCGCCATCGACACCATAAAAAAGAGAGGTTTTGACCTCTCTTTTTTATTTTATATGCTACAAAAATTTTATCGTCGGGCAAGTATGCCCAACCCACGGATTTTTTGTTTTTGTGCTGTTTATTATTAAAATTGCTTAATTCTTGAGCCAAAGTATTATATGCGGAGCAATATAAACGACTTGCAACTAGTGATATGAAAGTTATTATGATAATTTTTTAATTTGTTGCTTAGAACTTATTGAATCCTTTACCTTTCAACTTTGTGATAATCAAAAACAAAGTCAACAGAAATACTGTCTCCTGTATAATTTTCAGGAAGAGGTTGAAATGGTGCGGTTAAACGTATTGCATTAACAGCAGCTGCATCTGCAGATACGATTCCTGAAGATTGAGTAATTTTGTAGCCCAATAATTCACCATTTTTAGCAATGGTGAAGAGTACTTTGACAATTTCACCTTCACTTCCTTTTGGTGGGTTCCAATTTAGTTTAATTCGTCTCTCGAGATTATTCATATATTGATTCCAATCGATATTTGGATTTGAGTTTATTGACTTTGGCTGAGAATTTTTTGGAATATCAATTTTGTTTGTCGTTCCGACAATATCACTAGCGGAAAGCTGTCTTCCTGAATTTTTGCGACTTGGTGATTCTTCTCTTTGATAGGTGTTATTTTGTTGAGTTTTATTAGAATTTTTATCACCATCAAATAATGAGGTCATTGATGAGATAACAGTAACAATAACTAAAAATATTAATGCTTTTAATATTGCTGTAGTTTGAATTGTTACAGGATTTGAAGCTCCAAAAATTGTTTGTGCATACTTTGAATTATTCTGATATTGAACTCGTTTTCGGGCTTGTTCTCTTTGAGTGTACGTTTCACCAGTAAAAGGTCGTCCTTCTCTTTCAAAATAGCCCGCCATAAAACCTGCATCATAATCAGGTCCTGGAAATATATTATAATCATAAACACCCCATTTGAGACCGTCTTCATAGCCTCGATTATAATCAAAATTATTTTTTCCAAATGCAAAAGGTGGCATAATTTATTCTCCTTATAGTTTCGAATTTTAATATATGAATTTTTCCTCTTTAATACAATTGTGGGTAATAGTAATGCTTTGCTTCTTCTATGCTTTTAAAACATGGAGTAGAACTACCTTCGCCGCCATCAGGTATTGGTTCATAACTATAACCATTCCCGCTTGGTTGTGTCATTTTGCGATGTCCAACATAATTTTTTATTGGAGCATAAATAACGTATCGATAGCCATAAGCAGGACTGTGTTTGTCATAGATTGCAACTATTTTTTCTCTTTCATGCATATTCCGTTCTGCTATATTTTTATACCCAATGCTTGTTGGTGCGTAGGAAGAGAGTGGTTCTGGGCTTCTTTCTGTGTTATTTTGTACTGATGTTGGTTCTTTTTGTACTGATGCAGACTTAACAGGAGTTATCTTATTAGAAGAAGCAAGATTTGAAGTATTATTTTCTTGAGACTTAGATTTTACAACGTCTGTATCTTTATTTTGACTATTTGCTAAGTTATTATTTGTTTTCGTTTCTGATTTAACACTCTTGTTTTTTGATTGGTTATTGATACTTGTATCTATTTTACTTACTTTATTATTTTCTGTACTAGGTATTGGTCTTGAAACAGAAAGTTTAAAAACAGGCGAATTATCAGGATAATTTGTTTCTACTGTTTGTTTTGCTTGTTTGTTTTGATTATCTTCTTGAGTATTAGTTGAAATCTCGTTAATTTGAGGTGCAGAAATAGATTCTTTTTGCTTAGAATTATCATTATTATTAGTTCCTTGTGAATTTATTGCAAATATTACTGATAAAATAACTGCAATACAAATAAATACAATTCTTCTAAATGGTTGTTTTAATTTTGTTTCCGATATAAAAGCAAAAACAATAATAACCATGAACAATGATAATGTATAATTCATTAAACTTGACTCGCTAATATTAGGACTAAAACCTTGCAATAGCTCAACATAAAATCCTAATACAAACATTGGTCTTAGCATAGCTCTGTATGCAAACTTAAAGACACCTTTAAGAATATACTTTATTACTGCCAAAATGCCATCTGATGTAGCATTATGTACATTTTCAATCTGAGTTGCAAACCATTCAAAAAGTTGATTATTTTGCTCAGGTATTGGTGGAAAAGAAACAGATTCTCCATTTTTTAATGCATAAATATTTTCAATCCATGAATTTTTATTACTTACAATAATATAATAACTTTTTTCATCTAAAGTAATTATTTCTATCGCCTCTATATGTTTTTTTACTTCCTTGATTTCATTTATTGGAATTATTGTAGTACAATTTTGACCGTTATTATTGCTTTTAAAATATAGATAATCAGAATAAAGATACAATGTTCCATTTATGTATCTCCATTTTTGAAAGAACTTCGCTTTATCCTCATAAAGAGCTTGAGAACTTACATTTGAAGATGATTGAACCGCAGCTGTATTATTAGTTTGCATAGCAACTGTTTGAGATGAATTTTGATTTGAAAAATTATAGGCTATCTGTGAATAATTATTTCCTACTGTATTTTCCCAGGGCTTAAAACCATATTCTTGTTTGATTTTACACCAAATACATTCACCATCTTTATCGTAAAAATGATTTTCAATTTTATCGCATTGTACTAAATCATCAATTTGTTTTTTTATAGCATTTATCCACATTTCAGCATCGGGACGTATAACATTATGATCTGAAGAAAAAGCTTGTTCGAACAAGGATCTAATTTCGTCATTTAATGAGTAATAAATTTTAGAATACATAGAATACATTTCACTTGAATCGGGAGGTAATATTCCCATTAGTTTTGCTGAATTACCAAATATAAAATAGCCTTTTGAAATGGATTCCGTAACATCTCCAGGAGTTCCTATACCCACATATGGGTGCTTTCCCTGCATAACTAATTGAAATATTAAAACTGCAAGTCCAAAATTATCATGATTTACTGTTCTAATTACTTCATGCAAATTAGCCCCTACCAGTTCCGGAGGTAAAAATTCCGGTTTTGCAACAGTACACATAAAATATTTTTTATTTATCGGTATCTGAAAAGAGTCGCAATCTATAGCATAAACTATCCCATTATCTTTAAAATCAAATATGCCTTCTTTTTGTGCAACGGTTCTATTTCCAATTAAAAAATTACTTTCATTTATATCTCCTATTATTACACCTTTTTTATGTAAAGCATTTACTGCACAAGCAAGATTATATGCAACATAGAAAATATATTTCCAATTATTATCTGAAAAATACTCACGTCTATCAATCGGATCTGCAAGCAAGTGAAAAGTATTGCAATATTTTATTTTATTCATTATAAAACCAACAGGTTGATTGTCCTTATATATTATTCTTTGTGGCCATCCTGCTTTTGACATAATTGTATCATCACAAATATCACACATTGTTTTAAGTTTTCTAATTAATTTCTCGTATTCTGTAGGCTTTTTATTTCTTTTTTTGTCATTATATATTTTTACAACTAAATTCGGGTCCCCTTCAATATTGTAAACATCGCCTTCGCCTCCTGAGGTTGGCGTCCCGATTGTTCTGATTATATTTCCATCACTATCAACAAATTCTAAATTTTCCATATTTCAATACCTTTAATTAATTATTTAATTGTAGCCATAAGGATTATAAGAAGCTCCTTTGCCTAAATTACATCTTTCGCAAAGCGTTCTTAGGTTTGAAAGTTCCGTTTTCCCCCCCTTAGACACAGGCACTATGTGGTCAACATGAAGTTTTACACCATCTCTAGCGCTTGCACCACATATTACACATCTATGGCCATCTCTATTCAACACCTGATAACGCAATTTATCAGTCATCAATGAACGTTGATATTGTGCTGATTGCCTGTATTGTCTTGCTTTTAAACACTCATTACAATAATACTCTATATTATTTGAATTTAACTGAAAAATTTTTCTATAATGATTCTTCCCTTTTGGACTTGTATATAAAACGATCACATGTATAACCAAATCAAGTGCAGGCTTTAACCTTTCCTTATTACACTCCCAAACCTCTAATTTTCTAAAAAAGAACTCGTTTAAAATAGTATTTTGCGTTAATTTTTTGTAGTCATAATTACTGTTTAAAATACAATCAAATTGCCTTTGATATAAATTATAATGTTTCCAATTGTATTTTAAATCCTCTAGGGTTCTTAAATATCTGTTTAAATTTTCGTCAATAATAGCTATTGTAAAATTATCAATATTAAAATTATCAAATTGAGGTTTTTTATTGCAAATTTTTTGATACTTTTCTATTGAATTAAAGGTTTTAAAATTTTGTTTTACATTTAAATCCCTAATATATTTTAAACAAATACTATTATTTCTAACAAATTCAATATTTTTGATGTAGAATAAATAAGCCAGTATTAAAACTATTAATATACAAATAGCAATTAGAATATTCATTAAACTTTACTAAATACTCCTATCAAAATCCTTAACAGATGTTATAACTACTAGTGTTTTGTCATCGTCTGTCCTGCTGTTTACCCTTTCACAATTTAAAAAACCGGTAATAAAATCTGCAACATCTTGATTGAAGCCTATATTATAAGATTCAATAAGCTGATCAAATATAGGGTTAAAAAATTTTACATGAGGTCTTTGTAAAGCAAAATCGAAAGAAATTAATTCAATCCCATCAGTATGCATTACAAGCCTTTTTATATTATCTGAGTTATACTCAAACTTGAAGTTTTCTGAAATATTTTTTTCTGTTGCAAAAAATGTGGTATTCAGATATTCTCCATTTTGAGGAAGAAAAATACATCTTAATTCATCAGAATTTCCCTTTGCTATTATACCGTCTCCGATTTGAACAAAAATATTTCCTTTTTCACTAAGAACGGCGAATAGAAAAGTTGTTGCAAATTCTTTTGTAGAATCAATTTTATAAAGCTTGACAGTCCTTTTAATTACATTTTGAAAATGTACAAACCAAGATAAAATTGTATCACGCTCAAGCGTGTTAATTTCGTTACCAATTAGCCAATTTTTAAATTTTCTAATAAATAATTTGCAAAGATATTTAGAAGACGCATCTGAGTGTTTTGCACTTCCTGCTCCGTCTGCTAATGCAGAGAAGAGATAATTAACACCATTTATAACTTTTTCTTCTACAAGGCAAAAATCTTGTTTTACTGTTCCGTCATTAATGTGTGAAGTACCAATAACGGATGCAAACGCATATTTCCAACCGGAAATATGCGTATTAACATTTCCATTATTAGTTTCTGATAAAGCAATCATTATTAATCCTCAGCCCAACCATCAGTTGCCGGTATGGATATTTTTTCGCCAACAGCTGAACTTGAACGAGTTGCAGCAGATGCGGATAACCATTTGAATAATTCAGTAAACTTCATTCCTGCAAGTTTTTTAGGAGGTCTATTAGTTGTACAAATCTGACTTAATGCTCTCATATCTACATCTTCTCCCACTCCTATTGCAAAAAATGAAAATTTCTTTTCTTCTGCTCCTTGATGAATAAGATTTACAACTTCTCGAAACTCCATTGAATTATATTCAAGAGGGTTCCCATCTTCATCTGTAGGAGTGCCGTCTGTAAGCAATACTATCCATGGTCTGTAATACTGAATATTAGCAGCTTTGTATTCTTGTTTTCGTATTTCTATACCTGCGCATGCCATTTTAATAGCTTCGCACATTCTCGTACAACCATCCGCTTCAATATCAACTGGTTCAAAGTTCCTTGGTGAAACAAATCCTGATGTAACCGCTTTTACTGTTGAATCAAAAGCTATAACTCCTAATTCTACACGTTTTGCAGCTAATTCGTTTTTAAGAAGTTCTTGTTTAAATAGTTTTAATCCGTTATTTAATTCATCAATTGCTCTAAGTCCTCCACTTGACTCCCAACCCATAGAACTCGAAGAGTCTACCAAAATAACATAAGGACACCTTGGCTCAGGATTTTCTGCAAATTCGATTAAATTATAGTTTTTTTCACTATTATGTTCATACGGAACTTGTTCATACATTGCGATTCTCCTTGTTAGTTTATTGATACTAATACTGGTATATGTCATTGTGATTAAAAAGATTCTACATTATTATGAAATATCTTGTCAAGTTTCAAATTTATATTATCGCTAAATTCTAGCCCTTTTGTTACGATATTTATATTTTTATAAAAATATAGTAAAATTATTATTTTATTTTTTATGAATAATTAAATCTCGTTTATTATTTTCTATACAAGTTCTTAGCCAATCTTTACTTATATTATCTTCAGGGGCTAATTCAATAGCTTTATTGTAGTCCTTAATTGCTTTATCTATTTCTTTTAACATTTCGTAGCAAGCTCCACGCCAACGATAATGAAAACTTTCATTAGGTTCTATTTCTATTGCTTTGTTAAAATCTTTAAGTGCCTCATAATATTTTTTTAGTCTTGCAAAATGTACTCCTCGCTTTGAATATGGACTTGCTGAATTTTGCTCTAATTCAATAGCCTTATTGAAATCTTTAAGCGCCTCATCATATTTGTTTAAGTAACCATAACAACTGCCTCTACAAGAATAGTTAAGACCAAATGATGGATTTAATTCTATGGCCTTATTGAAATCTTTTAGTGCTAATTCATACGAGTTAGAGAGATAATACACAAGTCCTCTAAGATAATAAGCACCAACTAATTCTTTATCCAATTCTATTGATTTATTGCAGTCTTCAATAGCTTCTTTGTATTGTCCTTTGTTTTGCTTTTCAAAAGCAGAATTTAAGTAATTATTTGCTTCCATTTTTTACTCCTTTTAACAGCCTATAATTTATCCATATTTTTTTATCTTGTCAAGCCTACTGAAATAATTTTTAAATTGTATGTTGTCAAAATCAACGTCACTTTACTTTATATTTATTTTTCTTAAAGAAGATTAAATAATTTCTTATATTGAATTTATTATGCTAAAATTTTACAAATTATTTTTATTAAGATATCAAACTTAAAACACTTGCTATATCTTGATTTTAATACATTTGCATTCAATATTTTTTTGTAGTATTATAAGAAAATAATGAGGTGGGCAGGTATGGAATTTTTCAGAAATAATAGAAAAATAATAATAGGTATAATCATAGTATCATTTTTATTGTGGACTTTTGGTGTAGGTGTATTGATGCTATTTAGTATGGGTAAATAGCGAATGAGAAGATTTTATGCGCTAATAGCAACCATAGTGTTTTTGTTATGGGGGTTGGGTTTTCAACCTTCAGCGTTTGCATCTCAGGATGTAGTTGCTAAGCATAGACAAACTCAAGAAAAAATAAAAAAACTTAAATGGCTTGAGAATGTTGAAACAAATAAATTGTATAAAAATCAGCAGAAGTTAGAAAATGCTAAGATGACATTGCAAACTTCAAAGAACAAGTTAGAGACAACTCAGAACGAGTTAGTTGATATGCAATACAAGCTATTTAGGGCTGTAAATGAATATAACGAGTTAAATACAACATTACAAAATCACATAAGAAATATTTATAAGATTAAGCGTCGTGCAATTTGTGAGTTATTATTAAATGCGGGCGATATAAACATATTAGTTGATAGATTATATTTTCAAAAGATAATACTTAAAAACGATTTTGAACAGATGGCAGAAGCAAAACGTAAAGCTCATGAAATCGCGGTTTTAAAAGCCACAATAGAGTTAAGAAAAAGAAATCTGGAACAACAAAAACGTACAGCTGAAAGCCAGCGAATCTACATACAAAGTGCAATAGACAGAAATGAAGCAATGATTAATAAGCTTCGTACTGATAGGGCTTATTATGAAAAAGCTGAACGTGAGTTAGCAAGACAATCTGCAAGTATAGGCTCATATATTAACAGAACCGGAAGTTCTGGAGTGAAAGTTGCATCAGGGTTTATAAAACCAATAGGGGGACCGATAACCTCGCCGTTTGGAACAAGGGTACACCCGATATTTAAGAGTACATCTTTCCATTCAGGAATAGATATTGGAGGGCCAAATCTTGGAGCGATAAGAGCTTCTAACTCCGGTAAAGTTATTTATTCAGGCTGGTATGGCGGATATGGTAAAGTGGTAATTCTTGAACATGGTATAGTAAACGGAAAACCAATGACAACATTATACGCTCATATGAATACAATAAAGGTAAGTAATGGGCAGTATGTTACCAAAGGACAAGTATTAGGGCTTGAAGGTACAACCGGTTATAGTACAGGACCTCACTGTCATTTTGAGGTGCGTGTTAATGGGCAGCCTAATAATCCGGTTAATTATATAGGAAGGTAATTTTGAAAAAATCTAAGCATATAATACTGTTAATAGCATTTTTAATATCAGTAAATTCTTCATTTGCTGATATGTATAGCTTAACCCAGCCTTCTGACTATACAGGTGATAGTATTATTGGTGCTCCGTTAAAAAGTGTTGAACAATCAAATGACATTTATAAAAGTTCTTCAAAAAATTCTGGGACGATGCCTCCTTTGAAAAAATTGAGGTTAAAATACAGGTCGAAGTATAAAAAATTCTTTACGGATCCGGTTCAAAACCAATTTTTAGAACCAATAGAAGAAAATGAAGCTATTGAATCTGATTTATCTGTGCAAGAGGCTTCCGAAAATTTAACAGAGAAAAAAGAGAAAAAGGCTTGGTTTAGAAAAAATAAAAAAGAAAAAGAAGTTTCTGATGATAATGAAAAAGAAGTTTCTTCATCTGGAGAGACTGAAACTGCAGAAAAAAAATTAACAGTTGAAAAAGGTAATACAGAAGAACAAGACAGAGTTCTGATGGATTGCGAGAAGATGGATTATGATAACGAGAATGCTGTTATAACAGCTCATGGAAATGTATCAATAACAATGCCTGCTCAAGGGGTTACTTTATATGCTCAGGATGTTGTTTTTGATAAAGTTGCAAATACAATTAAAGCAAATAACAAGGTGTTAATAAAAAAAGGTGATTTGGAAGTCGTCGGCGATTATATTTTTATAGATTTAAATGAAGAAAATGCTTTAATAAGTCGTCCAATAAGTAATTTTAACCAAATGGAAATCACTGCCAAAGAAGCAAATATGCATGAAGGAACTATAACGCAAACGGATGGTTCTATCTTGTTTAAAAATAGTTCACCATTCTTTTTCCGTTCCGGAAAACGCGGTCCTAAATTAGAGCGTATGCTAACAAAGAAAGAAGATACATTAAGTGAGGACTTGCAAGAAGGAAGATATAAAGTAAAAGTAACCAAAATGGTTATAAATAGTGAAAAAGAGCATGACTCCTTCTTGATTCAAAAAGCGACAATATATAAGGATGGTAAGAAATTTATAACATTGCCAAGAACAAAATTTTATACGAATAAAAATCATGACTATGCAGAGGGTGATTTCATTGAAATAGGTTCAAAACGTGATGCCGGAGTTTATTTGGGACCTGGCGTTGTCTTTAAGTTACCGAAAGGTTCTGCGTTAAAAGCTGTTCCATTTGTAAGCTACAAAGACGAAATTGGTTTTGGTGGTTTGTTGCGTTTCAATAGCGGGACAAATGAAACATATTTAATTTACGGTTCTCAGAAAGATAAATTTATTGGTCGTGGTATTCAAGAATTAGATGATAACTTAAGACTTGAGTATGCAACAAACGACTATATGGATGAGTGGTTTTTAGGACGTGCGCGACCTAAATATGGTATCAGCTTAGTCTATGATAAATCGTATTCAAATAAAGATTTTCTTGGAGAAACAAGAGATTTAACTTTTAGACATAAGGTTTCCGGCGGTTATTATAAAGATATAGAAGAAGATAAATATTATAAAGAATTAAACGGTACGGGTAAAGAGACGACCAGATTTAAGTATATGGCCCAAATTAATCAAACTTTGTGGGATAAAAAGAATGAAGAAGATTTGACCTGGTTCAGGTTGAGTTTAATTGGTCAATTGTCTTCGGCATTATATGGAACAGGTGATACACAGGTAGTTGCTCGTGTAGGTCCAATGTTGCATACACAGTATAAACGGTGGATGCAAGATATAGGCTATTTCCAATCTGCATTTCAAGATGATACTCCAATGCCGGTTTATGATGCTTATAGATATGGATCATCCAATGCTTATATCAGAGAAACTATAAAATTAAATAAGATGCTTGCATTATCTTGGTTTGGATCAGTTACTCTTTCTAATGATACATATACTAATAAAATGTTCCAAGAATGTGCATTTTATGTTTCTATTGGGCCTGATGATTTACGATTAAATATAGGTTATGATGTTGTTCGTGCCAATGTATATTTTATGGTTGATGTTGGTTTGGATCCTAAAGGAACAGAAGTTCAATATGATAAATTGGAAATAAAAAATCCCGATAAATTAGGCAAGAAAAAAGATAACGAACCGAAGGAAGAACCATTATATAGGCACAATAAAAAAGCTCCAATATTGAAAAACGCAGTTGTAGAGGAGATTACAACCTAATGAACTCAAGAGAAGACTTAGAAGATATTATAATTCATTATGGAAAACGTATGGGTGAAAAAAATTTCACTCCGGGATATTCCGGTAACATAAGCTGTCGATATAAAAACGGAATGTTAATAACAACATCCGGTTCGTCAAATGGTTATTTGAGTAAAGATGAAATTGTGTATACAGACTTTAGTGGAAAATCCCTTGAAGAAGGCAAGAAACCTTCATCAGAAAAATTGCTTCATATAGAGTTCTATAAAATGCGTCCGGATATAAACTTTATTTTGCATGTTCATGCTCCATATTTAAGTACTTTTGCATCAGCTGGAAAGGCTTTAGAATTGCCGGTTATGGCAGAAAATGTTTTTTATTTTGGAAGTATACCTCTAGCTGAATATGCCCTACCTTCATCAAAAGAGCTAGTAGATAATACTTCAAAATATTTTGTATCAAATGATGCGGTTTTAATGGCTAATCATGGATTTATAGTGGGAAGCTCTACAATGCGGGATGCATATATGAAACTTGAATTGGCTGAATCATATGCTCAGGTGGTATTGTTTACAGAAATATTGGGTGGACCAAAAGTTTTAAGTAAAGAGCAGGCAGATGCAATTTTGGCTTTAAAAAGTTAGGGCTGAATATTTATTATTTATATTTAGAAACCTAAAAACTTATTTTATTAGGTTGCAATTTTTTTTTGTAGTAAAATATACTTGTACGAGTAATTAGAAGGTAAAAAATATGGTAAACAAACTTATTAAAGAAGACACAAAGATGTTTTTGACCGGAAATGAAGTTTTAGCGTACGCTGCAAACGCTGCTGAAGCAGATTTTATGTACGGTTATCCTATTACACCTCAAAATGAGATTATGCATACCTGGTGTAAATTACTTCCAAAGACAGAAGCTGGATTTTTGCAAACAGAAGATGAAATATCAGCAGGCTTTTCAACACTAGGAGGTATTTTAGCAGGTAAGAGAGCATTTACAGCAACAGCTGGTCCTGGAAACGTAATTATGCAGGATGCGCAATCAATGGCAGAAATGATGAGAATCCCATTTGTATGCGCAGTAATGCAAAGAGGCGGTCCGTCAACAGCAACAGTTATTTATGCTCAACAAGAAACAAGGTTAACTTGTTATGGTGGTAATGGTGAAGGCTTTAGAATTGTATATTCAACAGCAGGTCACCAAGATTTGTATGATTATATGATTAAGGCATTTAATACAGCGTGGAAATATCGTTTCCCAACTTATGTATTAGCAGATGGTTACCAAGGTAAAATGAGAGAACCTGTAATGCTTTATGATCCTGCATCAAGAGGTATTAAAATGGTTCCTGTAACTCCTTCTTTACTTGGTGAAGGTCAAATCGGTATTGATAGAAAATCAGTCCATATGAGAAATACTTATAATATGGAAGAAGAACTAATGGAAGTTCTTGATTCATATCAAGTAGATTATGATAAGATGGCTGAAGAAGTAGCAGAGTATGAAGAATACAAAGCTGAAGATGCTGAAATTCTAATTATAGCACACGGTATAGTTGCACGTTCAGCAAGAACAGCAGTTGATGAACTTCGTGAAAAAGGAATCAAAGCTGGTTTATTCAGACCTATTACAATAAGACCTTTAGCTGTTAAGCCGTTAAGAAATGCTGTTTCAAGAGCTAAGCAAATTCTATTTACAGAATCAGCAAACGGTCAATTAGCACAAATGGTTCTTGAAAAACTTTATGGTCTTACTACTCCATACTCAACATTATATAAGATGGGTGTTGGTGTTACGGGCGATGATTTAGTAGAAAAAGTAGAATCAATGGTAAAATCACCGTCTGTTGTTTAGATAAGAACGAAGTTAGAAGAAAATTACAAGGAGAAATAATATGGCAGAGGTATTAACATTACCACCAAAATTACCGAAATCCCAAAATGAAGAAGTAGGCGCAAGTAAATTTTGCCCTGGTTGTGGTCACGGGATTACTTTAAAAGCACTCGGTAATGCAATAGATGAATTAGGAATACAACAAAAAACAGTATTTGGTTGTGATATAGGTTGTTCACTATTATCTTGGAACTATATGGACTTAGATACAGTTCAAACACACCATGGTCGTACAACCCCGGTTATATATGGTTTTACCAGAGCAAATAAAGAAGCTATAGGTATTGCATATATGGGTGATGGTGGCGGTCTTGCTATCGGTTCACAACACTTAGTAAACGCAACTGTTCGTGGTGAAAGAATGCTAATAGTTGTAGTTAACAATACAAACTATGGTATGACCGGTGGACAAATGTCACCGACTACTATGCCTGGACAAAAAACTGAAACAACTCCTTACGGAAGAGATTGTGAAGTTACAGGTAAACCTGCAAAGGCTGCTGAAATGGTTGCCGCAATTGCTGATCCTGCAAAATCTTTTGTTGCAAGATCTTCTGTTTCTAACGTTAGAAAACTTCAGTCAACATTTAAAAAGGCGTTAAAGAACGTTGAAAATGGTGGATTTTCGTTTGTTGAAGTTCTTTCAATTTGTCCTTTAAACTGGAGAACTAATAACGTTGATACATTTGGCAGACTTGCACAAATGGAAGAATTCTTTGAAGTAAAAGAATTTCTTGCTCCGGAAGGTTTAGTATAATAAGAATGAAAGGTATATAAAAATGGCTAGAACAAAAATAGTATTAGCAGGTGAAGGCGGACAGGGTGTTCAATCAATTGCTAAAATCCTAGTTGAAGCCGGCTATGAAGCAGGTAAACAGGTTTTATATATCCCGAATTTCGGGGTTGAGCAACGTGGTGGTGTTTCAATTGCTTTTTGTCAAATAGCTGATGAAACTATTGGTGAACCACGTTATTCTAAGGGTGACATTATTATTATGTTATCTGATAGAGCAATTGATAGATGCGAAAGATATGTTAGTGAAAACTCTACTGTAGTTTATGATACATCTGTTTGCACCATTAAACCTGAATGTAAATGTAAGAATATTATTGGTATAGATGCTAATAAGATTGCTAATGAAAAGTTAAGTGCTAGAGTATTTAATATTATTATTCTAGGTGTTCTATTAGCAGCAACCAATGTATTAGAATTGTCTGATATCAAAAATGCTATGGAAAAGGCTTTAGGTAAGAAATTCGATGCTAAACCGGAATTAAGAGAACTTAATTACAAGGCACTTGAAATGGGTATGAATTTAGTAAAAGAAAAGGCTGCTTTATAGTAGAAAGAGGTATAAAATGACAAAAGTAGAACATAAAGGTTATAAAATAGAAGGTGTTGGCAAGGGCAAAGCTGATTACTATGTATATACAGACTTATGCAAAGGCTGCGGTTTGTGTATTGCAAAATGTCCTATGAACCAAAAAGGTGAAAAATGCCTAAGCTGGTCAAAAGAAGTTGGTCTATACCAAACACCTGCTGTACAACCGGATCCGTCAATTTGTATTGCTTGCGGGGCTTGTGCTTTAACTTGTCCTGACAGTGCAATCAGAATTGAACGTAAGTAGTTGGAAGTAAATATTAATGGCGGTGGAGTTTACTCTACCGCCATTTTTTGTTTGTTGTTTGTATGTTTCAAATTTTATGTTAGAGTTTATATATGGGATTAGAGTTATTTGATTTTGATAGGGCGTATTCTATGCCGGTAATAGGTACAGATGAAGCAGGTAGAGGACCTGCATCCGGTGGCGTTTTTGCTGCTGCGGTTGCGTTTAAAGAGTCTAATGCTGTACTTGAAAAAGAGCTTTATAAATTAAATGATTCGAAAAAACTTTCAAGGAAAAACCGTGAAGAATTATATGAGATTATTAAATCTAATACTATTAATAAAGTTGTTTGTGTTGAGGTAGCAGAAATTGAAAAATTTAATATTCTTAATGCTTCACTAAAAGCAATGAAATTAGCTTGTGAAGATGTTATTACCAAACTCAATGCAGATAAGGTTATAACATTAGTTGACGGTAATAAACTTATAAAAAATTATACATATCCTCAAAAATATATAATTAAAGGTGATTCAAAATCTGCATCTATTGCAGCTGCAAGTATTTTAGCAAAAGTAGAACGTGATTGGTATATGGATAAATTAGATATTGAATTTCCACAATATAATTGGCATAAAAATGCTGGGTATCTTACCAAACAGCATATAGAAGCTATTCACAAGTTTGGGATTACAAAATATCATAGGCGTTCATTTTTGAAAAATATTCTGGGCGAAGATAAGCAATTGTCTTTATTTAAATAAAAAAAAGGAGAAATTTGTAATTTCTCCTATCTGTTAATTTTAGATATATTATATATATTATGATGCATTCGCGTAATTTTTTAGTTCCAGTTGTTGGTATTTAGCTTCAAGCTCTTTTATTTTTGCTTCTTTTTCTTCAAATTCTTTGAGCTGAGCAATTCTTTTGTTTTGTTCTTCTATTTTTTCAGCGTGGCGCTTATTATACTTTGCTCCTAATTTATTTGCTGGTTTCATTATTAGTACAGGAACAACGTATCTGTAAATCATACCAAAGATGAATAGTGATTTTACAATTCCCATTCCTTTTATTTTAAAGTTAAGTTCTCTATTTTTAATGACATCTCTGGCATAGTCTTCAGCGTTTGCGATTACTTTTTCTGCTTTTATTTTATTAGATTTAGGCAATAGGTTATTAGCTTTACTTAAAATAGTTCTAATATCTTCAATAAGAGGAACTTTTTTATCTTCAGGAAGAATTTTATTAGCATTTTCTATTGCTTTTTTAATATCTTCTTTTAAAGGAATTTTCTTTCCTTCAGGCAAAGATTCATTTATTTTCTTAATAGCGTTGCTAATATCATCTTGAAGAGTTTGTGTTCCTTCAGGCGCATTTAATAATTCATAAGATTTATCAACAATTTTAGCGATATCATCACAAAGCGTTCCGATTTGCTTATCTTTAGGTAAGGTTATGTTTGCTTTATTAATTGCATTATTAACCTCATCTTTAAAAGCCGTTTTAACCTTTTCATCAAGAGTTGTATCTGCATTTTTAATTAATGCATCAATATCTTTTTTCATCGGGATTTTGGCATCTTGTGGAAGTGATTGATTTGCATTTTGGATTGCTTCAACTTGTAATTGTTGATAATATAGTTTACTATTTGATTCATCAATCAATCTTTGTAATTCTTCTGGAGTAGTTCCAAGCTGAGTAGCTGCATATTTGTGCGTTACTTCATTCCATTTCTTGGCAAGCTTATTATCAATAGCATAAGCAAGTATAGTTGAACCAACGTAAGTCATACCATCATTGATTGCCAGTGTATTTCTTCTTTCTGGATCTAATTTTTCATTACCTAGAGTCATAAATACATACATTGTTGAAATAATGAATGAGTTTAAAGCTGAACAGAAATTAACCATATTCATATTTTCTGTTTTCTTCCCAATCCATTTCATCACATTAGATTTCATTAAACCACCGTAATAGTGTTTTGCGATTCCTTCAACAAAATTATCGTACATCCCTTTAAATGCTGGAGAAGGAGCTTGTTTTTGTAAGTAAAGCGGTTCTTCAAAAGGATTGGTTTCTTTATTTTTTCTTATATTATTATTTTGAGAGTAATAAGAATTTGTTAATTTAGGTTGAATGGTTAAATTCATTATGCCACCTCCTTTCCTGTTTCAGTGACATTTTGGGGTTGTTGTGTAATTTCTACTTTTGGTTTATCCTTTTTTCCTCCCTTTTCTATTCCAAAACAATATTTTAGAATTGGAGGAATAAGTGCGATTGTTAACATAGCTTTTGGTATACCAATTGAAAGTTCTGGTATCATTTCAACTAATTTAAGAGTGTTTTTGAATATTTTAGAAGTTTGAACTTTTCTAGGTCCAAGAGAATCTATTTTATAAAAATCAGCCATTGATTCCGGTAAATATTTTGCAGGAGCTGCTTTGAATCTCTTAACTGCATCAGTAAAAGGCTTCATAACCGCGCAAGTTGTTCCAAAACCAACACCGGCTGATGATATGGCGTGGGTTGCTGCGTGGTAAGAGTCTTCTCTATCTTCTTTGCTTGCCATTAATATGTTAGTTGCTGGTCTAAAACCACCTGCAACCACTAATGCTACAACATTTTGTGCGAGTGCTGTTTTATCTTCAAAGAATCTTAGCATTCCATTAAATAATTTAGATTTAAAGATTCCTTCTGATATTTTGCCTTTAAAATTAATGGCAGCTACATTATCATTCCTCATGTTGCTGCCATTATCTTTATTATTTACACTACTCTCGTCACACATAATATGTTTTAACTTTGGATTTTTCTCCTGAAACATACTCTGCGTTGACGACTTATATCGTAGTCCTGTTTCTGATTTGATGTAATCAACTTTCATGTTTGCCTCTTTTATAAGCTAATCTGTCTACACAATTATTCTAAAACAAAACATTTCTTTTTTTGCCCTATTTTTTACATATTGTTACATTTTATCTTTTAAAATGTCGCTATTAAAAAATATCACAGACTTTCAGCTGCTTTACATTTAGTTTTGCTTGTTAATATAGTATATACTTTTTGTTTATTTCTTACATCCAGTGAAGGTGCTTAAAGTTTATTGAAGTAATCAGAAGTTGTTTTTTCATGCCAAATTGTTCGCTGTATGTGAAATTTATTTTATTCTCTCTTAGTTTTTGGAATATTAAATTAGCAGTATTTTTTTCGCCTTTTCGCTCATAGTCATCAAGGATTATAACGAAATTTTCATTTATATTTTGCGGAATTAACTCTAAAATATTTGATCTTGGAGTTGATTGATTTACACCAAGAGGGCCGTCTATGATTATAAAATCATATTTTTGATTTAAATCAGAGATATA
Source organism: Candidatus Gastranaerophilales bacterium (assembly GCA_944323925.1). Taxonomy (GTDB): domain Bacteria; phylum Cyanobacteriota; class Vampirovibrionia; order Gastranaerophilales; family Gastranaerophilaceae; genus CALUTH01. The sequence goes on from CALUUI010000017.1 coordinate 19,249, forward strand.
GTTGTTTTGGTATTTTAAGCTGTTATCTGTTGTTCTTTCGGTATTTGTTTGTTCTATAGTTATATTTTCTGTTATTGAGAGGTTTTTCTTGAAAAACTCAATCCATTCCAAATCACTTTCTACTATAGTTAGTTTTCCTTGTTGATTTTTGTTATTTATGTATTGAGTTGTAATTTTACTTGTTTGTCCAAGTCCAAATTCCAGTATATTATTAGGATTTGAATATTCAAGAGCGTTATAGAGCAAAAATAAAAAAGAGTAATTGGCAGCACCTTTTGTTGGGCAAAAGGATTTCTCAATTAGCCAATTTGAACCATTTATACTGTCGTGAAAATAATTTGCATAAAGAAGTTCTTGTTCATTTAAGTTGTTTTCATTTGGAACTTCTATTGGTAAATTGAAATAATTTTTTAGTGTAAGAAGAATTTTTCGGGTTAAGTTACTCATATTTGCTCCTATATGATATTTCCTAAAATTGTGTGCTTTATAAGTAAAGGTATGAATTTAGATTCATATTCTTTCAGGTGTAGTTTTTCTTTTGTGTATGGTGACATCTTATAGTATTTCATAAAAAGTTTTGTAATAAATCTTCTTTTATATAACCACGGTTTAAACTTATCTGTAAAATGAATAATATACGCATTTTTAAGATTTGTTCTGAAACTCCTTGGTAGAAGTTTCTTAGGAAGATATTGATTGTATTCAATCGGAAGATATTTTACGTACTTGTTAAAAATTTTGTTAAACGCATCTTGATCCATAAATAAGTTGTAATTATTCATTTTATAATCTAAGAGCTTTTTAGATACGTTATCTTCTCTCATTTTCGAAAGATTAAGCAGAAGTACTCCGGAGTTAAAGTATTCATTATTCTGAATCCCTAAATTTTGAGTATGACTTATATTAAGAGATAGAGGAGAAGGAACGACAGCGGCATATAGTTGTTCAAGATTAGTATTATAGAGCTGTTTTAAGTCTTTTTGAATAATTGTATCGCTGTCGATATAAAGGACTTTATCATCATCAAGAATTTCAGCGATAAAAAACTTTAATAATGCAGTCTTACTAACATGAGAACGTTCGGTAATATTTTCTTTTATATAATTATCAAGATTAATTTTTTTTATTATTATTTGAGTAGAATTATCGTGTTTTATTTGATTAAATATATTATCTTCTGATGTTGTTAGAAGATAAATTTTATAAAAAGAATCAGCATTTTTATTTTTAATAGCCGATGTAATGCTAACAATAGTTGGCATTATATAGGCATTATCTGTGATATAGGCTATGTTAACAGTATTTGTTTTTATATCCATAAATTTTTAAATAGTAGTTTAATTTTGTTGAAAATCGAATTTTTCTTCTTAAGTAAGATTGTATTATTACAAAAATCATTGAATAATGCTAAATATTCAACTGGGTAATGCTTAGCAAAGTGTTTTTTAGCATCGTTTATATCGTCTTTGTTTAGATTATATGCCCATTTAAGTCTTAAGCAGTTAAAGACATCAAAAAGATTTTCCATCGGATTTGAGCTAAGTTTGCAAGCTCCAATATTTACACAGAAATCATCTTTTTTGCCCGGAAGATATTTTTCACCGTTTAATGCACTGAGTAAAATGCAGCAGGTAGAAATTTGTTCGGTTTGATCTAAGAATAGAGAAATATCGTGAATCACAACGACACAATTTTCTTTTAAGTATGGTAATACCATTAGGAAATCAAGGAACTCTCCGGGGTTACAGTGAGTAGTGTCAAGAATGCACATGTCAAATTTTTCACCGTCATTGCAAAACTCATCTAAATATTTGCAACAAAGTCCGCCTTGTCTTAAGGTCCATTTTGGTTTGAGTTTTGGGAAATTATCTACAAGATAACCGATTTTTATATCTCTAAAATGTTCAGAAGCATAGTCGTGAGAATACAATTTTGCATCATCATCTAAGGAGTCTAAAATTACTATTGATGAGCCGCCTGCAGCCACCCCGACTTCTAAAACTTTTTTAGGGTGAAATTCTTTTATAAGTCCGGATAAGAAAATTCTTTCATTTGGGCTCATAAATACATTTTTATAAGTATTTAGTATTTCTTTAGAAATAGTATTTGGATAATTTTTTCTTTCCATAGCTTAGTTCCAAATCTCTTTTATTAATTCCTTAAATGGTTTCTTAATAAGCGAACGGATTTTGATTGTTTTATCTAATATTTTTTCTAAATCCTCTATTAAGTAAACAGAATTAAGTGTTCCTGTAAAAATATAATCAGGCTTTAATAAATTTATTTCATCCGGAGCACATACAGGGTAATTTAAAAATTTTTCATTAACCCCGTGGTTGTTAAATTTTTTATCGGAAATAGCAATAATATTAAGTTTACTTAAATCGTATTTTTCTGAAAGTTCCTGAAAAAATGCTCCGGCACCGTAAATAACTATTTTTTTATTTTTTAGTTTTCTCTCTAGTTTTTTTAATCTTTGATCAAAGTTTATTTTTTCTAAATAATCAATGTATTCGCTCATACTCTCTTTTCCTTTGGTTTATTAAGTTATTATATCATAATTTTGACTTGTTCAACTGACGTTGATTTTTGGCGAATAACATTGTAGAGGTTAAAAGTCATTTCACAATCATTTAATGCTCTGTGATGTCCTTTTGTACTTATATTAAATTGTTTTGCCAGATTCTCCAGCTTATAACTTCCAAGATTGGGGCAAAATTTTCGTGCAAGTTTTACTGTATCAAGACTTTTATTATCTAAAGAGTTAGTAAAATATTTACTGTAATGGTGACGCAAAAATCTTAAATCAAAATCGATATTATGTCCGATAATGCAGTCATTTTTAACAAAATCGACAAACTCAGGAAGGACAGATTTAATATTAGGAGCATTTTTAACCATATCGTTTGTAATTCCTGTAAGCTCAGAGATAAAATTATTAATTTCTCCATCAGGTTTTACAAGTGTTGTGAATTTTTCCACGACTCTATTCTCCCTGATTTTTAATGCTGAGATTTCAATTATTTCATTTTTTGCAGGCGATAGTCCGGTAGTTTCTATATCAACTATTGTATAATCTTTTATAAACGGATTTTCCATAGTTAAAATTATAATTGATTTATATTTTTTTTACAAATTTACTTTTATACATGTTTATGAGATAAATTTTTTATGAGAGAGATTATAAAATCAAAGTTTTTTATTGCATTTATTGCTTTATTATTTATATTTGCCTTATATTCAGGATTTTTAATATCGAATTTATCTACTGTTACACCGATTGATTTAAAAATAATGACAAGTATAAGAACATCGTTTGATTTTTTACCGTTAACCCTAGTGGTATTAATAACGGATTTTTGCTTTACGTCATATTTTTTGCCAATATTAGTTCCTTTATTTGGATTATGTGTATATTTAAAGAAATATATACCTTTTTTCTGTGTAGCCATTGGTCTTATAGCGCTAATGCACATAGTATCATATTTAAAACATATTGTATGCAGAGACAGACCTGATGTATTGTTACAACGAATTGCCGAAACCGGTTATTCATATCCGTCTGGACATTCAACGAAATCGTTTTTTATGGGGCTTATGCTGCTTTATCTAGTTAATTCGTGGCTAAAAAATAAGAAGTTTAAATATGCGTTTTCAATATTTATAATCCTATGGATGTTAACAGTTCCTTTTACGCGGGTCTGGCTTGGCGTTCATTATCCGACGGATGTAATAGGCGGAATGCTTTTAGGCGCAACTTGGGGTTGCTTTATGATATCGTTGATTGAATACTTTAATAACAGAAAAATCTCCCTCCGAAAATAATATAAAGAAAATATTAATTGTATAGAAAACACTTGCAAAAAAAATGTGTTCGGGCTATAATCTAATCGTGAATAAAATCACGAAATAGGAGAATAAAAATATGGCAACAAAAACAAAGAAAACAGTAGAACAACTGGAAGAAACATTAAACCAACCAACAGTTGTAGAAACTGTAGAGCAACTTGAAGGATTGATTTCAAGAGTAAAAAGAGCTCAGAAGATTTATTCTACTTTCTCACAAGAAAAAGTAGATGCAATATTTAAAGCTGCAGCAACAGCAGCAGACAAGGCGCGTATTCCTCTTGCAAGAATGGCAGTGGAAGAAACTGGCATGGGTGTAATGGAAGATAAGATTATCAAGAACCATTTTGCCTCAGAATACATTTATAATAAGCACAAAGAAGCAAAGACTTGTGGAATTATCAGAGAAGATAAAACAAACGGAATTAAGATAGTTGCAGAACCATTAGGTGTATTAGCAGGTATTGTTCCAACAACAAACCCAACATCAACAGCAATCTTCAAATCATTGATTTCATTAAAAACCAGAAACGGTATAATCTTCTCCCCACACCCAAGAGCAAAGAATTCAACTATTGCAGCCGCAAAATTAGTTTTAGAAGCAGCAGTAGCAGCCGGCGCACCAGCCGATATTATTGGCTGGATAGATGTTCCATCAGTAGAGCTTTCAGCAGCATTGATGAAACACCCATCAGTAGATTGTATCTTAGCGACAGGCGGTCCGGGAATGGTAATGGCAGCGTATTCATCAGGCAAACCTGCGTTAGGTGTAGGTCCTGGTAACGTTCCTGCAATTATTGATGAAACAGCAGATATTCAAACAGCGGTTTCTTCAGTAATTATGTCAAAGACATTTGATAATGGTATGATTTGTGCATCAGAACAATCAGTAGTAGTAGTATCAGATGTATATGAACAAGTTAAAAAGGAATTCCAATACAGAGGCGCTTATGTATTAAGTAAGGAAGAGGCTGATAAAGTAGCAGAAATTATTTTAACCCCAGCAGGTAGTGTAAATCCGAAGATTGTAGGTCAATCCGCACATACAATTGCGGAATTTGCAGGTATAAAAGTTCCTGAAAATACAAAAGTTCTTATCGGTGAAGAAAAAGAAGTTGCAGTAGAAAATCCATTTGCGCACGAAAAACTTTCACCGCTATTAGCAATGTACAAAGCGAAAAACTTTGAGGATGCAGTAGAAAAAGCACACGATTTAGTAATGTTAGGTGGTGCAGGTCACTCATCAGTGCTTTATACCGATGCAAGAGTTCAAGACAGAATAGATTATTTCGCAGAAAGAATTCCAACTTGCAGATTATTAATAAACTCTCCATCATCTCAAGGTGGTATAGGTGATTTATACAACTTTAAATTAGAACCGTCATTAACATTAGGTTGCGGTTCTTGGGGTGGTAACTCCGTAAGTGGTAACGTAGGAGTTGAAAATCTATTGAACTATAAAACAGTAGCTGAAAGGAGAGAAAATATGCTTTGGTTTAAGGTTCCGCCTAAAGTTTACTTCAAGAGAGGCGCTGTTGACTTAGCTCTTAAAGAACTTCAAGGCAAAAAACGTGCATTTATTGTTACAGACCGTTTCTTATTCAATTCAGGTGCTGTATATAATATTACAAATGTATTGGATTCAATCGGTATTGACTATCAAATCTTCTTTGATGTAAAACCGGATCCAACATTATCAACCATTAATGAAGCAATGGCAATGATTAAGCCATATGAACCGGATGTATTTATTGCATTAGGTGGCGGATCTCCAATGGATGCTGCTAAGATTATGTGGTTAATGTATGAACAACCAGATACAGTATTTGAAGATATTTCAATGAGATTTATGGATATCAGAAAGAGAATATGTTCAATTCCTGAATTAGGTAAGAAAGCAACAATGGTAGCAATCCCAACTACATCTGGTACTGGTTCAGAAGTAACACCATTTGCAATTATTACAGACGATGAGACACATATTAAGTATGCAATAGCAGATTATGCTCTAACTCCAAATATGGCGATCATCGATCCAAACTTTGTAGATGGAATGCCAAAAGGCTTAACTTCAGCTTCAGGTATTGATGCATTAGTTCACGCAATTGAAGCATACGTTTCATCTATGGCAACTAACTTTACTAATTCAAATGCCTTAGAAGCATGTAAGTTGGTATTTAAATATTTGGAACGCTCATATAACGAAGGTGCAAAAGATCCTATCGCAAGAGAAAAAATGCACTATGCAGCAACAATTGCCGGTATGGCATTTGCTAACGCATTCTTAGGACTTTGCCACTCTATGGCTCACAAGTTAGGTGCTATGTTTAATGTACCTCACGGTGTTGCTAATGCATTGCTTATCAGACAAGTTATCAAGTATAACTCAACTGATTGTCCTCATAAACAATGTATCTTCCCTCAATACAAGTTCCCATCAGCTAAATTAAGATATTCTCAAATCGCTGATGAATTAGGACTTGGTGGTAAGAATGAGGATGAAAAAGTTCAACTGCTTATCAATGCAATTGATACTTTAATGAGCAATATTAATCTTCCTAAGTCAATTAAAGACTTTGGCGTAACAGAAGAAGACTTCTATGCTAAGTTGGATAATATGGTAGAATTAGCATTTGATGATCAATGTACAGGTGCTAACCCAGCTTATCCATTGATGGAAGATATCAAGAAAATCTACATTGACGCATTTAATGGTGTTGTGTAGTGTAAAATAACTTGCAGTAACATTTGTTGCTGCTCCTCTAAGAGCAAAGTAATCCGGTCTTAATAACCGGGTTGCTTTGTTTAAAGAGATAAATTTTAAAGAGAGTATTAATGAGTAGTATAAAAATTTCAGATAAAGCAATAAATCGTTTAACATTATATCATTGCATCCTTTCAGATTGTCTAAGAAAAGGGGTTGATTCAATTTCTTCTACAACAATAGCAGGACTATTGAGAATAGATGATTCTCAAGTGAGAAAAGATATTTCACTTTTAAACAATACAGGAAAATCAAGAGTTGGATATGATGTAAAAGAACTAAAATCGTCAATAGAGCATACTCTGGCATTTAGTAAAGTAAAAAATGTTTTTATCGTTGGAGCAGGAAACTTGGGCTTTGCGCTTGCTAAGTATAATAATTTTGCAAATTATGGTTTAAATATATTAGCATTATTTGATAATAATCCGTTAAAACATAATGTTGAAATAGGCGGTAAAAAGATATATCCGATAGAAGATTTAAAAGGGCAAGCTCGTAAGATGGATGTTGATATAGCAATATTAACTGTTCCATATAATGCAGCACAACAAGTTACGGATTATATGATAGAAGCAGGAATAAAATATATTTGGAATTTTACCCCTGTAGTTTTGTCTGTTCCAGATGATGTTCAAGTATGGAATGAAAACCTGATGGGGAATTTTTTCCAATTTACATATGGTAAATAGTTTTGTTGTGCTATTATAGATTTAGTGAGAGGAAGGTATTATGTATAATCCTAAGTCTGCTAAAGCAGAAGAATTTATTTCACATGAAGAAATTTTAGATACGTTAGATTGGGCAGAAAAAAATAAAACTAATTTGGAGCTTGTCGAAGAAATCATTGAAAAAGCCAGATTAAGAAAAGGGTTAAACCATAGAGAGGCATCTTTATTATTGGCCTGTGAAGATGAAACGAAAAATCAAGAGATATATAATCTGGCAAAAGAAATAAAGCAGGATTATTACGGGAATAGGATTGTACTTTTTGCACCTCTGTATTTATCAAACTATTGCGTGAACGGGTGTATATATTGTCCATATCATAAAAAGAATGTTCATATTCCCAGAAAAAAAATGACCCAAGAAGAAATAAGAAAAGAAGTAATTGCATTACAAGACATGGGTCATAAGAGATTAGCGATAGAATCAGGTGAAGACCCGGTAAATAATCCAATTGAATATATTTTGGAATCGATAAAAACAATTTATGAGACAAAGCATAAAAATGGAAGTATAAGAAGAATAAATGTAAATATAGCAGCAACAACTGTTGAAAATTACAAAAAACTAAAAGAAGCACAAATTGGGACATACGTTTTATTCCAAGAAACTTACCATAAAGAAAGTTATGAAAGATTACATCCAACTGGTCCAAAACATAATTATGCATATCATACAGAAGCAATGGACAGAGCAATGCAGGGCGGAATAGATGATGTAAGTCTTGGAGTATTGTTTGGCTTGGAACGTTATAAATATGAGTTTGCAGGCTTATTAATGCATGCAGAACATTTAGAGGCAGTGTATGGAGTGGGTCCACATGCAATAAGTGTTCCAAGAATAAGAAAAGCAGATGATATAGATCCATCAGCCTTTGAAAATGGAATAGATGATGATACATTTGCCAAAATAGTAGCTTGTATAAGGATTTCAACCCCATATACAGGCATGATTATCTCAACACGTGAAAGTCAAAAATGTAGAGAACGAGTATTAGAATTGGGCGTTTCACAAATAAGCGGTGGCTCAAGAACAAGTGTTGGCGGTTATACAAATGAAAAGTATGAAGAAGAAACCTCCCAATTTGATATAAGTGATAGACGTTCATTGGATGAAGTAGTAGCTTGGTTATTAAAGTTGGGTCATATACCAAGTTTTTGTACTGCTTGTTATTCATCGCATCGAACAGGTGAAAGTTTTATGGCAATATGTAAACACGAACAAATTCATAACTTTTGTACGCCAAATGGGTTGATGACCTTAAAAGAATATCTTTTAGATTACGCAACAGAGTCTACCAGAAAATTGGGTTTTGAGATGATAGATAGTGAGTTGAAGAAGTTCCCAGAAGGGAGTATGAAGCAAGAACTTTTGAAGAACTTGGATTTAATATCGCAAGGTGGAAGAAATTATAAGTTTTAATACAAATAAAATTTTTTATGATAGAATATAAAAGAAAAGCGGGAGTAATTCAGTGGTAGAATGTTTGCTTCCCAAGCAAAATGTCGCGGGTTCGAGTCCCGTCTCCCGCTAATAAAAACACCTTTCGGGGTGCTTTTTTTTTGAACTAGGAAGACGAGGACGAGAACCCGCAAAAAAAAAGGAACGGGTTCGGCGCGAGCGAGCCGAGGCTGGAGTGTTTTGCAAAAGGGCAAAGCCCGATAGCAAAACACGGAATTGCCGTTTAATGCGAGCGAGCAAGAGAAGTCCCGTTCTAAGCTAATAAAATTTCATAAATACTTTTTATGGGTGTGAAGTGTTTTTAGTTATAAAATTTTTTAAAACAAACTTCTCAGCCCAAGGTATAAGTTTAGGATAAAGGGTCGCATTATGCCCTTTTGAAATCCATTCATTTTTATTATTAAAAAATGAATCAATACCCATTTTCATTTTGTAGATAAAAGCGTATAATCCTGTTCTGTCAGCTCCTGCAAAACAGTGAATATGAGCCTTACCACCATTTTGAGAAATATTATCAACAAGATTTAAAAATTCATTGACTTGGGATTCATTAGGTTGACTTGTGATAGTAGGGATACAATGGTAATTCATTCCAAGTTCTTCTACAATTTGTTTTTCATTAAATCTGATTTGTGAATCATACATAGTCCTAAAATCGATAATATCAGTAATACCTTGTTCCTTTAGCCACAAAAAATCTTCCTTTTGTGGTTGAGCAGAACGAGAGACAAAATTATCAATTTTAGAGTAATTATTAGGGATACCATTGAAACAGATTGTTGAAATTTTCATAATAACATAGAAATTGTAAAATATAGGTAATTAATTGTAAAGATAAACTTGACACTAAAAATAATGAATATAAAAATGCAGGAATAGAAAAAACGCAAAAATAATGGATTAGGAATAAAAAAAACTTGCAATTTTCTTTAAGTTCTATTAAGATATATATATAAATATTAAGAAAATGAGTGTAATTGTAACATTTGTTGGATAAAAGGAAAAAAGAGAATGACTACAAACGAAGAATCACAAGAAATTAATTCAGGCGAAGCCGTTCGTCAAAAGATATTAGTAGCAGATGATGAGGCGAGTATCAGACGAATATTAGAAACCCGTTTAAAGATGGTAGGCTATGATGTAGTAGTAGCAGAGGATGGAGAAGAAGCCTTAGAATTATTTAATAAGACAAATCCTGATTTGGTTGTCTTGGATGTAATGATGCCCAAAATGGATGGTTATGGTGTAACACGAGAAATAAGAAGAACATCTGATGTGCCAATAATAATATTGACCGCATTGGGAGATGTATCTGAACGCATAACCGGATTAGAATTAGGCGCAGATGATTATGTAATCAAACCGTTTTCACCGAAGGAATTAGAAGCAAGAGTAAAAGCAGTTTTAAGACGAAGCGGAGTAAAGGATGTAGTAGTACCAGCTGCTGGTGGAAAAGTTGCCAAGAATGTAATAACGACTGGTTGCATAAAAATAGATACAGCACGTCGTCAAGTGTATAGAAAGAATGAACGAATCAGATTGACAGGAATGGAGTTTAGTTTATTAGAGTTATTAGTAAACAATTCAGGTCAAGCGTATTCACGAAATGAAATCTTGCAACATGTATGGTCATATCCTGCAGATCACCGAATAGATACAAGGGTAGTAGATGTCCATATATCTAGATTACGTTCAAAGCTAGAGGCAGATCCTGCAAATCCGGAGTTAATATTAACGGCTCGTGGAATAGGTTATATGTTTCAGAGAATAAATTAAAAATAAAAAAGCCGCTTTAACAAAGCGGCTTTAAAATATAAAAAATACTTGTAAGAAAAAATTTATTTGTTATACTAAAAATAACGAGATGGCGCCTGTCGTCAAGTGGTTAAGACCTCGGATTGTGGTTCCGATATACATGGGTTCGAATCCCATCGGGCGCCCCATAATAAAGAAGACTCCAGAAATGGAGTTTTTTTAATGCGCATGATGGAGATGAGAACCCATCGAGACGGGTTCGAGCGCGAGGCGGCAGAGAGCGGAGTGTTTTTGCGTGAGGGCAAAGCCCGAGAGCAAAACACGGAGACTCGTTTAACGCCGCCGAGCAAGACAATCCCATCGGGCGCCCCATAATAAAGAAGACTCCAGAAATGGAGTTTTTTTAATGCGCATGATGGAGATGAGAACCCATCGAGACGGGTTCGAGCGCGAGGCGGCAGAGAGCGGAGTGTTTTTGCGTGAGGGCAAAGCCCGAGAGCAAAACACGGAGACTCGTTTAACGCCGCCGAGCAAGAGAATCCCATTAGGCGCCCCATAATGAAATGACTCCAGTAATGTGCTATTTACTTACTTTTGTTGTTTATAATTTCTAGAGTTTTATTAAAAATATTTTCAGCTGTTTGATTTTCTGTTATAACTTTACAATTGTATAATTTAGGATTTGGTGCCCATTGCTTAATTGTAATATCTTCGAAAAAAACAGCAATTGTTGGAGTGTTTACAGCATAACTGATATGCATTGAGCCTGTATCTGCTGAAATTGAAGCCACACAATTTTTTATAACTTTTGCTGCCTCTAGTATAGTTGTTTTATCTACTAAATTAATAAATTTACATCCGGAGTCTTTTAATTTTTGTGCATACTGATATGCTTGTTCTCCAGCTCCTGTTATTAATACTTCATATTCTGTTTGGTTAAAGCGTTTTATTAGTTCAATAGTTGTGTCTATTGGAAAATCCTTAACTGCATTTTTTGTTAGCGGGGAAATATTTATAAATTTTTTATCGCCTGGAAGAAGTTTGTTTGTTTCTTCTGCTAATTCTGTTGAAATTTCGTATTTTATAGGGTAATTTTGTATATTTACATTTTTATTCAATTTTTTTAACATCTCAGCCATTTGTAATGATATAGATTTTTGAGGATTAAACCTGAGTAAATTCCATATTGTATGTTTTGTATGACAAAGAAAAGATATAAGTATATTTCTAAAACTACCATAAACTACAAATGAGGCGTATGCGTTTTTATATTGAAAATTCCTAATAAATTTGATTAACCCTTTAATACCTTTGTTTTCACCTTTTTTATCATAAATAATTACGTCATCAACACAGTATTGATATTTTGCAACTTCATACATTGGTTTATTAACAATAAAAACTATTTTTGAATCAGGATATGATTTTTTAATATTTTGGCATAGAGTATTGCATACTAAAACATCACCAATGCAAGCCGTATTAAAAATTAGAAAAATATTATTATTTGTTTTTTTATAAATCGGTGCAACCCCAAATAATAAATATGTATATTGGTTTTCATATTCCTTTACCTTTAAGAGAGGAATATTTAATAAGTAGTAAATTCTTTTATTAATAGTTCTGTGTTTTTTTGATAATTTTAAGTTGTTTTCATCAAAAAATTCAATAATATATTTTTTAGCATTATAAGAGTCAAGTTGCTTTTTAGGCGATTGAATTTTTTTTACAATAGAGTTGTTGTTAACTCTGTAGTAATAATTTGTATCAGGTACAGAAACCAATCCTTTTGTTTGCTTAAGGACTTCCGGTAACCACATCATATCTTCAAAATAAATATTTTGTTGGAATTTAAAATTCTTTATCTTATCAGATTTATAAATTTTATTCCAAACATAACAGCAAACAGGAACATTGCAGAGTTTAATTTTGTCTTCAAGTGTATATACAGAATTTGATTCCGTATAGTGAACTCTATATTTTTGTGAATGTATCCTTTTTCTAATGATAGAAGCTGCTGCAATATCACAGTTTTGATTGATAGCAGCATTATATAGTTTTTCATAAAAATCAACATCTACCCAGTCATCAGAATCTACAAAACCAATATATTCTCCACTGGCAAATTTTAAGCCGCTGTTTCTTGCCATAGATAAACCCTGATTCTCTTGGTTGACTATTATTATTCTGGAATCTTTTTGGGCATAATTATTTAATATGCTTAAAGAGTTATCAGTAGAACCATCATTTACACATATTATTTCTATATCTTTTAATGTTTGGTTTATGATACTGTCTAAGCAATCTCTAAGATAAACCTCTACATTATAAACAGGTATTATAATTGATATTTTAGCCAATCGTTTTACTATCCTTTAAATTCCCAATATAATAACATATAATACAATGTTATCATAAAAAGTTATGGTTTAACAGCGACTTTAAAACAGTTATCAGTTCTATTCTCAAAATATTGGTATGCTTCAATAATATTATCTAGGCTAAAAGTTTTTGATATTAAAAATTCAGTATTGATTTTTCCTTTAGAAATAAAATCTAATAATTTTTTACAGTGAACCGCATCAACTCCGCCTGTTTTAAAAATAAGATTTTTCCCATACATTGTAGGTAAAGGCAAAATTTGGTCTTTTTCATACATAGCAACAATAGCAATAATAGCATTTGGTCTTGCAATTTCCCAAGCTGATTTAAAAGATTCGGAAGTCCCAGCTGCTTCAATAACTTTGTCAGCACCGCGTCCATCAGTAACATTATTAACGAATAGTTTTACAGATTCTCTTAAAGGATTAACTGTATAATCTGCAAGTCCGATTTTTTTAGCATAGTCCAATCTAAACTGGTCAATATCAATTGCAATAATCTTACCTTTAGTAAACAGTTTTGCACAGCTCATCGCACATAATCCAACGGGGCCTGAACCAATTACTGCAACTGTTTCATCCTCTTCTATTTCGCAAAGCTCTGCACCAAAATATCCGCTTGAAAGGATATCACCAGTAAATAGAGCTTCTTCATCAGTTACATTATCTGGAATTTTGGTTAATCCCATATTGGCGTATGGTACTCTCACGTATTCACTATGGCAACCATTAATTTTACAACCAATCTCCCAACCACCATTTACACAATTATTTATAAAACCTTTTTTACAAAAGAAACATTCACCGCAAAAAGTTATACAGTTTGCTGCTACTCTATCACCGACTTTTAAATTCTTAATAGCTGTTCCAACATTAACTATTTCTCCGACAAATTCGTGACCTAGAATTATATTATTACAAGCTCTTGGAACATATCCTTTTACAATATGTAAATCACTTGTACATATTGAACTAAGTGTTACTTTTACAATAGCATCTGTTGAGTTTTTGATTATTGGAAGTGGACGCTCTGTTAGTTTTATTATCGGTAAATGATCTTTGTTGTATACTAGTGCTTTCATATATAAAGCTCCATTGATGAGATGTACTTAAAAATATTTCCAACTATTTCATGATAGCATATTTTGAGTTTTTTTAAAGACTTGAATTAAAAATTAATTATTATTGGACTATTTTCTATAATTGTTTCTTTTAAAATTAGTATAGTATTTTAAACCTAGTTTAGGCGCCTGTTTTTCCCAAAATTTGTGTAGCAATCTGTGACATTCGTAAGTTGTGTCCTGCAAGTTAAGTATAGAATCGAATGTAGATGAAATCTTCGCTTTTTTTAGTGAGTCTGTGGTACTAAAAAATGCGTTATAAAGAGAGTCATACATTTGTGGTTGTGTTCTTTGAAAAGATTTTGCAAGTATTTCTACAATCCCATTCTTTATATTTTCAATTTTTTTGTCTTCTGGCTGACTGTAGTAAGGTAATTTAGTTAGTGCAGAAATATTGCCATCCCTGCTAACAGCAGCAATTACAGTATTTTTTGGAGTATTAATGAGAGAAAGAAAATCTGTAAATCCAATTGGATTTGTTGAACCGTTTTTGTTCTCTGGATGTCCGTGTATAGATGTATAACCTTTTCCATTAAAAGCTACACAAATTTCATCCCAGGCGCTTAAACATTCTACAACTTGGTTTTCATCTCCTTTAAATTCTGCAAGAATTTCATTAGTTGCGTTGTCAATTAGTACAAGATGTTCATACGGCTTTGGAGCGTTTAATGCTTCTATAACTCTGTTTTTTGCATAAAGTATTGCCTCATCTCTTGTTTCGAAATCCGTTTGTAATGGTTCAACATAGTTTATAACACCACTTTGGCTCAATGTTTTATAAGAATTATTGTGCAGATTAATTCCTATTAATGATAGTAAAGTAGCAAATGTTGCTACACCAAACCCAGCAATTCCTCTAAGATATTTATTGCCGGATTTAAAATTAGGATTACCATAACATTTATGACTACTTTGGTTCCTAGTTTTATTCGAGTGTGTTTTATTAAAAGTATTATTTTGATAGATTGCAGATGATTGAAAACATATTTTCATGATAGGTATATTTTATAAAAAATACTTTTGTTAGTAAATATTTTAAATATTATCAAAGTCATCGTTTTCTTTATAGAAATTCTTTTTAACCTTTTTTAGCTTACTATTTCTTTTTTTTGTATCGTCAGAAACATTTTTATAAGCATTGTCTAAAGAAATTTTAACGATAGTTTCTTTGCTTTTTTTATCATAAATACATAGCCAAAAAGTATCCTTAACATTATTTACGGCAAAAGAAATTTTGCCAGCGAATCTATCACCGGGTCGAATTTGTGAGAAAAGAAGTTTTGTATCACCAAAAACAGAAGGATTAAATGATACGTTATAATCATTAACTAAAGTCATATCCATACCGGAAAAAGTGTATTCAGACATATTAGCAATACTAAGAGAAAGAGTAAGAGTATTAACTTCTCCAAAAGGATCTTTTTCATAAAGGATATTAGCAATCCTGACTTTGATGTCATCACAAAGAATTTCTTCTTTTTTAAGCGCATCGTCTTTGTAAACAGGCAGAGCAACATCAGTAATAATTTTGACTTTGATTTCATCCCCAGGAGAGATAAGAACATTTTTCCCTTTTCTGTAGAGGGCTAATCCAAGTCCAGCCATACTCCCAAGAGCAGCCCCACCAGCGACGGTGTATCCTTGAGAAGCAATTGCAGCTTCAATTCCTAATAGCTGAGCAGACATTAATCCTCCAATTACGCCGCCAGCCGCAGTATAGCCAACATCTGTTGCGACAATTTTCGTTGCCGCTTTAATAGGATGTAACTTAGTTGACATTTTACCTTCAATAGGAATTTCTCGTCCGTCCGGAGTGATTAAGTAATCAAAAGATAGTTCAAGATATCCATCCCGCCCAAGTCTTTTTGCTTCGGAGGCTTCTTTGATAAAGCCATGCGCAACAGTCCCTTTGGGAATAATAACGCCATTCTCTCCAACAACATCAGATGTTACTTTTGCAAAAAACTCATCGCCTTCGAAAGAATAACTTCCATCCAAAACTTGTGATACGGTCATATTAATGACCTCTTTTTTCTCCAGATAGTCTACTTCTCCGGTAAATAGTTTGCTTTCTTGGTTTTGTAACTCGTCATCCTCATTTACTCCACCGCGTAAAGTGTCAGCAAAACAAATTAGAGGAGAAAAAACGTAAAATAATATGAATAATAGTGTAAAAAATCTTTTCATACTGGTATTATACCCTAGTGATGTTAAATGTTCAAAAAAGTAAAATAAATTAACAAGAAAAACTACTTTACAAAAAAAAATTATTTGGTAATATATATTTGTGAGTAATCCTCAGTAGCTCAATGGCGGAGCATTCGACTGTTAATCGAAGGGTTGCTGGTTCGAGTCCAGCCTGGGGAGTTTTTTCTATATTTAAGGGCTGTATCAGATTCAAGCCCTTTTTTAATGCCGTTTCCAGTGTTCGATTGTTGGTGTAAAGAAACAAGACAGTACAGATATAAATAGACAGTTAAAATTGAACAAGTCGGACAATGAAATTGAAAAGTTTAATTTTGCGTTTAATTAAGTCGGAAATTGTTCAATTCTATCTGTCAGACAGTTCAAATTGAAAAGATAATTTGTTCAATTCTCTCTGATAATTTTTAGATATAATAATATTATTATGAATGAAAGTTTTAAAAGTATTATTAATCAATATAAAGACTTTTCTGAAGTTAAGGCGATTGCACTTGGTGGCTCAGGAGTAAATAATACTTCTGATCATTTATCGGATATTGATGTTTACATATTTGTAGATAAAGATATATTAGTTTCAAGCAGGGAAGAAATGGTAAAAAGAATCTCATCAAAATATGAAGTAGGATGTGAGTATTTTGGTTCTGGCGATGAGTTCTTGGTGGATAAATTAGACTTCCAATTAGATATTATGTACTGGAATGTTAATTGGTTTGAAAATATTATTGAAAATATTTGGTTTAAACATTACCCTTCAAATGGTTATACAACTGCATTTTTATTTACATTAAATAATTTTCAAATAATTTATGATACGGATAATTGGCTTTTAAATCTGCAAACTTCTATACAAACTGAATATCCAAACGAGCTTAAACAAAATATTATTAAAAGAAATATAATGTTAATGAAAGATAAACCTTTTGCTTCATATTATGAGCAAATTGAGAAAGCCGTAAAAAGAAATGATGTAGTAAGTATAAACCACAGAATCACCGCATTTTTAGCGAGTTATTTTGATATAATTTTTGCGGTTAATGAACTTCTGCATCCGGGAGAAAAAAGGCTTATTCAATATGCAAAGGACAATTGCAGTATTTTACCTGATAATTTTGAAGAAAATATCAAGAAACTGCTAATTCAGTCAAATTTTGAAACACTAAATATATTAAATGATATGGTTGAAAAACTAAGAAAAATTATATTGTAGTTCCCTTTTAAGCAATTTGTTGTTTAATCCATTCCATAATTATTGAAACAAGGTATTCTTGTTCTGTCTTGGTTAATTCTCTGTGTTGGGGGAATTTGTGCCATTTTTCGATACAACCACGGCAGCATGTTGCGGTTGCGTGTTGAGCAATAAATACAGGATGTCCTCGCATTGGAGTTTGTTTGCCGTCATTGATTGGTTCTGCCGGAGCTACTCTATCACGAATAAAATCGCAGGCATGAGAACGAATTTTATCAAGTCCTTTATCCTTGATATATTCAAACTCTTTTGCTCGGAGTTTAAACCTGCTCCTGAATTTTGATTTCGCTAACCTGTCTATAATATCCATAGTAATATCCTTTAATCCTGTGAGATTTCAGTATAAACAACTTCCGATGACAATTCATATCTCCCTGGAATAGTAGACATCTTTTTTACAGTTGTAATTCCTTGTGATTTGGCAATCTTAATTAATTTTTGTTCATCTTTTTTATCTATACATTTGCCAAGATATAAACAACTGGGTTTGTTTGTCATTGTATATTTACCAGATTTTTTGCCAAAGAATCTATACTCTTCTTCATATGCCCAAGTATGACACTTACTTGTTGCAAAGATAGTTTGAGATATTGTAATCTCCATTCCTACCAATTCTGGTTTAAAAATTGGTGCGGATAAATAAATAATAGGATATAAATAATGTTTAAATTCCAAATCCTTACTTATATCATATTCTACACAAAAGCCTTTGTTCCAGTTTGCATAATGTGACCACATTAAAATATTATCCATTTTATTTGAAAAACAAGTTGCCCAGCAGCTTATTTTCATTGGTTTCTCTTTATGAGGATTGCTATATTCTTTGAATTTTTCATAATATTCTTTATATGTAGTTATATCATTTAATGGATTTAGGATTTCATTGATACGACAATACTTTTCAGATGTTAGGGTTGATGTAAATATATCAAAGTCTAATCCTGTCATAACTTTATGTATTAAATCAAATATAAGTTTTGTCTCTGACTCGGATAAATCATAGTGTTTAAAAACATTATTTATTACCCATAAATCTGAATTTATATTAACTTTGCAATCATGAAGGTCATTAAATTCATCTGGGTTGCTCAACCAAATGTAATTATTTTTGAGTGCATCAATATTTTTATTACTGCATTTTTGATAACGATAGATTTTATTGGGTAAAATAGAATCTTTAAAATCATAAAAGTCTAGAACTGCTTGTTTGCTGTCTTTACATTTATATATTAAATTTAAATAATTGTCTTGTTCGAGAGTATTCATATCTTTACCGTGATTTTATATTATCATAAACGAAGGCTATGTCAGAAACGGATATAATCACTTAATGCTTAATTTTTTATTAACAAATAAACATTTAATAATATTTTCGTTTATAATAGCAGTATTAAAAATTGAAAGAGGCCAAAATTCGCATGAAAAAAGGAATGTTTATATTTTTAGCAATATGGTTTTTCGTAATTTTTGCGACATTATTACTTTATTGCATATTTAACTGGCAGGAAGTAATAATTTTTAAGCCTTTCAGCGGAAACTCTGCAATGTTATGTATGCTAATTATATGGACGTTTATACCTTTTTTAGCAAAATTTAAATTTGGAGATTTTGAATGGGAGATAAATAATCCGCTATATGCAAATATGGAACAAGCAAAACAAAATTTAGATGAAG
>CALUUI010000018.1 GCA_944323925.1 Candidatus Gastranaerophilales bacterium
TAAAAATTTTTATCTAACTGTCCCAAAATTCCGAAACTGGTTGTCAAATATTCCGGAACTGGTTGTTCTTTTACATTGGTTATATTAGGACGATAATCTAAAAAGAATATTTTTAAGTTCATCCAATATTTACCATAATTAAAGAATTTTAGCAGTCCAGTTAAATCCCAACCTATAAAATTTTTGTTTCATAATACATCTTTTGTAATTATAATTTTTAAAGATGCTTATCAATCTTTTTTAAAAAATTATAAAACTCCTCATTTGTTGCGTATACGTTATAAAATTTTTTATTGCAATATATGCTTGCCATCTCACCTCTATAATAACTAAATTTGATTTTTGTTATTTCATTTATTTTAATAGTATTAATTATTTTTTTTCTTAATATTGGAATATTTGTGTGAATTTCTATTATCTCATTATTATATAAAATTTTGTAGCCTCTGAAAATAATCCCTAAAGAAGCTCCAACCAAAAGTATTGAACCGACAATCAAAAGAAAAATGCCATCAATGTTAATAAATGTATTCTCAACAAACATACGTTTATATCCAACATAAAAAAGATAAAACGTCAAACATAGTACCATTATTATTGATATGATTGGCTCTCCGGGTATTTTAACTTCTTTCATTTTTTTATGATATCATTTGTTTTCATTTTTTGTCAAAGCAAATATAACTTTCTAGTCTTACGATTTTTCCTTCTTTTTTGTGTTTTGGATGATATTGTTTAATGTTTTTTGTTTATTGTTGGAGAGCGCTACCCCAATTTAGGGTTATTTATAAATATTTTACCTACTCCTCTATTTAACATACAAATTCAGCTTTGTAATAAAAATATTATCCAATTTAATATTTTAATTCTTTAAAAAGATTTATTTTTTCTGCTTCCACAACTTCATAATCAAGTTTTTGAGATAATTTATTAACTGTATTTTTAACTTTTGGTGCCGTTACTTCCATTTTAACTTTTGTCGGCAATGTTTCAAATTGTTTGAAGCCTAAATTTTCATACTTTCTGACTGTATCATAGGGTCCGTTTGTTATTGCTTCAAGTTTAATTTTCTTCCCGTTTATTTTTAGAAAGTCCGAAAACATTTGATAAAATAATGTTTGTCCTGCAAGTTTCACTTTCTTACCATATTCGACAGGCCAAGTACATATACAATCTAACTCTGTTATTTTATCTTTGAAAAATGTTATAATTCCACAAGGCTTATTACCATTTACACCTAAATATGTAGTGTTTCCCGCTTGAATTGCATTATCAACTGCATATTCCAGCATTTCTTGCCATCTTGAATATTCCTGCTCACTCAAATTTGGCATTAATTCTTTCATTTTTATCTTTTTAGGCAATTCTCTAATGTAATTCAAATCTTGCTTATCTACAATCTTGTATATTCTTAAATCGTTACAGTTAGCAATATGATATGCACCAAAGTTAGTATTTTGTTGTTGAATATTTATTTTCATATTTATCTTCCGGTAATATAAAACCTGATAAAAATTATTATTGCTATTTTTTTAAGATATGTAAAAACAATTAGGATAAAAGAAATTTCTTTTTAATACGTTCTTTGGCATTTTGCACAGCATCATACTCATTATAAAATACATTATTTTCTCCAAGTTGTGCAAGAATATTTAAGTCTTTTAATTGGTTTAATACTTCTTCATTTTTAACAATCATCATCACTTTGATTTTTTGGTCTTGTAATCTAACAATAATATCTTCCAAAGCAAAAATAGCTGAAATATCAAGTAAAGAAGCAGACTCATAATTTATTATTAGAAATTTAGTACCAAGCTGTTCTTCAAATTGAGAAATAAGCTGAGTAGCAGACCCAAAGAAAAACTGACCGTCAATATGCACAACTCTTATTTGGTAGTTATACGCCTTAAATAATTGTTTTTCTAGCTCGTTAATTTCATCATCCTGAATAGTTTTAACACCAAGTGAGGTTTTATCAGCAACCCTTTTTGCATAAAGCAGAGCTGCTAGAGTTATTCCAGCACCTACCGCAAAAATAAGGTTATAAAATACAGTTAGTAGAAATACAACCAATAAAACATATAAATCATCTCTTGGTGCATATTTGATTACTTTTAAAAGTTTAGTGTCAATAATATCATATCCAATTTTAATTAGAATCCCTGCAAGCACAGCCAGCGGAATTTGCTTAGCAAAATCTGAAAAAAGAATTAATACGCAAAGCAAAATAAGCGGATTAATAAAAGTTACCAATCTGGTAGTGGCTCCTGCATTAATAGCAGCAGCACTTCGCATTGTTGCTGCTGAACCATACAACGAACCTGTTATTCCACAGAAAAAGTTCCCGATTCCTTGAGATATCAAAATTCGCTTAGCCGGAGTCTTTGATTTAGTAAGCGAATCCACAACAAGACCTGTTAAAAGGCTTTCGGATGATGATATAACAGCAATAACAAGTGCGTATGGAATGCAATCAAGAATCACTTGAGTATCTATACTTGGTAGAATTAATTTGGGCAAAGCAAACGAGATTTCAGAAATTCTATCAACATTAAATCCAAGTTTAACAGAAATAATTGTACCAATGATTAAAGCAATAATTTGTGAAGGGAAAATTCTGTTTAATTTCTTTGGTGTTAAAAACACAATTAAAAGAGTAAGTCCACCCAAAATCATTGCTTCATTATTAATAGGATTAATGAACAAATTTTTAAAACTGTTAATAGGCGAAGAAGCAATTGCTTGTCCAACAAGCGGATTAATCTGTAAAAATATGAGTAACACACCAACACCATTCATAAATCCAGAAATAACAGGATATGGAACATATTTCACAATCCCTGGAAATGGCGATAAGCCAAGTATAACCTGAAAAATTGAGGCAAGTACCATAACAAGAACAATAGTTTGTAAGTCAAGTGAATTTGTTATAATAAGCGATGTAAGAATAATAGCAACAGGTCCAGTCGGTCCAGAAACAAGTACTCCACCTAAAATACCTGCTACAAGACATAAAATAATTGCGCTCCATAACCCGGCACTTGCGCCAAGCCCTGTTGCTACACCGAAAGCAAGTGCCTGAGGTAGTGCAACAATTGAAGAAACAATTCCACCTAAAAAATCACCTCGTATTTTATTTAATATTTTCATTAATATTTATTTTACAATAAATATGTAAAAATCTACTTCAAAGACTGTAAAGTTAACTTAACAAAATTGAAAAGATTTTTATTCCAAGTTATTATAATATTAATGTGGGAGTATTCTATAAATTTTGGAATAAAAGGTAAAAAAATATAAAATGGAAGGCAATTATTTTAATTTATTAGCATCAGATGTAAAACGCTTATGGAACGGCTTAGACAGCACACAAAAGTTTGCAATGTTAGTAATTGTTGTTATAACATTAGTTGCAGCATCATTTTTCTTATCAAAAGCAATGGAGCCGGATTGGGCAGTTTTATATTCTGACTTAAGTGAAACAAACGCAATAAGCGTAGTAGAAGGCTTAAAGAAAAACGGACATCCTTATAAATTATCAGAAGACAAACGAACAATATTAGTACCATCAAAAATAAGAGATGAATTACGAGTATTTGTTGTAGAAAATGATATGATACAACGAGAAGATTCCGGTTTTGAGTTATTAGATGATATGCAACTAGGTTCGACCGATTTTAAAAACAAGCTAACAAAACAACGAATTTATCAAGGGGAATTAACTCGTGCAATAGAAAAAATGCAAGGGATAAAGTATGCAAAAGTACATCTTGCAGAGCCTGAACGTTCTATTTTTCAAGATAGGGATGAAGCACCTTCAGCATCTGTTATGCTAGTACTAGAACCTGGTTATAGATTAAAAACAACACAAGTTAAAGCAATAAAAAATTTAGTAGCATTTTCTGTCCCAAGATTAGTACCTGATAGAGTTTTTATAACTGACCAAAACGGTGCAAGTTTGTCAGATGAAGTAGCAAAGAATTCAACAGATATGGAGAGCTTTAAGGCTAACCTTGAAACACAGACAGCAGGTAAAATTACCAAAGTCTTGGAAAAAATAGTGGGTCCAGGAAATGTATCAGTACAAGTTAATGCTGATATAGATTTTAATTCAGCAAAGGCAACAATAGAAAGCTATATTCCTGTTGGGAATACCAATCAAGGAGTAATGACAAGTTCTCAGACTGAAATAGAAACTTATGAAAATCCGAATCAAATTCCTGTTCAAAATGGTGTAACAGCTAATCCAAAGAATTTGAATTATTCGAAAGAAAAAAGTGCTGTAAATTATAGTGTATCCAAAGAAATTAAACAGGTTGTATACGCACCTGGAACAATCAAGCGATTAACAATAGCAGTAGCAGTAAACAAAATATTAACCGATGCAGAAAAAACTGAGCTTCAAAACCTTGTTTTATCAGCATCAGGTGGAAATTTTGACAGAGGAGATGTAATCACTATTTCAGGTCTACAATTTGAAGGTCTTGCAGCTGAAGAGAAACGACAAAATGATATCCGTGCAAGATATCAAAAAGAAGAAGTTATTGAAACGGTTGTAGATAACGTATTACCTTTAGTGATTTTATGTGTTCTTGGTATAATAGCATTAGCAATGTTAAAAGGGATATTGGACAAATTTGCAAAAGTTAAAGTACCTACCGGAAATCCTGCTAGTAATACTGTTGTAAATGTAGCTCCAAATGACGACGCTATGGTTCAGTTAGCAGATAGAGAACCTATAATTGAATTTAGAAAGAATTTTACTCAATCGCAAAAAGAGTCTAATATAACAGAGTTAAATGATATAGTAATGCAGTCACCTGAAGAAGCAGCAAAATTAATCACTTCATATTTAAAGGAATAGAGGATGTCGTTAGAAGATTTAAAAAATCGTAAAGAGCAAAAAATTACACGACCTAGCCAGAAGGTTGCGGCTCTTTTGATTGCTCTTGGGCCTAATACGGCATCTGAAATAATGAAAAACATTGGTGACAAAGATTTATTAGAACAAATCACTCTAGACATTGCTAATTTAGGCAAATTACCTGATGAAGTTTTAAATGGTATATTAGAAGAATTTAAAATAGTATTTCAAGCGAAAAATTATATTGCTCAAGGTGGTGTTGGATATGCAAAACAACTTCTTGAAAATGTATATGGTGCAGAAGAAGCCGGCAAAATGCTTGATAGAGTTAATTCTCTGATTAATACAAATCCTTTCCATTTTCTGAATGATGCAGATCCCAGCCAATTAGCAAATACTTTCTCATCTGAAAATCCACAATTATTGGCTTTAATTTTAGCATATATCAGACCCGAATTATCAGCACAGGTTTTATCATTTCTTCCACCTGATATACAAGCTGCAGTATCAATGAGAATAGCAGAAATGACTCCTACAAACCCCGAAATTCTATCTGTTATAGAAGATATTGTACAGCGTAAATTTTCAGCTTTGTTAGTTCAGGATTTCTCAACTGCAGGTGGTGTAGAGTCACTTGCCAATATCCTTAACTGCTGTGATAGAGCTACAGAAAAGAATATTATGGAATGGCTTGATATCGAAAACCAAGAACTGGCGCAAGAAGTAAAAGACTTGATGTTCGTATTTGAAGATATTGTTATCCTCGATGACCGTTCAATTCAAAAAGTTCTTAGAGAAGTTGATTCTAAAGAGCTATCACTTGCACTTAAAGGTGTAAAAGATGAGATTCGAGAAAAAATCTTTAAGAATATGTCTGAGCGTGCTCAACAAATGTTAAAAGACGATATGGAATACTTAGGTCCAGTCCGAGCAAAAGATGTTCAAGAAGCACAAACTAAAATAGTTGCTACTATTCGTTCATTAGAAGTATCAGGAGAAATTACGATTACCCGCGCAAGTGTAGAGGATGAGTTAATTGAGTAACGAAAATAAGCCAAACAGCAGGATAAAAAGTTCAGATGTTCAAATGGCAGGTGAATATATTTTGCCAATAGAGCAAACACCTGTAACACAGCAACAAGCAAAAGTTCGTGCGATAATCGCTCAAACTGAACAGAAGAAAAAAGAATTAATGGCCGCAGCTGAAGGCAAAGCAAATTCTGTTATTGAAAGAGCGGAAACTCGTGCTACTCACATAATCGAAGAAGCTCAAAAACGCGCCCAAGAAGAATATGAGCAAATAAAACAAGAAGGGTATGATGCAGGATTTGAGCAAGGACTAAAAGACGGATTAGAAAAATTCGACAATGATGCAGCAGAAGCACTAAAGTCACTTGACACACTTGCAGCCAGTTCATTTGAGATTAAACATGATATTATAAAATCGGCAGAAAAAGATATTGTCGAACTTATAAATGCAATAGCACTAAAAGTTTGCGGTAAACCTTTAGACGATAATCTTTTGTATAAAATCACAGCAGAAACAGTTATGCAACTTCAAGATAAAGAAAATATCACTATTATTGTTAACCCTAAACTAGTAGGTCGAATTTCTTCTTTTTCTGAAAGATTCAAATATGAAATACCAAACGTAAAAAATGTTAGAATTGTTGAAGATCCTGCACTATCAGATGACGGAACAATTGTTGAATCAATATCTTCAAGGGTAGATGCAAGAATTTCGGCTAAAATTGGTGAAATAGTAAAAAAACTTCGTGCGGAAGCATTAAAAAATGACATTTAATAAAGAACGATACCTTGAAATAATTAATTCAACCAATACAAAAAAGATGATAGGTCGTGTTGTTGAAATTATCGGATTGATAATAGAAGCTGACGGTCCGTCGGCATCTATTGGAGATATGTGCTATATATATCCTTCATTCGAGAGTGAACCAATATGGTCAGAGGTTGTAGGATTTAGGGAAAATAGAATATTATTAATGCCATTAGGCTCTGTAGAAGGAGTACGTCCAGGCTCTATTGTAGAAAGTACCGGAAGTGCTATGCAAGTTGGAGTTGGTAAGCAACTTATTGGTAGAGTATTAGATGGTTTAGGACGTCCGATTGATACGTTAGGAGAAATAAAAATAACGGATTACCGCTCAACTACCGCTGAATTGATAAATCCTTTAAGAAGAACCCGAATAACACAACCGTTATCATTGGGAGTACGTTCAGTAGATGGTTTTATAACTGTGGGCAAAGGTCAGCGGATGGGGATTTTTGCAGGCTCTGGTGTTGGGAAAAGTACTACCATTGGTATGTTCGCTAAAAACACTTCTGCTGATTTAAATGTTATAGCATTAATCGGTGAACGGGGCAGAGAAGTTAAAGAGTTTATCGAAAATATCCTTGGCGAAGAAGGGATGAAACGCTCCATAGTTATAGCTGCAACTTCTGAACAGCCTTCACTTGTAAAAATAAAAGCAGCATTTGTCGCAACAACTATTGCTGAATATTTTAGAGATCAAGGCATGGATGTATTATTTATGCTTGATAGTGTTACTCGTATTGCAATGGCCCAGCGTGAGGTAGGGCTTGCTGTTGGAGAACCGCCTGCTACAAGAGGTTATACTCCGTCTGTGTTTGCTCTTATGCCAAAGTTGTTAGAAAGAACAGGAACAAACGATAAAGGTACTATTACTGGCTTATACACCGTATTGGTTGAAGGTGATGACTTCAATGAACCAATCTCTGATACTGCAAGAAGTATTCTTGACGGGCACATAATGCTTTCAAGAAGTTTAGCTCATAAAAACCATTATCCTGCTGTTGACGTATTAGAATCAATAAGCCGTGTTATGCCTGAAGTTACCAGCCCTGAACATAGACAAGCTGCAGGACAACTCAGGAATTTAATGGCTGTGTATAGGCAAAATGAGGATTTAATAACTATTGGTGCTTATGTAAAAGGCTCAAGCCAAGAATGCGACAGAGCAATAAAACTTATGCCCGAAATTAATAAATTCTTATGCCAAACAACACACGAAAAGATTGACTATGATACGACCATAGCCAATCTTATCAAACTAAGTGAAATGAAATAATTTATGCCCAAGCAAGATGCCTGTTGCCATTAGGAAGTTGTTTAGGTGAAAGCTCTCCATCAATAGCGCTTATTCTGTTATAAGTAGCATCAGTTACGTTAATATTTCCATAACTGTCACCACCCCATACTGCGCCAACTTCAGCAACTTGCCCGCCTGTTTTTCCGCCTTCCGAACCTCCCGCAGGAATACCTTGAACCCCACCTGCCGGTATTGAGGATTTACCTCCTAGGAATGGAAGATATTGTCCAAATTTTGCTGCTGCTTCTAATGTCATAATTTGTCCTCTTCTGTTTGTATTTATATAAAGTTTTTGTTTATTATTAAATTGCGTTTTTGTTAAAAAAATTTACATTTTTAATATTTTTTTATTATTAAAGATTTCTATTGACCGTAAAATATTTTAAGGGTACACTAGAAGGTAGAAGGGGTTTTACCCGCTTGGTGATGGAGTTTATAAGGGGCTTTTGATGGACGATAAAGTTGAGATGAAAAGATTTACTACAAGTCAATTTCTTAATTTTGCTTTAGGATTTTTCGGCTTACAGTTTGCTTGGCAAATGAGAATTATATTATCCGGACCGGTTACAGAAGGTCTTGGAGCCGATCCGCTTGTTTATGGTTTAATTTGGTTAGCCGGACCATTTACAGGTATGATTGTTCAACCGCTTGTTGGTGCTTTATCTGATAAAACTCATACTAAATTTGGCAGAAGACGTCCTTATTTATTTTTAGGAGCTGTTATTTCTGCTATTGCTTTATGTATTTTCCCTAATTCCGGATTAATCGCAGAAAAAATTAATCAATATTATAACCTTCATCTTCCGGCGATTACTGGACTGATTATCGCTGCTATTATGATTTGGATTATTGATGCTTGTATTAACGTTGCTCAAGGTCCATATCGAGCTCTTGTTCCAGACGTAGTGCCTCCTCAACAACATTCGGTTGCTAACTCTTATATGAGTTTATCTATTGGTTTAGGTTCTGTTGTTGCTGCTGGGGTTGCGCCTTTCCTTAAGTGGGCTTTTGGGTACCAAATGCCTATTACTGCTCAATTTGTAATGGCGGCTATTGCTTTTACTTTAGCTATGACCTGGACTTGTATTACTATACATGAACATAGTTCTCTTAAACAATCTTCAGATAGTAGCAAAGAAGATGAAAAATTTAGTTTTATTCAAGCAATTAAAGATTTCTTTGCCCTCTCGCCTGAAGTATCTAAAATCTGCCTTATGCAATTTTTTACTTGGATTGGAACTATGTGCTTATTGATTAATTTTACTCAGTATGCAATTCACACTGTTTTTCAAATCCCTGATTTGAGTGGGGTTTCGGATATCGCTAAAGAAATTTATGAAAATAAAACGCTTGTAGCTACAAACTTTTCTTCTGTTTGTTTTGCAGTATTTAATTTGGTCTGTTTTTTAGTAGCTATTCCTATTGGTTTTTTGTCTGCTAAATACGGTAATAAGCGTGTTCATATAATCTCTATGCTATCAATGGTACTTGCTTATTGGGGCATGGGCGTTACTCATAATGACAAAGCTGTTATTTTATTAATGGCATTATCAGGCATTGGTTGGGCTAGTATTTGTGCTCTACCGTTTGCGATGTTATCTCAATATATCAAAGCCGGTACAGAGGGGTCGGTAATGGGAATATTCAATATTTTTATTGCCGGACCACAAGTTCTTGTTTGTACTTTAGTTGCTTGGTTTATTAACAAGTGTGAGTTTCAAATGGCTGAAGGTGTTAATTATCACTGGGAGTACGCTTTCTTTATTGGCGCTATTTCACTATTAATCGCAACTCTTATTGCCGGATCTATTAAAGAAAAAACTATTTCAGGCGTTAATTAGGGGGTATTTTTGAAAAAGAAGATTCTTTTCATTTATCCTCCATCGCCTGTTTTAAATCGTGAAGACCGTTGTCAACAGCCAACAGAAAATTTACTTGTTATTCCTCCACTTCCACCTACTGATTTAATGTATCTTGCGGCTATTGCCGAAAGTGTTGGATGTGAGGCCAAAATTGCTGATTATAGCCTTGGAGGGAACTTTGAAAAAGATTTAATTGAATTTTCGCCTGACTATATTGTTGCAAATGTTGCTACTCCTACTTTTAAAACTGATATTGAGGCTCTTAAAAAGGCTAAGGAAATTTTACCGTCTGTTAAAATTATTGTTAAAGGAGCTATTTTTCTTAACTACAATGTAAACGCTATTTATGAGAATCAATGTATTGATTATGTAATTGTTGGTGAGCCTGAGTTGACGCTTAAAGAAATTCTTGAAAATGTCCCGGATGAAGAAATAGCCGGAATTTGTTATAAAAAGAATTTTCAAGGTGTTAAAAATAAAATAAGAAAGTTTAATGAAGATTTAGACAGCTTGCCTTTTCCGGCAAGGCATTTAGTTAATAACAATTTATACAGACGTCCGGATAACGGTAAAGTTCAAGCTGTTATTAAGGTTTCAAGAGGCTGTCCTTTTAATTGCTTCTTTTGTCTTGCATCTCCTGTTTCCGGACTTAAGACAAGGGTTAGGACTCCTGAAAATATTATTGCTGAGATTAAAGAATGTATTGAAAAGTATAATATCAAAAATTTTCTGTTCTGGTCTGATATTTTTGATTTAGACAAGAATTGGACAATGGATCTATGTAAGAAAATTATTGATGCAAAGCTAAATATTACTTGGTCTGCAAATACAAGAGCGGATACTATTTCTCAGGAGATGGCAGATTTGATGTATAAAGCGGGATGCAGACTTATGAGTATTGGTGTCGAGAGCGGGTCACAAATGATTTTAGATAAAATCGGTAAAAGAATGAAGCTTGATACCATTAGAAGGGCTGTAAAAATCCTTAAAAAAGCCAAAATCCAAATATATAATTACTTTGTTATAGGTTTACCTTGGGAAACCGAGCAAACTGTTGAAGAAACTATTAAATTTGCTATTGAGCTTGATAGTGATTTTATCAGCTTCTATACTGCAACTCCACTTCCGGGTACCAGATTTTATGATTATGCAATCAAAGAAAGGCTGTTTGATTCCACTACAACTTATAACAATGCTTATTACTATCCTGTAGTTAAGACCCATTACTTATCTAAAGAAAAAGTTTTTGAGCTTCATAAAAGTGCTGTAAAACGCTTCTATTTAAGGCCTAAATATATTTTAAGAACTCTTTTTAGACTAAGGTCTTTTACTGAGTTTAAAAACTATTTCGTCGCAGGGGTAAATCTTTTATTGCGAAAGTAAGTTAATTTTTTCATCTATGGTATTTATTTGTTTAACCGCTGCCCTTACAGAATTAATCATTCTTGCTTCTTCTTCTGGCTCTGAAACATGTTTAATATGTAGAAATCCGGGAAGTTTGCCTGTTTTATGCTCTGATAGCATAAATCTGTTAAATTCACTACCATCATATTTGTTTATGAAATCCAATATCTCTCTCTTGTAACTAGGCGTAAGTTTTGCATAATTCTCACTTTCAAGGTGCTCTGCCAGAAGTCTTTTGTGTTTCTCTATATCACCAAAGTTCCTATATTCTGATTTTGGAAGCATTTCCTCTAGATTAAATAAAATTGAATTCTTCACAGGATAGCCCAGTAAAATTCCTCTTATGTCTGAATAATCATAATCACTTTTAAATAACGCAGAATCTTGAGTTATTAACTCCGCATATATTTCATCTACTGATTTATTGGGTGTAAATTTTAACTTTGATTCAAATAGTGATTTATTTTGAGCTATAAGTTGCTTACAGATGTCAGAATTCAAAATAAAAGTATTATAAAAACTATTTTTAGGATCAAATTGCTTGTAACAAGTAACAGCATCAAATTTTTTATAATTACCTGTTTTAAGTATTGGACCTGTAGAATCGTCCAATAAGATTGCTGACTTTTGGTTCAAAATAAAATATATAAAATTTGCGATATCATGATAATTTCTCATGACATTTTTATAGAGTTTTTCTGTATTTTCTTTTCCAAAGTAGTTTTCTACACCTAAAAGTTTAAACTTCTCTAAATCCAATGAATATATAAAATCTTCTAATTTTTCCAACTCATTTGAAGTAATTTTACTAGTTTTTAAATTCCCCAAAAAAGAAGGTATATAAGACCGATAGTTGATGTAATTTGGAAAAACAGACTCTGAAAAATCGGTATGACTCTCTTTACGATTAAAGTTTTTATTAATCAAGGAATCGTTTTGTATAGATATTTTAGGTGAAATTTTTACAGGAGAAATATTCATTGTAAATATTCTAAATTGTGTGAAAATTAAAATTGCTTAATAATAAGCATATATTAAAAAAAATTAACATTATAAATACAAGAGATTATATATACTTGATTTGCTAGCTTATTTATGTTTCTATATACTTGGAAGTACACTATTCCTCTTAAGTATATTTCCAGCAAAACCAAGCGGCTAGGTTTTGCAATATAGTAAGAAAGAAGGAAATAAAACATGTTAAAAATCAGACTAAAAAGAATGGGTGCAAAGAAAAACCCACACTATAGAATAATTGTTATTAATTCAACAACAAAACGTGAAGGCAGACCAGTTGAAGAATTAGGATATTACAATCCAAAAACAAAAGAAATGAAGTTCAACTTGGCAAGCGCTCAAGAATGGGTTAAGAAAGGTGCTCAACCTACAGATACTGTTAAGTATTTGATGGCTAATTGTAATGAAGACGGTTCTTTAAATTACAAAAAGTCAGAAGAAGTAAAAATGTCTAAAAAGGCAAAAGCAAAAGCTGAAGCTGAAGCAAAAGCTAAGGCAGAGGCAGAAGCTCAAGCTAAGGCAGAAGCTGAAGCACAAGCAGCAGAAGCTACAGAAGCTACAGAAGCGTAGTTTTCTTGATAAAAGATTAAAAGAGAACCTGTTAAAATACGGGTTCTTTTTTTATGCTGTTTTGTATATAATGCCTGTATGGATTTAAAAACACAAATTACTAAAATTCATTATGATAAATCCTGTAGTGGAGTTTTATATAACCTCTTAGGTATTGGGGCGTTTTTCTATACGCTTGTAGTAAAGCTAAGAAATACTTTATATGATAGGGAAATATTAAAGAGCTACAGTGTTGACGCTCAAGTAATAAGTGTTGGGAATTTAACAACCGGCGGTGTTGGGAAAACCCCTGTTGTAGCAGGAATTGCTAAGTATCTTATAGAACAAGGTGAAAAGGTTTGTATAATATCAAGAGGATATGGCGGAAGGTTATCTAATAAAAATGTCAATGTTATATCTGACGGGATAAACCTTTTTTATAAAGCTCAGGATGCAGGTGATGAACCTTATTGGTTAGCAGTAAATCTTGACGGATGCGCTGTTTTAACCTGTAAAGACAGGGTTAAGGCAGCTAATTATGCCATTAAAGAGCTAGGTGTTACCAAAATTATTCTTGATGATGGGTTTCAATATCGAAGATTAAGACGAGATATTAATATTTTACTTATTGATAGTGAAAAGCAGTTTGGAAACCGCAAGCTATTACCACAAGGACCTTTAAGAGAAGGTTTTGAGGGGATGAATCGGGTCGATAAAATTCTTGTTGTAAGCAAGAACATAAACCATTCATTTGCAGAAGAGTATGCTAAAAGCCTTGAGAAAGAGCTTAATAAGCCCGTATTCATTTGTAAAGCCGAACCTGAGTATGTTTATAACATTAAAACGGGTGAACATTTAAGCAAACATAGTGAAATTGTTGCAATGTCAGCAATTGGACAGCCGGAACAGTTCTACAGTTTCTTATATGATGATTATAATGTTCATCAAAAGTTAACCTTTGATGACCATCATAGCTATAAATTAGAAGACATAGGAAATGTGAGAGATAAAAATATTGTTGTCACAGAAAAAGACGCTGTTAAACTTGCGAAATTCGATTTAGATAATATTTTTGCTTTAAAGCTAAAAACCCAATTTGATGTTGAAAAAGTTTTGGAAGTATAATCCTATGAATTATTTAATATAGAGAAACTTTTTCTAAGCATATCAAATGCATTTCTATTTCCACTTGCAAGCTCTTTGTCTATAACCATATTAGCAATTTTGATTTCATTACCGTCACAAATAATATGTTGTCCTGAAACGAACGAGAAAGGTGTTGCTCTGCCATTTCTAACCATTTTCCCAAATTCCATAATTGGTGGCAAAAATGCACGGATATTTTTTATAACCATATCTCCTGTTTTATATGTAGAAATAGGGATACGTGCTTGTTCTAATGCATTTTTCAACTCCCAAAATTGCTTATTACTTCTTTCATCAGCTTCAACTGAACCAAGCAGAAAGGCTTTTACATCCTTTCCTTGTTTTGAGATTTGTTCTTTCAACGTTTCTATTATGGGGGCTAAATCATAGTTCTTTTTATTATTAGGGTTCAGGTGATTTAACGAAATTCCTTTTTCACCAATTATACCAATTACTGTACATTCCTTAATCCTATCAGTTACAGCAACATCAGATGTAATACTTTCATCTATTGTCCAAGGTGCTGAAACGAAATGCTTTCTACCCATTCTTTGTTTTGTTTCAAGATATTCAGCTGTTGAGATAGGGCGGAGTTTAATACCGTTTATGTCTTCAATGTAATCAGAGGTTTTAGGGAAATTGTTCGCAACACCTGAATTGGAGCGTCTTGAAAACAAAACAGTATCACTATAGTATGGGTGATAGAAATCCCAAAACTCTGCATCTTTACATTTGTTATCTGAACCAAAATTTAACTTTGTTACTTTACTTAGTTTTCTATTTTCTCCAACTCCGTCAATATATTCATAAAATCTTGCTTGGAGTTTTTCTTCACCGCTTTGAATATCTTTATCTATCTTTAGCCTTTTCATAAGATAATTATCACAATTTCTAAAAGTATAAATACTGGTATACTTTGTTCCATTAGCAGTTTGAACAACATCTACTGATTGTGCATTTTTAGGAATATTAATTTTTGCCTGCTTTAAGTCTGCAATTGTTTCCCCTGCAAGGCTCAATCCTTTTTTTAACGATAACAATTTTGTCATTTATTATTAATTCCAATTAGTAATTATATAAAGTATTTCCATCACGATTAATTGCTAAAATGCATATTTTTTATGCTAAAATTCAAAATGTTTGTAACCGGTGGTACGGATAGTCATAGAAAGAGTATTTTTTAGTTATTAAAATTTTAAAGTGAAATGTTTTTCTCTTGCATTTCTTCTACATATTTACAAGGTATATTTTCTTCTTTTAAGTAATTAATTCCCCATTTGTTAAGTTCAATAATTATGGAAACCAGAGTTTTTCCTCTTTCCGATAACGAATACTCGGTTTTAGGTGGTACAACAGGATAAAGTTTCCTTTCTATAATCCCGTTTGATTCAAGTTCTTTTAATTGCTGAATAAGCATTTTGGGGGTTGCTTGCGGAATAAGTTTTTGTAATTCATTATATCTTAGAGTCCGATCAATTAAGTGCCCTAAGATTATTCCCTTATATTTTCCGCCTATAATTTCCATTGTTGCTTCAAGCGGACATTTATACTCTGTTTGTTTCATTCTTACCACCGTTTTTTATACTTACTTTATAGTAAATATTATACAAAAAGGTAATTATTATACAAATAAGTATGTACTTGTAAAAATTATAGTCATCTCATATAATGTCAGTACTTCAAATTAATCATAAGGAGCAAAGTATGAAAATTACACAAATTCGTAATGCAACTATAATTATTGAGTATAATAATACAAAATTTCTCATAGATCCGTGGTTAAGTCCAAAGGATTCAATGGCAGGTTTTGAAGGCGCAATTAATTCTAACATTCGACAACCGCGAGTTGAGCTTCCTTTTAGCATTGATAAGATTACTAATGCAGATGTAGTTATTGTAACTCATGTTCATCCGGATCATTGGGACGAGTATGCAGAAAAGGCTATTAATAAAGAAATAAAACTTTTTGTACAATCAGAAACAGATAAAAATTATTTAACCTCAAAAGGGTTTAATAATGTAGAGGTTTTATTAAGTGGTGGTATTAACTATAACGGTATAGAACTATATAAAACAGGCTGCCAACATGGTAGAAGAGAAGTGGTTGAACCAATTTGCAAACAGTTGAACATGCCATACGATTCAATGGGTGTAATATTTAAAGCACGCGGAGAAAAAACGCTATATCTTGCAGGTGATACAATATACTGTGAAGAAGTAGAAGAGGCAATAAAAGAATTTGACCCTCAAATCATTATTGTAAACGCTTGCGGTGCAACATTATTAAACGGTGAAAAAATAATAATGACAGATAAGGATATAAGAAAAGTAATAGCACAGGCACCAAGTGCTACAATAATAGCAAGTCATATGGATACAGTAAGTCATCTTTCTGTAACAAGAGCAGATTTAAAACAATATGCACGTACTGAAAGTATTGATAATTTATTGATACCTGAAGATGGAGAAACTATAATAATAAATAATTAGTAAAAAGAGAGGAATAGTATGGAAGCACATCACCACCATCATCATAATCATATTCATGATTGTAGCAATTTAAAAAATCTTAAACTTGTACTAATCCTAACAGCGGTTTATATGATAGCTGAGTTTATAGGCGGATATTTTACAAACAGCTTGGCTCTAATGGCTGATGCCGGACATATGTTAGGGGATGTAATATCTTTGGCAATGGCTTTTGGTGCAATATATCTTGCAACTAAAAAAACATCTGTTACAAAAACTTTTGGGTATTACAGGGCAGAAATTTTAGCCGCATTTTTAAACGGATTAACACTTGTGTTAATTTCCGCTATGATTTTCTATGAGGCGTATCACAGATTAATAAATATAAGAGAAGTTCAAGGGCTTACAATGCTTTTAATAGCCTTTGGCGGTCTGGTTATAAATATTATAGGAGCTAAACTCCTTCATAGCGGGGCAAAAGAGAACTTAAATGTTAAAGGTGCTTTTTTACATATTTTAGCGGACTTATTAGGTTCTATCGGTGCTATTCTTGCAGGTTGTTTAATATATTTCTTTAATATTTATATTGCCGACCCTATAATCAGTTTTGTTATAGCTGGTTTGATTTTAACAAGTTCAATAGGGATTATAAAATCAACTATTGATATATTAATGGAAGGAGTACCTTCAAATATTGATATTAAGGAAGTCCAAGAACATTTAGAAGAAATTGAAAATGTCAAAGAAGTTCACGATTTGCACATCTGGTGTATTAATTCTAATACTGTATCATTAAGTGTTCATCTTACTGCAGATATGGAAAATGCTCATCAGATATTATGCAGCGCTAAAAAACTATTAAAAGAACATTTTGATATATCACACTCTACAATTCAAATTGAGCCTATCAATTTTGAGGAAGATAAATGTATCTTTGATATTAATCATAAAAATGAGGAATAAAAAAGAGCGGGTTTTGTAAAACCCGCTCTTTTTTTTATTGTTACATATTCTTTCTAATTTTTTCTTTTGTACTATCGATATTTTTAATTCTTTTTTCGATTTTCTTAACTTGTTTTTTAAGTTGTTTTCTTTCTTCTTTTACAACTTTGTATTGAGAATCAACTTCAGTATAACGAGTTTTAGCATTCATCAATTCAGTTCTGATATCAACTTGCGCATTATCAAGTTGCAAAATAGCGTTTTGCATATTAGGATTACCTACAGCACTTGTTTCTACAGAACCTGTAGCGGTAGAAGTAGCCGGTGTAGAATAACTTGATGAGCTAGTATTATAACCGGTATCGTTAAAATCTAGTGGTGTAAAAGCATTTCCGTCTGCAAGAACAGCACCTGCGCATAAAAATACTGATGCTATAGCTACAATTGTCTTTTTCATAATATCTCTCCTATTTTGTTTAAAACTATAATAACCCGTTTCTAAATATTATACACCATATTAATGAAGGATTTTCAAGCAATTTTCAGCAACGATTAAATCTTCCGGAGTATCAATTTCAAGTAATTTAGACTTCTCCATCTCCCAAAATCCAACAGGGGGTGTTATTCTGCATGAACTTGCTAATATATTTTCTCTTGATGAAATATAGAAGGCGCCGTTTTCTATTAAATATCCACTCCAATCTTGCCTTCTTGGGCGTTTTTGCGGGTTATAATTTATCGGCTCGCCACTATCCAGCCACAAAAATTGATGATTTCTTACAACTGAAATTAACGAGTTATACTTGCCTTGGATAAATTTTTCTAATCCGCCATCTATATCTTCTGTTGTTAAAAGTGGCGATGTTGCCTGCATAAATACTACATTGTCAAACGGGTATTCATTTGCAAATTCTATTAATGCACATTCTGATGTGGCTTTATCTGACGCACTTTCGTGTGAACGTGAGATTACTTCTATTTTTTCAAACTTAAATTCTTCAATTACAGATTTTATTTCCTCAGAATCGGTTGAAACATAGACACGTTCGAGGACAGAATCCTCTGCCGCTTTCAATACATAATACGCCAAAGGTTTACCTAAAACCTTAGTCAAATTTTTGTTTAATATACCTTTACTCCCGCCTCTTAGGGGTACAAATCCTACATTATACATCTATATATCCTATATATGTTAAGTTCCTGTAATAGCCCTTATAATCTAAGCCATAGCCGACTAAAAATTTATCATCTATTTCAAATCCGTATATATCGGCTTGCATATCAACACTGCGTTTACATTTTTTATCCATTAATGAACAGAAAACTAAATCCTTTACTTTATAATTAAGGTGAATAAAATCTACCAAAAACTTTGCCGTTCTTCCTGTATCAATTATATCTTCAACTATGACTACATTCTTATTATTTAGATCAGGGAGTGAAATATCTACAGCTTTGACCTTACCTGAACTTGTAAAATCATGCCCATAGCTTGCCAGTCTTATAAACTCAGTTCTTAAAGGCATTTCTAAATGTTTTATCAAGTCAACAGTAAACATTATTGAACCTTTTAATACACAAATAATATAGACTTCTTCATCTTTGTATCTATTATTTAATTCTTTTGCTATTTCTTTAACTCTAGTTTGAATTTGTTCCTCTGATAATAGGACTTTTAACTCTTTTCCCTCAAGCTCCATACTTTCTCCTTAACCGTAATTTTATTATAACATATTAAAAAAAAATCCCCGATGTAATCGGGGCAAAATCGTTTATAGGAAAGGGAATTAGGGAATAAATTGTATGTTTAGAAATCCTTGTGTTTATTTTGTTTGTTTATCTCTTGTATATATATAAAGTATATAAAAGACTCCCGATTTCACAGCGGGGTATTTTTGTTACAAAAGTTTACAAACGAGCTTTTTATAAGTCAATATCAATAGTAAGATTATCCAGCCCTAATTCTTGGATAAGTGCCATATAGGCATTATAGTATTCTTTCATAGCATCCAAGAATTCAGTTAAGAGTTCTTGATGAGAGTGTTCTACAACAATCAGACTAGTAAGAGGGGTTTGCCCTTTTTTGTATCGTTGCTTAGAGAGATTGAGAATTTTATTAGACTCATCAAGGATATCTTTGTAGTGTTCGACATTTTCTTGAGCCATCACGAACTTATCGTGATTAGTGTGAATAACGTTTTTAGTAATGTTAATGATTGAATTGTATTCCAGTTGGGCTTTGTCTACTTCGAGTTTAGCGCTTTCAATTTCAGGGGTAAAGAAATATAGCGACGGAATATCGACTCCTGCGCCGACGAATGCACCTGAATTTCCATCGTGAGCAAAAGCGTAACCGCCAGAAATATATAAATCCGGAATACGTTGTCTTGTAACTACAGATAGATTTTTTTGTGCTTTTTTAATTTTAGATTGAGCCATTTTAATATCATATCTGTTTTCAAACGCAATATCCTCAAGCTCTTCATAAGGCGGTAATTCTAATTGAGTAAAGAACTCCTGACTGAATACCGAATCTTCTTTGGCGTCATATAAATCGGGATTATTAGCAAGGTTAAGTGTTTTATTAAAATCATACTGAGCTGTACGGATATCAGCTTGAACTCTGTTTTCTTGTACGAGAAGTTTTTTCAATCGCATATCAGCTTGGAGTACGTCTATTTCATAGTTAGGTTCTGATTGTGGCTTCTTTTTAGTTATATCAAGTAGTTCTTCTAGGAGCTCTTTTCTTTCTTCAAGGATTTTCAATTCAGATTTAGCAACAAGCAGATTAAAATAAGAAGTTCTAACTCTCAGTTTGAGCTTGAATTCATAATCTTTAATTTTGTTAGCAGTATAGTCTAATTCAGCCAAAGCGGCTTTTTTCCGTTCCCCGCGTTTAAGTATTTCCACAGGCAGCATAAGCCCAAATTGGCTGGAATTTCCTCTTGCGATTGGGCCAAGCAAGAAATTTGATTGGAATTGCGGGTTTTTAAGCGCGTTAGCTTTTTCTACAGAGAACTTTGAGATACCAAGATTTTTTCTTTGTTCTTGCAGCTCAATATTCCCCTCTAGTGCCATATTGATAGCTTCTTCCAGCGATATTTTGTACCTATCGGAGCCTGAATGTGCCAATTCGCTTGAATCATTTGCATAAATTGGGGCGGTTAAAGACATTATAAATAGAAATACTACTAAAAATCTTTTCATATAATATCTATGCTAACGTAAAAATACAAAAAGAAAAATGTTTTTTTATTTAATCTTTAAAATCGAATAAATCTTTAACTTCGACTCCTAAGTTATCTGCAATTATTTTTAACTTAGATACAGTGACATCAGTTTTAGCAAGCTCTAGCAAGCTAATCATCGATCTGGAAACACCATTTACACCAAGATCATCTTGCGTTAATTTTCTTTCTTCTCTTATTGCTTTTAATCTTTTTGCTAATTTCTGTAGAAATGGCTTGTTCATTTTTAGATTGTTAGCTATACTAGCATTATATACAACTAGTACCACTAGCGCAGATAGGATAGATTATGTTTACTAAAAAAATTCTTATAGATTTAGATGGTGTTCTAAACGAGTATGGCAAAGAAAAATTTAATGAAAATTATATTCCCGATATTAAAATTGGTGCGTATGAATTTTTAGAAGAATTATCTAAAAATGCAGAACTATATCTGTTTACATCAAGGAATTTAATGTTGGCTACTAAATGGCTAATAAAGAATAAATTGGACAAATTTTTTAAAGATGTTACCAATGTAAAAACAGCATCTTATCTATATATTGATGATAGGACAATATGTTTTAGGGGTAATTATAAGCAAACACTTAACGAAATAAAAAATTTCAAAGTTTATTGGAAATAAAATATACATTTCAACCAAATCTTGGCATAAAACTAACAACTCAAGCAAGTAGGATGTGGTAAATCAAGATTTACCGCATCCTGCAAACTATTCAAATTTTAGTATGGCTTTATTTCCGCTCCGTACCATCAGGATTATAATATTTAGAACTTATCTTATTCCCATTTTCATCATATTCATAATCACCATAGTAATTCACACTGCCATCTGCGTTATAGCGTATACCACGAGTACGCTGACCTTTTTCATTATATTCAGAATCACCATAGTAATTCACACTGCCATCTGCGTTATAGCATATACCACGAGTACACTGACCTTTTTCATCATATTCATAATCATAATAGTAATCCACACTGCCATCGGCTCTATAGTATATATCACGAATATTCTGACCTTTTTCATTATATTTATAATCCTTATACCAACTCACACTGCCATCGGCGTTATATTTTGCAGCTCTAGTATAGTCGCCATTTTCATTGTATTGTGCAGTATATACGGCAATGACCTTACCGTTATCGTCATAATCTATGTCACGAAGTTCCCTGCCTCTGCTGTCGAATATTTTATCTAAGCGACCGTTGCTGTCATATTGCCATGTTTGGTCACCCATCTGTATCTTTTGATTTACAAGATTTGCATTAGGAATAGAATAACCCTCAATTAGATTAGAAGGAATTTTAGCCGGAACCTCTGATTTTGGTGGGATGTTTTCTGCATCCGTTGGTGGTTGGGTTGGTTTGGGTATATCTGCTGCACCTTCGACTTCTTCGGCGGCTCCTGCACCTTCAGTGCCTTTAGCGCTTTTGCCTTCTTCTACTTCTTCTGCAGCCCCTGCGTCTGCCGCAGGAGATTCAACTTTCTTGAAGCCCATCGCTGTATATATCTTATCAAGTTGGGCTTTGGTTAGGTTGATAATATCACCAACTTTGATGGCATAACTTTTTCCCCAGCCCGCTCTTGTCTTATCATTACCGCCTGAGTATAATTTTTCGCCTTCTGCTTTTTCTTCCTCTTGTATCTGGTCAAATACGCTTAATACGTTTTGCCAGTTTATTTTCTTTGAATCACCTTCATATCCCGCTTCTTTTGCTTTATCTAAAAATATGTAAGTTAATCCCTTATCTCCGCTTTTTACCGTATAATTAAAATCTGCCATCTGATTCATCCTTTATTTATCAATACACATTTTATTATTACGGCTGTTTTGAATAAAACTTTAATCAATAAATTTGTTTTTTTAATATCCATACGTTTGAAACGTAATAAATACAACATTTTTTAACTATTAAATCCACCTTTACAATCCGTTACATTATTAATACCCGTGGAGCAGGATAAAAATTGTTCCGCTTTTTGTGATATCATTAAAGCATGATTGAACTGCTTATTCTTTATTTATTAAATAAATTTCAATTAACAATGTATGGAGTACAGAAAAAAATCAGCGAGGATTTTGCAATCTATACAAAACCGGGGTTTGGGACAATAAAACCCGCTCTTGTCAGACTTGAAAATAAAGGGTTTATAATGTCCA
This sequence comes from Candidatus Gastranaerophilales bacterium, assembly GCA_944323925.1. GTDB lineage: Bacteria > Cyanobacteriota > Vampirovibrionia > Gastranaerophilales > Gastranaerophilaceae > CALUTH01. The sequence goes on from CALUUI010000018.1 coordinate 22,798, forward strand.
GACGTTCAATCTCTGAAGGGGGAAGGGTTGCAGCTTATTATACAATCACACCCCAAGGAATAGAGGAGCTTAGAAGGTTAATTGTTTCAAGAACATCTGATAATCCTGTTAAATTCCTTAATACAGCCAGAGTTAAGCTGATTTGTTCTGCCCTGCTTTCATCAGATGAGCAGGTTAAGCTCATTGATAATCTTAAACTTAAGGCTGAAACAATCTATAACAAGACTAAAAACTCAATCGAGAAGTCTGATTTTTACTACAAAATAGTTACTGATAACCAACTACAGGAATATAAAAACTTCATCTCTCTACTGGAAGGAATGCGAAATGGCTGCACTGGTTAGTGAAGTAATTGAAGGCTCTATTGCAGAAGAATTAGGAATTCAAAGCGGAGATACGTTAGTTTCTATAGATGGAACACCGCTTAGAGATATGATTGATTACAAATTCATGACAGCAACCGAAGAGCTTACAATCGAAATACTTAAAACTAACGGCGAAGTAGAAGAAATTGAGCTTGAAAAGGATTTTGATGAGGACTTGGGAATAGTTTTTGAAAGTGCTGTATTTGATAAGATTAAACCCTGTCTAAACCATTGTATTTTCTGTTTTGTAGACCAACAGCCCAAAGGACTTAGAAAAACTCTTTATATAAAAGATGATGACTACAGGCTCTCGTATCTTCAAGGTACATATATAACACTTACAAACCTTACAGATGAAGATAAACAGCGTATAAAATCAATGAATCTCGGACCGTTCTATATTTCAGTTCATACGACAAACCCCGATTTAAGGGTTAAAATGCTTAGAAACCCAAATGCCGCTAAAATAATGGATGAATTAAAATGGTTTAAGAAAAATCATATACCGTTCCATACACAAATAGTGCTTTGCCCCGGATTTAATGACGGAGAAGAACTGGATAGAACCCTTAGAGATTTAACCTCGCTTAAAAGCTCTCTTTTATCCGTTGCAATTGTACCGGTAGGGATTACCAATTTTAGGGCTGGAGATGTTTTAAAAGAGGTTACAAAAGAGAAAGCTCTTGAGACAATCGAAATCGCAAGCAAGTATAAAAAAGTTTGCTGCTCTGATGAGTTTTTCTTAAAAGCAGAAATGGAAATTCCGCCTAAAAAATATTACGGAAACTACCCTCAATTATCTGACGGGGTGGGCTCTTTAAGACTTTTACTTGAAGATTTTAAGGAACAGAAACTTCCTAAATCTATCAAAAAACCGTTAAAAATGGTTTTTGCATCTTCTGTTGCAGCCTTTAAGGCAATTAAAGAAATTGAAGAAAAATTTAATAAAGTAAAAAATCTTGAATGCGAAACATTAGCGGTTAAATCAAATTATTGGGGAAAAGATATTACCGTTGCAGGTCTTATTACCTCTGATGATTTAATAGATACCGTAAAAAATACTGATGCAGATATTGTTGTAATCCCTTCTGTTATGCTAAAGCCTTATAGCGAAGACTTCTTAGACGGGAATAACCTTGATTACGTTAAGAAAATGTCGAATAAAGAATTTTTGGTTATAAAAAACAGTTATTCATTTAAAGAAGTTGCAGATTTTGTAAATTCTCTGTCATAATTAGGCAATTTTTGGTTTGAAATTATCTTAATATATATATGGGAATTAATGAGATGAATTTTAATGTATTTAATCCGACGTTGAGCGGATATTCAAGCAGTTATAGCAGTTATGGCAGCTACTGTCAGGATTTTAATCCGTTTAATCCTGTAGGTGATACCCCCTCAACATACTCAACGCCAAGCGTTAGTACAACTTCTCCTATAGCAAAAACCGTTTCATCATCAGTAAAAGAATTATACGGGATTGAAAAATACAATGCGATGAGTGATGCAGAAAGGGCTTTGATAGAGATTTCTCCGCAAACAAGAGCTCAAATTGATGATGTACTTCATCTTACAAATACAATTGAAAAAGAACTCAAACGCAGATATCCAAACGGTGTTAATATTGTTGGGCTAGGGCGTTCACCATCGCTTATGATGGAAATTTTAAAAGCAAAAGGTTATGATACAAAAACTTGTGCCCTGTCAAACCTTACAAGCGGGGAATATGATATTAGCGGAAAGTACTCTTTCCTTAAACAGTTAGATGGAAATGATGTAAAAACTTATAATGAATATTTAAAAGAGCTGGGACTAACGCCAGAAAATATTAAAAACAGCTCAAAACCGACTGTTTTTGTTGATTATACCAGAACAGGGAACTCACTTAGAAGTTTTGCCGACTTATTAAAACGCAGCGAAATTGGAATCGGAAATCTGCCTAATGTTGAATTTTTGAGCCTAAATAAAGATTTAATGCCTAACCAAACAATGCAAGAAAAAGCGCTTATTGATAAATTCTGGGAAAATCTCGGGATAAAGAACTTCTCGTTTGCGCCAAGAGTTAATATTTCAGAAATTGGAAAAGTAAAAGAAATTGTACACGGTTTTAAGCCTTCTGAAGCAGCCTCAAAATTCCTGCTTCAAACAGTTAAAGTCCTAAAGTTTATAAAAGCATAACAATAAAAAAAGGGGCGAGAGGTAAATACCTCTCGCCCCTTTTTGGTTATTATTTAAATTTACTTTGTAACAAGTTTAGCAAATTTTCTTTTTCCAGCTTGGAGAACAACTCCTGATAGATTATTAAGAGTAAGTCCCATATCGGAAACCTTTTCGCCGTCAAGTTTGACCCCGCCGCCTTGGATTAAACGTTTTGCTTCACCTTTTGATGATGTAAATCCAAGCTCTACAATCAAATCTAATAACAGCTTTCCGTTTTCGATTTCAACAGTTTGAATATCATCAGGGATACCTTTATTAGAAACTACGTTAATAAACTCAGCCTGAGCCTTGTCAGCACCGTCTTGTCCGTGATATTCAGCGGTGATAGTGTGCGCAAGTTTTAATTTTAAATCTCTCGGATTAATACTTGCTGATGCAATTTGTTCATCCATCTTGTTAAGCTCGTCAGCCGGTACATCTGTTAATAATGAATAATAACGTGTAATCATATTATCCGGAATAGACATAAGTTTTCCAAACATATCTTTTGCACTGTCGGTCAATGAAATACAGTGTTCAGGATAAGTTTTAGACATCTTAACAACACCGTCAGTCCCCTCAAGCAATGGAAGCAGACAAACCAATTGCGGATACTTTTTCCCGTAAGCTGCTTGAATATCTCTGCCAAGTAATGTATTAAATCTTTGGTCAGTTCCCCCAAGCTCAATATCCGCGTCTATAGCTACAGAATCATAAGCCTGCATTAAAGGATAGAAAAATTCTACTATTGAAATCGGTTTCCCATCAGCATAACGTTTTGCAAAATCATCTCTTGTCATCATCTGTGCAACGGTTACTTTTGATGAGAGTTGTAACAATTCGGTAAAACTCATTGGATGAAGCCAATCAGCATTGTTCCTAACTTCCGCATTAGAAACATCAAGAACTTTTGACATTTGCTCAAAATATGTTTCAGCATTCTTTTCTACTTCTTCTTTTGATAATGCAGGTCGTGTTTCGGATTTTCCTGAAGGATCACCAACCATAGCAGTTGCGCCGCCAACAAGAAGAACTATTTTATGACCCAATTTTTGAAACTCTTTTAATTTTCTCATTACAACAGTATGCCCCAAATGTAAATCCGGTCGGGTTGGATCCATACCTAATTTTATTCTCAAAGGCTTTCCTGTATCATGTGAGTACTGAAACTTTGCAGCTAACTCCTCTATTCCACCAGGTAATATTTCACTGTTTCTGGCAATCATCTTTGCCTGTTCAATAAATTCTTCTCTTATTTCAGTCATTCTTTTATTCCCTTTACTAATTTATTTTCTATATGTTTTTACTAAAAATACCAATGGTATTATTATAATACAAGCAACCGCATAAATCCTAAAACTATCAATAAATGCCCATAAAGTAGATTGCTGAATCATCTCATTATATAATAAATTCTTTCCTAAATACTCTGCCGAATGCGGATCCATAGTTGTCATAAACATTGATGAATAAGCCTGCAGTTTTTGAACAAAAATGTCATTAAGAGAATGAAGTTTCCCAACAAGCATATACTGATGCATTTGAGAAAACCTTGAAATCATAGTAGATACAATCGAAGTCCCAATAGCACCACCAATTATTTTAAGCAAGTTTTGTAATCCGCTGGCATTTGTCATTTGCTCGTTAGAGAGTGTAATAACAGAAAGTGAGATAATGGGAACCATTGATAACCCCATCCCCACACCAAAAATAAAGTTTGGAAGCTCAACATTCATAGCTGCTATTTCAAGGTTAAGAAAACCTAGCATCCACCCTGCTACTCCCATACAAGTTAATCCTATTACTACTAACCATCTGTTATCAACTTTATTGGCAAGTTGTCCGCATACAACAAGTGCTATTAAGGCTCCTAGCCCCCGCGGCATCATGGTTATTCCGCTTAAAAATGCATCATAACCCATCATTGATTGCAAAAATTGCGGTAATATAGCCATTGATGCTAACATTACACCTTGCATTACCACTTGTACAAATGTTCCGATAAAGTAGTTTTTATCTTTTAATACCGATAAATCCACAAGCGGTTGTTTATTCTTTATTTGTGAAATTACAAAAAATATTAGCGATATAACTGATATAACAGCAAGCCTTGTTATAAATTTAGACCCAAACCAATCTAAATCATTCCCTTTATCAAGTACTATCTGTAAAGTTACAAGCCAAGAGAATAAGAAGAAAAACCCGAGAAAATCAGTTTTTACACCGGTTTGCCTTCTTGCATACGGCGGATCCTCTATTAGCCTGTATGCCAAAAACAAAGATATAATCCCAATCGGAATATTAATAAAATAAATGTATGGCCACGACCAATTGGTAGTGAGCCATCCGCCAACAACAGGTCCAATAATTGGTGCTATTACAACAACTAAACCAAACATAGCCATTGCTTTTCCACGGATTTTAGGCTCAAAGTTTTCCAACAAACACGCTTGAGCAATCGGTAAAAGACCGCCGCCTCCTATACCTTGAATTATACGGGATATTATCATCATTTCATTAGAAGTAGATATTCCACACATAAATGATGCTATTGAAAAAACCGCAATTGAGAGCATAAAAAAGTTTTTACGCCCCATTACTTTTGAGAACCAACCAACCATCGGAATAACAATACCACTTGCTACAAGATAGCTTGTTAATATCCACATTGATTCCTGACGACTTATTGAGAACGAACCTGCCATATACGGAAGCGCAACATTTGCTATTGTTTCATCCAATACAAACATAAACGCTGCTCCCATTAATGGAATTGACGATAACCAAGGATTTATTTTGGGTTTCCATTCTTGTTCTGCGACTAATTCATTACTCATAATTTTCCCCTTTTATATATTATTTATCTTATAACGTACACATCTCAATGTAAAATAGTGACAAGTTTTTCATTCGCAAAACCAGTTAAAATTCAACAGGACTTATAACACCTGATTAAACTCTGAATGCCGGCTATATAAAACAAATTAGAAGTATTCTAATTATTAAAAAATCTGTCATACGGAATCCCAAGAGTATTAGCTATTAGTATAAACCTCTTAAGACTTGGAACCTTTTTTCCTCTTTCTATTTCTGATAAATAATCACAGGAAATCCCTGCTAATTCTGATAGCTGTTCTTGGGTTAATCCTTTTTGTTTCCGGTACTTTTTTATATTCTCTTGAATTAATTTTATCGTGCTATTTGTCATATAAAAAATTATGTTGTATTATAATGATATAATTAACAGACAAATAGCACGGATAAAGAACAATAATATTTTGTTTATAGTTATAAAAATTTTAAATAGATATAGTTGGAAAGAGAAATGAACATAAATAGAAAATGGCTTGAATTAAAGGAGCTGGAAAGCTATATAATAATACTTCAAAGAGCAATTCAAAACGAACAAGACGAAATAGAATTTATTGATATAAATAACTTTTTAGATATGGTCTTAGAGAAAATAAACCATATTATGAAAATTGAAAATTAATTAAAGGGTTAATGCTTTTAGTATTTTATAAAATTCTTTAATTTTATTAGGATTTTCTTTTAAAATTATATTTATTTCATTCAAAAGTACGTCATCATCTTGATTATGCTCAATTACAAATAAATTTTGCGGAGTAATATTTAGTGCATTCATAATTTTTTCAAGATTGTCCGCTGTTGGATAGTATTTTCCATTTTCAATATTACTAATACTTGTAGATTCAATTCCAATTTTCTCTGCTAACTCGTCTTGGGTTAAACCTTTATTCTTTCTTATTTCTTTAATGCGTTTGCCTAATAATTTTTTTATATTCATATATCCCTCAGATAATATTATCCAAGATTTTTAATATAAATATAATGATGCAAAACTCTAAATAAAATTGACATAATTAAGTTTTACAAATATTATATTAGTATAATAACAAATTATTCAAAATAAATGTTGTTTAACAAAGAATTATATAAATTTGGAGCAAAATGAAATTAGATAGAAAATGGCTTGAATTGAAGGAGTTAGAAAGTTATATAATAATACTTCAAAGAGCAATTCAAAACGAACAAGACGAAATAGAATTTATTGATATAAATAACTTTTTAGATATGGTCTTAGAAAAAATAAACCATATTATGAAGCTGGAACTTTGATGCGGGGTTCAAGGGGGCGCACAGCCCCCTGTATAAACTATTTTTATTAATAATTCCCTTGCGGATAAGTTCCCTTACGGGATAATTCCCCATCCCAACCTTCCCCGAGTTGGGGAAGAAGGGAGTAAATAAGTTGGAAAATGAGAACGCAGGGGAAGGAGAAACCTTTCTATCCCCTCCCCAAGTCGGGGAGGGATAGGGTGGGAAGCAAAACAACAACTACAATCACTTAGCGAAACAACATCAAGCCGTGTACTGTTTGAGCGCAGCGAGTTTACACGGCTCAAGGTTGAGCTTAGTGATTGTTTTTGACCTGCGTGTTTTTCTTTCTTATTCAAGGTTCTTTCTTTTTGCATCGCAACAAAAAGAAAGAACTTTGATGCGGGGTTCAAGGGGGCGCACAGCCCCCTGTATAAACTATTTTTATTAATAATTCCCTTGCGGATAA
>CALUUI010000019.1 GCA_944323925.1 Candidatus Gastranaerophilales bacterium
ATTTGGAGATTTTGAATGGGAGATAAATAATCCGCTATATGCAAATATGGAACAAGCAAAACAAAATTTAGATGAAGTCGCAAATAAAGCTCAAAACATAAACATTGATTTTAATATCCAAAATAAATATAACGAAGAATTGAATACTATTATGAAGAAGAAGGGAGGCAAAAATGTTTAGTTATAGCCAACCTCATTCTGCTTATAGTTATATGCAGAGAAGAAACGAAAGTTCTAACTTGTTAGCTGATGCTGCACAAAAGGGAATAGCGCTGCTTAATAAACAAATAGATTATCAACTTTTAAATGCTTTTCAAAATTATATTATTTCTGTTTTAAACATCGTTTCACAAAAAATGGGAATTGATTATATTTCTTTTTATAATCAATTTAATTTGTCAATCAATAATTTATTACCCTATGACCAAGTAAAAAGAACGATCGAATTCATTTTAAATATCGCAAAAAGCATATAGTGTTATAGATAAATTTGTCAAAAGTTGAAAAAATTTATCCCTTTACCCCTAAAAATACATCACATTAAAACTTTGATGTTGTTTTATGATTGGATAATATATTATCTATATATTGACATTTTTGATAATTTCAGTTAATATATTATCTATGAACAATCAATTTTTAAATCAAAAAACTCCTAATGAAATTGCAAAAAATTTAGCGGAGAAGATAAAAAAACGTAGAAAAAGGTTAAAGATTTCGCAAGAGGTTTTAGCGCAAAAATCCGGAGTTAGTCTTGGCAGCATAAAAAGGTTTGAAACAAAGTATGAAATATCTCTGCAATCGTTTATAAAAATTGTCATTGCACTTGATTTAGATAACGACCTTGAAAATTTGTTTACACAAAAAACTTACACTTCAATTGATGAAATCATAAAAGGGTAAAAAAATGGATAATTATAAATACCTTAAAGTTTTTTATAACGATAAATTAGTCGGGACTTTAGCAAAAACTCCGGATAGGCTTGTTGCTTTTGAATATGATAGCAAATGGCTTGCCACAGGTTTTAGTATTTCACCATTCTCACTACCTCTTCAAAAAAAAGTTTTTTTACCAAAATATGAGCCTTTTAACGGTTTATTTGGAGTATTTAACGACAGTTTACCTGACGGTTGGGGTAGACTACTTGTTGATAGGCTATTTTTGAAAAACAAAATTAACCCAAGCGAAATTGATAGTCTAAATCGTCTTGCTGTAGTTCAAGAAAGCGGAATGGGTGCATTAACTTATCAACCTGAGCATAAGTTTGAAACGCCTAACCAAGAGTCTGATTATGATAAACTTGCACAAGAATGTTCGAAAATATTAGAATCGCAAAATTCTGATAACTTGGATGAACTTTTTAAACTCGGCGGTTCATCAGGCGGTGCAAGACCAAAAATTTTGACAAAAATAAATGGAGAAGATTGGATAATTAAATTCCCATCCTCGCAGGATCCGAAAAATATAGGCGAACAGGAATATAAATATTCACTTGTCGCAAAAGACTGCGGAATAAAGATGAGCGAAACTCGGCTTTTTGAATCCAAAAATTGCTCAGGATATTTTGGAATTAAACGATTCGATAGGGAAAACGGTAAAAAAGTACACATGGTTTCTGTTAGCGGATTATTAGAAACAAGTCATCGTCTGCCGAATCTTGATTATAATATTTTGATGAAATTGACTCTTGAGCTCACAAAGAATTATAAAGATATTGAGCAATTATACAGATTGATGTGCTTTAATGTTTTTGCGCATAATAGAGATGACCATTCAAAAAATTTCTCGTTTTTGTATGATGAAAACAAAAAAGAATGGCATTTGTCTCCTGCGTATGATTTAACTTATAGTTCATCTTTTAACGGAGAACACGCAACAACAATTAATGGCGAGGGTAAAAATCCAAGTTTAGAGGATATTTTAGCAGTAGCTAAAAATATCGGAATCAAAGAAAAACACGCGCTTGATATTGCACTTGATATCAAAGATAAATGTTCGTCATTAGTTGATTAAAATTTGTCAGAATTGAAAATTATTAAAAGTTTCAAATATATCTTAATTTTTTTAGTCGGAATTTACAGGAAATAAAATTTCGAAACTCTATTTAATAAAACATTATACAAAAGACTTATATAAAGAATCTTTAGGCACGTTTGGTGTAAATAAAAACCTATATTCATCTGAATAAAAACTTAATTTTGCCTTTGCTTTTGCTTCTTTGTTAAAAGCCCCTTGTTCAAGCGTATTATTATTATACAATTCATAATTTTTATCTGCTGAAACATAATTTTTATTTCCATTAATTAAATCTTTTACTTTCTCAAGAGGATATTTTTCTTTAGTATTATAACTAAACAATCTGACATCTTTTTTAGGACCATAATAATTATTTAAATACCTTTGATATAAAAAACTTATTTCATCATCATTTTTACTAACATATTCAATGATTTCATCGTCTGTCTTATTTTTTAATAAGTTTGATAAACAATTTAATAACTTTCTATCTTGATTAGCATGTTCTATTTCATGTTCTAAAGTTTTAAAAATATCTTCTATTGGCATATTTTTATTAATCTTAATTTTTGCTACACCATTATTAGCCATTATATAAGAACCACATTCCCCTGTTGGTAAATCCAAAAATTCAAATTCAACATTAGGAATTTTATTTTTGTGCGCTAGAGATTGTGCTAACGCAACTTTATCTGTTGTAAATCTAGGCATTGCATATAAATCATTATCCAACCATTTTATTAAATTTTTATCATATCCATTCGAACTTGCATCTGATAAGAAAATTCCATTATCATACTTATGATAATAAGATAATCTTGAATAAAACTTTGATTTCTCTGACAAATCCTTTATATCAAGACCTTCTGTACCAGTTTCATAATTCTGTATATATTTGGTTTGCACTCTATCTAAAACATTTTTTCTATTAAATCCATATTTTGCAGCATCCGCTCTACCTGATAATATAGTATCAATCTCTTGATACTCAACTGGAGTATCATTATGAAATTCGGTTGTTCGCTTCCTAAAATGCTTAACTCTAATAAAACTATTATTTTTAACTTTTTCATAATTATCAATGTCTAAAATACTAGATTTCTCATATTCAGACATTTTAAACAATTTATTATTTCTCAATTCAAAACGTTGTTGCAATTCTCCAAATTCATTTTTTATCGAAAAAATTTCTTTTTTGGAATTAGAATTATTGCTCCCAAAAGTGCAATGTTCAAATAATGAGCCCTTTTTAATATAATAATTTGGGGGCAAAGAAATTCTGCTTAATAAATACTTTTCAGATATAACATTTTTTGATAATAGTTTTAAAGCTTTAACTATTCCCATTAATATAAAATCCCCTGTTTTATACATAAACGTAAATTTATAAGAACAATTGCGTTTTTGTTACAAAAGTTAACTTAAAAAAATAATCAAACAATTTGTCTTTGCATAAAAACAAAAATAAAATTCCTAAACTGTCTTGCAAAAATTCCTATATGGATTGTTTTTATAATCACTGTTAATTCTTATTGTATTATTTTTGTCATAATTCAGTAGTGTTTTTAATCCAACTTGGGAAGGTAGCGTTGAGTATTTTGTGATATTGAAATATTTAATTGGATAATTAAATCCTTACAAACTATCTCAAAATCTTTGAAACAGTTTTTTATAAAATTTGTGTCCAATTAGCGGCTATGGCTAACACTTCAAAATGCCCAACATGCATATTATTTAATTAAGAAAGGAGAATGTTTATGAATATTGTTGAGCCAATAAGAAAAAAGAATGATTTGAAAAAGGTCGAAAGTATATTGAAAAAACAGAGTTTTCGAAATTTGTTAATGTTTACACTAGGGATAAACTGTGGTTTAAGAATTTCAGATATATTAGGTTTAAATGTAGGGGATGTTCAAAATAAAAATTATATTTGTATCACAGAAAAGAAAACAGGAAAATATAAACGCTTTCCAATAAATTCAAAACTTAAGCCAATGTTTGCAAAATTTACAAAAGGAAGAAATGTTAATGAACCATTATTTTTGTCTGCGTTTTGTAATAGAATGGACCGTACACAATGTTATAGAATTTTAAATGATGCTTGTCGCCAGGCGGGCATGGATTGTAAAATAGGAACTCATACTTTAAGGAAAACTTTTGGGTATCATCATTATCAAAAATTTAAAGATATAGCGATGTTGCAAAAAATTTTTAATCATTACTCGCCTAATGTAACTTTACGCTACATTGGTATAGATCAAGATATTATTGACAAAAGCTATAATAATTTTATGTTGTAATTTTTAATCCACTTAAGAATAGTTCAACACAATTATACTTGTGTTGAATGGTTAAAATTATTTATAAATAAATGGATTACAGAAACTAAAAACAAATTGTAAAGAAAAATCAAGGATTTTTTTAATGTTTTTAATATAATTTTCATTTTATGATACAATACTTTTAGGAAGTAAGAAAAGAATAATTCAACACAAGTATAATTGTGTTGAGGTTAAAAAACAATACAGAAGCTGTTTCTGTGTAAGTTGTACTTATAAAGGTATAGGTTATTGTGAAATTTTAGTATGAAAACGAATTTATTAATAAGTTTTGATATGAAAAATGTACCTATTATGTAGAAAAAGCAAAGAAGAAAATGCTTTAGTATTGTTAAGAGACGAAAAAGGAATCAGAAAGCCATAATATGGTAAAAGTATCAGTAATAATACCTATATATAATACAGAGCTGTATATAGAAAAGTGCCTAAATAGTCTTATTAATCAGACATTGAACGATATAGAAATAATCTGCGTAAATGATGGTTCTACAGATGATTCAATGGTAATAGTTAATAGTTATGCTCAAAAAGATTCCAGAATAAAAGTTATAGAACAGCCCAACTTAAAACAAGGAGCGGCAAGAAATAACGGAATGAAGATAGCAACAGGTGAATATATAGGGTTTGTAGATTCTGATGATTGGGTTGATTTAGATTATTTTGAAAAGCTATATAATGCAGCAAAAAAATATAATGTAGATATAGCATTGGCAACAAATGTAAGGATAGGAAATAAGAAGACAAAGAAACGCTTAGATATAAGAAAAGAAGAAGTATTTGAAGGCTTACAAGAAAAAATAGATGTATGTCACCAGTGGAAAAATGAATGTCCTACAAATAAGATATACAGAAACAGTATGTTAAAAACAAACGAAATAAGTTGGCCAGAAGGATGTTATTGTGAAGATAAACTTTATACAATAAAAGCTATCTATTATGCAGACGGGATAGTAACAGTTCCAAATGTTAATTATTATTACTATAGGAACCCAAATTCGACAGTAAACAGAAAGCAAAAAGAACATACAAAACAATTGTTGCAAGATAAAAATAAGGCAAGACAATCAGTAATAGAATTTCTAAAATCCAAGAATGCACAAATAAGAGATAAAGACTTTTGGGCGGTAACTAAGGAAATTAAGATTTTTAATTTTTCATTAATAACAATAAAAGAAAGTCTAAAAACTAAAAGAATATATTTATTGGGTATTCCAATTATAAATAATGGTATGGTTTGCAAAAGGAGCATAATAAATTAGATGAGTGAACTTTTAAGAGAAAAGATAAATGTTACAAAGCCTTTTATGCCCCCTATAAAGATTTATAAATCTTATATTGAGGAAATCTATAATAATTTATGGCTAACAAATCAAGGACCATTATTAAAAGAACTAGAAGCTAATATTTGTAGTATGCTGGGTTTACAAAATTTCCATTATGTAACAAACGGTACAATAGCACTGCAATTAGCTTTAAGAGCACTTGATATTAGTGATTGTGAAGTTATTACAACTCCTTTTACTTATGTCGCAACAATATCATCTATATTGTGGGAAAAATGTAAGCCTGTTTTTGTAGATATTGAACCAGATAATTTTACAATTGATGTGAATAAAATTGAAAGAAAAATTACTACAAAAACAAGGGCAATTATGCCTGTTCATATATATGGCTATGCCTGCGATATTAATTCAATACAAAAGTTAGCCGATAAATACAGTTTAAAAGTTATTTATGATGCAGCACACTGTTTTGGTACATTTTTAGATGGAAAATCATTATTAAATTATGGCGATATTTCTACGTGCAGTTTTCATGCTACTAAATTATTCCATACAATAGAGGGTGGTGCTTGCATAGTTAAAGATAAATCAATATCTGATAAGTTAGAGTTAATAAAACGATTTGGACATAATGGTGATAATCATATTTGTCTGGGAATTAATGGAAAACAATCAGAATTTAATGCTGCGATGGGATTAAGTAACTTACCATTTCTTGAATCTATTATAAAAAAACGTAAGCATATATCAGATTTATATGATGAGGCTTTACTAAAATATCTATATAGACCTAGAAAACAAAAAGGATTAGATTATAATTATGCATACTATCCGGTCCTTTTTAAGAGTGAAAATGAATTATTAAGGGTTTTGGACCATTTAAATAATAATAATATTTATCCTAGACGATATTTTTATCCGAGCTTAAATAAACTTTCATATTTAGAAGATTATCAAGAGTGCCCAATTTCAGAAGATATATCATCTCGTATTGTCTGTTTACCACTTTATTCAGAATTGAAAGATGATGATGCTACAAGGATAGTAAAACTTATTAAGGAGGTTTTATGACAAAACCTTTAGTGACAGTTTTGGTTGTAACATATAATCATATTAATACCTTTGAAAAGGCTATTAAAAGTGTCTTAGAGCAAAAAACAAATTTTGACTTTGAAATTTGGGTTCTTGATGATTGTTCAACGGATGGAACAAGTAATCTGGTAAAAGAATACGCCAATAGGTATCCTGATAAGATTAAACCAATAATTCGTGAAGAAAATTTAGGTGGAATCCAAAATGTTTTCCAAGAATTAAAGAATATAAGAACAAAATATTATGCGACATTAGAAAGTGATGATTATTGGTGCGACGAAAACAAACTCCAGCAACAAGTAAACATATTAGAAAAAAATCCTGATTGTTCTTTTTGTAGCCACAACTCTTATAGACGATATCCGAATAATGAAAATTGTTCAAAACATAATACGCCTTATATTAAAACAAAAGTAAAAACGGGAAAATTTAAGTTTCCAAACAAAATAAATAGGAAACAGTACATTGAACCTCATTATTCTTCAAGAATGTACAGAACAGAATGTCTGCACTTAGAGCTTGTAAATAATCCGGTCATGGTTTGTTATGATATAGCAAGTGTCTTTTGGTTTTTACAATTTGGAAATATGTATTATGATGAATCAATAATGTCTGTATACAACTTTAGCTATAACGGAGTTTACTCAGGAGCTGATTCTAAAACACAAAATTATATGAGTGCAAATATAATAAATCAAATAAATGAAGCATTTAATTATAAGTATAATTCAATGTTTTTAGATTTTTTTAAAAGTAAAATTCATATTTCATTATTTAAAACATTTTATATTAAATATTTAGCAAAGAAAAAAGATTTATCTGTTATTTATAATCAAATTTTAGATTCATATATTAACGCAAAACCAGTTAATTCTAAAATTCTTTTTAGTATAAGAATTCCTTTACCCAAAAGGAAAAGATTGTATTTTGAAATTAGACGAGAAAGGGAAATGTAATGGCATTATCAAAGTTTGAACATGCAAAAATTACAGGCATAAGCATAGTTGTTCCGGAAAAAGAAATAAACATATACGATGAAGCTGAATACTATAATAATAGTATAAAGAAAATAGATAGAATTCGTAAAATGGTAGGGTTCTGGAAAAGGCGAGTTGCTGATAATACGACAACTCCTGCCGATTTGGCATATAATGCAGCCGAAAACCTTATAAAAGAAATGAATCTGGATAAAAGCACAATAGATGCATTAGTATTTATTGTACAACAACCGGATGTCATCAACCCTGCAACAGCGTATTTTTTGCACGATAAATTAGGTTTATCGCAGAATTGTATTGCAACAGATATAAATCAAGGATGTGCCGGTTGGATATTTGGTATACACATGGTAAGTCAAATGATAGAATCAGGAGCATATAAGAAGGTTTTATTATTGAATGGCGATACGCCATCCGTTGGAATAGATCCTGCAAACAGAAATTCTGCTCCTATATTTGGAGATGGAGGCTGTGCAACACTACTTGAATATTCAGAAGATAGAGTGGAATCTTTCTATAATATTGAAACTGTAAGTTCAGGATTTGAAGCAATTGTATCGCCATTCAGCGGTACAAGATTTCGTATGGATTGGGCAGATGAAAAAGAATTTGAGTTATTGCATAGGCTTATTCACGAAAAAATTACGATGCCAACAGGGATGGAGGTTCCTTTGATGGGCGGATATCTGGATGGAATCGCAGTATTTGATTTTACGATAAAAGTTGTACCTGAAAATATAAAAGCTACATTGAAATATGCAGGAATTCAACAAGATGATGTTAATGCACTTTGTCTGCATCAAGCAAATAAACAAATTGTTCAAGCTGTTGGGCTAGCTGCAGGTTTTGAAGAAGAAAAAATTCCATACACGGCATTTGAGAATTACGGGAATAATACAATGTGTTCAATTCCTACAGCAATAGCTTGTTTAGACAAAGGAATTAAAAAAGATAAACTCTGCTGTTGCGGTTATGGAAACGGATTAGTTTCAGCTTGTGCCATTTTAAATCTTGAAAATACCTATGTTTCAGAAGTAAACAATTTTATTAAACCAAGTTATGTAAAAACAAGAGATGAATATATTGATTATTGGAGAAAAAAAATAAAAGGAGAATAAAAATGAAAAAAGAAGAATTTTTATTAGCATTAGAAGATGTATTACAAATGGAAGATCCATTAACAGAAGACCAGATATTAACAGAACTTGATGAGTGGGATTCTTTATCAAAAATGGCAGTTATGGCATATTATAAAAAGAATTTTGGCATAGCCATTAATCTTAATGATTTAAAAGATATTCAATCAGTACAAGATTTAATAGAAATAGCAGGAGATAATATAAGTGATTAGTTTTAATAAAGAACAAATATATATAGTTACAGGTGCATCTTCAGGAATAGGCGAAGGTGTTGCCCTTTTATTAAATGAATTGGGAGCAACAGTTGTCGGCATTGCAAGAAATGAAGAACGCTTAAACTCAATGAAAGCAAAATGCAAGTATCCTGAAAATATGTATATAGAAATAAAAGACTTGGCAGAAGATATTGATGGCTTGCCCCAGTATGTAAAAGACCTCAAAAATAAATATGGTAAATTTTCCGGGATGGCATATTGTGCAGGGATTTCTGATATACAGCCATTACAATTGCTTACATATCCGGAAATAGATTATTTATTTAAAGTTAATTTTTTTGCTCCGCTTTTTATCACAAAAGGGTTATTAGATAGGAGAAATAACATTGGTAAGGGAACTTCTATAGTTGCCATATCATCAATTGAGGCATATTTAAATGATAGAGGCATGTCAAAATATGCATCAAGTAAATCTGCATTAATTTCAGCATATAAATGTATGGCTGCCGAGGTCGCTCAAAGTGGTATCAGGGTAAATACAATTTCGCCATCAGATATTAAAACACCTATGACAATGTGTGAAGCTGCACAGAGTTTACGAGAACATAGAGAAGAAAAATATCCTATGGGCTTTGGAGAGGTCTCAGATGTAGCAAATATGGCCATCTTTTTGCTTTCAAATTCTTCAAAATGGATAACAAGACAGGATTATATAATTGATTGTGGAGTTATGTAATGAAAAAAGTCTACGTAATTGGTGGAGATGGTTTTGCGCGAGAATGCTATCAGCAGATATTATTTATCTCATATCAAAATTCAGACATTCAGTTTGGTGGTTTTGTTGGACATAATGGATATAAAGTAGATTTCAAGGATTTGAACAAGTATTTTATATGCGATTTATCAGAATTTGAGTTTGGTGAAAATGATTATGCAGTTATTGGTGCTGGTATGCCAGAATTAAGAAAAAAAATATATTATGATATTAAAAATAAAAAAAATTCCAAATTCTATACTATTGCTTTAATGCCATATTGTTATATTCCTCCATTAGTAGTTATTGGCGAAGGAAATATTTTTATGCCACCTTGTACGCCATCTGTACATGTACAAATTGGAAATGGAAATGTTTTCAATGGCGATGTTGTTGTTGGACATGATGTAGAGATTGGTGATTTTAATTTCTTTGGTGGAAAGACTCAGTTATTAGGAGGTGTCAAAATAGGTAATAGTAATACAATTGGTACTGCCAGTGTAATTCTTCCAAAAGCAAAAATTGGTAATAATAATAAAATCGCTCCGATGAGTTGTGTATATAAAGGTTGTAAAAACAATTGTTATATGCAGGGTAATCCGGCATTAAAGGTAGGAGATATAGATGAATAACAATAAAGTTGACTGTTTGCTATTAAATTTTTGGACAGTACAAAATGTAGGTGGTATATTACAAGCCTATGCTTTGCAAAAGATTATACAAAATTTAGGTTATAAAAATAAACTAATTAATTTAATTGGGCCGTACGCTGCATCTAACCATAAAAAAGGGTTTTGTACTCGATTTGCCAAAAAATATATGGATATAACTGCAGAATATAACCTCTTAACTTCTGTTAATGAATTAAAATTTTTAAATGAAGTTAGTGATACTTTTATTGTGGGTTCTGATTGTGTATGGCATAATTGGGGACATGGTTTTTTATATTTTTTGGATTTTGTAAATCTAAATAAGAAAAAAATTGCTTATGCCCCAAGCTTTGGAAACGCAACATACAATGAAT
Organism: Candidatus Gastranaerophilales bacterium; assembly: GCA_944323925.1. GTDB lineage: Bacteria > Cyanobacteriota > Vampirovibrionia > Gastranaerophilales > Gastranaerophilaceae > CALUTH01. The sequence continues at coordinate 10,862 of CALUUI010000019.1, forward strand.
GCTTTAATTATAAAGCAAGAGTGAAGTATTATTTAGATACGTTTGATAATATATCAGTTAGAGAGGACAGCGGAGTTAAAATATTAAAAGATATTTTTAATATTGAAGCAACACAAACATTGGATCCAACACTTATTATAGAAAGAGAATATTTTGATACTCTAATCAAAGATATCAAACAAACAGATAACAACTATATTTTAAATTATTCCATTGGAGTAAAAAATGATGATAATTATTATAAAAATATCATGACAAAAATATCAAATGAAAATGTTTATAACTTCACACAAGAAAAGCTTTCTGATATAAATGTAGAGGATTGGCTTGTTAAAATAAAAAATGCAAAATTATTAATAACTAATTCTTATCATGCTTGTTGTTTTGCATTAAGGTATAATGTTCCGTTTTGGATTTTTGAACCATACGGTCTCGATTTTTCTAGATTTGAAAGCCTATTAGGGTTGTTAAATCTGGAAAATAGAATCATCAAAAATCGACCTAATGATTTTGACTTAAATGAACCAATTGATTGGGACAAGGTAAACGCTATCCTTGCGAAAGGAAAAGAACGCTCCTTGAAATGGCTCAAAGATGCATTAGATGCTCCAAAAGATTTGTCTAAAATTAATCCTGCCGATGTAATTATTCAAAGTTTACAAGAACAGATATTAGATCTTAAAAATGAAAGAGATCAACAAAATATTCTTGATTATAATAAAAACTATCGTAAATATGTCAAATATAAAATTCTAAAAAATTTCGTATTTGGTAAAACTCGTGATAGATATAAAAACAAACAAAAAATATACTACGAAAAAGTAAAAAGTGCTAGACGAATAAAAAGAGGCGTTGCAGGAGTTTAATATTGTTATAAGTATTGATATTTATTAAAAGATAAAATATAGGAAACAAACCTTTAAACAGTAGAAAATAGAATAACCTTTTAAAATTAAAGCAATTACCTTTGTCATAATTTAAAACCTATAGGAGAAAAATATATATGGAAAAATTCAATACATTGCACTACGTTCTTGCAGTATTAAAAGCGTATAAAATAAAATATTTAGTAGGCAGCCCTGGCTCGCAGAATTCAACATTCAATTATTTAGTACAAGAAGACCCTCAATTTAAATGTTATTCTGTTGTTGATGAAAGAAGCGCAGTCTACGTTGCATGCGGTATAGCCGCAGAAAGTCAAGAACCCGTTGTTGTTACTTGTACAGGTGCAACTTCAGCAAGAAACTATGATTCGGGATTGACTGAGGCTTACTATAGTGAAATACCTATTATTGCATTAACCTTCTATAATCCCTATAGCAATCAATTTAGTATGTCACCTCAATACACAGATAGAAGTGTTTCATCAAATGATATAAAAGCAATTTCTGTACATTTACCAGAAATTCAAAGCGAAAAAGATAAAAGATTTGTATTAACTAGTTTAAATGCAGCACTATCAAGAGCAAAGTATAATAATGTACCTGTACATATTAATTGTCCATCTGCCTACGACTATTCAATAAAATCTCTACCTCAAGATATATGGACTACTGAATATTACTTTAACAATTTTACTGAACTAAAAGGGATATTAAAAGATAAAAAAATAGGAATTTTTATTGGTAGACATAGAAAATTTACCAAAGAAGAAGAAAATGTAATTTCAAATTTTGCACAATCATATGATGCTGTGGTTTTTTGCGAACATATGTCAAATTATCATGGTAAAAATAAAATTTTAATTTCTCGTTTCAGATTGATGAATAATCCATCATTAAGACCGGAAATAATTCTTGATTTAGGGGGAATCTCATGTATTTATAATAATGGAGGACTTCTTAAAAATGCTGATTATTGGAGTGTAGTAGAAAATTTTAAATATTCTGCAAGAGAAGAACAGAAAATGTTAAAACTTCTAAATGGAAGAATTACAACGATTTTTTCTCAACTTGCTAATAGTGGTAATAATAAACAAAAATATTATGAAATACTAATGAAAGCCAATAATGAAATTGAATTTAAAGAGTTTCCAATTTCAACTATACTTACTGTTCAACAATTAGCAGAAAATATACCTAATGATAGTTCTTTACATTTAGCTATATTAAATGCGGTTAATGCTTGTGGTTTCTTTAATTTGCCAGAAAATGTTGATGTTATTTGTAATGCTGGTGGTTTTGGCATTGATGGACCTATATCCACAGTTGTTGGACAATCTCTTGTTAACCCTAACAAGAAATGTTTTTGTATAAGTGGAGATTTAGCCTTTTTCTATGATATGAATATATTAGGAAATCGACACATTAATAAAAACTTAAGAATTATTGTAGTTAATAATAATCAAGGTTTTATTATGAGGACAGATACAAGGATAGAAAATAATGCAGGAGAAAAAACAGGAGTTTTAATTTGCGCTGCAAATCATTACAAAAATGGAGCAAAGGGTTGGGCTGAATCTTGTGATTTTGAATATATGTGTGCAAAAACAAAAGATGAATTTTTATCTAAAATAAAAGATTTTTGTAATAAAGACTATAATAAACCGGTTTTGTTTGAAGTGTTTACAAACACAGAAGCAGAAAAAGAGTCGATTAGATTATTATTTGGATACTGTTCGCCTAATATAACAAGAAAAAAACTATCAAAATTAGAAAAAATATTTTCAATAAAAAATGAATATGGACAATTAGGAAAACACAAAGTTATTAGATTTTTGGGTGCAAAAATAAAAATAAAAAGGAAGTGGAAAAGTGAAAAAAATAAATAAAGAAAAAATAAAAACTTGGTTTGTAACAGGTGCCTCAAGCGGGGTTGGACATGAATTATGCAAGCAACTCTTAGAAAAGAACTATAACGTTATTGCAGTAGCAAGAAGAATTCCTGATTTTAAACATGAAAATGCTCTATGTTTATCTTGTGATGTTACTAATCCTGATAGCATTAAAGACGCAATAAACAAAGGTATTGAACGTTTCGGCAAAATAGATGTCTTAAGTAACAACGCAGGGATATCTACAAGCGTAATTTTTGAAGAAGAGACACTAGATAGAATGAAAAATGTTATGGGGGTTAATTTTTTTGGAACTTATAACGTTATTCAGGCTATTCTTCCGCACTTTAGAAAAAATAAAAATGGTACAATTATAAATAATACTTCTATGCATGGGCTTGCTCCCAGAAAATACGGAACCGCATATTGTTCTTCTAAACATGCAATAGAAGGTTTAAGTTCTGTTCTTAGACTGGAAACCCAGGAATTTTGCAGAGTAATTACAGTCGAACTAGGCTATTTCCCCGGTACAGGGATTGGGAGAGATGTATCAGCAGGTTCAAAAAAGACCAAAATCCCTGAATATGTAAACATACCAAGTTATTGGGTTCCAATAAAATATAATTATACCAATATTTTACCTCGGGCTATTTCATGTATTATCAATGAAACAGAAAAAGAATTACCAAGAAGAAGAATAATTCTTGGACGAGATGCACTAAGTAAGGTTCATTTTGAAATTAAGAACTTAAAAGAAGATCTTGAGTATGCTAAGCATAATTTTGCACATTGCACTCCAAGGAAAAAAATTAAAAATCATATTGCTTATTTAAATTACTTTAAATATAAAATATTAAAAAATATTGTATGGGGAAACACACGCGAAAGATATAAACTCAAACAAAAAAATTTTTTTCAAAAGGCTATGATAGGATAAGGTAGTTTGGTGCTTGAAGTTGGTATTGATATTGAAGATATAAATCGCTTTAAAAAATATTCTTTACAAAAAGATGGTTATTTTCTAAACGAAATATATACCTCAAAAGAATTAGAATATTGTTATTCTGACAAAAATTATGCCAGACATCTTGCTGTCAGATTCTGTGCTAAGGAAGCCTTTATTAAAGCTATTTCTGATTTAAATATAGATTTGAGATTATCTGAAATAGAAATACTTAATAATTCTGAAGGCAAGCCTATTATTACACCTATTAAAAAGTTAAAAGGGTTTGTATATAAAGTTTCTCTTTCTCATAGTAAAGGAAGTGCTGTAGCAGTAGTATTAATAAAAAAGGAATAATATGATTATCACTTTAGATAAAATAAAAAACTCACAGGCATATATAAACTACACTCGTATGTGGCCATACGTGAAGCCATACTGGTTCAGGGGGCTTATGGCTATGCTTATTTGTATTCCAATTGGTTCACTTGATGCAGTGATTGCTCTGTCTCTTAAGCCTTATATGGATTTAGTTATGGTCGAAAAAACAGTACAATCTCCGTGGTATATTCCTTTTGGGATTGTTGCTTTCACCTCTATCCAAGGTTTACTCAATTATCTTGCGACTTATCTAAATACTTGGGTTGGGGGCAAGATTACTAATGACCTTAAAATGACTTTGTATAAAAAAATGCTTACTTTTGAAACCGGATATTTTGATAGAAAAAAATCCGGTGATATTGTTTATCGTTTTAATAATGATGCTGATGTAGCTTGTACTGGTTTATTAGAAAACCTGAAGACTTTTATGTCCAGAATCTTTTCTTCTATTTCATTAGTTTGTGTTCTTTTTTATAACTCGTGGCAGCTTGCCCTAATTGCTATCGTTATTCTTGGATGTGCTTTTGCTCCGCTTGCTAATATCAGAAAACGTATAAAGTCGGTTATGGACAAATCCGTTTCTGCCGGCTCTGCTGTTATTACTGCTTATAATGAATCTTTTAGCGGTAATAAAACTATAATTTCATATAATCTTGCGGGAAAACAAGAACGTAAATTTAAAGATATTTTAAATAATATTTTCTCGTTAAAAATTAAAATGATTCAGCGAACATCTTGGCTTTCTCCTATGATGCACGTTATTGTTTCTGTTGGAATTGGAATTGCTATTGGGTATGGATCTCATCTTATACTTACGCATAAAATTACATCCGGTAATTTTGTTTCTTTTATTACTGCCCTTATTATGCTTTACACTCCTATTAAAAATTTAGGGAATAATTTTAATGCTGTACAATTTTCATTTATGGCTATTGAAAGAATTTTTAAAATTCTTGATTTAAAGCCTGCTATTATAAATAAGTCAGATGCGATTTTATTAGATGAACTACATTCTGAAATTGAATTTAAAGATGTTTATTTTGAGTATCTGAAAAACAAACCTGTATTAAAAAATATTAACCTAAAAATTAGACAAGGCGAAACGGTTGCATTTGTCGGAAATTCCGGTGGTGGAAAAACTACAATTGTTAATTTATTACCTAGGTTTTACGATATCAAATCAGGTTCTATAACAATTGATGGGGTAGATATTAGAGATTACACGCTTGAATCCTTAAGGCAAAATATTGCAGTTGTTTTTCAGGATAATTTTTTGTTCTCAGGTACTATTAAAGATAACATATTACTTGGAAACCAAAATGCCAGTGATGAGCAAATTGAGAAGGCTATCAAGATGGCTTATTTAGACGAGTTTATTTCGACTTTGCAAGATGGTTTAAATACTCAGATTGGAGAAAGAGGTATTCTATTGTCCGGCGGACAAAAACAAAGAGTTGCAATTGCCAGAGCGTTCTTAAAAGATGCTCCAATCATAATTCTTGATGAAGCTACTTCTGCTTTAGATAATAAGGCTGAGGCTATTGTTCAAAAGGCTATTGACAACTTAATGATTGATAAAACTGTTTTGGTTATTGCACACAGACTTTCTACCATCAGAAATGCTAATAAAATTGCGGTTATTAACGAAGGACAGCTTGTTGAACTTGGAAGTCATGATGAACTTATGGCGATACCTAACGGACAATATAAAGCTCTTTATGAAATGCAGTTTAAAAAACAAGAAACGGTTAATGTCTAATAGTTACCTTATTCTATATAATTCTGTATCAAATTCTATATCCGGATTTACTGCTTGGGCTTCCGTTTCGAAGTCTAAGTAGATTTCGTTCTCACCTGTTACGCCAATAATTTTAAATGAATGCTCCTCTAGGGGATAAACTTCCATATTCAATTTATGGCGATTTGGACCTGCATAGATTTTCATATTCGGTTGTCCTAGTTCTTGGGTTATTATTGAGGTATACCTGAAAATTGCATCTCGGATATTATTATTAAATTGGTATTGAGGTTTTAATTCTACATTATCTAATATTAATGATAATTCTCCATCTACTATACCAGTAAACATCATTGTATTACCTACTGAGTTATTTCCGTTTTTAATTTCAATACAAGAAATTAATTTATTCATTATATAATTTGGTGCTGTCCACATATTGAAGCCGCTTCCGATTGCTGTACAGCAGCAGGCATCGTTTCCTAAAAACAGCGAATGTGGAATATCGTTCATGTCGGCTTTTTGTATTGTTAATTTTGCGACTTTATCACTCTTGTTTTCCAATACTCGTTTTACTTCGTTGTATCGGAGTTTTAATATATGGTTTTTAAAAGTTTCTTTAGCATTTTCTATTTTTTCATCTTTATTTTTGGTATTCCAAAACTCGTTTTCATTTAGTTCTGTCTTTATGGTGCTTATTACTTCTGCCAAGTCTTCAAATTCGATAGGTAATTTATTTTTATATAACCTTAGTACTTCAGTTTTACCGCTTAAAAATCCATCACCTTCGTATAGCGCTTCATCACATTCTTGTAATTCTATTCCTTTGCTGTTTAATTTTTCAACGAGTTTGGATTTTTCTTCTGTTGGTATAACTTTGAAAATTTCGTCATTTATATCTGATTCTAAGTTCTTTATTGCACTTTGCTTTTGTTTTTCAATATCCGTTTTTATTTCAAGTTCTATTTTGGAATTAGGGTTATATCTTACCCAGTTGGTATAATTTAGCCTGTACTTTTTAAATAATTTATGAGTCAATTTATTTTGCGGTAACTGGTTAAATATTTCTTCATTTGATTTATCAGGATTACTGCTTAAACAATCTATTAGCACACTAAAACTATCACAAAAATCACCATCCACGTTAAATAGCTTTGGTAAATATTTACTTGCTCTAAAATTTAACCTCTGTATAACTTTTTCTGATGGCTGCTCCATCCCAAGTGTTCTAAAAATTATTTCATTGAGCTTTTGGTAATATGTTTCCCTATCTTCTTCTGTTTTTGGATTCATATAGGGTAATATTTCTTCTATACTTACATCACCATTATTGTCCATTGCTTCGTATACAGTGCCCGCAATATATGCAGCTTCTAACTTACTTTTGGGATCTTTTATTCCGCTGTGTGAAAGCTCCTTTCGCTCTTTAGTCAATGTATTAATTTTTTTGATTATCTCTTGCTTTTCTTCATTTGTTATTGCTTCGCTCAATTTATCTTTATTTAGCTTTATATTATAACTTAAATTTTTATATCTTTGAGATTGCCCGGGATTTATTATCTCAACTAATCTTTCATAAAATACTTGAGTTCTTGGAATATTACCAATTATCTCAAAATAATTCTCTACATTATCAAGTTTTTCGGCAAAACTGTATAATACTGCTTCTTTGCTTGCTAATTGTAAAGTATTTAAAACATTTCTATAATTATATACAAATACTTCATTTAATTGTGCATCTGTTAATTCCTCTGACGGCAATTGTAATTGATCACGCCTTTTTAAGGCGTCGTTTCTCAAATCCATAAGTTGGTTTACTTCGTCATCTGTATTATATCTTAATATTTCTAGTAGTTTTATTCCGGACAGGTTATATTTATTTTTTAATTCTATTGCGATTTTATTAAAATTTCCTTTCTCTTGATATGTTTTAAATTTATCATATATAAATTTTTGACCTATATCATAGGAATCAAATCCATTATCCAATAATTGTTTTGCTAATTTAACATTGTTATAAAAATCTTGCTCTGTTTTATTTTTCCAATTGGCATATATAGAAAGATATGTACTTAGATTTTTTTCATCTTCAATTTTTATTAATGTATTAAATTTTTCTTGATTAAATTTCCCATCCGGGTTTGTACAACGTTCCAAAAGAAATGCTATATACTTTGCGCCGTGTGAATCTTTATACAATTGGTATTGTTCATTAAACCTTGATAAAATTTTGCTATAATTATTTGGTTCATTTTTATAGTATCTAAAATATTCTAATACTTTATTAAAAGAACTTTTTTCTTCAGGTTTTAGGAGATTAATAATCTGCAATACTTGTATAAAATTTTTCTCTGTTACTTGCATTTCTCTAATACAATCAGATAACTCCTCTATTTCCAAATACTCTGAAGCAATAAGGCAAAATCCTGTCATTATATCAGGACTTACTGATGTAAAATTTCGACCTGCATAATTGGTTATATTATTTATATGTATCAATTTTTCGTTTTCTTGGTAGCGTTCATAGAGTCGATTAAATAACTTATATTTTACAGGATTTATGTCAGAGCAGCGGCTTTCTTTATCTCGTGTTGCACTAATTCTATAAAGTATAAATTGGCAGAGCTCTTCTTTATCTTTAATATTTTGTGGTAAATCTTCAGTTAGCGAGGCCAGGAATCTTTTTGTCGGGGGCTCATAATACTCGTTAAATCTATGCATTATTTTATACATATTATTAGAACCCAATAATTTTTCTAATTCAAAGGCTTTATTTAATGCTTGAATACTTATTTGTGGATTACCATCAGAATCTTTGTAAGAAGTAACCTCAGAGTATGCAATCGAATCTTTTGGTTTTATCTCATTATTTCTTACTTTTTGAGCAAAAAAATTAAATACATCTTCTTGAATTTTACCATTATATGGTGTTGCTGCATCAAGAAGAAATTTTGTATCTTTTTTAAACTCTTTATAATTGGAAATTGCTAAATCAAAAGTTTTTTGGTTATACGTCTTTGATTCTTCACAGTACCCCATATCAAGAATTTCCGAAACAGACTCTGCATCATACTTTGTATTTGCAAGAAGCTCAATATTTTTCAATAGATTTTTATTATATTCTATATTCTCGTTATTATAATTCTCTTTAAGATGGCAAATCCTACTTTGGGTTAATAGATTAAAAGAATTAAAAGCCCCATATATTCCAAGCAGGCTATTAAGCATAGCTTTTGAGTATCCATTAGGAGTTTGTATTTTTTCTAAAATCAAGTTAAAATGTTTTTTAGTTTTTTTATTAAGAGATTTAAATACTTCTTCTTTGGTTAAATAAACGTCCTTTGGCTTGAAAGAAAAAATTGATTTAAAATCAAATATAGGCTTAACCTTATTTAATGATTGAAAAGAAACACTATTGTTATTCCCAGCACACAGACTTTGTTTTTTTACTTGCGGGGAAATATATTTACTAGAATTATTATATTGAAAACTACTAATAGTATTTATTTTCATACTTATAGAAAAAATAAACAAAAAATTTTTTGCTACAAATTATTATAATATTAAAAAAATATTATTTAAGTTATAATTATACTATAGGTGTAGAGGGGGTTATAGAAAATGTCAAATGGCATTAGAAAAAGGATAATAATAACAGGTGGCACAGGGTTTATTGGCTCAAACCTTTGTAAAAGGCTAATTCAAGATGAGCAAAATGAGATTATCTGTATAGACAATAATTATACAGGATCATTGTCAAATGTTTTTGAATTACTTGAAAATCCCCGATTTCGATTTATAGAGCATGATATTATAAATCCAATATTTTTTGAAGAAAAGATAGATGAAATCTACAATTTGGCCTGTCCGGCATCACCTCCGGCATATCAGGGAGAAAAAGCTATATTTACCACAAAAACTTGTGTTTTAGGTGCCTTAAATATGTTGGAGTTAGCAAGGAAACATAATGCAAAGATACTTCAAAGCTCAACATCAGAGGTGTATGGAGAACCACAGCAGACACCGCAAAATGAAAACTATAGAGGAAATGTTAATCCAATAGGAATAAGAGCTTGTTATGATGAAGGTAAACGTTGTGCAGAAAGTTTATTTTTTGACTATAACAGACTATATAATCTAAAAATTAAAGTTGTAAGAATATTTAACACTTATGGTCCTTTAATGGATCCTAAAGACGGTAGGGTTGTATCGAATTTTATATGTCAAGCTCTAAAAGGTGAAGATTTAACTATTTATGGCGATGGCACCCAGACCCGTTCTTTCTGTTATATTGATGACTTAATTGACGTACTAATTAAAATGATGAATTCAGAAGATAGTTTCCTTGGTCCAGTAAATACTGGTAATCCTGATGAGTTTACTATAAAACAGCTTGCAGAGCTTGTAATTAGTAAGGTTAATCCAACTTTGAAAGTAGTATATAAACCATTACCATCAGATGATCCTACACAAAGATGCCCTGATATAAATCTTGCTAAAACAAAATTAAATTGGGAACCCAAAGTAAAATTAAGTGATGGACTGGATAAGACAATAGAATATTTTGTCGGAAAGATAATGGGGAATCTTGAATGAGAATATGTGTAATAGGAACGGGTTATGTAGGACTCGTTGTAGGAACATGTCTTGCAGAGATGGGAAACAACGTTATTTGCGTAGATAATGATTGTGAAAAACTTGAAAAATTAAAAAAAGGAATTATCCCAATCTATGAACCCGGGTTGGAAGATTTGATAAAATCAAATGTTTCTGAGCATCGTTTGACTTTTACAAGTGATATAAAGATGGCGGTTGAAAAATCTCTGGTTTGTTTTATTGCTGTTGGAACTCCTCAGGGTGAAGATGGTTCAGCAGATTTAGAATATGTTTATGATGTTGCTAAAAATATTGGCAAATCAATGAACGATTATAAGGTGATAGTTGATAAATCAACGGTTCCCGTAGGTACAGCTGAAGAAGTTACAAAACTAATAAAAAGAGAAACAGATATAGAATTTGATGTCGTTTCAAATCCTGAATTCTTAAAACAAGGCGCTGCTGTTGAAGATTTTTTAAAACCTGATAGAGTTATTGTTGGCTCTGATTCTCAAAAAGCAACCGAAATCATGCAGGAATTATATTCGCCATTTTTAAGAACCGGTAATCCTGTAATAGTCATGGACGTAAAGTCAGCAGAGATGACAAAGTATGCTGCGAATTCTTTTTTAGCAGTAAAAATTTCTTATGCTAATGAGATTGCAAATATTTGTGAGAAAGTGGGCGCAAATGCAGAAATGGTAAGAATAGGTATGTGTTCAGACAAACGTATCGGCTCACAATTCTTATTTCCAGGATTAGGTTATGGTGGAAGCTGTTTCCCAAAAGATGTTAAAGCATTAGCAAAAACTGCAAAAGATAACGGGTGTGATTATAAAATACTAAAAGCTGCTGACGATGTTAATAAAGAACAGCGCCAAGTATTTCTTAATAAAATTTTTGAGCGATTTGGCAATAACCTTTCAGGGAGAACTTTTGCTGTCTGGGGGCTGGCATTTAAACCTAAAACAAATGATATGAGAGAAGCTCCATCTATTACTATTATAAATTCATTATTAAGTGCGGGGGCAAATATTCAAGCATTTGACCCTAAAGCAATGGAAAATGCGAAATTCCATTTCCAAAAAAAAATAACATATTCAACTTCTGCTTACGACGCCTTAGAGCAAGCCGATGCAATGTTATTGCTTACAGAATGGAACGAATTTAGAAGACCTGATTTTGAAAAAATCAAATCATTACTTAAACAACCTATTATTTTTGATGGTAGAAACCAATATGATTGCAACAGACTCCGTGAAATGGGGTTTGAATATTTCTGTATTGGGCGAAAATAAACTACATTATTTTGCTAAAAAACTTAAATAAACTACGCTTTAATCCTTTTTTTATTGGTTTAACGTAGTCAATTACAACGTTTTCATTCTTTATTAAGTATTTTCTTGCTTTGCCTGTTTTTGGGTATAAGTTATTATATTTTGATTCAAAGGAATCTTGTGCATGCTGAACATTTTCATCACAGTATAGCAGATTTAAATTCCTATGGAAACAATCAGAATAATTGTTAGTTCTGTATTTTTTTCTTAGTAGTAGCCCCACAGTAGGATTTTCTCTGCAATCTTTTAAATGTTTAATAGCATCACTTGAAGCATCTTTGTCTAATCTAAAACGGGTATCTAAATGTGCATTATTCCAATATGCGTTATATCTTTGGCTTTCGTAACGTGAGCCACCTTCTTGTATTTCCATAGTACCTCCTTTGGAATATAATAACATAATAAAATATAGCATGATATATATATTAAAATATGTAAATTAAAAGACCCATTATTAATTTATTAATAATGGGTCTTGAATTAGTTATTAATCCTTAACTACTTAACCAAAGATACTGGTTTAGGACCAGCTGCAACGATTTCAGCAGGCATGTTAGGATATTTTTGAGCGAAGTTATCAGCGAACATTTGAGCAAGTTTGTTAGCTTGTTCATCGTAAGCAGATTTATCAGCCCATAAACCACGAGCATCAAGCATTTCATCCGGAACATTCGGACAAGAAGTTGGATAATCAACATTGAATATATCGTGATGTTTAAATTCAATGTTATCAAATGAGCCGTTAAGTGCAGCAGAAACCATAGCTCTAGTATAAGCAAGTTTCATACGTTTAGCACCTGAAGCAGCGCTGCCACCAGCCCATCCTGTGTTAACAAGATAAACTTTTGTGCCATATTTATCAAGTTTTTCACCAAGCATTTGAGCATAAACTGAAGCATCCATTGGCATAAATGGTTCACCAAACAATGTAGAGAATGTTGGTTGAGGTTCAGTTACACCACGTTCAGTACCTGCAAGTTTAGAAGTGAAACCTGTTACAAAGTGGTACATAGCAGCATTCTTGCTCAATCTTGAAATTGGAGGTAATACACCAAACGCATCAGCTGTTAAGAATATAACAACTTTTGGAATTCCACCTTTGCTTGGAATTTGTGCATTATCAATATAGTTAATTGGATAACCTACACGAGTATTTTCAGTAAGAGAACCGTCAGCAAAGTCAAATTCTCTTGTTTCAGGATCCATAACAACGTTTTCTACTAATGAACCAAATTTAATAGCATTGTAAATTTCAGGTTCGTGTTCAGCAGAAAGGTTAATACATTTAGCATAACAACCACCTTCAAAGTTGAATATACCATCAGGAGACCATCCGTGTTCATCATCACCGATTAACTTACGAGAAGGATCTGCTGAAAGAGTTGTTTTACCTGTTCCTGATAAACCGAAGAATACTGCTGTTTCGCCGGTTGCAGGATCCATGTTTGCTGAACAGTGCATTGGTAATACATTTTTCTTAGTCATTATGTAGTTCATTGTTGAGAATACAGATTTTTTAATTTCACCTGCATATTGAGAACCACAAATGATAATTTCGTGTGCTTCATAATCAATAATGATAGCTGCTTCAGAGTTTACACCATCAACTTCAGGATCACATTTGAATCCTGGAGCACATAGGATTGTGTAGTCTGGTTCACCATAAGACGCTAATTCTTCTGCTGTTGGACGAATTAGTAATTGGTGAATGAATAAATTTTGGCTTGCTAATTCATTAATAATACGGAACTTTTGAGTATAAGTTTTGTCAGCACCTGCGTAACCATCGAAAATAAATACTTCACGGTTTTGTAGGTATGCTGCAATCTTATTTCTGATTGATTGATAGCCTTCACGGCTGATTGGGCGGTTAACTTTACCCCATGCGATTTCGTTGTGTACACCTTCTGAATCAACAATAAATTTGTCTTTAGGTGAACGACCGGTATATTTACCTGTAGTTACAACTAATGCACCAGTATTGCTTAATTTGCCCTCTCCGCGTCTTAAAGCTGCTTCTGTCAGCTGTGCCGGAGTTAAGTTTCTGTAAACTGCTTTAGGACCGATAATCCCAAGTTTTTCAATTCCATAAGTTTCCATAATTTTTTTTCTCCTTTGCACTTTCTATTTTACCACGCAAGAGTTTTTATTCAAACAATTTTTTATTTCTTGTCTGAATATAGATATAACTTGATTTTTCAGGAGTTAGTTATTTTGTTTTTTGATTTTTATCAGAATCTTCTTTTTCTTGTTTTTCTATACCTTTGTCAATCTCATGCCCGATACCTACTCCTAATAGCGCACTTGCGGCTCCGTAAGCTGCAACTATCGGCAATGAAAAGCCTCCTAAAAGAATTGTTCCGCCAATAGCTCCGAGTGTTCCTAATACTCCGGTTACGCCTCCAAAAAACTTTGCACAGTCGTGTTTGCCTTCAAAGGTTGGGGATTGGATTGGAATTTGTTCTCTTCTCTCGTGCTTTGTCTGGTAAACGCTTGGACGTGAACCATAGTGATTGTTGGATATTGCTTGGATTTTCATTTTACACACCCCTCTTTTTTAATAATTTTATCACTTTTTTTATTCAGCGTCAATTTGGAATTAAGTTTATAAATTCTTTTATAAAATCTGCTAAAAGTGCTTTATCTGAACTTGTATTAAGTACGATATCGGAGGTGTCTTTATAGGGGATTGTGTATATTTTTGCTTTCTCTTTTGTTACTTTATAACATTGTTTTGCAATCTCTCCGATTTTACCTCTTGATGGACTTCTTTTTCCCCATCTCTTACTTATCAATTTATCCGGTGCATCTGCATAAATTGTTGCATCAAGTACTTTTTTTAGTTCGGTATTTCCAAAAATTGAAATGCCTTCTACTATTACTACTGGCGTTGGCGGTATTGTAATACTGTAATCATATGGTTCTACAACGCCACTTTCTCGGTTCCGCTTTTTAGGGTGAAAATTTTCTCCAAGACTGCTTTTATTAAGATTTTCTATTATACGTTCAAAATCTACGCATTCAGAACCTTCCAATTCGCCGGTTTTTGAATAGTTATTATAGCAGCCGTATTCTTTTATCTTTGTAGAATAATCTCTTAGATACTGGTCTCTACGAATTATATGACTTTGTATATTGTATTTTTCTTTTAAAATTTCTGAAATCCAATCAGAGAAAGTACTTTTCCCTGAACCGGCTTCCCCGCTTATTCCTATTTTTATTGTTGGTATTGGTTTTTGTTTTAATTTTTCACTTAGTTTTCTTATAAATTCGGAATTCGTTTTATTAAATAATTTTAACTGGGTATATTTTTCTAAAAGTTTGGTTATTGAATGTTCTAAATTTGGAGCTGAACGAAAATTTATAGGCGAAAAATAGTATTGGGGGATATAATTAAATCCTCTGCTTATATTTGTAGAGCTTTTGACTTTTGCTTTTTTATTACTATATTGATTTTGTCTTATATTATAGGAAACTATTGGATTTATTTGCATTTTTCACCTTGATTTTATAAAATCCATAAATAAAAATTTTTGCTAATAAATTTATATTTTGTTACAAATGAATATTAGTTGTAGAATAATATTTGAGGGGAAGTTCTAAAAGAAGGAGAAAATTGGAATATGGCAAAGAGAGTGTTAATAATATCATCAAGTCCGCGTAAGGGTGGCAATTCTGATAAAGTTTGTGATGAATTTATAAGAGGCGCAAAAGAGGCAGGACACGATACCGAAAAAATATTTCTAAAGGAAAAACATATTAACTATTGCACTGGTTGCGGTTTATGTAATACAAATAATTACTCTGCTTGCTCACAAAATGATGATATGGCTGAAATTTTAGAAAAAATGATTGCTGTAGATGTAATCGTTATGGCGACACCGGTATATTTTTACGGTATGAACGGTCAGATGAAAACATTTATAGACAGATGCTGTGCAAGATACACTCATATTAATAATAAAGATTTTTATTTTATTGCCGCAGCTGCTGATTCTAGAAAGCAATCATTAGATAGGGTTTTTGAAGGCTTTAGAGGGTTTACCTCCTGCTTAGAAGGCGCAAAAGAAAAAGGCTTAATCTATGTTACAGGTGTTTGGCAAAAAGATGACGTTAACAACACGTCATTCCTAAAAGAAGCGTATGAAAAAGGTAAAAGTATATAGTTTATGGAGATTGAAACAATGATTTTAGATAAAATTAATACTCCGGAAGATTTAAAATTTCTTACTCTTGCTGAAATGAAAGAATTGGCAAGTGAAATGAGAGAGTTTATTATAAAAAAGGTAAATACAACAGGCGGACACATGGGGCCGAACTTAGGTGTTGTTGAAGCAACTATCGCAATGCATTATGTTTTTAATTCGCCAAAAGATAAACTTGTATTTGATGTAGCCCACCAATGCTATCCGCATAAAATGCTTACGGGAAGAAAAGAGGGGTTTACAGATCCTGATAAATACTTGAAATATTCAGGCTTTACAGCTCCGGAAGAAAGTGAACACGATATTTTTAAAATCGGTCATACTTCAACCTCTGTCAGTTTAGCAACAGGACTTGCAAAAGCAAGAGATTTAAAAGGCGAAGACTATAATGTAATTGCATTTATCGGTGATGGTTCTCTTAGCGGCGGAGAAGCCTTTGAAGGTTTAGATAACGCAGCGACTCTTGGTAGTAATTTTATTGTAATTGTAAATGATAATGATATGTCTATTGCAGAAAACTATGGCGGGTTATATAGAAACCTTCAATTACTAAAAGATACTCATGGTAAGGCTGAATGTAATTTCTTTAAATCATTTGGGTTTGAGTATTATTACTTGGCAGAAGGCAACGACATTGAAAAATTAATAGAATTATTTAAAAAAGTAAAAGATACGAAACATCCTGTAGTATTGCATGTTCATACTCTAAAAGGTTGTGGGTTAGAGCCTGCTGTTGAAAATAAAGAAAAATTCCACTGGGTTATGCCTGGGGTTTTGGATAGCAAAGAGGCTCCTGCTCCTCAAGAAAATTATTATTCTTTAACTACTGATTATATTTTAGATAAAGCAAAACAAGATAAATCGGTTGTCGCAATATCTGCTGCAACTCCTGGTGCGTATGGCTTTACTCCTGAATTTAGAGCAAAATTAGGTTCTCAATATACCGATGTTGGTATAGCAGAGGAGCATGCTGTAGCTTATGCTTCAGCACTTGCAAAAAATGGGGCTAAACCGTTTTTTGCTGTTATGTCATCTTTTATTCAAAGAACTTATGACCAGCTCTCCCAAGATTTATGTTTGAATAATTCGCCTGTAACAATGCTTGTGTATTGGGGCGGAATCTCTGGGGCAGATGCAACTCACCTCTGTGTGTTTGATATTCCGTTAATCTCTAATATTCCGAATATGGTATATCTTGCTCCAACTAATAAAGAAGAATATTTGGCTATGCTGGAGTTCTCGTATAACCAAAACAATTATCCCGTAGCGATAAGAGTACCTAATATTCCTCTTATATCAACAGGAGAGCCTGATACTACGGATTATTCTAAACTTAATAAATACAAGATGACTCATAAAGGTGAAAAAGTTGCTATTCTTGGCTTGGGCAATTTCTATACACTTGCTTGCAAGGTTAAAGAGGAATTACATAAAAAGTTGAATATTGATGCAACTTTGGTTAATCCGAAGTTTATAACAGGGTGTGATGCAGAAATGCTTAATGAGCTTAAAAATAATCACTCACTTGTTGTGACTTTAGAGGATGGAGTTCTTGACGGCGGATTTGGTGAAAAAATAGCAAGATTTTATGGCAATTCTGATATGAAGGTTCTAAATTTCGGCGCTAAAAAAGAATTCACCGACAGAGTTCCGTTAAATGAACTTTATAACCGTTATCATTTGACTCCTGAGCTTATTTTAAACGACATTAAGTCTTGTTTATAAGTTCTTGGTAATTAAAGAGTAAAGGGGCTGAAATCAATCGATTTCAGCCCCTGCTTCTTTATTAATTTTATAGTTTACTCAGAAATCCAACTTGTGTCTTATTTCGAGTCTTCAATAAATGAAAAGCTATCTCCAAGTTCTTCTTCTATCTTTTTTATTAACATGTGTGGTTTTATTTCCAATCCTTCAGCTATTCTCCAAATAGTTGACAATTGAGGATCCTTTATTCCGTTTTCTAAATCCGCCCATATAGATTTGCCCATACCTATTTCGTCTGCACTTTTTGTAATTGATTTTTTGCGCAGATTTTTTATAACTTTTGCAGTTGCTTTTTGTAATTCTATTTTTAATTCTTGCATTTCATTTATTATTGTTCTAATATGATGACATATTGTAAGCGTATTATGACAGGAAGCGAAAAGTAAGTTAGAAAAGGTAGTGACAAAGGGACTGTCTTGCTCGCTCGCGTATAACGGGACTTCGGTTTTTCTTTTCGCAAGCTGCGCTTGCTCCAAAGAAAACACCTTCGCCCTCAGCTCA
>CALUUI010000020.1 GCA_944323925.1 Candidatus Gastranaerophilales bacterium
AATAATGATAAATTTGCGAAAAAATCCTTAAGAAAATTTTTAAAATCAAAGTTTAGAGTTGATGATGTAATGTTTTTAACTAGGTCTAAAGCCTGCAAAGTTATTCAAGCAATTACAGTAATTAAGAAAAAATTAAAAGAAAAAAGTGCGGCCACACTTAATTAGTAGAAAAAAGTAAAGGAGAAAGATAAGATAAAATGGATAGACTAAGAATTTTATATGAATTACTAAATAAATATGCTCTTAAACAAGATTACAGTGATGAATTTACGGAATTATTAAGACCAAACATTATAGACAGTATTCCTGAAATGATATCTCTTAATTTGGTTTTACAAATTGTTGATATGCACAATTTTAATATAGAGATGTTTAATATAAATCTAAATGAACATTTTGATACAAACGACGAAGTTCGGGCATTTTTAACAGATGACAACTTTAATTTTGATACAGATTATTTAGATTTTATTGCGACATACACTCAAAGAGGATTTTTTATTAATTTTGAAATAAATCAAGAACTGAGCATAGGAAATCCTCTGATTGGAAGTATGACAAGATTTAGCTATAGGGCGGTTAATTAGAAATAGCATATAGGAACACAATTAATGAATAAAACTGAACAACACTTATTTGTCTTGTGGGAAAAAGCAAGAGAGAAAGAACAAGAAATTTTAAAGGAAATTAAAGCTCAATTTACTGTGCTTAAAGAATATGAAATTGAGTGGAATAAAGATAGATTCTTAGATAACCTAAGTTCTTTTTATGGGCACGACCACACAGGAATAATAGAAATAGAATATGAACGAGGTAACGGAAAATTTTTAGTTGTTCTGGTGGAAGATAATGACCCATTGCAAAAAAATGTACATACAACAAAAGGCGAGGTAAGTGTTAATCAGAAAATGTATAATTTAAAACAAGAAATTCGTAATGAATTTTTTGAGGGGAAATACCTTATTCATTGCACAAATACAATAGAAGAAACCCGCCATGATATCTGTCTTTTACTTGGAAAAAGTTTAGCTGATTTATTGAAAACAGAAACTTTGGATGGGCAAAGAGTGAGTATTTCCCAAAATTTACCTGCGATTGACGGTTGGAAAAGTTTAGAACAAGTATTTTATGTCTTGAATGAAACTTGTGAATACGCTGTTTTACGAAGTTTTGAATTGCTTCCGGGAAATTTTCATGAAGGAGACGGTGATATTGATCTTATGGTAGCAGATCCGCAGGAATTTTTATTTACTCTGTTTCCAGAATCAAATCATTTTGTCGATTATAAAAAGAACATTTTCGCATTTATGGTTCATTTGAAAGTGGGAGAGGAAGTTCTATGGCTGCATTTTAAATTTCCTCTTGATGGTTATTATGATTTTAAGATGTCAAAAAAAATTTTGAAAACACGTGTTTTAAATAAAAATAACATCTATATTCCAAATGACGAAATGCTTTTTTATGAGCTTTTATACCATGGAACAATACACAAGAATAATGTAGCAAAATATTATCCTATTTTAAAACCTATTTCAGAGAGGATTAATATAGAATTTAAAGAAGATTTTAAATACCTTAATAATCTTGTAGTTCAATGGCTCTGCAAAAACAATTACAAGTGTCCTATGCATTTAGATGTTTTTAGATTAAGACAAGATAAGAATATTTCAGAAAAAAGACTAATCGATAATGATAATCAGTTATTTATATATCAAAACGGATTTGATACCTTTATTTTCAGTAAATGGCTGATTGCCTGTGAACCGAATTATGCTACAACTATGCTCAGTCATTTCGGGCCTTTTAACAACTTGGAACAGCATCTTCTGTTACCAGAGAATAAGCTGTACAAAGAGCATAAAAAACTTCAAAAGAGAGGAGAGATTGCTTGGTCATATAAAAAGCGTTTTGGTCGAGTAATGAAAACGACAATTATAGATAAGCCAAACAAGCCATTAAAGATTGTTAGAAACTTATTGGGATTTCCTAAATTTGCGAGCTCCAAATATTTAACAGTAAAACCTGAACCTGCAAGGTATATGATAGGAGGAGTAACCGTCAATGACAAACTTCGTGGTTTAAAAGAACTATGCGATATTGAGGATTTGTTAGAACGATTTATCGGAACAATTTTTGATGAGTTCAAAACGGAAAACAGTAACTACCTTAAAGGTACTGCTTGGGATGCTGTTCCAAGCAACTGTTTGATTGATAAAAAAGAGAATTTCATATTTTTTGATAGAGAGTACAGTTACAATTCTGATATTGATAAATCTTATATGTTATGGCGAATTCTAATTTATTCAAATATGAATGCTAATAAAAAAGAACTATATCATAAATTTTGCAAACAATTAGGACTAGAAGATAAATATTCATGGTGTGTATATATAGATGGAAAGGTTCATGCAGATATTTGGAAAAATCCGCTTGATGGTTCTGCTAAAGAAGATTTTATAAGAAATGCTTTTGGAATGCCTGTGAGAACTTATGCTGAAATAATATCTTATACTAGCTTGCAAAATTTTGTATTAAAGTCTGGCAAGCTGCTATGTTCTGTTATTCCAATAAAAAAATTAAGGAAGAAAACTCGTGATAGCCTAATAAAATGGGTTAAACACCCTCATTACAAAACTTTTAAGAGATATTTTAGGCAGTAGCAAAATCAAGAATGTTTTTAATTTTTAAAGTGAGGTTATTAATAAATGAAATTATTTGGAACAAAAGAAACTGATACACATAAAATTTATTATTTTTGTGGGATAAAATTCAAATTTGCACAATGGCATTCAATAGGAAGTGTTACCAGTGACTATGTATTTCTTGAACGTAATTTGAGAGAAAATGTAAAAATGCGTATGAATGGCTGGTGGGATGGATATAGAAAGCAATGCCTTAATGAATATTTTAGAGAAGAAATATATGCTTGGAATATAGTAAAAGAAAAATTCAATCACTTTTTCTTGAGAAATATAAATATTCCGCAAGTAGAATTTGTCCTTACAACAAAATGTACTCTAAGATGCAAGAATTGTTCTAACTTTATTCCGGCTATAAAAGATAAATATACAATGTCTCTTGATGAATTTAAAAATAATGTTGATGCTTTAGCTAAAGGTAGCAATGAAATACAAACAGCCCTGCTTCTAGGTGGTGAGCCATTATTAAATAAAGATTTACCTGCAATGGTTTCGTATATTGCCCAAAATCGTAAATTCAAAACAATTTATATTGTTACGAATGCCACTTTAGATTTTTCAGAAGAGTTATTATCTGCAATAAAAGAATACAAAGACAAGGTGCGTGTTTATATATCTAATTATTCAATTAATAAGGAACTAGAGAATCGTTTAAAAACAAAGCATATTGTGGAAGTTTTAGATCAGAATGGAATCGGACATTATACATTTGACGATTTGAAGTGGCACGAGATGTCTCCTTGTAAAAAATTAAATATGCCATATGAAAATGTTGTTCAACGCTTTGTTACCTGTCAAGCAAAATGCGTTCAAATATACAATAAACATATGCATATCTGCCCGATTAGCACTTTCTGTGAAATAAAAAAATGGTTTGATTTTGATGAGAATGGTCAAGAGTATGTTTTTTTGGATTCAAAACTCTCAGCTAAAACTCTCAAAAAGAATTTTATAAAATTTTATAAAAGAGATTATTTTCAGGCTTGCGATTGGTGTCCTAAAACGACCTATCGTGAAATAACACCGGCAGAACAATTAAAAGAGGAAGAAGCATATAATGGATAAAAAAAATTTTAAAGTTGCAGTTCAACTATTCGGACACTTACGGACATATAAAGAATGCTATCAAAGTTTAAAAGAACATTTCCTTGATAAGTATGATTGCGATGTATTCATGCATACTTGGGACACAATCGACCATTCAACTCAAACATGGCATTCAATTCACATGGAAAATAAAAACGATAATACTTCACAATTACGCAGTGAATTAGAAGAAATTTATAACTTAAAAAAAATAAAAATTGAGCATCAAGAACCAAAAGATATGGGGCTAATTACTGCTATCGCAAGTAAGATTAGTGTTTATGGAATGCAATGCATGTTTCATAGTATGACAGTTGTCAATAGCCTGCGAGAAGATTATCAGCAAGAAACTGGCACTCAATATGATTTTGTGATAACACTACGACCAGATTTATTATTAAGTGAAGATTTTAATATTGAATACTATCTTGAGCGAATGTCGGAAGATGAGATAGGTAAAGCCTTTTTTACTTATTTCTTCCCAATGATAGGAATATGGAATGATTATAAAAAAATTGGAGCAAGTGATATTTTTTACTTTGCAAAGCCGGATATAATAACAAATATTTTTAAGCATATTGAAACAGTAGTAGAAAAAATTAAACCTGATATAAAAATAAATTTCGGGCCTGAAGTTTATTTTTTAGAGCTAATTCAAACTCTTGGATATGATATAAAGTTAATTAAATATAACTACAACACTGAATATATCATCAAGCGACCAACAAGTAACAAAAAAGAAATTAATAAAAAAACAAAGAAAGATTTTAGATTAAAAATCAGCTTAAAAGAGTTCTATCTATACCTGTTTTCTAATTTATCATTTAACATCATAGATTTGCGGCTTAATTTGCTTAATTTCTTTAAATTAACTATTTGCGTAGGAGGAAACAATGACAAATAAGCCTTTGATATCTATTATAATTCCGGTTTTCAATGCTGAAGATTTTCTCGCAAAATGCTTAGAAAGTGTTATTGGACAGACATATGCAAATTTAGAAATTATCCTGATAAATGACGGTTCGCATGATAATTCATTAGAAATTTGTCGTACTTACGCCGCACGTGATAATAGAATAATTGTATTAACTCAAGAAAATCAAGGGAATTCTGTTGCTAGAAATAAAGGTATTGAAACTGCAAAAGGGGAATTTATTACATTTATTGATGCTGATGATTTTGTAGATTCACGATTGGTGGAATTATTATTGGATTCTTGTATTGCCAATAATACACTTCTTAGTATTTCAGATGGTTATATTTATAAAGATTTTAGTGACATCAAAGAAATTGATGATGTAGAAAATCTTACCGACAACACACTTATTCCATCTGATTATAATGGAATGTATCATCATACACCTTGGAGAAAATTATATCATCGCTCACTATTAGCAAATATTCGTTTCCCAAATGGTTTATACCACGAGGACATAGGCTTCTGGTACGGAGTAATGAGTGTTAGTCCTAATATTTCAGTAGTTAAAAAACCTCTTTATTATTACCGTCAAAATAATCAAAACAGTATTACTATCAGGGAAATAGACCTTTTAAGACGTAGTTTAGATGGTGTAAGAAGTTTTGAATATGGATTGAAATTGATTGAAGAAAATGCAAAAGATAAAAAATTTGCAGAGATGGTTAATGCTCTTGTTGAATCGTATTATGAACTACCATTTATATGCGAGAAAAAGGAGTGGTTTAAGAAGCAGGCTGAATTTTTAAATAAACTAAAAAAATACAAGCCAATTTTGAATAAAACTAATAAAAGTAAACTTAATAAATTATTGTGCCAAACATCTATAAAATTCAAAAAGCATTTTGATAGGTTTATGTATCCAATAATTAATTTTCCTAAATGGATTACAGAGCCTATTGCAATCGTGCGGTATGGGATAATAACACTTTGTGAATATTTATACTGCCAATATGAGGATTTATGCAAGAAATAAAATCTAATGAAATATCTGTCATAGTTCAAGGTCGTGTAGAAATGCCTGCTACCCGTAAATGCTTGCAAAGTATTCGCAAGTATTTGCCTGATGCAGAAATAGTCCTCTCTACATGGGAAAACTCAGATTTAACACATATTAAAGGGTTGTATAATATTTTAGTTTTGAATAAAGATCCGGGTGCTGTAATCTTTGATGATAAAGAAAATAAACAAAATAATTTAAACCGTATTCTTGTATCAAGTCAAAATGGTATAAAAGCTGCAACACGAAAATATGTACTGAGACTCAGAAGTGATTTGATTTTAAAGAATAAAAATGTTTTAAAACTTGCCGATAATTTTAAAGTCAGAAACCCTGAAAAATCTTTATTCAAACATAGAATATTTGCTTATGATATTTTTTCAATCAAATATGATATAAAGAAAAGAATCAAACAAAGAATGTTGTTTCATATTTCTGACTGGTGTTATTTAGGCTTAAAAGAAGATTTAGAAGAATTTTTTAATGTACCACTGGTAAAAGAACCTGATTTTTCAAGGTATTTTGAATTACAATCTAAGCCGGCAGATGATATTCATACAACAAGACTATGGAAAATGTCTCCTGAACAGTATTTTACATCAGTTAATGCTGTAAAAGTTTTTAAAGACTTGAAATTCAATAACTACTTAGATGTAACAGAGGACAACATCATAATATCAGAAGAGTTTATAATTAATAATTTTCGAGTATTTTCACAAAAAGAGTGGGGTATTTCAACTCTTAAAGAGGAATATAAAACGATAAAAATGAGTGTTCACAGCCCGTTTATATATTATTCAAAGGTCGAACAATTAAAAGACTATAAAAAATATTGTGATAATACGGCAGAAATTTTAGAATTAGATTTTTTACAAAAACTTTATGACACAAAATACTATGAGTCTTTAAGAAAACATTTCTTACAGTTGATTTTTTGCAAGCCAACAAAAAAGTTTACTGAATTAATTTCTACTATTTCATATCTATTCAAATTTGTGTTTTCACTAATTAAGGAGCAAGAATGGAAGAAACAATAAACTCAAAGGACATATCAGTCGTTGTACAAGGCCCGATTCACAAAACAAGAACTAAAAAATGTCTGCAAAGTATTAGAAAAAATTTGCCGGGGGCAGAGATTATCCTGTCAACCTGGCAGAATAGTAATGTTAACGGTATGGACTTTGACATTCTTGTTGCAAATGAAGATCCGGGAGCTGTCCAACAAAAAAAATTTACAAATAAAAAACTCTACAACAATATGAATCGTATGATTCTTTCTACGAATAACGGTTTGTTAAAAGCTAAACGCAAATACACCTTAAAACTAAGAACAGATTGTTGTATTGATAATACAAACTTCTTCAAAATGTTTGATAGCTTTCCTTGCAGGTCTGAAAATTACAAACTTTTTGAACATAGAATTATTGCCTCTACGTTGTTTTCAAGATTTGCAGTAAATGAACATAATATTAAAACAGAAATTCCATTCCATGTTTCAGATTGGTGGTTTTTCGGGTTAACAAGTGACGTAAAAAAACTTCTTTTGTCGTCTGATATTGTTGAAGAACCGTATTTTTCAAATTATTTTGAGTATCCTAAAAATTCTTCTAAAAAATCTGTATTTAAAAAATTTGACTGGCGTTTTGCACCGGAACAATATCTCGCTTATTCCTGCTTTTCAAAATATTATGAAGATATAAAAATAGAAGACTGTTCGGAAATTTCTGAAGATATTAATAAAAAATCTCAGCTATGTCTGGCAAATAATTTTATTTTCTTAGAGTATAAACAATCAGGCATCCATAATCTTAAATACAAAAGCAGTAAATATGAACCATTTTCTGGCAACCAGTATTTAGATTTATATGCATTTTATAATTTTGAGTTGGAATACAAAAAATACTGTGATTCTTCATACATTCCAACTGCAAAAAATATTATTTTATCAAATCGTGAAATAGGTTACAGGATTTTAAGGTTCTATAAACACCTGTATAAATTGTTTGATCCTGAAGCACCTTTGCAGGTAAAAATAGAGCAATTTTTTATCGGGATTCCTGTTTCAGGAATTACTTTAATCCCTACGCTTTTTAAAATTTTAAAGGAGAAAAGATGAAATTAAGTAATACAACAGCACAAAATTCATTTAAGTATGGTTGGCTTTTATCAAGGATATGGCCCTACATAAATCCATATATGTTCAGAATAATCTGCGGATTTTTGGTTGCAATACCGTTAGGATTATTAGATGGGGTGACAGCTTTTGCTCTAAAACCATTTATGGACTATGTTGTAGGCAAACAAGACTGGATTTTTCATATCTTGGGACACGAGTTTACACTCACCTGGCAAATGTTTGCTTTTATTATTCCATTTGGAGTAATTGCTTTTGCAGGATTTCAGGGTGTTTTGAGATATCTTAATGACTATATCTCGGCTTGGACATCTCAAAGAATTACAAATGACGTAAAATTCGACCTTTTTCATAAACTTATTTATATGGATCCGCAATTTTATGACGAAAATCCTTCAGGTATTATTATTTCAAGATATATGGCAGATCCTCAAACAGCTTCCGCCGGAATTGTTGACCAGATAAAAACTATTACAACAAGTCTTTTTGGTGCATTAGGGCTTATCGGGGTAATGTTATACAGTTCTTGGAAACTTGCTTTTATCGGTGTGCTTGTTTTATGTATCGCTTTTATTCCGGTTGCTTTAATTAGGAAAAGAATTAAAGCAACATCTAATAAAAATATGGTTATTGGCGGTAATATTACAACCAATATTAATGAAACTTATAACGGCAATAAAGTTATGGCGGCTTATGAGTTACAAAACCGTCAGGAACAATACTTTAGAGACCAAATATGGGAGGGTTTCAGGGTTAATATGTCATTAACCAAACGTGCTGCTTGGATGAGTCCTTTAATGTATCTGATTGCCTCTTGCGGTATTGCAACAGTTCTTGGCTATGGTACACACCTTATTACATCAGGTCAAATGACAGCCGGAAGTTTTGCATCGTTTGTAACTTCATTATTACTTTTATATAAACCTGTAAAAACTCTTGGCGGCACATTAACAGGTATTCAAAACATCTTCGTTGCAATGGGCAGGGTTTTTGAACTGTTCGATTTAGAGCCTGCAATTAAAGATAAAGAGAATGCTATTGAGCTTAATGGGTTGAATAACCAAATTGAACTGCAAAATATTTGGTTTGAATATATACCTAATCAGCCTGTCTTAAAAAATTTAAGTTTAACCATAAATAAAAATGAGACTCTTGCAATAGTCGGAAATTCCGGCGGTGGCAAATCAACACTCGTAAACCTTTTGCCGAGGTTTTATGATATAAAATCAGGCTCTATAAAAATTGATGGTGTGGATATAAGAGACTATACAATCAGTTCTTTAAGACATAATATCGCAATGGTTTTTCAGGATAATTTCTTATTCTCCGGCACAATTAGAGAAAATATTTTAATGGGAAATCCTGATGCAACAGAAGATGAATTAAACCAAGCAATAGAATCTGCCCACCTGCAAGAAATGATAGCTGACTTACCGCAAGGTTTAGATACCTTGCTTGGGGAACGTGGAATGACGTTATCAGGTGGACAAAGGCAGAGAGTTGCAATAGCACGTGCGATGATAAAAAATACACCGATTGTAATACTTGATGAAGCGACTTCTGCATTAGATAATAAATCAGAAGCAATCGTTCAAAAGGCATTAGATAATTTAATACAAAATAAAACAGTATTTGTGATCGCACACAGACTTTCAACAATTAAAAATGCAGACAGAATTGCAGTTATAAATGAGGGCGAACTCGTTGAACTTGGTAATCATGATGAATTAATGTCCATAGAAAACGGTCAATACAAGGCTCTATACGAAATGCAATTCAAGAAACAAGAAGTGCACACGTAAATTTATTTGTGACATAATAAGATAATAAATAAGTAAAATAATTACTGAAAAATATTATTTTTACTTAAATAGAGATTCAAATAAAAAAAATAACAGTAGCACAATATAAAGTTATTATTATAAATAGAGTAGTGTGACATGGAAAATATTATTGAAATATTAAATAACAAAGGAGGAATGTTATCATCAGACCTGTCTGATGAACTTGTAAATCAGGGGTTTTCAGAAGTTGCTGCTCGCAAAAAAATATCAAGATGCTGTAATTCCAGTAACGGTATGGTTTTAAGATTGCCATACCTTACTTTCCCTCATAGGGCAAAATTTGTATATCTACGAGAAGAAGGCTATAGCGAACGTTTTTATAGTAATCTGTATGATGCGCTGAATAAAACAAATTCAGTATATAGCCACACATTTAATTTATTAAAATGTCACTATGGTGTTCTTAATGAAAATCGCTTTAAAGTATATTCAAGTTCTCCTGAAATTTCATCTAAACATATAAATCATGCGACATTGTTAAATAATCTTATAAAACTAAAATTATGTGAATATAAAAATATAAACGATATTAGATACATATATTTAACAGAATCCGCTTGGGATGAAAAAAGAGCAATTGCAATAGAAAAAATTGAATTATTACTTATCGATATGTTAAAAGAGTGGTTAAAACGCACCAATTTGGGTAGTTTTAACGCTATTGATAAATTAAGTAACTATGGATACTTTTATTGGGATATAAGTTCTCCTAGTTTTATATCACCATTTTTAACAAAAGACAACTATAATAAAACAATAAAACATGGTTTTGTTGTTGCAGATATTGTTTATAATATTGTTGATGAAAATACAATTAAGTATTTTGTAAATAAATTAAATATTGTAAAAGCAAATAAAAACAATAGACCTGTTATTCCTATTCTAATTGCTCAAGGTTATACAAAAGAAGCTTTTAAAACAGGAAGAAACAAGGGAATTATTATTGTTACTCCAGAAATCCTGTTTGGTAAAGATGTCGCAAATTTATTTGAAAATTTACTTTATAAACTATCTAATATCGCAGCAGCTGCAACAAAAGATATAGAAGAATTTTTAAAGCTATATGACCAATTGGCAAAAATTCAAGGCTCAGCTACGCATTTATATGGAGATTTATTTGAGTTTATAATAGGAGTTGCATATAGAGAATTTTTACCTATTACATCATTTGAAATTGGAAAATTAGTTCATATAAGTACAGGTAATAAAAGAGAAATTGATGTATATATAAAAACATCTAATAATGCAGTATATTTTATTGAGTGCAAAGGGTATTCTCAAAAAACAATGGTGAACGAAAATGAGGCAAAATATTGGATTGAAAAGGTACCTTTGCTTAGAAAATGGGGGCTTGAAAATATCGAAAATTTTGATAAGCTAGAGCAACATTATGAATTCATTACAACTAGTGATTTTACATCTAAAGCAAAAGAAGTTTTTGAGGAATTTAATAAAAGAACAAAAAAGTATCAGGTCGTTTATTTAAATGGTCAACAATTATTAGAATTAATAAAATTAAAAAATATTAATTCAAAAGATAAAATTATTAAAACACTTAATGAGCATTATTTTAAAATGGAAATATAAATAGAGTTAAAATAAAAAAATAATTTATAAATAAAATTATTGTGGTAAAAATTCAGAATGTATACTTTTTAAATAAGAAAAATCATCAGGGGATTCTGTTAAATTTAAATCTAGCATTTCTTTTAATCTCCTTAATTCTCCTTCTCGTTGTTCTATTAAATAACTCCAAGTATAAATATATACTTCAAAGTTATCTCCCTTTCCATAGAGACCATTTAAACTTGAACTATTGTCTTTTTTTTCTTGTCTCAAACGTTCTTCTATTTCAGTTACGATAAGTATAAATTTCCATGTTGTATTTTCTTTAGTAAATCTATTATCTTTTGCTACCGCATAAGCATAGTCGTTAATTTGTTTTTGTTCTTTTGTTGTTGCATTTTGGCTTGGACGTTTTAATTCAATAAATAAATGTTCTCTTTTTTCTTGAGAATCTTTAGGTATAGCACTCCATAAACATAAGTCTGGTATCAAATTTAATTCAGGATTATCATCTTCTTTAATGGATTTGATAAGTTCCTCGTCATTTAATTTTTCTCTATCTAATTCTTTAATATGAGCCAGTAATACATTTCTTAAAGACATATCGGAGGTTCCTGGTTTGTATTGCTCTCCAAAAATCCATTGTTCTTTTGCTAGAATTTTATGAAGTTGTGCCCTTTCTTTTACTTTTTTACTTATACTTCCAGCAACTAATTCCCTCAATTCACTTAAAAATCTTATTCTATCAATAACTTCATTTGAGGTTGCAATAATGTTTGGGAGTGAGGTGTTTTCTAATATTTTATCGAATTTTTCAATATCATCATTGGATAGTGAGCAAACCTCTTGCAATATATGTTTCAGTTTTGAAGATTTTGTTGCAATAGCTTCTTTTATTAAAGAGAATGTTAATTTTTTACTTTTTTTCTCTTGTGTTGTAAATTTAGGCAAACATTCATCTATTTTAACAGCAATAACGTCAAATAATTCTCGTTCTGCATTATTAACTGAAGATTTTACTTCATCTTCTTTATATGGATATAAATTATCTTGTTTTAAAGATTCAATAAATTGTTTACGCTTTTCTTGTTTTTCTATATTTAAATATTGTTTTAGAAAGTCTTGAGCATTTTTTTCTATTAATTTTACATCTTCATGTAAATTTGATAATAAATTTTCATTATTAAGTTTAGCAATATAATCAGACATAACATATAATGAAATATTTAAATTATCAGTACCAACTCCTAAATTGTCTTGAAAGAGTGGACATCCATCAACATTGCATAAATTAAGACGTTTAGAAGAATCTTTTTGGTTTCTAGGAAAATCCCATTCAATAATTTTCAAAGCCAATTCTATATTTTTCCCATCTTTTAAAGGTACAGTTATAGTTTTTTTACCTGATTCAGGAAAAACTTTTTTAATCTTTGATGTTAAGTCAATTTCTTTACCATTTAATAATATAGAAAAATCTTGGTATAAGGAGTAATATATTGCAAATATTTCTTGAATTAGATTTATATTATTTTCATTAAATAAAGTAGTTTTATGTTCAATAGCGGAAATTCTAATACTTACACCAGTCTGTTTGTCTTGATTATCACAAATTTTTAATTCAGAAATATCGCTTACTGATAAATCTGCACTTGATAGAATTACCGAAAATTCCTTTTTTAAATTATCTTCTTTATCTATGTAAACACTAAAAAATTTTACAAGATTTCCAATACTTAAAGCTTTATATCTACCTCTACCTTCACTTCCGTGCAAGCATCTTTTACCATTAGTTGTTTTATTAATATTTCTTTTGTAAGAGTTTCCAATGTATTTAAAGGCATTGAGAGCTTGTAAATAGGAACAACCTTCACCATCATCTATGACATCAATATATTCAAAACCATTAAGACCATTGTCCTTTGTATTTATTAATATTTTATTTGCTCCCGCATCAAGGCTATTCCAAATTAATTCTGTTATTCCAAGAATTAATGGATTAGCTTTTACATATTTAGCAATATGATCTTGAGCTGCATTGATTTGAATTTTAGCCATATACGATAAACCTTTTCCTGATTATATATCAAACAAAATAAAACAATACATTATATAATTTTATTCTTTTTAAAATTATATACCTTTCCCAAAATAATCAAACCATTTGAACTAAATACTCAAACCATGTGACTCTTTACAGCAGTCGATTTATACAAGTTATGAATCATTTCCAAGCTTTAATATGTGCTCCTGCAAAGGCTCCTGTCATTTGGTTTAGTTCATCTTCCGTTATTAAATTTTTGTCAAAAGACAATCCGTTTATAATTTCTTTTGTATAAATATGCACAGGCTCAATTGAAATATTCCTAAACCCGGCAATCTCTAATATCTTTTTGTATTCAGCTATAGGCATAGCTCCTGAAATACACCCTGCCCAAAGCTGAGCTTGTTTTTTTATGTGTTCTGAAACCGGTTTTAGTGATACAACATCTGCTATTGCAACTCTACCGCCTTCTTTTAGTACCCTATAAGCCTCCATGTAAACTTTTTGCTTATTATCTGATAGATTGATAACACAATTTGAAATTATAGCATCCAGCGCCCCATCTTCAAGCGGGATATCTTCAATGTATCCTTTTATAAATTCTACATTTTTAACACCCATTTTTTCTTTGTTTTTATTTGCAAGTTCAAGCATTTCATCTGTCATATCAAGTCCATAGATTTTTCCGGACTCACCTACATATTTAGAAGCCATTAAAACATCGATGCCACCACCTGAACCTAAATCTAAAATTGTTTCACCTTCTTTAATTTGAGCAAAAACTAGAGGGTTTGCACATCCTAAAGACGCTTCTATTGCTTCTTTTGGAATATCATCAAGGTTTTGTCCCGCATAATTTCTTTGCGCTCGTGAAATCTCTTGACAGCAAGAACATGTCTTGTGTGTATCTTCTTGAACTTTTTTAGCAATATTACCGTAAAAATCTTTAACTTCTTTTTTAACATCAAAATCCATTGTTTTAGCCTCCTTAAAAATTGACAAATAATATTTAATATGCCATAATTGGAATATATAATATTATAGTATTCCATTTTTGGAATATTGTCAATAGTAACTTGCGAGAATTTTTATGAAAAGTAATCTATACGAAAAAAAGGCTCAAATATTCAAGGCTCTATCCAATCCGGTAAGGCTTGAAATAATAGACTTTTTAGCAGATGGAGAAAAATGCGTCTGTGAAATTGTTGAAAAATTAAACTATGAACAGCCGCATATTTCAAAGAGCTTGATTAAATTAAAAGAAGCAGGTCTGATAAAAGACAGAAAAGAAGGTTTAAATGTCTATTATTCTCTGAAAATCTGCTGTATGGGCGAATTTTTTAACTGTTTAAACAAAATTCTTGAATCAGAGTCGAAATCTTAGTTTGTTTGAGTAATATAACGGAATTTTAATTAAACAAAAGTTTATTTTGTCTAATTTTAAAGGAATAAAATACTCATTTTAACCGTTACAAATAATCATTTAATGTGTTTCTTTACAGGAGTTTTATATACCTATAATGAAAATTACCGGTCAATATTGTGGTGTTGCCACATATCATTCAGAATATAACAATTATAACAATTATACTTCGTTCAAGGGGCTCAAATTTAAGACTCCGAAACTTATCGCAGATATTTTTGTAAAACAACATTCGCCGGCTGCAAAAGGTGTTACAAAAATAAGAAATATGCGGCAGGGTGAGTTCGGCTCTGAATGCAAAGATTCACTTCCGTTAGAAAGTTTTGAAGAATTGTCTGGTGTAAAAGAATTGGAAAAACTTTATAAAAAAGGGATTTCTACCAATGTTGACGGGTGGGCTGACTGTTTTCTTAAATCAAGTGCTGAAAATCCGGTTTCCACATCCTCTGTTTATGATTGTTCTGTGATGTATTTATTTAATAAACAAACAAATACTCATTTTTTGTACCATTCTTATTATAATACCTCTCAAAAAGAATTTGTTTCTATGATAAAAACATTTATGCCAGAAGGTGTTACTAATGCGGAGCTTTTACCGGGGGAGCGCAGATGGTATATGCGCCATGCAAAAACTCTGCCTGAGATGTTAAAAGCTTTAAAATCTGTGAATAAAGAGGCTGTTGTAAATGTTCGTCACTATAGTTCAGATGTCCCCGAAATAGTTGGCTATAAAGGTAAACTGTTTGAAATTATAAATCGCAGAACTGCACTTGGATTAAGCGATAAAGGACAGGCAAGCTTTAAAATATGTGATTTACGTTTGAACGGCTTTCTTAGTAATATAGATTATAATGCGTCGTACTCTTTAAAACGCATTGCGGTTTTAAGAAAATTATACGCTGAAAAAGGTCTTGATGATGAAATACTTAAAATCGTAAACAGATTGCTGGATAAATATCAACAAAATATTGAACAAATGAAAGTTCCGCCTATTGATATTTAAAATTAAATATTCTCGTTAATTTTATATAAATCCACACCGCCTGCAGCTTTGTACAGTCCAATTGTTGAGATTACGGAATTTATTTTGTTTGAAACCTCGTCTTTCCTTACCATTAAATAGGCTTCTTTTGCATACAAAACATCTAAATCACTGGCAGAACCTATTTCCTGCTTATCTTTGGCCAGAGAATAAGTTCTGTTTTGCATTTTTAGACGGTCTGCACTTTCTTTGTAGTTTTCCTGCGCTTCTTTGTATTCAACAAGACCGGAATTTATATCTTTTATTCCCAGTAAAATAGCTTTTTGATAACTATTCAGGGCTTCTTCATACTGGAATTTTTTCAATTTCAACAGCGCAATCTTTCTGCCGCCTGAAAATAAATCAATTGATGGAAGAATTCCTGCACTGAACATTTGGGATACTGAATTAAATAAGGTGTCCAAATGGTATGCGTTTAACCCGATTTGTCCGAATATTATAAATTTCGGTAGAAATTCACGTCTTGCAGCTTTTACGTCAAATCCGATACGTTTTATATTTGCTTCTTCTTGCAAATAATCAGGGCGGTTTTCTACGATTGAGGTGCTGTATTCTGTCGGAATTCCGGTTAGAACCGTAATATTTTCATAAGCGTTTCTTTCTATATTGCCGGAAGAGTTTGAAAGATAAACTCTCATTGTGTCAATCAGAGTGTCACGGGTTTTGATATGGCGGTTTCGTTCTTCTTTTAGTGTTGTCAAAAGTCTTTGTTCAGCCAGAACATCATTTATTGTACAAAGCCCGATATCGTATTTGGCTCTGGTTTTTGAAATGATATCTTCTTGCGTTTTTATAAGTTCGTTTTGGATTTTTAGAAATTCGTCTGCTCTTATGAGATTAAAATAATCTGAAGCAAAATCAGATGTAAGCGCGATATAAGTTGCACGTTCGGCTTGCTTTACTATTTCAAGCTGTTGTTTCATGCTTTTTGTGCGGAATCTGTTTGAGCCCCAGATATCGACTTCATAGCTTGCTGTAATCGGAAGGTAGTAGTTATATTGCGCATAACTCGGAATTTGCATGCTGCCATACTGTTTCATAGAAGAGCGCATATCCCTGTATAATTGACCGGAAAGTCCGATTTGCGGAAGTTCGTTTGCAAACTGGATTTTTACAGCCTGTTCGTTTTCTTTAACTTTTAGTGCGGCATTTTTAAGATCATAATTGTTCTCATAAAGCTTTAGCAGGTTATCAGTCAGATATTCGTCGTTATATTTTTCCCACCATGCCAGATTCATGTATTCAATATGCTCAGCTTTCTGCGGCTGTACAGGTCTGGCAAAAGCCGGAAACTGTATGTACGCGCTGATTAACAGGGTAATTATAAAAAATTTTTTCATCACATGATTCATAGAAAATTTTCCTTGTGCTATAATTACAGCACAAGAATATTATAATGTAAATAAGGAAGAAATGTACAGAGAATATTTAAAAAATAGAATAGGTTCATTGATATATATTACGGGTACATTGATAAGAGGATTTTCAACCCAGACTTTTACCGAGAAAAAATTCGGGATTACGCCGGATCAGTATGTTATATTAGCACTGTTGATTGAAAATGATGAGATTATGTATCAGAGACAGCTTGCAGAAATTTTGTTTAAAGACAGGTCTAATATCTCAAGGATTATTGATATTATGCAGAAAAACGGACTTATTGAAAAAGTGCCTGATGTGCATGGCCGAAAAATATATAAACTTGTTGTGACAGAAAAAGGCAAAGCGATTAAGGATAGCATTTTTTGTACAGATATAGATTTGCGCAATGATATAACAAAAGACATAACAGAAGAAGAACTTACAATTATGTTTAATACTCTGGAAAAAATAAATAGAAATATACGAGATAAAGTAAAACTACAAATATAAAGGAGATAAAAAGTGAAAGACAAAAAAGCCGAAGATATAGTTGAAATAGAAGATACACGCCCCGAATACCTGAAAAAAAGAGTGCTTGTCCCAAGTATAACCGGCATAATATTTTTGATTTGCGGACTTTTTTATGCTGTGCATACTGTTTATTATAAATCAACGGATGATGCGTTTATAGAAGGACATGTTATAACTGTTGCACCTCGTGTTTCCGGCCCTGTCTTGCATCTGAATATTGAAGATAATCAGGATGTTAAAAAAGGTGATTTATTGCTTGAAATCGATCCTAATGATTATCAGGCAAAACTAAGAGAGACAAAGGCAAAACTGGAAGAGGCAAAGGCTGCACTTGTCAGTGCTGATAATCAGATGACAAAAAGTTTGTCTGATCTGGATTTTGCAAAGAACGATTATGAAAGATATTCCAAAATGAGAGACAAAGGCATTTCTTCAAAACAGGATTACGAAGCCAGCCTGAATAAATTGACTGCTGCTGAAGCAAATAATAATTCTGCCAGAGCAAGATATGATGAGATACAGTCATCAATAAAAAGGTTGGAGGCAGAAGTTGAGCAGGATGAATTAAATCTTTCATATACAAAGATTTATGCGGCCTCTGATGGCAAGATTACAAACCGTTCAGTTGAAGAAGGAAATTATGTTCAGGTAGCACAGCCTATGTTTGCAATAGTTCCTGAAAAGATGTGGATAGTCGCAAACTT
This sequence comes from Candidatus Gastranaerophilales bacterium, assembly GCA_944323925.1. Taxonomy (GTDB): domain Bacteria; phylum Cyanobacteriota; class Vampirovibrionia; order Gastranaerophilales; family Gastranaerophilaceae; genus CALUTH01. The sequence goes on from CALUUI010000020.1 coordinate 18,409, forward strand.
TAAGGAAACACAGCTTGCAAATATGAAACCGGGGCAGCCTGTTAAGATTAAAATCGACACCTACGGCGGTAAAAAATTTCAAGGGAAAGTTGACAGTATTCAAAGATCAACAGGAGCCAGAGCGAGTTTATTTCCGCCTGAAAATGCTGTCGGCAGTTATGTAAAAATTGTTCAGAGAGTTCCTGTAAAAATCGTTTTTACAGAAGATATTTCCAAATACAATATAGTTCCCGGAATGTCTGTTGTGCCGGAGGTTAAGGTTAAGTAATGACAAAATATGTTTATAAACATACACCTGCCCCGTTGTGGCTTGTCGCTTTTTCAATACTTTTGCCGACATCTTTTGCATGTCTTGCGACTTCTGCCACAAACGTTGCGATACCGCATATTTCAGGATACTTTGGATCAACGATTGATGAGGCAAACTGGATTATTACATCATATATGATAGCAAATTCCTGTTTGATTTTGATGTCAGGGTGGCTGGAAAATTTGCTTGGACGGAAACGTTTTTTGAAAATTTTTATCGGAATTTTTACTCTGGGCTCTTTGATTTGCGCATTAGCCCCGAATCTTAATTTGATGGTTTTAGGAAGACTTATTCAGGGGATAGGCGGCGGGCCTATGACTCCGCTTGCCCAGTCAATTCTTCTTGCTGCATTTCCTCAGGACAAAAGAGGGATTGCAATGAGTTTGTACGGTATTGCCGTTATGGTTTTTGCGATTCTCGGGCCGACGTTCGGCGGATTTATTGTAGATAACGCTGACTGGCAGTGGATTTATCTTGTAAATATTCCGGTCGGAATTTTGTCTATTTCTATGGTTCATGCAAATATTGAGGAGTTGGAATTTAGAAAAGAAGTCAAAAAAACAGATTTTTTAGGAATGATTTCTCTTGTTTTGTGGCTTTTATCCATGCAGATTGTGCTTGATAAAGGGCAGCAGTATAACTGGTTTGACTGCGCGTGGATAAGTTGGCTTGCAGGATTTTCCGTTTGCATGCTGGTATTTTTTATTATACGTGAACTGGAAAGCAGCGCGCCTTTAATTAATTTAAGATTGTTTAAAGACCGGAACTTTTTAATCGGAACAATTTTGAGTGCATCTGTTAATATGCTTGTATTTTCAAGCATTGTACTTATTCCGCAGTTTTTGCAGAATATGATGGGATATACTGCAATTTTGAGCGGTTATGCACTTGCGCCGCGTATTATTTCCTGTGTTTTAATGATGCTTGTTATCAATCAGTTGATGAAAATTTTTGACAACAGAATTTTAATTGCCATAGGGTTTTTCTTTTTAGGAATTTCTATTTTGTTCTTTATAAATTTAAACTTGAGTATATCATTTATTTATATTGCAATTCCGCAGGTGCTTATGGGCGTCGGGGTTATACTGGTATTTATACCTGTATCGGCGCTGGTTCTTGGTACCTTGCCGAAATCAGAACTAACAAACGGCTCAAGTCTGCACAATTTGTGCAAAAGTACTATGACTGCAATTATAGCATCTGTTGCCTCAACCCTTGTCGCAAGACATGCCCAGATGCATCAGGTTTATCTTGTGGATAATCTCTCGAACTTTAATCTTGTTTTTCAACACAAGTTTGCATCACTTTTAAGTACATTTATGGCAAATGCATCAAGCACATTTGCAACAATTAAGACAAATTCTTATATGTACAAATCCCTGCTTACGCAATCACGTCTGTTGGCGTATGTTGATGTGTTTGAAATTTTTGCGCTGCTTGCTTTTTGCCTGATGCCGCTTGCAATGTTTTTCAGAACAGAAACTTCACAGAAAAAGGAATTGACCAATCAGACACACCACGTGTAAGTATTATTCTTATGGGCTATAATTTTAGCTGCTCATTATTTTTTAAAAATGCTTTTTTAAGTTCGTTTAAAAACATTCCGGCGGCCGGTGAGAATACCTGATATTTTTTCCATGCGATATTCAGCCCTGAAACAAGCTGCGGGTTTAGAGGTCTGAAACAGAGCGGAGATTTTTCAGATGTTTTAACAAGTTTATCAAGAGTAATTGCATATCCGATACCGGCTTCAACCATAATAGCTGCGTTAAAAACAAGATTGTAAGTTGCTGCAATGTACAGTTCATCAAAATGTTCACCAAACCAATCAAGAAAACCGCTGTCAGCTGAATACTTTCTCGACATCTGTCTTGAGCAAATCAGCGGGAGCCCTGTCAGATCCTGAACTTCTACATACTCTTTATTGGCAAGCGGACTGTCTTTCCGCATTATAACGCCCCATACATCCTTTTCCGGCATGGTGAGATAGTCATATTTGGATAGATCTATCGGCTCTATTAAAAGACCGAAATCCAGAATACCCCTATCAAGTTTTTCTGTTACGTCTTCTGCGTTGCCGCTGTATATGTGGAATTTTATATCAGGGTATTTTAACTGTATTTTTTTTATAATTTCTGCAATATATTTCATAGAATCAGTTTCACCGCAGCCAATATAAATATCTCCGCTCATTTTTTCTTTTAGTGCATTGAATTCTGCTTCTGTTTTTTCAACCATATCAACAATTTCTTCTGCGCGCTTGCGTAATATCATTCCTTCAGGGGTGAGTGAAATTTTTGGCTTGCCGCGGATAAAAAGACGCTGACCGAGTTCTCTTTCCAGATCTTGTAACTGGCGGGAAAGTGTTGGCTGCGTAAGGTGAAGATTGTTTGCTGCTGCTGTGATGCTGCCTTCACGTGCTACAGTTATAAAATATTTTAATACTCTAAGCTCCATTAATCTATCCTCTTTAAGCCAATCATATATTTTTAAATTATGCCTGTCAAGTATTTTTAAGCATTTAATATAATTATTTACTATTTTTCATTGGATAAAAAAATAATATTCAGGAGTAGTTCTGAAATGCATTGAAACATAATTACCCGATGTGATATTGATAAAAGAATCATGATTAAAAATTATTTTTTCATAAAACTTTCTTTTTGTGTTAAAATTTTTATATGGAAAATAAGAAGATAAAAATAGGATTAATCGGACTCGGTACAGTAGGGTCAGGAGTTTACAAAACTCTTAAAAATTTTGAAAATGTTGAAGTAACAAAAATTGCGGTCAGAAATCTGAATAAACCGCGTAATATCGAAAATCTTGACGCATCAATTATTACGGACAAGCCGTATGATGTTGTTAATGATCCTGAAATAGATATAGTCGCAGAATTGATCGGCGGAATTGAACCTGCCTTTGATTTAATCAAAACTGCAATAAAAAACGGCAAGCATATTGTTACGGCAAACAAAGAACTGCTTGCAAAACACGGCGAAGAATTATTTAATTTTGCTGAAAAGTATAACAAAGTTGTTCTTTACGAGGCTGCAATTGCGGGCGGCATACCTTTAATTATGCCGATAAAGACAATTCTTGCCGGAAACAAAATCAATAAAGTGGAAGCGATTTTAAATGGCACAACAAATTATATTCTGACTAAAATGGATGTTCAGGGAGCGTCTTATGAAGACGTGTTAAAAGAGGCGCAGGAATTGGGTTACGCAGAAGCAGACCCGACCGGTGATGTGGAAGGTTATGATGCTGCTTATAAAATTACAACGCTTGCAACAATTACTTTCCGCAAACGCGTAAAACTGGAAAATGTCTACCGTGAAGGTATTACAAAAATTCGTGCGCAGGACATGGAAGCGGCAAATGATCTGGGTTACAAAATTAAACTTATAGCATCAGCAAATATTGATGAGCAGGGACGTGCTGACGTAAGAGTTCATCCAATGCTTGTTTCAAAAAAATCAACACTTGCGCACATTGATTATGTGACAAATGCCGTAAGCCTAGAAGGTCATCCTGTAGGCAGTGTAACGCTTTCCGGCCCGGGGGCAGGCGAATTCCCGACCGCAAGTTCTGTTGTAGGAGATATTCTCGCAATAGCAAATGAAATAGGAACAAGTGATTATATCCTGCCAATGATGAGATGCCAGCACAATTCCGAGGCAATTCCTGTTCCGATATCAGAGACTGTAAATAAATATTATATCTCAATTAACGCAAAAAATAATAAAGGTGTTATCGGAAAAATCGGTACGATATGTGCAAATAACGGAATAAGCCTTGCAAGTATTGTACAACGCGGTGTTTCTGCTGATAATACGGCAGATATTACAGTTATCACCGAACATGTTCTTGAAAAAGACATGCAAAAAGCAATTGCGGAAATTGAGCAGGATGAATATATTAATAAGGTTAACAGCCTTATTCGTGTTCAAATATAAGAAAAGAGGATTAATATGTACTATCAGGGATTGATAAATACGTTCAGAGAATACTTGCCGGTAACTGATAAAACACCGGTTATAACTTTAAATGAAGGAAATACCCCGTTAATTAAAGCCGATAATCTGGCAAAAAAAATAGGACTGGATGCGGAAATTTATTTGAAATTTGAAGGTTCTAACCCGACCGGCAGTTTTAAAGACCGCGGAATGACAATGGCTGTTTCTAAAGCCAAAGAAGCCGGAGCAGAAGCGATTATATGCGCATCAACCGGTAATACCAGTGCATCTGCCGCTGCATACGGGGCAAAGGCCGGCATGAGGACTTTTGTGCTTATTCCTGACGGGTATATTGCTCTTGGTAAGCTTTCTCAGGCAATGATGTATGGCGCAGAAATCATCGCTATTAACGGCAACTTTGATGAAGCACTTGAAATGGTTAGAAAAATAGCTGATGAATACCCGATTACACTTGTTAACTCTGTAAACCCATACAGAATTGAAGGTCAGAAAACCGGTGCATTTGAAATTTGTAACGCACTTGGTCAGGCTCCGGATTACCATTTTATTCCTGTTGGTAATGCAGGAAATATAACCGCATACTGGAAAGGGTATAAAGAATTTTACTCAAAAGGTAAAATTTCAGCATTGCCAAAAATGATGGGATTTGAAGCCGAAGGTGCGGCTGCAATTGTCCGCGGAGAAAGAATTTTACATCCAGAAACGCTTGCAACAGCTATCAGAATAGGTAATCCGGCAAGCTGGAAACAGGCTGAAGCGGCCAGAGATGAAAGTAACGGTATAATAAATTCTGTTACAGATGAAGAAATAGTAAAAGCTTACAAGCTTATAGCATCCTGCGAAGGCATACTTGCAGAACCCGCAAGTGCGGCTTCTGTTGCGGGTGTAATTAAAGTGAAAGATACTATTAAAGCAGGAGCAAAAATTGTTTGCATCTTAACAGGCAACGGACTTAAAGATCCTGATAATGCAATCAAATATTCTAATGCCGATGTTAAAAAGACATCTGCTGAATTGCCGGATATATTAAAAGCAATGAAGATATAAATTTTTTAAAACGGCCTTGTATTTAATTGTCAAAGCAAACTGCATTTGCCTTGACATGTTAGCTTGAGCAAGTACAATGATATTGTATATAACCAAAGGGAGTATAGAAAAATGATGGATCGTATACAAGTTACACAAGAAGTAGAAAAAATGTGCTGCGTAAAACGCGGCGTAAAAGGTGAGCCGGCTCCTATCCCTCAAGAAGGTGAATGGACAAAATGTAAAGAAATCAAAGACATTTCCGGTTTGACACACGGTTGCGGATGTTGTGCACCGCAGCAAGGTACCTGTAAATTAACTCTTAATGTTAAAGACGGTATCATTCAAGAAGCACTGGTTGAAACTATCGGATGTTCAGGTATGACTCACTCTGCTGCAATGGCAGGAGAAATCCTCCCTGGTAAAACTATCCTTGAAGCACTTAACACTGACCTTGTTTGTGACGCTATCAACGTTGCAATGAGAGAATTATTCTTACAAATCGTTTACGGCAGAACACAAACTGCTTTCTCTGAAAACGGTTTGCCGGTTGGAGCAGGTTTGGAAGACTTAGGAAAAGGTCTTTGCTCAATGGTCGGTACTATTCACTCAACAAAGCAAAAAGGCCCTAGATACCTTTCTTTAACCGAAGGTTACATCCTTAAATTAGGTTTGGATAAAAACGATGAAATCATCGGCTATCAATTCGTAAACCTTGGTAAAGTTATGGATGCTATCAAAAAAGGCGTTGACCCTAAAGAAGCTTTCGAAAAAAATATCGGTACTTACGGCAGATTTGCTGATGCGGTTAAGACTATCGACCCGCGTGAAGAATAATTTGTTTGGTGATTAAGTGACTTACTTCATTTTTTTAAAAAAGAGTAAATGTCTTAGTCACTTAATCACTTAGTCACTTAGTCACCCAAAAATAAATAATGTAAAATAAAGGAAAATAATTATGACAGTTAAATTTGAAGGACAAGACAGACGTGAAGCTACTTTAAAGAAAGTTTTACCTGAATATGGTTTCAAATCTTTAGAAGAAGCACGCGACTTATGCTTATCAAAAGGAATTGATGTAGATGCAATTGTTAAAGGAATTCAACCTATTGCATTTGATAACGCATCATGGGCATATACCCTTGGCTGCGCAATCGCTATTAAAAAAGGTATAAAAACAGCTGCCGAAGCCGCTGAAGCAATCGGTTTAGGCTTGCAGGCATTTGCAGTACCGGGATCTGTCGGCGACAGCAGACAGGTCGGTTTAGGACACGGTAATTTAGCAGCAATGTTGTTGAGAGAAGAAACTCAATGTTTCTGTTTCTTAGCAGGCCACGAATCTTTCGCAGCTGCTGAAGGCGCTATCGGTATTGCAAGAAACGCAAATAAAGTTAGAAAAACTCCTCTGAGAGTTATTCTGAACGGTCTTGGTAAAGACGCTGCTTATATCATCTCAAGAATCAACGGTTTTACATCTGTTGAAACTAAATATGATTACAAAACCGGCGAATTAAAAATCGTTTCAGAAAAAGCATTTTCAGACGGAGAAAGAGCAAAAGTTAAATGCTACGGCGCTGACGATGTATCAGAAGGTGTTGCAATTATGCGCCACGAAGGTGTTGATGTATCTATCACAGGTAACTCAACTAACCCTACCCGTTTCCAACACCCTGTTGCAGGCACTTACAAAAAATGGTGTTTTGAAAACGGTAAAAAATACTTCTCAGTAGCATCAGGCGGCGGCACAGGCCGTACACTTCACCCTGATAACGTAGCAGCAGGCCCTGCTTCTTACGGTATGACAGATACTATGGGCAGAATGCACGGCGATGCACAGTTCGCAGGTTCATCATCTGTACCGGCACACGTTGAAATGATGGGCGTAATCGGTATGGGCAACAACCCTATGGTTGGTGCAACCGTTGCTGTTGCAGTTGCTGTAGAAAACGCTATGAAATAAATTTTTTACATAGAAACTTTATAAAAGCGGCGGGATTTGAAAAATCCCGCCGCTTTTATAGTATAGCAAAAAATTTTATTTTTGTATTTTCATAATTAATATGATGCAAATACTTTCAAATTCTGGTAATAATATAAAATATAAGACAAGAATTCCAAGTCCTCAAACTCCTCAGCAAAATAAAACTTCTGGCTGGAGAAATGCTGCAGGCATCACTGCCGGCGGTATCGTGGGGCTTTCATATGTTCCGGTTGTATTGAGTGAGTATGTAACAAAACTCTCTGCGCGGGATTTAGTCACATATAAACGCATTATGACTTATATCTTGCCTGATATTGATACTCTGACAAATACAAAAGAAAATATTTTAAATATTCTTAGTGAAAAAGGACTTAAAGAAAAGGGCGTAGAACTGTTAGTCGCATCTAAAGATAATGAAAAAGAGGTTATGAATGTTTTATCCGCAGAGGTACGCGGCAACTCGCGTTTTAAAAAAACAATGAGAGAAAACTTTTTGCAAAAATTTACCGAAGGTTTGAATGCATGTTTTGCAAATAATGCGCGTAAAATAATTATTCCTGCCAAACAATTATATATGTCAGCATATCACGAAGCTGGTCATGCATATAATTGTTTTAAAAGTCCAATAGGTAGAATTTTGCAAAAGAACCGGATAATGACACCTTTGGGTATATCTGCGGCATTGCCGTTTGCTCTTGGTATCGGGTTGCTGCATACACCCAAAAATGTTGATACGGCTGAAAAATCTAAATGGGAAAAGACAAAAGATTTTATAAAAAACAATGCCGGAAAAATTACAATGGCTACTTATATTCCTATACTTGCAGAGGAAGGTCTTGCATCCGTCAATGGTTTAAAATTTGCCAAAAAATATTTGAGCCCTGAAAAATTACAAAAACTTCGTTTAGGGTATATATTTGCATGGGCGTCATATCTTCTTGTAGCTCTGGGAATTTCTTCAACTGTATGGGCTGGTATTGCAATAAAAGACAAAATAACAGGAAGCAGACAAGCGTAGGAAAAATTTATTATAGTCTAAAATCAAAAAGTTCTGTCAATTCCATATTTAAAGCTTGAGCGATTTTCAATAGAGTTGAGTATTTAGGGTCATTTGTACCGCATTCTATGCGGCTTAGAGAACGTGTTGTCAACCCTGTTTTCATAGACAACTCAAGCTGCGATATTTTACGCTTGTTACGTTCGTACTTAATTTTATAACCAAGTTTAAGAAAATCATCTTTATTCATTTCTATATTCTATTGTATTGACAAAAATTAATCGATATATTATATTATAAATAATAGACATAAAGTATATGGAAAAGAAAATTAATATATTAGGAAAGGAATGATTATGAAAAAAACGTTTACGTTAGCCGAAGGCAGGCTAGCCTGGCAGACACAGTCTGCTCTTACACAAACAGACGTTAATCGTCACAAAAGCACAGGCACTAATTCCTGTAACCACTTAATCACTCAATCACCTGTCTTGGATTTGCTCCACGCTCACGGAGACTCGCCTAAGGAGCGTTGCTCCAGTCGGCTCGTTCCGTTCGCTATCCGGACTCGCTACGCTCCGTCCGTCCGCAAATCCGCTAGTCACTTAATCACTTCTAAAGCGGCCGCCTTTACGTTAGCTGAGGTCCTGATCACCCTCGCGGTTATCGGCATCGTGGCAGCCCTGACCCTTCCGGGTCTTATCCAGAACCACAATGAAAAAGCATGGTCAACGGCAAAAGACCTATGGGAAAAGAAACTCACAGAAACAGTCCGCCGTATGAACATTGACGGAGTCATGACAGGGCACGATTCTACAGAGGACTTCATGAACACTTTCAAAAACTACATGAAAGTTATTAAAACCTGCGACAAGGATGACATCAACAAATGTTATTCTCCTAAAATAGTTACAACAGGTAAAGATGATGCGCCTCTTGACATAGAAACAGAAACGCTCACTTCTGCAAGCAGCATGGGCTTAAAGGAATGGCAAACTAATACAAATACCATGAGCTTTGTGGTTGCAGACGGAACAACGGTTATTATGGCATACCAGCCAGAATGTCCTTATGCAGACCCGATTGAGGATACAGGCTCTCAAGTATCCTGCATGGCATACATGGTAGATGTAAACGGTAAGAAAGGCCCGAATAGAGTTGGTAAGGATATTCAATTATCTTCAGGCGTAGCGTTTTCTACTTGCGATAACCCGATAGGAGACATGTGCTGGTCAACAGAATTTCAAGCAAACCGCGCAATAGATACATGCGACGGAAGTGAATATGAAGATTTAGATAGTTATGGCTCAAGCAATTCATATTGTGCAAACAACTATTGGGCAGGGGCAAAACTAAGCTGTCAAGAGAAAGGCATGGAATTACCGACGAGAGCCCAACTTGCACAACTAGCTAGTGAATTATATGTAAACTCAAGCGACGGAAGCGCAGTGACAATAGGAGCAACAGAAAACAAATCTAACCTCAAAGTAAAGGACGAATATACACAAAATCCTCCAATCAAATACACTGGCTACTACTACTGGTCCAGTGAGGAGTACGGTGCGAGTCACGCGTACGGCCGGAGCTTCTACACTTCCAACACGATCGGCGATGCCATTAACTGGAGCTACAAGGACGGCAGCCGCCGCCGCGCTATATGTGTTTCAAACTAAGGGCATAGCCCTTAGTTTGAAGGGAATAAGGAAATAGGGGAATAAGGGAATAAGTTCGTTACATGAATTAGTTCCCTTTCCGATTTTCCTAGTCCCATTTTTTCAATTGGCTGGATTGCTTCGCCTTAAGGCTCGCAATGACACATAATTAGGCTATGTGAGCATATCACGTTGACTAATAATTGATAACTCTTATTCCCTTAT
>CALUUI010000021.1 GCA_944323925.1 Candidatus Gastranaerophilales bacterium
GTCAATGTTGAATTTATTTGAATAATTTTTACTATAAATTTAGAGAATAATGCTATCTGGACTACCAGCACCACCATAAAAAAGACGATGACATTAGTTATCGTCTTTTTTATTTTGTGAGTGTAAGTATTAGTGAGAACTCCTAATACACGATAATACATTTTAAGAGTTCAAGCTACCTGCGAGTAGAGTATAGTTAACATTTGCAAGTAGAACGTAAGTTTTTTGAAGCAAAATCCGTATATTCGTTTAAAGTGAACAGGTCAAAACAATATCCTAGACACCACCAATGAATACAAAAGACCTATCTTTTTAGTGCATTTATAATTACATAAACACCCTGATTATCTAGTATCAATTAGCTCTGTTTATGCTATCTTTATAAAAAAGGAGAGAAAAAAATGAAATTATCAGGACTCGATATAAATGAAAATGAACACGAATTTGACTTAAACGATTATAAAGGACAAAGAGTTGTTTTATATTTTTACCCCAAAGATAATACTTCAGGCTGCACCCAAGAAGCCTGTGACTTTAGGGATAATATGAACCGTATAACGCAATATGCAACAGTAATCGGAGTTAGTCCTGACTCTATAAAAAGTCATAAATCTTTCAAAGAAAAACAAGATTTAAATTTTGTTTTACTATCGGATCCTGAACACGTTTTAGCTGAAAAATTCGGGGTTTGGAAAGAAAAATCTATGTACGGGAAAAAATATATGGGAATAGAGCGTTCGACATTTGTTCTGGACAAATCAGGCTCTATAGAAAAAGAATGGCGAAAGGTTAAGGTAAAAGGACACGTTGACGAGGTTATTAACTACTTAATCAGCTAACTTGTCCTATTTTTCAAATCTATGGATACAAAAGTTTTAAGAGCGGTCAGGCTGGAACGATATATATTTGGAATATTAATGGCCATTTCAATGGTATGGCTTGCCGAATTGAGCGGAGAAAAAGAGATTATATTTCCTGAGATTTGCGCACTGACAATTGGCGCGTGGGTTTCAGAGCAACAACCTTGGGCAGTAAATAAAAGAAGAATTTTTTTACTTATGTCTGCAGCTGCACTGTTTGGAGTTCTGGTTGTAAGATACTGTCCGCTGCCACTTATTTTACAAGTATGCCTATGCTTTGGCTTCTCGGGATTTATTCTTACAGCGTGTAAATCAAATTTTGTTCCAATAATTTCTGCCTGTATATTACCTGTTTACCTTAGAACAACAAGCTATGTTTATCCCTCTGCCGTAATGATTATGGCATTGATTATAATATTTGCTCAATGGATAATGGAAAAAATCCACCTGCGCCCGATTAATAAATTTGTACCCTGCAAATTTAATTTAAAAACACAAATAATCAAATGGGCAAAATTACTAATCGTATTTGGTCTAATTGCCCTAATACCGTTTAAAGCACATCAAATATACTTTTTAGCCCCACCACTAATTGTAATGTTCACAGAATTGTCAAATCCTAAGAGCCCGGCAAGGAAAAAGCCTGTTTACATAGTCGGCTTAATGACCTTTAGCGCATTTATAGGCAGCTTTGTAAGGTTGTTTTTCAATATTTACTTAAATTTTCCTTTGTCAGTATGTACGGCATTAGCTTGTATTATATTATTTATAGCCCTAAACAGATTAAAAATAAACTTTCCACCATCAGGCGCGATTTTGCTAATCCCTATGATACTTGATAAGAACTTGTTATTAACATTTCCAATAGAGGTTTTTATCGGCTCAATTATTCTATGCTTTGTAGCGATGGTACTATTTAGAGAACGCCCAAGCGGATAAAGAATTTAATAATACAAAAAAACAGAAGCCACAAACAATGACCTCTGTTTTTATTGATTTTTTATAAAATTATTTCATTAATCTTTCGATTAGCAATTTTATATAATTAAACGGGGAATTTTTTTCCATAACCACACCGTTTTTTTCATACGGAACCTCTTTTGAGGACTGCGAAAGAGTACTTGAGGAAGCAGCATCAATAGAAGATTGTTTCATAATTGTATATGTTTTTACATTCGGATTATTAGCTGCGGAATGCAAATCACTTACAGAAAAATTAAGTATATCCGATTCTTTCCCAACCTTCTTACCGAGATTGATTAAATACTCTTGCTGTTGTTTAGAGATTAATTTTTCGGGCGCGATAATAGTAGTCTTGGCGCCGAATGACTGTTGACAGTTTAACCCTGTTTTTTGAACGTTCATAATTTACTCCTTTTAATACACATAATAAACAATTAATTTGGGATGAAGATATTATAAGATTATAAAAAAATTTTTTCAAGAATCCCACTTGCAAACAAAGATTTTAATACCATTACCGATTACATCCTTTATGATAAGCATTTTTTATGGTAAAATCAATTATATTAGCGAGGCTGTATGAATCCTGAAGAAAAAGCAAGAATAAGAATAGATGAAGAATTAACTCAAGCTGGTTGGGTTATTCAAGATCGCAAAGATTTTAATAGAAATGCCTCATTAGGAGTTGCTGTCAGAGAATTTCTAATGCAAGATAACACAGAGGCTGATTATTTGCTTTTTATAGACGGGAAAGCTTGTGGTGTAATTGAAGCTAAAAAAGTTGGCGTTTCATTAAGTGGTGTAGAAAATCAATCAAAAGGTTATTCTTGCAATCTTCCTGAAAAAACTCGTTCTTGGCAAATGCCTTTACCTTTTGTTTACGAAACAAACTCTGAAGAAATATATTTTACAGATGCAAGAGATATTAATGCTTGTGCTCGTAGGATTTTTAATTTTCACAGACCTGAAACATTATTTGAATTATTAAATCAACCCTCTACATTAAGAAACAATCTAAAACACATGCCTGCGCTGAATACAACAGGACTAAGAGCTTGCCAAGTTGAAGCTATTGAAGGACTTGAGCAATCATTAGCAAATAATCAAAAGCGTTCTTTAATCCACATGGCAACTGGTGCAGGAAAAACATTTACAGCTTGTAATTTTGTTTATCGCCTGTTAAAGTTTGCAAAAGCAAAAAGAGTATTATTTTTGGTCGATAGAAACAACTTAGGCAAACAAACTAAAAAAGAATTTGATAACTTTCTTTTGCAGGATGAGAATAGAAAATTTACAGAAGTATATATCGCTCAACAGCTACAACATAATAAAATTGATAAAGATGCAAAAGTAGTTATAACAACTATTCAAAGGCTTTATTCAATGTTATGCGGAGAAGAAGATTATGATGAAACAAATGAAGAGGTTTCAGCATACGAAATAGGCTCACTTGGAAAGCCCAAAGAAGTAACCTATAATCCCCAAATACCGCCTGAATTCTTTGATTTTGTAATTGTTGATGAATGTCACAGAAGTATTTACGGCGATTGGCAGCAAGTCCTTGAATATTTTGATGCCTTTACAATCGGTCTGACTGCTACTCCTTCTGTGTACACTTTAGGTTATTTTAATAAAAATGTTGTTTCTGAATATCCTCTTGAACGCTCTATTATAGATAATGTAAATGTTGATTGTGAAATATTTAGAATTAAAACAAAAATTAGTGAATACGGAAGCAAAGTTGAATCAGGATTCACCGTTCCTGTAAGAGATAAAAAGACGAGAAAAACAATATACGAGCAACTGACAGATGATGTTGTTTACACCAAAAATGAACTTGATAGATCAGTATTAGCACCAAACCAAATAAGAACAGTTCTTGAAACATATAAACAAGCAATATTTACTCAACTATTTCCGGAACGTGAACCGACTTGGATTCCTAAAACATTGATTTTTGCAAAAGACGACAATCACGCAGAAGAAATTGTAAGAATAACAAGAGAAGTTTTTGGAAAAGGAAACGATTTTTGTAAAAAGATTACATATAACATAGGGCGAGAAAAACCTGAAGAAATAATTAAAGCATTCAGAGTTGACCCTAATTTTAGAATAGCAGTAACTGTTGATATGATTGCAACAGGTACAGACATCAAACCTCTTGAGGTTTTGATATTTATGCGTGATGTAAAATCACAATTATATTACGAGCAAATGAAAGGACGTGGAGTAAGAACCATTTCTCCAACAGACTTAAAAGGTGTAACACCAAATGCAGAAGTAAAAAATCATTTTTACTTAATAGATGCAGTAGGGGTTACAGAAAGTAAAAAATCGGTATCACAACCACTTGAAAGAAAGAAAACAGTTTCTTTCAAACGATTATTGGAAGATGTTGCAGGTGGGGCAATCGATGAAGATACACTATCAACTCTTGCAGGCAGAATTTCAAGACTTGAAGCAAACCTTGAAAAACCAGATATTCAAAAAGTTCAAGACCTTACTCAAGGTAAAACACTCTCTAAAATAGCCAATGAAATAATGGATACTATTGATTATGACCTTATAGAAAACAAGACTGAAAAAGAAATTGAGCAGCTAAGAGATGACGCTGTAAAACCATTCAATCAACCTGCACTAAGGCAATTGTTGCTAGACCTAGCAACAAAATCAAAATTAGTTATAGACGTCTATTCTACAGATGAAGTCATAACATCAGAATTCAGTTTGAAAAAAGCCCAAGAAACAGTAGATAGCTTTAAAAAATTTATTGAACAGAACAAAGATAAAATTGATGCACTTTCAATTATATATAATACACAATACAAAACACGACATCTGACTTATGAGAAAATCAGAGAACTTTCAAACAAACTTGCAACAGAAATTCCGCCACTGGAAATTGCGGGAATTTGGCACGCATATAAGTTAATTGAGCAAGATAAGGTTAAAAATGTAACTGACCCTGCAAAACTGTTGACAAACCTTGTCCAGCTTGTACGATTTGCAATCGGTCAAGATGAAATTTTGGAAGATTTTTCATCAGTTGCAAACTCTCGTTTTGAATTGTGGAAAGGTCGTCAAATCAAACGGGGTGTAGAATTTACAAAAGAACAAAAGGAACTTTTGACAATTATCAAAGATTACATCGTAGCTAATGCCTATGTAAACGCGGATGATATGCAAGATGCACTATCAGACAAAGGCGGAATATTCAAAGCACGTCAAGCCTTTGGGCAAAACCTTGACTCAATCCTTGATGATTTGTCATTAGCGCTAGTGGGATAATGTAAAATTATATTTACATATATAAGTAAACCTGTATTGACAAAAACAGAAAAATATGCTATACTTATATAATAAGGCGGTAACATGATTAGTATAATAAAAACACTTAGAGAATCTAATGAATATTCTCAAGAAACGCTGGCTGAAAAATTAGGGATTACCAGACAAACTTATAATAAGTACGAAAAAACAGGTGATATTCAAGACTTAACAATAATCAAGAAATTAGCTGAAATTTTTGATGTGGACTATACTTGTATTATCGAGAATAAGATGCCGACTGAAAAAACTTATAATATTGTTGGCAAAAAGAACAAAGATAAGCAAGAAGATATTAGAATTGATATTCCGATAGAAAACATAGAGAAATTTATACAAGTTTTTTTATATATTTTAAAAAAAGTTGGAGCAAAACCAAATGTAGGACAAACAGTTTTATATAAACTACTATACTTTATTGATTTTGACTACTACGAATTATACGAAACCCAACTAATGGGACTTAAGTATATTAAAAATACATTTGGTCCAACCCCTGTTGATTTTGCAAAAATTACAAAGAAAATGGCAGATAATGAAGAAATTGAGATTATAAAGACAAAATATTTTAACCACGAAATGACAAAATATTTGCCTTTAGTAGAACCTGATCTTAGCCTGTTGTCGGCCCAAGAGCTAGCACATATTGATAAAGTTTTAGAAAAATATTCAGATAAAACAGCTAATGAATTATCTAATTATTCACATAAGGATATACCTTGGATAGCCGCAAAAGATAAAGATATTATTGAGTATGAAGCTGTTTTTTATAGAAACTCAGACACATCGGTAAGGGAGTATGATGGAGAAGACGATTAACTATTATACAATACCTGAGTTTGAGAAAGATTTTAAGAGATTAGAAAAGAAGTATCGAACATTAAAAGATGATTTTGAGCGAATGAAAAGATTTGCTATAGAACCTCATTATCTGCTTGGAGCACCGACAAATGCTTTTGTACCAATAGAAGGATTTTGTTCTGATGATTATCAATCTTTGAAAGTGAGGAAATTTGCCTGTATGGCTCTAAAAAACATGGGAAACAGAACAGGTATAAGGGTCATTTTTGTATATATACCACAAAGAAATGAGATTACATTTATTGAAATGTATCACAAAAATGAAAAATCAATGGAAGACAGAGAAAGACTAGGGGATTTTATTAAGGACTTACAGTAGTTTGTTTAATGGAGCACAAACCAATGAAACTTGATTATAAATTTATAAAAGAAATATTGCTTACAATGGAAGAGTATGATAAACATGAAATTAGTTCCTATGAATTATGGCAAAAAATAGGCGTAATGGATTCAAAACATTGTATTGATAAAGGTCTGCTAGATAAGTTTTTGGGGCATATAAAAGTTTTAGATGACAATTGTTGTATTGAGTGTTCTAATGATAATTTTGGGGTAGTTCCTACATCTGGGGGTTATCTCACTGCAAATGTAACTTTTAGACTTACCGCACAAGGTTATGAGTTTTTAGACGTACTAAAAAATGACATGGCATTTAATAAAATAAAAGACTTTGCAATTTCAAATGCAATTGATATAGGAAAACAAATAATTGTGCAATTAGCAACAGGAGCGTTTCATGGCTAAATTACCGCAGGGGTGGGTTGAGTGTCAGCTAGGTGAAGTTTTTGAAACCTCAAGTGGAGGAACTCCAAAAAGGGGAAATTCTGAATATTATCAAAATGGTACTATCCCTTGGTTAAAATCAGGAGAATTAAATAATTCTATTATTTACAGTGCTGAAGAATTCATTACTGAAGAAGGTTTGAATAATTCTAGTGCAAAGATTTTTCCTAAAGGTAGTTTGTTGATAGCCTTATATGGTGCAACCGTTGGTAAATTAGGGATTTTAGATTTTGATTCTGCAACAAATCAAGCTGTATGTTGTATTTATCAAAATACATATTATAACAGGGATTTTTTATTTTATTATTTGCTATTAAAAAAAGAATATTTAGTAAATCAAGGAAAAGGTGGAGCTCAACCAAATATTAGTCAAGAGATTGTAAAATCTTTACTTATCCCTTTTCCACCACTTAATGAGCAAAGGCGGATAGTGGAAAAGATTGAAAGTGAATTTGCAAAGATTGACGAGGGTTTAGAACATCTTGAAAACGCAAAAGAACAAATCAAACAATATCGCCAATCTGTCTTAAAATCTGCTTTTAGTAATTGTTCTAGTTATATAAAAGTTGGAGAACTGTGTGAGGTAGTTAGGGGAGGTTCTCCTCGACCAGCAGGAGATGAAAAATATTATAACGGACACATTCCTTTTTTGAAAGTTGCAGATATTACAAAAGATAACAATAAGTATTTAAATGAATATACATATACAATTAAAGAGGCAGGTCTTAAAAAAACTCGATTGGTTAATGCTAATACCTTATTATTATCTAATAGTGGGGCAACATTAGGAGTACCTAAAATATGTACTTTTGCAACAACTTTTAATGATGGTATTGCAGCTTTTTTAGGCTTATCTAATGAAACTTTAGATTTCCACTATTACTATTGGTTAAGTAAAACTAAAGAATTGAGATGTATAAATCAAGGTGCAGCTCAACCTAATTTAAATACTGATATAATTAAGGAACAATTAATTCCAAACTTGAATAAATTTGAACAAAAAGAGATAGTAAAAGAAATAGAAAAGAGATTTGCTGTTGCAGATGAGGTTGAAAAGGTTGTTGAACAAAATATCGAAAAAGCAAAACAGTTAAAACAATCCATTCTAAAAAAAGCATTTGAAGGTCGTTTAGTTCCACAAGACCCAACAGACGAACCCGCCTCAATACTCCTCGAAAAAATCAAACAAGAAAGGAGTAAAAAAAAATAAATGGAAAATTATAACGCCTTAATGGATATTTTAAAATTTACATATCATAAAATATTATTAAATCAAATTGTATTATCTTTTTTTTCTGGCTTCATGGGAGCCCTAATAGCTGGCGGATTTTCTTGGCTTGCAACTAAACAATCTCATGAAAATAATCTTAAACTTGAAGCAAAGAAAAACGCGGAAATTGAAAAAGCAGTTATATTATCGATTGTTGAAGAATTAAAAGTTTTTTATGAAATATATTATCTAGAAATGAATAATTTTTTTGAACAACTAAAAAATGAAGATGATTATCTTAAATCTTATTACATTGTTACCCAAGATTTTTTTACTGTTTACTCTAACAACGCAGATAAAATTGGTATAATATCAAATAAAGAATTAAGAAATTTAATTGTAAAAATATATGTATACTTAAAAAGGTTTCTTGAAGATTTTAATCTTTTAAGAATGTACTATGAAGAACTCCATTCAAATGATATAGTAACAAATGAAATAAAAAAAACATCTTGGGATTTAAAGAATAATTTTCAAGAATTAAAAAAAATGTATGATTTAATTATCAATATAGTAAGTTCTATTTATAAGGAATAAACATAATGACAGAAAATAATTTGATAACTAAGGTTTGGAATTATGCAACTATTTTGAAAGATAGTGGAGTTGCATATACTGATTATGTAGCACAGCTTACTTATTTATTATTTCTCAAAATGGATGATGAATGTGTAACAGTGCTTGGGCAAGAATCCTTAATTCCTGAAGAATATCAGTGGAAACACCTCAAAACTCTCGACGGTGTTGAATTAGAAAGTGCTTATAATAAAGCATTAACAGAGTTATCAAAGATTAAGGGCATTGTTGGTACTATTTATTCAAAAGCACAAAACAAAATTGCTGAACCTGCCAAGTTAAAAAGGCTCGTATCATTAGTAGATGAACAAACTTGGATGGGATTGGATGTTGATGTAAAGGGTGCCATTTACGAGGGACTTTTACAAAAGAATGCAACAGAAACAAAAGCAGGAGCAGGACAATATTTCACCCCAAGACCTTTAATAAATGCTATTGTAGAGGTTATGAAACCGACGCCTGATGATACAATTCTTGATCCTGCCTGCGGGACAGGTGGTTTTTTACTTGCTGCTTATGACTACATGAAAAAGCAGACTAAGGACAAAGAAAAGTTAAAAGCATTAAGAGAAGAAAAACTTTTTGGCGTTGATATTACACCGCTTGTTGTTAGTCTTTGCGCTATGAACCTGTATTTGCACGGAATCGGAAACGGAGAAAGCCCTGTAAGTCAAGGCGATTCATTGATGTCTGCAGGCGATAAACGTTTTGATATGGTATTAACAAATCCGCCTTTTGGTAAAAAATCTGCTACAAAAATCATGGGGGATGACGGCTCTGTTAAATCCGAAAAAGATGACTATCAAAGAGATGATTTTGTAGCCACAACTTCTAATAAACAAATCAATTTTTTACAACATATTATGACAGTTCTAAAAATCGGTGGCAGAGCTGCGGTTGTTGTACCTGATAATGTACTATTTGAAGGCGGCGCAGGAGAAAAGGTAAGAAAAAAACTTTTGAAAGATTTTAACCTGCATACAATCTTAAGACTACCTACCGGAATATTTTACGCTCAGGGAGTTAAGGCAAATGTTATTTTCTTTGATAAATTATCACCATTGGAAGACGGTCACAGAACAAATGACATTTGGGTGTATGATTTTAGAACAAATATTAACTTAACCCTTGTTACGAATTCCTTGAATGATGAGCATTTAAAAGATTTTATAAAATGCTATTGTGCAGATGATATTTCAAAAAGAGCTGAAAGCGAGAGATTTAAAAAATTTACCTATGATGAAATAATCAAACGTGACAAAACTAATCTTGATATTACTTGGTTAAAAGATGAAAGTCTGGAAGATATAGACAATCTTCCAGAACCTGACATTCTTGCAGCAGAAATAAAAGAAAATTTAGAATCTGCTCTCCAAGCTTTTCAAGCCTTGGATGTGTAAGAACTTCACCTTATATAAACAAATTTGAATTTGCTGTATCGGCTTGGGAGATGTATTTTGCCACTCCGGCTATTTCTACTCCGTCGATTAATTCTTCAGGTTTTATTCCCATTACATCCATCGACATATTACACGCTATAAACTTCACTCCGCTTGATTTTGCCTGATTTATCAGCTCTGGCAGCGAGCTTACGTTCTTTTTTTTCATTATATATTTCATCATTTGCGAACCAAGACCAAACATATTTAGTTTTGATAGTGTTAGCTTTCCTGCGCCTTCCGGCATCATAAAACCAAACATTTTTTCTATCAATCCCTTTTTTACTTTGATATTACTTTTTCTAAGCACATTAAGCCCCCAGAACGTGAAGAACATCGTTACTTCTTTGCCCATCGCTCTTGCGCCGTTCGCTATTATAAATGATGCGATTACCTTGTCCAAATCATTTGAAAAAACTACTATCGTTTGACCGTCTTTTTCTACCTCTCTCTTAATCGGCTTACTACCCTTAAGGATTGTCGCTATTATTTTCTTGTCCTCGTTTTTGATATCAACCAAACTATTCCCGGTCTTGTCACACCACGCCGCTATATCCTCTCTAAACCCCTTATCGGTCGAGATTACATCAAAAATCAAGCCTTCTTCGGCTCTCTCCAAGCTCTCTGCTACCTTCATTATCGGCCCAGGGCACTGCAAGCCGCTTGCATCTATCAAGGTTACATTAGAACTGCCTGCTCGCAGACTTATATCTTGTTTTATTTCTTTTTTGCGAATATCTTTTTTCGTCAACTCTCTATAAAACTCAAATCCGCCCATCAATGAGTACACATTATTGAATCCTTTTTGGATTAAAATTCTTGAGGCGACATAACTTGTATAACCCGTATTACAGAATAATACTACTTTTTTGTCCTGAGGAATTTCTCCTAACCTGCTCCTTATTTCATTTACAGGTATATTAACTGCTTTCGGAATTGTATTTGTATTATAAGCCACAGAAGGTCTTACATCTATTAAATACGAGTCTTCTAAATCTTCAAAATAAGCCGGTTTTACCAAGCCCCTTAAAATGTTATCTGCATTCATACCCAAGATGTTTACAGGATCTTTTGCCGATGAATACGGCGGAGCATAACATAATTCACTGTCTAAAAGACTTTGAATACTTCCGCCCAAACGCATTATAGAGCTTATTACATCAATTCGTTTTTCTACTCCATCCTCACCTGCCGCCTGTGCACCATATATTTTACCTTCACTGTTAAATAACAGCTTTAGCAATATAAGACTTGAATCAGGATAATAACCCGCATGAGAACGTGAATATACATACGTTTTCCAGTACGGAACCTGCTTTGATATTAGCTGTTTCTCATTATTCCCTACACTTGCGACCGTCAAATTAAAAACTTTTATTACTGAAGTCCCTTGCGAATTTTTATAGGTAGAATTTATACCACAGATATTATCCGCTATTATTCGCCCCTGTCTGTTAGCAGGCCCCGCCAACGGTACAAGTGTGTTTGTTTCAAACACAAAATCTTTCACCTCTACGCTATCGCCTGCGGCATATATATTTTCATCCGAAGTCTGCATATTACTGTTGACTATTATCCCTCGCCCTACTTCCAAGCCTGCATCTTTTGCCAAATTAACCTCAGGACGAACTCCTATTGCCATTATCACTATATCATAATCAACTTCTCTGCCGGAATTTAGTATAAGCCTATTCCCCGCAAAAGATTTCACTCCGTCCGACAATATCAACTCTACTCCGTTTGCTTCCATCTCGTTTTGAGCAAGTTTTGCTACTTCACTGTCTACCGGCGCTAAAATTTGTGACCCAAGCTCTATTATAGTTGTCTCTACCCCAAGCTCTGACAAATTCTCTGCCATCTCTATTCCGATAAAGCCACCGCCTACTACTGATGCCTTCTTCACTCCATTATTTTTTATATACTCTTTGATTTTATCAGCATCGCTTAAAGTCCTTACCACAAATACCTTCTCCGCATCCATTCCTTCAAAATTAGGAACTATAGGACTTGCGCCCTGCGCTAATACAAGTTTGTCATAAGAAAGTTTTTCACCACCTGCAAACTCTATACTCTTTTCTTCTCGGTTTATTCTAACAACCTCAGAATTAAGCTTCACATCAATATTAAACCAGTTCTTAAACTTCTCAGGACTCGATACTAGAATATTATCTCTATTGCCAATAACCCCTGAAACATAGTATGGCAGACCGCAATTCGCTATTGAAATCTCATTTGTTTTTTCAACAATCATAATCTCAGCATCTTCGTTTAAGCGTCTTAATCGTGCCGCACAACTTGCACCTGCTGCCCCGCCACCTATTATTAATATTCTCATATTTCCTCACTTTCCTTGACAATATTAGAATATTATAATATACTAATATTGTCAAGAGGTAATTATGAATCCGGAAGATTATTCAGAAATATTTAAAGCACTAAGCCATCCTTTACGTTTAAAAATAGCCTGCGGGCTTTTACATAAAGGAAAATGTAACGTAAATACGATGGTTGAAAGATTAGGTGAATCGCAGTCTTTGATTTCGCAGCACTTAAATATTCTTAAGAAAAGCGGAATTATCAAGGGCTACAGAGAAGGAAACATTATTTGGTACAGATTAGAAAACGAGCTTGCTGCCAAATTACTTAAAAACATTGAACTAAAGTTATGCGATTAAATGAACAAACAATGTATAAAATCGTTAAAAATATATATGAAACGACTATTTGTTATACTCTTAATGTTATGTTTTACAAATACAGCATTTGCGGTTAACGCTTATGATAGATACGGACAAAAAACAGGTTCCTACAAGCAAACTTCAACAGGCTACACCAGTTACGATAAATATGGCGCTAAAACAGGCTCATATAAAAAGACAAGCAGCGGATACACACAATATAACAAATATGGGCAAAAGACGGGGAGCTATAAAAAGACATCTTCCGGCTACAGTTCTTATAACCAATACGGTCAAAAAACAGGAACATACAAGACAAATTCAAACGGTATAACCACAAAATACAACCAATACGGTCAAAAAGTCGGATCATATAAGAAAGATTCTTCAGGAAGGATTACTGAATACGACCAATACGGAAGAAAAATCAGAAGTTATAGATAATTATTTAAACCTATGATTATTCCAAATTCTACAATATATCCTTCAACATATTATGTTATTTCTAGAGTTTTCCAACAGACCATCTTAGACCTAATTGTATTCCGATACCATTTCTCCCCCCATTGGTTATATAGGCCTGTATAAACCCTGTAAAAATTTCTTTTACTCGCTTTTGAATTCCTACACCATATCTGACATAGGGTTTTACAGATAATTCCGGCAGATATACATCATTTGCCTGAAACTGCGTATCATCCAATATATTCCACGCAAATGATACCGCTACATACGGCTGTAGAAAATCCTTAAAATTGCCGATTAGTTTTATTTGCGGTTCTATATGTAGCGCGTTTAAAGGTTTTGAACTAATATTCACGCCGGCAGCATTGGTACAATCAAAAGTTTTAACAAAAATATATGAAGTCATAATACTTGGTTGAAAAATAAATCTATCCTCAAACATTGGAATATTAAATCCGGTTTTCTGAGAAATACCTGTATTTAACATTGTAAAATCTTCTTTCCCAAAACTTGTCATTGCATCTGAGCTATTTCCTCCAACATTAGCACTCCACAGTGAAAAAAATTTCTTTTTATAAAATGCTGCATTCAAACCCAAAACCCCGCCGTTATTATCAATACCTATACCTCTATACGCCTGATGTGAACCTCGATATCCGGCATACAAACCATACAAACCTTCCCATCCGTTTTTATGTTCTTTTAAACCGCTTTCTATTCCCAACAAACCGCCATAACCTACATTTGAAACCTTAGGACCATTTTTTAGCGATACACTTTCAAATACGGAGTATGGTCTAAACCAAATTCCTGTGTGTTCCTCCGGTAACTGGGTTCCTGTTGACAGGAAAGGAGCTTGCCCCATATATGCTATTTTATTTTTGAAGCTATTTGCAGTTTTTTTATTCCTATCTATTATCTTTACCATATCCAAATTTGAAAACACATTATTGAATGTATCAATTTGTGCTAAATACCCCGCAAATTGAGTCGCTATAGGAGAGGCTAATATATCGGCACTAAATCCTTCTCTTGTAAAATCAAAATAACCGTTTGATGAATTATATGATGAAAGATAATCATAGATTGGTGTTTTTATTATCCTCGATTGGTAATTTACTACATCCTTAAGCGTAGTATCAGCAAACGGTATAGATATAAAACTCGCAGTCGGATCTCCTATAAGTGCCAAATTAGGAACTAAAATACTTCCTGAACCACTTAGACTTGTAGCTCCAATTGTATCCATTGTATTTGTATTAAAGTTTACGTCAGGATAAATATTTGACTGACCGGAAAGATTCATTGCTCCATAATTTATATTATTAATCTGACCATTTTGCATATTAAAATTAACACCATTAGAAAAACTCGTACTTTGAGAATTAAAATATGTACTATCAGCAAGAAGATTAACCGTTCCTGACTCTAATGAAAAATTACCTGAGTAATTAGAATTATTACCGCCAAGATTTAAGACTCCACTGTCATATTTATATATATTTCCACTCCCCCTAATACCATCTAAAATATTTGTTGTTCCGCTTCCTGCGAAATTTATAACATTATCATTATAAATATCATTGGCACCACTACCATCACTATTATTTTTAAAAGTAGAATTTATTATCGTTATAATCCCCTCATTACCTATTGCGCCACCCCTGTTATTTTGTGAAGTCAAATAATTTCCTTCAAAAGTTGAATTACTTATTGTTATATTTCCATCAACATAATTATAAATTGCACCACCTGAAGTATCTATGTCTGAAGTTATATAGTTTCCTGTAAAAACACTATTATTTATATTAAGAACAGAATTATTATGAATTGCTCCACCATAAGAAAAGGAACTATTATTTCCAACTATGTGATTATTAGAAAAATAACTGCTATCAATATTCATATTTCCAGTATTATAAATACTGCCACCATAAAGAAAAACTTGACGATCAGACGCTAATGAATAATTATTATTAAATACACTGTTTTGTATCTCAATAGTTGCTACACTATTATTATATATTGCACCACCATAAGAAACAGATGTTCCGTCTGTATAATTATTATTAAAAACAGAGTTAATTATACTCATAGATACACCGGAACCGTTATTTCCTATAGCTCCACCTAATGCACTTGCGCCATTGGTGTAATTATTATTAAACAACGATGAATTAATCACAACAGTACCATCATTAGCATTATATATTGCACCACCTGCTGCGAAATAATATCCGGAGGAATCTGCATAATTATTATTAAAAACTGTATTATTTATTTCTGTTGTTCCTAATGAATTATATATTGCTCCTGCATAACTTGAACTATTTTCTACCTGTCCTTTACAATTAATTATCTGTAAATTATTAAATAAACTTCCCTCGCTGAGTACAAAGCCTCCAAATACATCACCACCATTTATGCTATGATTTTCACCCTGAAAATATATATTTTTTGTATAAAAACTATTGCCTATCGAGCTATCTGATACTAAATTATTTATTATTGTAATTGTATCACCTGATGTACTTGAACTTCCGGAATTAATAAGCTCGTCAAAGCTATTTACATAAATATTATTTGCAAATGCCTTTGATATAAATAACATTATCAAAAATACATATATAAATTTCTTTTGCATGATTATTAAATCATATTAACCACAATCATTATTTTAAATTAGACAATGGGGCATAATCATTAATTATTAAGCGACTTTTGGGTATGCCGCAGTGGATATTTTATCCAAACTAAATACTAAAAATAAACTCTTTCCACTCCATATATAAATCATCAATATTAAACCTTGCATTGGCAGGACTTGTTGATGGGAGTTTTTGGCAGTCATAACTTGATAAAAACTCAGGGAAAAATTTTTTAAATAATAAATATGCTTTATTACCATTGAAGCAAATTTTTTCTATATTTTTATACTCATTAAGCAATAATTTAAAATCATTCGGGGTTTCGTTTTGAATATCAGAATCCATACTACCGTTTCTATCACAGCTACTAATAACGTCCCAGAGTGCAATTTTGTTTTCAAGCAATTTAGCCAGTCTGCCTTTATACTCAAGCTGATACAAATTATTATCATCACACAATAACCCCATCAATTTCCAGAACCTATTTTGCGGATGAGCATAATATTGCTGCTGTTCTAAAGACTTCACACCTGGCATTGACCCCAATATAAGAATCTTCGATTTTTTATTTATACTTGGTAAAAAAGACTTACACCTTGACATATTTTTATTCTATCACTTTAATTTGACCTAATTAAAGAAGAGTACAAAATTGCTAAAACAATTTTTTCTGCTCGTATCTCATCAAAAATGATTTTTGGCTGCCTTGTTGTATTTCATCAGTAGGATTTATACTCCCCAATATCAAGGGAGAATTTGGATTATGTTTTTTATAATTAATTTCGGCTATTCTTGGATTTTGATTAGCGTAACAGTATTTGCAACCATTGGGGCAGGTGTCATAGTCACCGATATTTCTATTCTCAATACACCTGCAGCCTTTTCTGTTACCCAAATGCGGGACTGATTTGAATTTGATATTATTTGCTTTTTCCAAAATCTCTGATGTAATACAACCTGATTTTAAAATCCCATAGTTTTGATACTCATCACATGAAGCACAAGTTTGAATTAGCATATTGTATTTTTTAGAGATTTCTCCAATATTTTTTACGATTTCCAACTTATCATCTTCTGTTAACAAAACTAACTCCGGCATATTTGTTTTTAGTTTTTTATACATTTCTACAAAGCTGAAAATACATCTGTCGATATATGATGAAAGCCTTTTTGCCATATAATCAAAGGTTTTATAATGATAATCTTTTGTATATTTTTCATTTAAAAGAATCGGATCATAACGCCAGGCAATTCGTTTAGGCTCAACTATTTCAGCCAGCTTAATTAAGGTTCCAATACTCTCATCAATAGAAGGAACATTTGGCTCTATATCTTTGTCATAAGCAGTTATGGTATAGAAAAAATATGTATTAAACCTATCTGTAATTTTACGGATATGAGGTAAAATCGGTTGATAATTTTTTGAACAAAAAATAACACAATCCACAACATCAGGATTTAAGTCATATTTTGTAACAATATTAGGGAACATCGGATTTCTTGAATAGACAAACCCTTCTTCAAACCTTTTTAATAACCATTCCGTATAATATTGTACTGTATCAGTTCGCGAGCCTGTATTTATAATCATACATATATTTTAATCCGTAATTACTTCTGATTAAGCAATTATTTCCTTTTGTAAATATTGAAGAAAGATTTTAGCACACTTTGAAAGCGGCTGATTTTTCTTCCACGCAATCAAAATTCCAACGCCTAAAGTTGGTTTTAGAGGCCTGAAACAAAGATTTGTATTTCCTGTAAGATTAATTAATTTATCAATACAAAGAGCGTATCCTACTCCTTCATCTACCATTATAGAAGCGTTGTATAGCAAATTGTAAGTTCCAACGATATTTAAACTATCGAAATCATAACCAAGCCAACCTGATATCAGATTTTTAACAAGAAACTGACGAGAAGTAAATATTGGTAAGTCTTTTAAGTCCTGAGGTTCTATACACTCTTTTTTAGAAAGTGGTGAATTTTTTTTCATTAGAATTCCCCAAACATCTTTTTGTGACAGGTTAATAAATTCATACTCCTTCTTATCAACAGGTTCAATAAAAAGCCCAAAATCCAGCAAACCTTTATTAAGTTTTTCTTTTACATCCTCGCCATTCCCGCTATAGAGATGATATTTTATACTTGGGTAATTAACAGACATTTTATTTATAGCCTTTGCGACAACACGCATTGCATCTGTTTCTCCGCCACCAATAAAAATGTCACCCGTAATATTTTTGTCATCAAAAACGAACTCTGCTTCTGTTTTATTTGCTAAATCTACAATTTCTTGAGCCCGTGATTTTAATAATTTTCCGTCATCGGTTAATGTAACTTTTTTATTTCGCTTTCCTCTTATTAACAATTTTGTTTTAAGCTCTTTTTCCAAATCCATCA
This sequence comes from Candidatus Gastranaerophilales bacterium, assembly GCA_944323925.1. GTDB lineage: Bacteria > Cyanobacteriota > Vampirovibrionia > Gastranaerophilales > Gastranaerophilaceae > CALUTH01. The sequence goes on from CALUUI010000021.1 coordinate 18,274, forward strand.
ACTGCCGAGATAGAGTCGGCTGAGTTATATGTAAACGTTCTGCGGCTTTTGAGATACTTTCTTCTTGAGCTACAGCAAGAAAATATTTTAGTACACGAATTTCCATAGATACATTTTAATAAATTTATATATGCTCGTCAAGCATATATAACTATACTATATAAGTATTTGCTATTCAAAGAAACATGATAAATAATAAATTTATAAATAAAATATGGGGTTAGAAGATGCTGAAAAAATACATTGTAATAACATTTTTACTACTAACAAGTTCATTAATAGCTAACGGAGCAGAAAGGAATAATATGCCAAATCAAAACCGCGAAGAAATCTGCAAAACAAATTTTGAAGAATTATTTAAAACTAATTGGAATCCTAACTTAGGGAGTGATCCTGAAATGATGGCAATACTTCAAAAATATATATTTGGAGAAGTATTTGCGACAGGAAATCTTGATAACAAGACACGCGAAATGCTGACAGTAACGACATTATGCGTACAGCAAACATTACCACAACTAAAAGCACATATCAAAGCCTTACTAAATACCGGCGCAACACCAATAGAAACAAGAGAGCTGATTTATCAATGTGCGCCTTTTATCGGTTTTCCAAAGACTTTAAACGCAATCAATGTAATGAACGAAGTATTTAGGGAAGAAGGTATCAATTTACCATTAGAAAGTACTCAAACAACAACCGAAAAGAACCGATACGCAAAAGGATTTGAAATCCAAAATCCAATATATGGCGATGAAATAGAAAAAAGTTTAAGTAATTTACCATCAGATATGGGAAACGATGTAAGCAGATTTTTAACAGAAGTATGTTTTGGTGATTTTTATACAAGAAACGGTCTGGATATAAAAACAAGAGAGTTACTTGTACTAGCGATATTAGAGACCACAGGCGACTTAGACACACTAAAAAGTCATATAAAAGGGAATTTGAAGCTTGGAACAAGCAAAGAAACAATCTCGTCTGCATTGGTTCAATGTCTGCCATACATAGGATTTCCAAAAGCCATCAAAGCACTAAAGGTTTTAAAATCAGCATTAGAGGACGAAGAATTAAGCCAACCGTTTAAAAAAGGTGAAATTAATCCATATAACAAATATTTTACAGGAACAACTTACTTAACAATGTTAGTAGAGAAGGACACAAACTGGAATTCCTCAATCGGGAACGTAACCTTTGAACAAGGTGCAAGAACGAACTGGCATAAGCATTCCGGCGGTCAAATACTGCTTGTAACAGCAGGAGAAGGACGTTACCAAGAAAAAGGAAAAGAAATTCAAATTCTTAGAGCCGGTGACGTTGTAAAAATTCCTTCAAATGTAGTTCATTGGCACGGGGCAGCACCGGATAGCGATTTTGCACATATTTCAATAGAAACAAACATACCAAACAACACTACAACGTGGCTTGAGCCTGTAACAGATAAAGAATACAAATAAAAAGGTAGAGAACAATGGAATTAGAAGCATTTTTAGAACATTTAAACAACGGTAAAGAAGTAATAGCAGGCTCTGAAGTACTTAGCTATATGACTGAATTAGCCGATGAAGCAATGAGAATATCAGCTGAGTTAAATAATAAATATAACCCACCAGAAAAAGTAAATGAACTATTTTTCAAACTGATAAACAAGCCGCAAGATAAAACCTTCAGATTATTTCCGCCATTTTACACAGATTGCGGTAAAAACATAACCATAGGTAAGAATGTATTTATCAACTCATGCTGTCATTTTCAGGACCAAGGCGGAATAATTATTGGAGATAATGTCTTAATCGGTCATAATGTGGTTATAGCAACATTAAATCATAATCCGATACCGACACAAAGAGCATCAATACTTCCCAAGCCCGTTAAAATCGGAAATAATGTCTGGATAGGATCAAACGCAACAATCCTTCCCGGAGTAACGATTGCAGACGGAGCAATAATAGCAGCAGGCGCTGTTGTAACCAAAAATGTAGCAGAAAATACAGTTGTAGGCGGAAATCCTGCACGAGTAATAAAAAAAATTGAGGTATAAATTATGTTATATGAAACACATTATAAAGAAGGTAAAAAAGTATGGTTTAAGAAATTTGATATAAAACTATCAGGTTTATTATTTTTACCTAAAAACTTTGAAAGAACAAAAAAATATCCTGCGATAGTAGTTACTCACCCCGGAGGAGGAGTAAAAGAGCAATGTTCCTCACTCTATGCATGGAACTTGTCTCAAAACGGATATGTAGCATTAGCCTATGATGCATCACATCAAGGAGAAAGTGAAGGTGAGCCAAGATATCTTGAAGATCCGACTTCACGAGTCGAAGATATAAGAAGCGCTGTTGACTACCTTACAACACTTGAATATGTAGATGCAGAAAAAATCGGAGCAATGGGAATCTGCGCAGGCGGCGGATACACAATGAATGCTATCCAAACAGAAGCAAGAATTAAAGCAGCTGCAGGAATAAGCACTTGGGATGTAGGAGACAGTGCTAAAAACGGATTCCCCGGAGTAAATATTGAAAACTTTATGCAAAAATTACTTAAAGAGGTCGCAGATGCCAGAACAAAAGAAGCCCGCGGAGAAGCTCCTCAATACTGGAATTATGTACCAAAATCAGAAGCTGATATTGATGAAAATACATCAGTCATTCAAAAAGAAGCCTATGAATACTATCGAACTGATAGATGCTATTATCCAACCTCAGTAAATAAATATTTGGTATCGAGCAACGATAAACTGGCAGCTTGGGATGCCTTCAGTCATATAGATACAGTTGCCCCACGTCCGTTATTATTTATTGTCGGAGAAAAAGCCGATACATTATATTTTACAAACGATGCCTACAACAGAGCAAAATCGCCTAAAGAAATATTTACAATAAAAGGTGCAACTCACGTTGATTTATACGACAAACCTGAGTTTGTAAATCAAGCCGTAAAAAAATTAGTTGAATTCTTTGATAGAGGAGTAAAAAATGCTTAAAAATATATTATCAATAATTGTATTACTACTTGTAATTATAGGAGCAAATAATATGAGTATAGCTAAAAATAATAATTGGGACAAAGTATTCCCAAAGAGTGACAAAGTCAATGTAAAAAAAGTAGAATTTAAGAACCGCTACGGAATAACCCTAGCAGGAGATTTATACACCCCCAAAACATATCAAAAAGGAGAGAAACTTCCTGCAATAGCGATTTCAGGACCATTTGGAGCCGTAAAAGAACAAGCCTCAGGTTTATACGCTCAAACTCTTGCAGAAAGAGGATTTGTAACACTTGCATTTGACCCTTCATACACGGGAGAAAGCGACGGAGAGCCAAGAAATGTTGCTTCCCCTGATATAAACACAGAGGATTTCAGTGCAGCGGTAGATTTTTTGAGTAACCAAGAAAATATTAATCCCGACAAAATCGGCATACTTGGCATTTGCGGATTTGGCGGATTTGCGCTAAATGCTGCACAAATAGATACAAGGATTAAAGCTACAGTAACATCAACAATGTATGATATGACAAGAGTAAGCACAAAAGGTTATAATGACAGTATGGACGAAAATGCACGTTATGAACTAAAAGCATCTCTCAATAAACAACGAACGGAGGACTTTAAAAACGGTACCTACGCAAAAGCAAGCGGACTCCCTGACAAATTGACAGGTGAAGAACCACAGTTTGTAAAAGATTACTATGGGTACTATAAAACCCAAAGAGGGTTTCATAAAAACTCCATTAACTCAAACGGGAATTGGAACATGACCTCAAGCCTTTCATTGATAAATTTACCGATTCTTGCCTACAGCGAAGAAATAAGAACCCCAGTACTGATGATACACGGAGAAAACGCTCATAGCAGGTACTTTAGCGAAGATGCGTATAAGAATTTAAAAGGCGATAACAAAGAACTTCTAATAATCAAAGATGCCAACCACGTTGACTTATATGACAATCTTGAAAAAATCCCGTTTGATAAAATAGAAGAATTTTATAGAACAAACCTAAAATAGTATTCATATACAGAACAAAATCCGAATACATCGTACCTAACCGACTGTAGTTGCTTGTTAAGTACGATGTATTCGTATAACCTTTTAGTATGACTTATACTGATAAAGAAATAATGAAAAAATTTGGAGAAAAAGTAAAACTCTATAGGAAGAGTGCTGGCTTAACGCAAGAAGAACTTGCGGAGAAATGTGAATGTTCAAAGCAAACAATATCAGGAACAGAAACCGGTTATAGCTTTCCGTCATCAAAAGTATTATTCAGCTTATCAAAAGTATTAAATGTCCCACTAATGAACTTATTTAATTTTGGAGAAGATAAAACAAGTTCAAATAAAGAACTAACAACAATATTAGAACAATATATGTCACGCTTGAGTTATGAAGAAAAGAATCTTGTACTAAAGGCTCTGCAATTTATAACTGAAAACTAATTTTTGATAGTATCTTTGTAACAAAATGTAAAAAATATATAAATATAATCGTATAATTACGAAAATATTTTTATTTTTGAGTTTACATGTACATAGGAAGAACAAATATGTACAATACAAACTTAAAATCAAGTTACAGCTATTTAAAAGAGAACCAAGAGCTTTATTACTTACTAAGCGGCTTGTCTTATCGTGAAATTGGTATTAAATTTTATCGAATGAACAAAAATAAATATATTTACCGAATAAGAAAATTAATGAAAGAATTAAATATGACAAATAGGCGGCAATTAGCATTTTACGCAGTTAAAAATCAATTAATATCAATGGAGAAAATAAAGAATATAAATGTATGAAGATTTAACTTATTCTGAAAAAGAGGTTTTATATTTTCTTATTCAAGGATACAATTACAAATATATTATTTGCTGGTTAGGAATAAATTATAAAGAATATAAAAAGATTAAAAAATCTTTATTAAAAAAAATGAATGCAAAACGACGCACACAACTACTTACTATAATCCTTCAAGAAGGAATTAATATAAAAAATTTGTAAAACAATACAAGTTAAAAGATTAACTTTTGAATTTTTATTAAACTTGTTTCATAATAGAAATAAGGGGAAAGCTAATTAGTATGAAAAAGTCGGAAGTAAACAGATTTCATATATATTGCAATCTTGCTCTTGTTTTGACAGCTCTCATAACAGGATTGTCTTTCTGCGCTCAGAAACTCGGAATGCTATATGTTGAACCGTTTACTTTTAATACTCTTAGATGTCTGATAGGCTCTGTTTGCTTAATCCCGTCAATATTTTTATTTAAAAATGTTATCCCTAAACCAAAGAACAAAAAACAGTACCGCAAAAATACCATTAAAGGCGGATTAATTGCAGGCGTTGTTCTTTTTATTGCTCTCTCTCTTAACCAGTATTGTATGATTGTTGCACCAGCAGGAAAAGCAGGATTTATTACTGCTCTATACATTATTTTTGTTCCTATTATTGCTACTTTTTTAAAACAAAAATTATCCTCAAGAGTCAAGCTCAGTATTTTTATTGCAACTATGGGATTATACCTGCTTTGCGGACAAACCAATTTTGAGTTTAATATCTGGGACTTTTTCCTCTTAATGAGTGCCTTCTATTTTGGGCTACATATTATGGTTTTGAACCATTATGCTAAAAAGGCAAATGTAATCAAGCTCTCCTGTATTCAATTTTTAACAACAGGGTTATTGTCGTTACCATTAATGCTATTACTGGAAACCCCAAGCCTTCATGCTATTCTATCAGCTTGGAAGCCTATTTTATTTATCGGTGTAATTGTCACAGGTATTGGCTATACTCTCCAAACTTTCGGACTCAAAGCTACAAAACCTGTTATAGCAGCTCTAATTCTCAGCTTTGAATCAGTTTTTGCACTGATGGGTGGAATGCTGCTCCTTAACGAAACCCTCTCAACCAAAGAAGCTCTTGGCTGTGTAATTATGTTTTTAGCAATATTATTATCCCAGCTCCCACGCAAACATAAATCTAAAAAAACACATAGCCCTGTATTATGTAAAGAAATGTAAAAACATGTTTTCCAAAAATTAAAGTTTTAGCCAAAAGCTGCCGTAGACATGGATATAAGGGAACAAACAAAAGGAAGCAATAATCTATGGGAATGGCGGCATCACAAGCTAGACTTCTGACGCTCACGGCGAGACTGCACGACGTTGAGTTCGAAGCTCAATCCATTCAGCAGGCTAAATTAGCTCTGGCTGATCAGGAAGATGCTGTTTATCAAAAATACCTTAATGC
>CALUUI010000022.1 GCA_944323925.1 Candidatus Gastranaerophilales bacterium
GGGTCTTTTTTTAGTATGAAAATTTGTGAGGGCTTCTCACCCAGTGGGTTCGACTTCCTCCATCCCAAAACGATACTATTTAGGACTTCTGTTATAAAATATTTTTATGAACGAGCAAGATTTAATAAAAAGATGTTTAATTGATGAAGATGCAATTTTAACGTATCCATTTGGTGAGGATCGATATGAAAACATCCCTGTTTTAAGACATAAGTCTAACAACAAGTGGTTTGGGTTGATTTTTAGATTGGATGGGATTTTATATATTAACTTAAAAGCCGAACCTGAAACCATATCTATTTTAAAAGAGCAGTATCCTAAAATTATAACTTCTGCTTGGCATATGAACAAAACACATTGGTGTAAAGTCGATGTTAATAAAATAGAACCGGATGTCTTGGATGCTGTTATTAAAATAAGTTTTAATATAACAGCTCCTAAAAGAATGCATAAACAAAAAATTAAATAATCATTTAGAAACTATATTTTATACTTACTTTACTTTTTTAGAAGCATTTTCACACTCAAGCATAATTCTGTATAAATTATTCAAGTCATATATTGGTGGAATATTTTGTTTTAGAGGCAAGAAATAATCAAAAGCTCCAACGTAAGCGTATGTACTTGGTTCTTTTTCTCTTTGAAAGAGAAAGGCTTCACCTCTGTACTGATTAAATTTTTCTAATATTGTTTTGTTTCCGGATTCTTTTAGCTTTGAAACAATATCAACTAGTGGTTTATATTTTTTATCAACATTTTTATTATTCAATATTTTAAATAATAAATCGTCTAAGTTCTTTAGGCTATTTACGTCTTTTCCCATTATCATAAGTTCAAAAGGTCGTACTTCGCCAGGGAGCCTTAATAGCATATGAATTGCTGAATAGTTGACTTTAGTGTAATCCGTTATATCAAATCTGACTAATGGTTTTTCTTTGATGTCAGATTTTGCCCATTTCGTTTCTTGTATTCTTTGAAGAGATTCAAGAAAATCTATTCCTGCATAGTCATATTGCTCTTTTTTTGTACGTTTAAAATTTTTAGTTATAATAGGGCGTTTATTCTCAATCTCTAGTAACTCAACTTCACCTTTTTCTATTGGTTTTATTAGTCTTGATAATACTTTTTCTACTACTTTCTTTCTGGCATCTCTCATTACTATTTTGGCACCGTTTAGGTCAGTCATAAAATCTAGGACTTCTGATTTACTATTTAATTGACGTGTTGCACTTTTTTCTACAATTGAGCCGGGTTTTTTAACCCTATCTTTTATTGTGTAGATAGGATTCATTGGGTTTAATTCGGTTATTAATAAATCACCAAATGTATCATTAAGAAATTTTTTAACTTTTTCTTGCATGGGTTCTGCTGACAAACTTACAGCTTTGGCTACTTTTAAACTAATACCTTCTGTTCTTGAAGTTAACATTTTTTCTGTTGCTCCAAAACAGACTGTATCTTGTTTTAGAGGTGATTGCATTCTTAAGCCAAATTTGTTTTCTATTTGATTGGTATTTGTATTAGTTTTATTTTGTTGTGTTAGTCGTAATCCTATAATTTGTGAAATATTCATTTACTAATCCTTTTTTCTTTGCCTTTTACTTAAAAGTAGTGAATATTAAAAATTGCTTTTTTATTAAGAAATATAAATTAAAGTTTGTCTGTTTTTATTTTATAACAATTCATTAAATAATTTATAATATTTTACTTGTAAAAAGTTAATATGTCAGATACCATAAAAATAGAGGTACATATAACTTGCGTATTAATCCAATTAGTTTTAATAATAAACAGCCATCAAAATTATATAAAGTGAAAAGTGGCACATTAAGAAGTAATTACCAAAAGGATTTACTTATAAAAAATGATGAAATTAATTTTGGAGCATCGAACACATCAGCCGGTAATATCTTGAAAAAATTAAGAGATATTACTTGTCCATATTGTGGAGTAAAAATGATTTCGGGTACTGTATTATCTGGTATAGAGAAAAAACTCGACAAATCGAAGAATATTGAAAGTGGTATAAAAATTTTGGCAAGTTATACTGACTATATGCAATCTACAGAAAAAGCTATGTTTGATGTGTTTGAAAACTATTCAAAAACTAATCCTAAAGCAACTTTTCAAAGTTATTTACAAAAAAATTATGATGAAGCATTAACAAAACTAAAAATTGAGGAATTTTTAGTTTTAGATAAAGTTGATACTATTTCTCTAAAATTATCCCCATATACAGCACTAGGAGTGAGGGCAAAGACAACCAAGTGTAGAGAAATTATTCTTGCAAATAGGAAAGAAGATACGTTTAAGAGAAAAACATTTTTATCATCACTGGACGAAATAAAACCTGCAAATGATGATGAAAGCGAAATCTTAAAAGAAATGAAATTTCAGGCACTTTATTTGCCAACATCAGGAAGTAGTCTTAATGCGTTTGTTGTTAAGTATGCTAATCGTTCCGAGCAAGAAATTGCTAAAAGACTTTTAAGACCGTCTGTTGCATCAGTGGAACACGTTAAACCGGACTCTTTGGGCGGTAAAAATTCAATCAGTAATTTTATCCTGGCTTCTGCTCAAGCTAATACTTTAAGAGCTAACATGCCACTTCCTTTATACATTAAAAGATTTCCTAATATTCCTTTGTTCTGTCAAAAATATATTGAACAAATTATTAATTCGATAAATATCGGGAAGTTAAAAGGTTGCGAAACTTATCCTTACAAAATAAAAAGAACTCTTGAAAAAGAGTCTGAAGGTTTGATTTCTTTAGATTTATCAACATATAAATATTCAGAAAATGAGGCAAACAATCTTGTTCGGAAATATTATTCCAGACAGAAAAAAGTTAAAAATTAACTTTAACTTTTTTAACAATTAAGCAAAAAAAAATATTTACGGTTATTAGCAAATTATGAATATAAGAACATACCCCATAATAGATAAAAATGTAAACGTTAAAACTAATTATCGAAAAATAAATCAACCAAACAGGGATGAAGTCACATTTAGCGGGCATTTTGGTGCGGAAGCATACGATAAAAATCTGTTAGGTTATGTTATAAAAGAAACCGGATTTTTTAGAGATTTAGAAACAAAAAACTTTGTTTGTGACTATATTAAAAAAACATTTGCAAACAAGGATAAAATAAAAATTTTAATTGGTGGTTGTTCAACAGGTGAAGAACTTCACACATATAATATGTTACTCAAAGATTTATCAAAAAAAACAGAATATATAGGTTTTGATGTTGATGCAGAATCTATAAAACAAGCAAAAAGTAATATATTTTTGATGCAAAAGTTGAAACCTGTACCGAATGAATATGTCGATGTAAGTTCTCAATATAAAAGAACCTTGCAAGATTCTTTTTTGGCATTTGAAGATCAAGGAGTTTTAACCGACAAACAAAGAAAATTAAAAGAGCTGTTTGATGAATATTTTATAATTTCCGGAGATAAGCCTAAATTGGCAAAAAAATCTTTAGCATTAAAAATTCATTTATGGTTCTTAAAGTGGGTAAAAATATATCCGCCGGAATTTGAGAATAAGAATGTTATTCTTAATGATGAGAAAGCTAAAAATTGCAAATTTGTTGTAGGAGATATGCAAGATTTAGATGCTATAACAAAAGGAGAGCCCGTTGATGTTATAACATTTACCAATGCTTTATATCATTTACTGACAGAACATGTTAAATATAACAATACCAGACGATTACACGCAAATGCATATAGAGTATTTGATGAGTTGGCAGCGAAATTAAAGAAAAATCTTTCACCAAGCGGAATATTTGTACTAGGAGAAGAAGAAAAATTGCAATTAATGGATGATGAGCTGGTTTCTACGATAATGAAGCAACATGGTTTTATCCCATTAAACAAAACAAAGTTACACGATGCAAATGTATGGCAAAAGGTAGTTTAGTATAATCGAATTAAGAGAATATAAAGAAATCTGATTTTTAATTTTTTGATGTTAAAATATACAAGTAAAGGTAAATAAGGAGCTGCAAAATGTGCGGGATTGTAGGGTATATAGGAAAAAATTGTGCATTGGATATTCTTTTAAACGGATTATCGAAACAGGAATATAGAGGATATGATTCCGCAGGTATTGCACTGGTTGTAAATGATAAAATAGAAGTTTTTAAAGAACAAGGTAAACTTCTTAATTTAAGAAATAAGATAAAACCAAATGCGACACGTTTAATGTCCTCTCATCTTGGTATTGGTCATATCCGTTGGGCAACTCATGGTGCGCCAAATACGATAAATGCACACCCGCATCAATGCAATTGCGGAAAAGTTGTTGTTGTACATAATGGTATTATTGAAAATTTTAAAGAGCTTAGAACCGAACTGGAAGGCTACGGATGTAAATTTAAAAGCCAAACAGATACAGAAATTGTTGCACACCTAGTAGCTCATGAATTTGCAAAAGTTAAAAACTTAACAGAGGCTGTTTGTATAGCAACAAAAAGGCTTGAAGGCTCTTATGCATTGTGTGTTATGCATCAGGATGTAAAAGATACTCTTGTTGTTACCAAAAGGAATGCTCCGTTATTAGTTGGGATTGGGGAAGGTGAATATTTTGTAGCTTCAGATGTTCCTGCAATTATAGAGTATACAAAAAAAGCTGTATATCTTGAAGATAATCAGGTTGCAACCATTCATAGTGATTTTCTTGGTATTATGGATTCTGAACATAATATTATAACTCCGCATGTTGAGATTTTACCTTGGGAGTCTGTTTCTTTAAGTAAAATGGGATATAAACATTTTATGCTTAAGGAAATACACGAACAGCCTGATATTATTAGAAATATACTAGCCGATAAACTTCATAGTTCAGATGCAGATGTGACTTTAGAGGGTGTAAATATTGATAAAAATTTATTAAAACACTTAAATCGAATTCAGGTAGTTGCCTGTGGAACGTCGCTTCATGCTGCAATTATTGGGAAATATATCATAGAAACTTTGTGTGATATTGCTGTTGATATTGAGCCATCAAGTGAGTATATTTACCGTAAAACTCTAACGGATAAAAATACGCTAGTGATTGGGGTTTCTCAATCAGGAGAAACTGCGGACACGTTAACAGCGGTTAGACAATCTAAAAAAAGAGGATCACATATTTTAATTATTACAAACCGTCCGGATTCAACTATGGCAAGAGAGGCTGACAGCTTAATCCCTGTCAATGCAGGGATTGAAGTTAGTGTAGCCGCTACGAAATCTTATATTGCACAAGTTATGTCCTTCTATCTGTTAGCTATTCATATAGCACAGTTAAAGCAGACTGTTGACAAGAGTTTGGCTGAAACCTTAAAACATGAGCTGATTTTGCTACCTATGAAAATAGAGTCTATTCTATCCCACAAAGAGCAAATAGCAGAAATTGCAAAATTTTATTCAGGGTTTAAGAATTTTGTATTTATAGCAAGAGGAATCAATTATGCAACGGCTCTTGAAGGTGCATTAAAGTTAAAAGAAATAAGTTATATCAATGCAACAGGTTATCCTGCAGGAGAGTTAAAACATGGACCTATTGCAATGTTAGACGAAAGTATGCCGGTTCTATCAATTCTTATGTCTGGTTGTGTTTATGATAAAATTCTTTCTAATAGTGAGGAAGCAAAAGCCAGAAATGCAAGAATGATAGCTCTGACAGATTCTGATGATCCAAAATTGAACGAGCTTTTTGAGCATATTATTAAAGTTCCGATGGTTCATGAACTTATTTCTCCGATTATTGCTATTGTTCCGCTTCAATTACTTGCATACTATATTGCTGAATATTTAGGAAAAGATGTAGATCAACCAAGGAACTTGGCTAAATCTGTTACGGTAGAATAATGAAAATCATTTCTGAGAATATTGAATTAAAAAATATTGGCACCTTTACTACGGAGTACATAGAAGGTGAATTAAAACAAAGAAATATAGATTTTGTCAGATGGGCAATTATAGATATTAATGAGAAATTTTTTACTCTTTGTGTTTCTCATGTTATAATTTAGCTGAATTAAGAATTATGGTTAACAAATTAAGAAAAGGGGAAAGTGATGAATTCTACAATGATAAAGCCGGATATAAAAGATATAAATTTGGCAGAACAAGGTAAGAATAATATTGAATGGGCAATGAAGGATATGCCTGTATTAATGAAAATAAAAGAACGTTTCATAAAAGAACAGCCGTTTAAAGGCCTAAAATTATCAGCTTGCGTTCACGTAACAAAAGAAACAGCAGCATTATGTACAGTAATGAAGGCCGGTGGAGCTGATGCAGTTTTAATCGCATCAAATCCATTGTCTACTCAAGATGATGTTGCAGCAGCGTTGGTAAAATACTGGGAAATTCCGGTATTAGGATTCGCAGGTGAAAGTGTTGAAACATATAAGCAGCACGTAAAAGATGCAATAGATTTTAACCCTGACATTGTTATAGATGACGGTTGTGATATAGTTGCAACAATCCATGCAGAAAGACCTGAATTGGCAAAGAAGATTATTGGTTCAACAGAAGAAACAACAACCGGTATAATAAGACTTCAAGCTCTTGAAGCCCAAGGTGAATTAAAATTTCCTGCTGTAGGTGTTAATACAAGTCTTACAAAGCACTTATATGATAACAGATATGGTACAGGTCAAAGTGCTATGGATGGGATTATGAGAGCTGCAAATATTCTTATTGCCGGTAAAACTGTTGTTATATCAGGTTATGGTTGGTGTGGCAGAGGATGTGCGCTAAGAGCTAAAGCTCTTGGAGCAAATGTTATTGTTTGTGAAGTTGACCCGCTAAAAGCTCTTGAAGCAGCTATGGAAGGTTATAGAGTAATGCCAATTGCTGATGCTGCAAAAGTTGGTGATTTGTTCTTAACTGTTACAGGCGATATTCACGTTGTAGATACAGAACATATTTATCAAATGAAGGATGGTGCTTTCTTGTGTAATGCAGGGCACTTTGATCATGAAGTTAATGTTCCAAAACTTAAATCTGAAGCCCTAGAAATCAAACGCATTAGACCGTTCCTTGATGAATATAAACTTAAAAACGGTAAATCTGTGTATGTTCTAGCCGAAGGAAGATTGGTTAATCTTGTTGCAGCAGAAGGCCACCCAGCAAGCGTTATGGATATGAGCTTTGCTAACCAAGCTCTTGGTATGGAATTTATTGTTAAAAATAAAGGAAAACTCGAACATAAACTTTATACTCTTCCTGAAAGTGTTGATAAAGAAATTGCTCAATTAAAACTGGAATCAATGGGAATTTCTATTGATACTTTAACTGAAGAGCAACAACAGTATTTAAATAGTTGGAATATTTAATTTATACATAATAAATAAGTGGAAAAGTGCGGTTGATAATAATTTAACCGCCTTTTTTTTGTGTGTTATAATACATTTGTTCGGAGGTAGGATTTTGAAAAAAGTAGTGATGTATTTTGTATTGACATTAGTAGCTTTATCCGTTATGCTTCCGTTTTTTATTATGGTACTTATTTCATTTTTGCCCGAATCGCAAATAAATTTTGGTAATATACATTTTACGCCTGTCCTTGATAACTGGAGAAATGTTTTTAATAAAATTCCTGTAGGAAGATATTTTTTTAATAGTTTATATGTTTCTACTTTAACAACTATCGGTCAAGTCTTATTTTCTGCAATGGCAGGTTTTGCTTTTGCAAGAATGAAATTTAAGTGTAGTGATATTATTTTTTACATATTTCTATTTAGCATGATGGTGCCTCCGCAAGTAAATATCGTTCCGCTATTTTGGTTAATGAGTAAATTGGGGTTAATAAATACCTATTCAGCGTTAATCTTGCCGGGACTGTTTGGCGGATTTGGAGTATTTATGATGCGGCAATTTTTCTTAAGTTTCCCTAAAGACTTAGAAGAAGCGGCGCATGTTGACGGTGCAAATATTTGGAAGATTTTCTTTAAAATAGTTTTACCATTGGCGGCTCCTGCTGTTGTAACACTTTCTGTATTAACTTTTGTTACTGCTTGGAATAGTTTTATGTGGCCGCTTATTGTTACAAACACCGAAAATATGAGAACTTTAGCTCTTGGCCTTGCTGTTTTTAAAGGAAGCCTAAGAGAACTAACACTATGGGGCGAACTTATGGTTTGTTGTACTATTTGTTCTATCCCTGCTATTTTAATTTTTATTTGTTCAAAAAAATACCTGATTAATGATATAGTAGCAGGTGCAGTTAAGGAGTAATTTTTATGAAAGAATTAAAATCTATGAGATTACATATCGGAATTTTAGGTAAAACAAACACCGGGAAATCTTCTTTTTTAAATAGCATTTTAAATCAGGAAATCTCAATAACTTCTTCTATAGCAGGCACAACTACTGATGTCGTTGAAAAATCTGCCGAATTGTTTCCGATTGGACCGGTAACTTTTTTGGATACGGCAGGATTAGATGATTTTTCGGAACTTGGTGATAAAAGAATTGAAAAAACTCTTAAAATCCTTAATCGTACTGATGTTGGAATTATTGTTTGTGATTATAACGGTTTTTCAGACGTGGAACTTGATTTGCTTGAAAAATTCAAGGCCTTAAATATTCCATTTGCGGTTGTTATCAATAAAAACGATGAACAAGCTATTTCCGATGAAAAACTTAATATTATTAAAAATTATACGGATAATATTATTCAAATTTCTGTTTTAAAAGATGAAAAATTAACGGATAAGTTTGTAGAACTTTTACTGAAAATTTTACCTGAAGAATTCTCAAACTCTCAATCAATGATGGGTGATTTAATTAACGCCGATGACGTAGTAGTATTAGTTACCCCGATAGATAAAGAAGCGCCCAAAGGACGCCTAATTCTTCCGGAAGTTCAAGCTATTAGAGATTCACTTGACAATAGCTGTGTAGCCTGCGTTACTCAAGTGCCCCAACTTGAGAAAACTTTATCAGTACTTAATGTAAAACCAAAACTTGTTGTAACTGATTCTCAAGCATTTAAAGAAGTTAATGCGATAGTCCCTGAAGATATTAATTTAACCTCGTTTTCTATTCTTTTAGCAAGGCTTAAAGGCGACTTAAAAACATTTGTTCAAGGAGTTAAAACCCTTGAGAATATCAAGGACGGTGACAGAATCCTTATTGCTGAAAGTTGTACTCATCATAGAATTGATGATGATATTGCTCAAGTTAAAATTCCTAAATTAATTCAAATGAAAACAGGTGTTAAACCAATATTTGAACATTATTCAGGACACGATTTTCCAAATCTTGACGGGTATAAACTGATTATTCACTGCGGGGCCTGTATGACAAATAAAAGAGAGGTACTCTCAAGAATTATGTTAGCTAAAAATGCAGGTGTTCCTATTACTAATTACGGTATTACTATTTCTTATTGCTTAGGTATCCTAAATAGGGCTATTGCTGCTTTCCATCTGAAATATTAAATTCCTTATAGCTTTTCAATATGTATATATTTTATATGTAATATTTCTTAACAATACGTATAAAAAAAGCAATTAATCTAAAAATATTTACTTTATATATATGTAAGTAATAAATCATTTATATAAGGAGAATACAGATATGGCAAGAGTTCTAATTTCAATGCCTGAAGATTTTTTAGGAAAAATTGATCAAGTAGCAACAGGTGAAAATCGTACACGTTCAGAACTAATTAGGGAAGCCTTAAGAAGTTATATAAGGAAGAGTCGAGTGAGAGAAACAGCTGTATCAAGTAAGAATGCAGCAATTCTTGAAGCACTTTTGGATTAACGGGATAGAATAGAGAGAGTAAAAATATTTAAGATATTCCCCTCTTAAAGGGGAATATTTTTTTGAGAATAATAAATATGTTCGTGTTAGTATTGATAGAAGGGGGAGGGGAAGAATGGACGAAGAGAAGAAGGTTAAGAAGCCGATATTAAATTATATAAATGTTTTTAGAGGCTTAGCGATATTGTTGATACTAGCCGGTCATACGATGCAAATGGGAAACCCCGGAACTTGGGGAAATTGTATTTCAAAAGAGATTTGGGCTGGTGGAACTGTATTATTTGTTTTTATAGCCGGTTTTTTATTTGAATATTTGTCATATAAATTTGAGTATAAAAACTACTTGTCAAAAAAATGGACTAATGTAATCTTACCATACATAGTTACGGCAATCCCTGGGATAATTCTTTGTTTCACCTTGCCTACTATATACGGAAACCCTTTTTATGAATATAATAAATTTGCACAGATTGGTGTATTCTTAACAACAGGAAGAGTTCATAATGTTCCCGCATGGTTTATTCCTATGATTGTTATATTTTTCTTATTTTCGGCGCTGTTATTAAAAGCAGAAAAAAAAGGAATTTTATATAAACTCTTACCATTTGCTCTATTAATAACATTTATTTATCCAAGACATGATATAGAGCCATATATGGTTGCAGATTTGGGCTTTTGGCAAAAATATGCAGCTTATTTATTCTATGTTTTACATGGGTTTATTCATTTCTTCTCAAGCTACGTTGGTGGTATGTATTTAGCTGCCAATATTGATAAGGTTGATAAAATGTATAAATATAGAAATTGGTTGCTTTGGGGAACAATTATTGTTTCAGCTATTGATATTATTCTTGCTCATAATTACGGAATATCCAATGGTTCCGTTTCAAAAACAATATTTACAGTATGGGCATTAGTTATGTTAAAGCATTATAATGATTTCTTTGATAGACATCCTAAAATAAACAAATTTATGGATATTTGTGCTAAGTATAGTTTTGGTTTGTTTTTTATTCATTGGTACTTTGTATTTTTATTCAATGATTTAACAGAAATTCCGCCTGTAGTAATTAATTTACCGTTCCACGCCGCATCATTAGTTGTTATTACAAGATATTTATTTGTTTTTATATCAAGTTTTGTTGTTTTGTGGGGCGCGAAAAAACTACTTAAAGCATTAGGACAAGAAAATACCAGAAAATTTATTGGCGTATAAATTTTGAATATTAAAAAGACCGGAAGGATTTTCCGGTCTTTATGATTATCTTCTTCTGCCTCTATTAAAATCAGAGCCTTTTCTAAAGTCTTTTTTGAATCCTTTTTTATTATAGCTTGTTTTTTTTATATTTTTCTTTTGATTATTTTTTTGAAATTTTTGGTCTTTTCTGAAATCTTTTTTGAACTCTTTTTTGTGCTGACTTACATTTTTTATATTTTGTTTATGCTCACTTTTATAGTTTTTTGCATCGTTTCTAAAATCTTTTCTGAATTCTTTTTGGCGCTTGCTTTGGTCGTTATAGTATTTTTTATGTTCTTGTGTTCGGTTTTGAAATTCACGTTTTTGCTCTTGGTATGGTTGTTGTTTGTATTCTTTACGTTGCAAGTTTTGATAATTTTGATAATCATTATCTTTAGCAAAACATTGATTACCTGCAAGTCCTGCAAATAAAAATCCAGCTATTAATAGTGACATAAATTTCTTATTCATACTTTTTAATCCTTTCCTGTTTTTACTTTTTCTCTTGCGCGCTATACTATGTTAACGAATTGTTTCTTTAAAAGTTCATTTTTAGAAAATTTATGATAGAATAATAAGTGATTACAGGGTTATGGTTAGTAAAAATTAGGTGAGGTGTTATAAATGAAAAAGATTTTAGCATTTGCTTTTTTATTAGTATTTGTTTCCCCGGCTATTGCAATAACGGATAATACCGATACAGAGCTTCAAAAAGCAGAAATAAAATATCAAAAGAAACTTGAAAAAATAAGAAGAAAACAAGAGCTAAAGTGTTTAAAAAATCCTGATAAGTGTACTCCAGCACAGGATACAAATTTTACATTGGGTGTAGCACAAAAGAATATAAAGATTGGTACATCTCAAGCTGATGTGGCAGCTGCAATGGGCGCGCCAAATATAGTAACAACAGATGCTGACGGTAAAGAAACTTGGATTTATGATAAAGTATCATCGGTTACATCGTATAATAATAGCGGATTTGATGTAGGCATTATATTGGCAGGATATGGTAAGGGACGAGGAAATGCTCAATCGTCACAAAAAACTTTAACTATTGTTATTAAATTTAATAATCAAAAAGTTGAGTCCTTCAAATATCACATGAGTAATTTCTAAGAGGGAAGAAATGAAGAAAATATTTTTATGCTTAATGTGTTTTTTGCTTGTTTGCTCATCTGTTGTGCTGGCAAAAAGTGCTAAAAATGATATAATAACACCTCAAACCCAACTTCAAAAAAGACAATATCAGACCAGAAGTTTTAGCGGAGTATCAAAGCCAGCAGTAATGAAGGCAATGTTAAATGTTTTGCAAGATCAAGGATTTATGGTTTATAATGCTAATCCTATGTTGGGATTTATTTCAGGAAGTAAAGAATTCAGCCCGAGTGACAAATCTATTGACATGCAAAGAGAATTCGGCACAACAAGAACATATGGAGCAGTTGTTGCTGTTGTTGAAGCAACTGCAAATGTGTCGGAGTTTGGTAAAGATGTTCGGGTAAGAATTAATTTTAAACGGAAATTACTCAATATTTACGGAAATGCGCAAAAGATTGAAGAAATTACGGATGAAGCGTATTATCAAAATTTCTTTTCAAGTGTAGATAAAGCTATTTTTATTCAACAGCAAAAAATTTAATAATAATGAAGTTCTATAGTTTATTTTTTATATTTTTAATATTATTCTCTACATCTGTACCAGCTATTGCAAGGGAAAAAGTTGATACGCAAAAGTCAGTGTTTGAAATAAGAGAGCTTCAGACAAGGTATTTTGATACAACAAATCAAAAGCAAGTACTACAGGCGATAATTTATACTCTTCAAGATAACGGATTTATAATAGAAAATATAGAGGAAGAATTAGGCTTTTTAAAGGCAAGAAAAGAAGACAGGTTAAAACGTACGAAAAAGGGGCGTGTTGCTCTATATTCAACGACCGCTGCGATCGGTGTTACAGGTTTAGTTTTAACCTACGGGATGAATCCGCCTGCTCTTGCTCAAGTTATTCAAGATACAATCAGAATTAAAAACGAGGTTTCACCTCATCCTGTTATTTTTGATGCACTTGTTGTTACTGAAGTTGTAGGAAAAAGGACTAAAGTTCGATTATCTATTATTGAAAAAGAGCTTGAAAATGCGGATGGCTATACTACTGTTAAATCCTCACCAAGGAAAGTAGTTAGACATTATTCGCCTTTAATTTATCAGGAATTTTTCAGTCAACTGGATAAAAATTTATTCTTATTACAAAACGGATTATAAAAATGAAAGATAATTGAGGAGAGCTTAATGGATGAGTTAGATATAAAATATACCTGTTATGAATTAAAAAAGTTTAAAAATCTACCTTTATTAGTATTTATTGATGTTGTTTTGTTGGCATTAATTGTTGCAAGTATTTTTTCGTTTAATTATCTTTATAATACTATCTTTTTCTTTTATATTCCGCTTATTTTAGTTCTTTCGGTTGGATTTATATCTATTCTCTATTATATTTTCACAAATTATAACAAGTATGACAAAGTATTTGTATCGGAAGAATCAAAAATGGTTCTATTTGTTGTCGGTGGTGTTAATACTAAGGTTGTACCATTTGGTTTAATAAAAAACGTAAGATACTATGGAAATAAAGTTTCTTTTAAAACAAACAATTCAACAGAAAATCTTGTATTTAAAGATATTGAGTCAGCTACAAATTTTGATTCTCAGATTAGACCATTGGAAGAAATCTTAGCCAAATATTCACCGGAATTTAATATGAGAATAATACCCATAATAATAGGGTTAATATTTCTGCCTTTATTACCATTTTCATATTTGAATTGTAATTGTGACAGAGAAAGCGGTCGATGTGTTTTAAAAACTTATAATTTTTTATCAAAGCCGGAAGTTAATGTATTTGAAATAAAAGAGTTATCCAATATAGAGCTGGATGTATATCACGGATCAAAGGGCAGTAGATTTTATAGCCTATTAATTAATCTGGAAACAAATGGTGCAAAATCACAAATAAGACCTGTCTTTTCTTTTTCATGGAAAATACAGGCAGATACATTTGTAAAACAATTAATGAAGTATAAAAACAGTAATGAAAAAGAATTTAATTATAAATATGTTTCGCCGGTAATCCTTTTATCTATTTTTGTTCTTACTTTTAGTATTTTGGCATTGTTAATGAGAATAAAATATTTAGAATGGAAATTTCTTGCCATTACAATTGCAATAGCATCAATTATTTCGTATATTTTTATATCAAACTTTGAAATAGATATATCGCCGAATGAAACAAAAGAAAGTGAAGTTGTCGGATATTATTATAGAGCAAGAGAATTGGTCGTAAATAAGAAATACGATGAAGCACTTTTAATTTATGATAAAGCTGAAAAAATCTATCCTGAGGACTATTATATTAAATTAGAAATATCTGATATCTATAGAAATAAAAAAGAGTATAAAAACTCAATATACTATGCGCAACAAGCAATTAATTTAATTAAGAAGAATAAAAGCTCTGCTATAACAAAAAGTGAGTTTTATGTAGAAGATATGCAATCCTCTTATCTTTCATCATTGTATAATATTGCTTACAGTTATTACAAACTTGAAGATTATAATAATGCAGTTATTTACTATACAAAACTATTAGAGGACAAATCTAATACGCCAAAAGATTATTTAGCATCAAGACTAAATAGGGGTAAATGCTATCTAAAATTGGGAGAAGAAGAAAAAGCATTAAAGGATTTTGTTACGTATAAAAAAGTTGTATTGGAATTTATAAAAAATAATTCAACAAGATATAATGCCAAACATCTGGCAGAAGTTAACAAACTGATAAAATCAGTAGAAAATGGAAATAATGTAATAGAAGAAGCAAGCGAGAGTAGTGAAGAACTATATTCAAAATATAAAAAAATAGTTGTGAATGAGCCATCAGAGTATGATAATCTAACAAAGCAAGAGATACTGGATTTAAGGAAGAAGTATGTAGCTCAATCAATGTTCAATTCACGCTACTATAAGCCAAGTGAAAAAGTATTTGGAGGAATAGTAGATAAGAAGCCTTGGTACGGGCTTGATAATGTAGCTTGTCCTTTTGTTCCTGAGGTCGCAAGCGGCAAGAGCGCAAGAAGTATATATATAAATAACCCTACACTTCTACTCGGTGTTATTAAGCATTTAGGTCATAACTATCCGGCAGATACGCCGTTTTGCAGAAATAAAATTATGCAATTTATCCCAAGCTCAATGTATTATGACGATTCTAAAAATATGATAATCGTAGTATATAAAGTCGATGATAGTGTAGTAAGAGATATTCAGCAACCGAAATATGGAATACCATTGGCATTTGTGGGCTTAAATGCACGGGATTTTGGTTATAATTATGTTTATGCTTATGATTACTATAACTTATATTTTACAAAGGAAAACAATGTATCAAACGAAGTTTATACTCCTTTAGATTATCTTCATGTTGGTTCAAGCTGCCGTTTACCGGGCGGGTGCAATAATACATCTCCGCTGCAACCAAAATTTGAATTTATGATAAGAGAATTGCCTGCCGGGGTTATGTTTAAATTATGGAAACATTCTCCATTTCATCTGAGCCAAAAAGGAGATATTTATTTAAAAATAGTTTTTGAAAAATAAGAGAGTCTGCGCGGGAAATAATTTTTCCCGCAATCGGAAGATTAAATTTTTGCTCAAAAAATAGTTTATGCTACTATATTGTAAGAATAATAAAGACTTGGAGAAAACGAAATAATGGGAATTTCAAATCTTTTTGGAACAGAAATAGTTAACAGCAAACGTCAACCAGAATTTGATTTGTGTAAAACTCTATGTATCGGATTAATGATACTATGCCATGTCTTTTATGTAATAGAATTTGATAATATAGTAGGTTTTAACCCTACATATATATCTTACAACTTAGTAAGACTATTAGGAGCCCCATTTTTTATGTTTAGTATGGGAGTGGGGCTTGCATATACAAGGAAAGATTCAGCCAAACATTGTTTACATAGAGGTTTAATGCTTCTATTTATGGCGTATTTATTAAACTTTTTAAGAGAAGTACTTCCATGGATATTGTTTGGAGAATATCCTTTATTTGGAAAACTAATGACGCAGGATAAGCTGTTAATGTTCTTAAGCGGTGATATTTTACATTTTGCGGGGCTTGCGTTTTTATTCTTTGCAATCGTTAAATATTTCAAATGGTCAACGACAAAAACACTTATTATAACACTTTTTATAACTGCGATAGGAGCGTTTTGTTTAAATGAATTTTCTGTAAAAATCCAAATAAATAATTTTTATTTATCCTTTATAGGTTTATTTATCCCAATAAAGAATTTTACAGTGAATGATTATGTATGTTATTCATTTACAAATTGGCTGCTATATCCTGTAACGGGTTGGGTATTTGGACGAGCACTTAAAAAATGTAAAGATGTGAATAAATTTTATAAATATTTGTTTTGGGTAATGACTCCAATATTTTTATTATCTTGGGCGGCGTATGATGCAAATGGCGGTAATATATGGTTTATATTGACAAATTCATTTGTGTATCATCAACAAAATCCAATAATAATGGCAATATACCTAAATATAATAATTATAGCATTGAGCATAGCTCACCCAATTTCAAACTATTTTGGTAAGTTTAAAATATGGAGTATAATAAAACATTTTGGTCAGGAATTACCGACATTATATTTTGTATCATGGGTAATAATCGGTTGGATAGGTGCTTGGCTAAAATACCATGATACATATCTCCCGAATACTCTAAAAAATATAGTATCTGTATACGTTTTTGTACTGATTTTATCAGAGATGTTTATCTATTTAAAAAATAAGTTAAAAAGCAGAAATAATGACAAATGCTCTACTCCGCCTTCTCAAGATTCTGTTCCTGTAAATAAAGAAGTTCCGGTTTTGAAATAATTCCAGTTAGAGTTTATTCTCTATTTTTTTTTTGTTTATTTATACCTAATCAAAAAAAAGGTGAAACTTTCGTTTCACCGACCAATGAGGGTAACCGTTTGGGTGTATGAAGTCCAAACGGCATTCTTTTATTCCCCAAACGCCCAGCTGAACTTCTTAGGCTGTGTTTGGGAGTTATCTTCATCGGGGAGGGTTATAGACTTAACCTGTATTTCCTCGACGTTACGTTTGTATTGAGATTTGTTTTTTGATTGCTTTAAGTTTTTAGCCTCGTAGTTAGCGTTTTTAATATTTGGCGTATCAAGTTCAACAGCGTCAATCGGCTCATCTTCACCGACTGTCCATCTGAACCCGCCTGTTAGAGCAACACCTGTTCTTCCGCCGTTTCTAATCATAGCTTGGAAGAAGGCTGTGAACTTGTCAGCCCAAGTACG
>CALUUI010000023.1 GCA_944323925.1 Candidatus Gastranaerophilales bacterium
CATTCTACATAATTATTATTCCCAGTTTTTTTAATAAAATATCAGATTTTTTTGTTTTTGTTACAAAAATTTACAATAATCTAACTGTTGTTTTATGATTATGTGTGCTATAATCCGCTTATGATAATATATCCAACCTCTCAAGTTAAATTTTCAGCAGCTAACCAAAATCAGGGATATAAAAATCGTAATTATATCTCGATTACAGGCTATGCTGCTACTGCCTGCGGAGTTACCAGCGGGGTTCTTGGGGCTAAAAAGAAAATTAAGCTGCATAAATATTTTGCATACATTGCTGCGGCTCTAACGGCTTTTCATATTGGAATTGTTGAAGCTAATAAATACAGAGCAAGAAGATATCGCTTCCCCACAGAGGGTTAGTAGTAGTTCGTGTAACGTCCAATCCCAGTAAATAATATCGATAATAGTATTGAACCAAATAGTGCGTTCCAAAATCCACCTATCTCTATTCCCGGAACTATCGCTCCTGCAAACATTAATAGTAATGCATTTATTACCAAGGTTAATAGCCCCAATGTTAAGATGTTAACAGGCAGTGTTATTAATATTAGTATAGGTTTGATTGTTAAATTGATTAGCCCCAGTACTATTGCAAGTATTGATGCTGATAGTATATTGTCAACTTCTATCCCCGGTATTAACCAACCTGTAAACATTATCGCCAATCCGTAACATAATAATATTATTATTGCCGTTATCATGATTCTCTCTCCTTTTTATATTTATAATTTAACATAATTCTTCTGTTTTTTATAATACTTTCTGCTATAATTATATGATAATGAAAGGAGCATTTATGTTATTTGAAAAAATTGAAAAATTGCAAATTCTTATCTCTGCAATTGTTATTTCTTTTGCTTTGCTTGTGTCTGTCACTTTTGCCGCGGCTAAATTCGTTAGAAATGAAGGGATTGCCGTTACCGGGTCGGCTTACAAAATTGTTAAATCTGATTCCGGAAGTCTTACTTTTTATATCAATTGTGAGGCTAAATCTAAAAGTGATGCTTATGACAAAGTTTCTAAACAGTTCCCGATTATTAATGATTATCTTAAATCAGTTGGGCTGAATGATAACGATGTTGAATACAAAAATGTTAATGGGTATTATACTTATAAATACACTCCAGAGGGAAGACCAACTAATGTTATTGATCATTATAACTTAACTCAAGAAGTTCAAGTTAAGTCTAACAATGTTGAAATGATTAAATCACTCGCTTCTAGTATACAATCATTACTCGCAAAAGGAGTTGATTTGAATGTTAATAGTCCTCAATTCTATTACTCAGATTTGGGTTCGCTAAAAATAGAACTCCTTGAAGAAGCTACGAAAGATGCTAAATCTAGAGCTAAAGCTATGTTAAAAGCAACAAATAACGGTGTTGGTAAAATTAAATCTGTTAGAATGGGGGTTTTCCAAATTACTCCGGTTGATTCTACGAGCGTTTCTGATATGGGAATTAGTGATACTTCTACTATTGATAAGAAAATTACTGCCGTTGCTAACGTTGTTTTCTTTGTTAAATAGTTTAGCTTACAATAACTAAAAGTGCTTTGTATATATTACAAAGCACTTTTTATTTTAGATAAAACCTGTTTTACTTCTTCTATTGTCAGATATCTTGAGATTCTTTCAAATTCCTCCATCGCTGTCTGGTAAGAATACCTTCCCTGCTCAACCTTCTTAATCCAATCGTTTACTTCTTTGGTTATCATAAAACTAATCCTCTACTATGGTAAAACGCTTTTGACCGCTTGAATTAACTTCTTCTTCCCACATATATAACGGTCTTACCCATAGAGCATTATCATCAAGACTCTGGTATATTACCATATCCTCTAAGTCCTCAGAATTCTTGCCAATCCCGATTAATCTATATAAATTCCCCTTGTAGTGTCTGTATACTCCGTTTAACTTTATCATATTATCCTACTTTAAATCCCTTTTGATACTCTCTTTTACTCCGGATAACGGTCCGTTATTAGGATTCCTAAAGGTCTTATAATAATTCTTTGCATATACAAAAGGAAACTTCGGTAACCAGCTTACTTTCATAAATATTGATACGGCTTCCGCTCCTTGTGATAACATTAATTCGTCTATCGTTGCTTCATACGCCGGAGAAATTGAACTTAATATCTTTAAAAAGTAATCAGTTGTTGTGACTACTGAATACTTAGACGCGGCACCAGGGCTAGATACAAGTTTCGTTATCTTAAATTCGTTACTTGTTTTTATTTCCTCTATATCTTTTGGTAAAGTCAGGGTCTTTGCCGAAACTTGTTCTATTTCATACCAGTCGCCATTATATTTGATTCGCATTATGTTTGGCTTTGGCATATAGATATCATCACAGATGTTCGGAACTATTACATTACCATCAAAGTCGGTTAGTCCGTATTTGTAGTCTTTGCATACTAAAAACATTCCGCCAAATAATATGTCTATAGACTCTTGTTCTTGTGGGATAATTTCTTTTCCTGTCTCATCATACAGACCATAACCTCTATAATTTCCAAATCTCACAAATTTGCCTAATATCCTTGCTGCATGTGTGTATTTAAAATCAAGAATCGTTTCTCCGCAACTGTTTATTAAACCGTATTTACTCCCCTTTAAGGCTATATAGGAACTGTCACCTAAGATTATTAATTTCTTGTATTCAGGTTTTGTTATAACACAATCATTTGTATCCTTTAATCCAAATTTCCCGTCTTCACTATATACAGAAACATCCGCTGCGTTTGCTCTCACTGTTAGTATTGAAATTAATATAAATATTGTTAAAATTATTCTCTTCATACCTATATAATATCATAAAATTTTTTATGTTATAATTTTTTCTGTGAGAGGTTTTGTATGAGTAAGCTTAAGTTTATAATGAAATTGTTGGCGGCTCTTTCGGCTGTTTTATTCGTACTTTTATTAATTATTGTTCTTTTGTATTCCTTACTGTTACCGGTTATTGTTTCCAATAAAAAAGTAGTTAATTGGGTAGAAGAACAAGCTCTTAAAATGACCGGTGCCGAACTTACTATCGAAAATCCTCTGCTTAGAACCGGTTTTTCTTCTTCTATTGCTCTTGATGTGGATAAAATTCTTCTAAGAAAAGATAATCAAGACTTATTCGTTTTAAAAGATTTCCAATCAGAAGTTTCGTTTAAAAAGATTTTTTCTAACACTGTTATATTAAAGAAATTCGGTGCGGATTATCTATTTGCTGATGTTGATAAAATTTTGGATATTATTCCGAGTCAGGAAAACAAAGAAAAAAAAGAATCTAAACCTATTTCGACTAAGTTTGATATTTTCAACGGAAAATTGTATCTCAATGAAGCTAAAATTTTGGCGTCGTTATCTGAAGATGCCAAAGTTACTGTCTTGGGTCATAAAATGCTAATTGAAGAAAATAAAAATCCTAAGCATGTTCGGTTTATTATTGATGCAATTGTTTCTAAAAATGGCAAGGATTTGAAAATCAATTTCTGTGATAATAACAAATTCTATACTAAAAATCGCAAACTGATTATTGATGAGTGTCTAATCGTTCTTAATAATTCCAAAATTTATTTAAAGTCTATTGCTTCAGAAAAATGGTACACTGTTAAATTGTTTTCTAAAAACTTTAGTTTAGAGGACGGAGCTAATCTTCTAGGTTCAAACTTATTTATAAATAATGGTAGTGACATAATTGCTGAAACCAAAAATTTAAAAGGGTATATTGATTTTGGGTTTAAACTTAATAAAAAAGGATTGAGCGGTATTGTAAATGTTAAAAACTCTACTTTTAATCTTCGTTCATTAGCTGATATGCCTGTTAATGTGATTGGCGGGAAAATTGATATTTCTCCTGATTTGATTACATTAGAAGATTTTAAAGGGTATTATGCTAATAATACAAAAAATAATTTAACCCTTACGGGTACTGTTACTGATTATTACAATTCTGTCGATACAAAAATTGCTATTCAAACAATTATGACAGATGATTTTACAAGAAATTATCTCTCTAAACTCGCAGGATGCTCTATTACTATGACCGGTAATACTCCTGCTGGTACCAGAATAGAGATATATTCTAAGTATAACAATATTGATGTTATTTATATGGCAAAGTTAGCATCTGGTAACGATATTCTGATTGAAGGAGCTTCTTTAAGCCCTGTTAATTATGATAGAGCTATTGTTGCTAATATGCATTTAAAAGGCAATATTTTAAATATTGAAAATATTAAATATTATATAGCTCAAGAAATTAATAAAGATTCTAAAATAAAACCGATATTAACCCTCCACGGAAATGTTGATATTGTTAATAACAGTAATATTCTAAATTTTGGTTTTGATGTGCCAAAGCCGCTTCCAAGTGAATTTCTTAATGTTTTTATCGGACAAAGAGTTTTTAGAAAAGGTTTAATCTCAGGAAATATGGAGTACGTTAATACTGGTGAATATCCTGTTTTAAAAGGTTATTTAAAAGCAGAAAAGGTCTTTATTCCATCCCAAAGATTATTTATTAGAGATGGAAGTTTTACAACAACAAATGGTACTCTTAACTTGAGTTCTAGTGGAAAATATAAACGTTCTGAGTATAAATTGACTGGTACTATTGTTAACAAAATGATTTTGCCGGTTGTTGTTAAAGATATAAACTTGTCTCTTGATAGTATTGATATTGAAAAGCTAATGGCCTCTGTATCTGCTCCAGCGCCTTCGAATGTTGATGAACAAAAGGCTCAAGAAAACTTTATTAAGGCTGCTGAAAGTGGGGATAGTTCTGCTGATAATATTGCAGAAGAAAATGTTCAAACTTTTGTCCCTGGTATCTTAGAAGTTGAAAGAGGTACTTTTAATCTGAATAAAGGTAAATATAAAGATATTGAATTCGGTAATCTTAAGGCAGTTGCATCGTTGTCCAGAGATGGTGAGTTAAAGATTGATTCTAACAGGTTTGATTTTGCTGATGGTCATTCTTCTGTCAAAGTTCGTTGTAACTTAGCTAAAAATTTGTATAGAGTTATTCTTGGAGTAAAAGATATAGATTCCGATAAAGTTGCGTCGGCACTTCTAAATTTAAAGCGTGAAATTACAGGTAAAGCAAGTGGTATAATTGATATTAATACAGATGAGACCTTAGCTTTAAATGGAATGATGAAATTTGCAATATTTAACGGAACAATTGAAAAAGTTGGACTTGTTGAGTATGCTCTTAATTTCGTCTCTTTATTTAGAAATCCAATGGCTATGATAAGTCCTTCAACAATTTTTGATTTAGTTAATATTCCTGAAGGTAAGTTTGAAAAAATTTCTGGAACTTTAAATATTAAAAACAATGTTGTTACAAGAATGCAAATTGTTTCATCTGCAGAACAGCTTGCTTGCCTTATTATGGGTCGTTTTGATTTGGTATCAAGAGATGCCTCTCTTAGAATTTATACTAAGTTCGCTAATAAAAACAAAGGTCTGGCAGGGTTCTTGAGAAATATTTCTTTGAATAGTCTTGCAAATAAAGTAGATTTTGGTACTGATAGCGTATCAAATTATTATAAGGCTGAAATAGAAATGATTCCTGATATAAATGCTAAAGACGAAGATACACAAATTTTCTTGACAACGGTAGAAGGAGATGTTGAACATAACAACTTCTTGTCTGCGCTTAAGAAAATTAAGTAGTTTTATTATCTTTTTTCCTATCACTCGGATTTATACGTTCTGCTAAAAATGTTGAAATAAAAGGTATAATCCCGTAGTAGATAAATCCTAAAATTAGTGAGGCTTTTGCGATTTTTGTGCCTTCGATATATTTATGTAATTTCGGTGAATTTTTGTTTGCTTCGCAGAGATTTTTTATAAATTTTTCTGTCGGTTTTTGCAATATATTATCTAGGCAGTAACCCCATAAAATACTAAGTCCTGTCGCGATAGCTGAATTGTAGCTTAGTATTTTTTTTCTGTTTTCTCGTATATTATCATTTTTGTTGATTTGCTGTATAAATGTAGCGGTTGATAGAGTGTCTGATAATGCAAGGATATGCATTGCTAAATTAGAGTCTTTATGCTTTTGTGCAAATTCTTGTAGCTTTTTGTTGTTTAATATTGTTGCTATTCCTTTTGAAATAGGGTTGAGGTTGTTCTTACTTTTAAAAGTTAATTCATTTTTAGGGCTTTTTTTATTTCCGTCATTCTTTTTATTCAGAAATTTTAAAATCGGCGGCATTAATTTACAAGTTATAATTGATTTCGGAGCTGCTATCAAAAAACCAACTCCCAATTTGAAAAGCTGTGTTGCAAATTGATATTCTTTAGCTTTGGTGATTGGTATATTCCCCTGCCCCAGATTTTTAATAGTCTCAGGTTTTAGATATTTAGCAACATTTTTATCAATATTTTTAACTCCTCTTGCAACAGGTAAAGAGGCAGCTACTACCATTAAATAGGTAGCACCTGATGAGGCTATAGATTTCACACAAGCTATCTTTTTGTTCTCTTTATCAGTCTTTGGTGCGGCTATTATTGATAAAGGACGAACAAATGTTGATAGGGTTAACGAAGTTCCTGCTGCAAATAGTGCGCCATTTTTTGAGGCGAATTCCAAACCTTTTAGCAAAAACTTGTTTTTGTAAAATTTTTCGCTAATTGAATTTACTTTCATCTATTTTTATTAGATAACAGAAGAAGGGAAAAGTAAAATTAATATGAAAAAATTTAAACATTTTGTAAAAATGGAGTTAAGAAATTGGAGCTTTGGTGAGATAGTATCACTTATTTCGATATATATTACTATTGCAATCAATGCTCTTGTATTCAAAGATAGTTTAGTCGCTGTTATATCTGCAGCTTGTGGCATTATGTATACTTTCTTAGCCGGAAAAGGAAAAATTTCTTGTTATTTGTTTGGGCTAATGGGTTCTGGATTATATGCTTTTTTGGCATTTAAGAATGCTTTGTATGGAAATTTAGTGCTATATCTCGCGTATTATATACCGATGCAAATTTTGGGGATTTTTAAATGGAAGAATCATCTATATCGTTGGACTAATGAAATCGTTAAAACTAAATTAGATATGGATGAGTGGTTAAATGTTCTAATTGCAATATTAATGACTGGCTGTGGTGCGGTTTTTCTTTTGAAATTTTTGCACGATTCAAGTCCTGTAATTGATGCAACAACTACTGTTCTTTCTTTGTTTGGAATGTATCTAACTGTAAAACGTTGTATTGAACAGTGGATGATTTGGACTGTCGTTAATGGGCTTTCTGTTATTATGTGGCTAAAGGTTGCTTTGCACGGTGAAAAAGTTTACTCGACTATTTTTATGTGGATTGTTTACTTTATTCTTGGAATTTATTTCTATCATAAGTGGAAAAACGAGCTTGAAAAAGAATAATTACTTGTTTTCATGAATTTTATTAGAACAATGAATAGACGGCTCGCAGTGAATAGTTATTAATGTTTGTCCGAGTACTTTCTTTATTTGTTCTTCTATTTCGTCACAAATATTATGACAATCTTTTATGGTCATATGTTCTTCAAATAATAGAGTTATATCAATATCACGACTAGAACCGCTTTTTCTACCTTTAAGGTTTTTGTAGCCTTGAATTTTGCTGCAATTATTAAGTATAGTTTCAATTTTAGTCATATCTTCGTTAGAAATTGTTCCGTCAAGGAGTGTGTTTAGAGTACTTTTAGATATGGAGAATCCTGCCCTAAGAATTATAGTTGCAACAATTATTGCAATAATTGGGTCAATAAGTACAATTCCTGTAACTTTTATAAGAACTAGTCCCATTAAAACACCTACTGAAGAATAAACATCGGTGCTTAAGTGTTTAGCATCAGCGTATAAGGAAACTGAGTCTGATTTTTTTGCAACATTAAAAAGATATTTACTTACAAGTATATTTGCAATAATAGAGATTGCCATAACAATAATACCAAGTGTTGAATCAAATTCTATTAAATTTGCATTAAGTATTTTTTTAGCAGCCTCATAAATAATATAAAAACCAGCAAAAATAATAAGCCCGCCTTCAATAAATCCTGCCATATCTTCGTATCTGCCGTGCCCGAATGGGTGATCTTTATCAGCCGGTTTTGATGATCTGCTTACGGCAAAAAAGGTTATAATTGACGCTAGACAATCGCTTAGTGAATGGATTGCCTCTGATATAATACTTATACTGCCGGAAATAAATCCTGCAATTAGTTTGAATATTATAATTAAAGTATTAGATGTTATTGATAACCCAGCTGCTAATTTTTTTTCTGTAGAAATGTCCATATATTTTATAATAGCATACTTTTTAATTTTTATATTTATCAATATATTTTTTAATATCGAATTTTTTTGAGGTTGAGTTAAAAGTCATTCTTCTTATTTTACCTGTGATAAACCAGTCTTGGAAAGCTCTGTCGTGTAGTCCGCCAACGGACCAAAGTATATTAGTGTATCCGCTTGTTGATGGTGCATCATAAGCGTATTTATTATTAAGATAGATTGCTTTTTTCAAGGCTTCATTTGGACTGTTTGACCATTCAAGAATTTTTTTTGCCCAGTACATTCTCAGGTATCCGTGAATAGTACCTTCTTTTAGTAATTGATTTTGACAAGCATTCCAGAGCATATCATGAGTCAGTCCACTTTCCAGTTCATTAATATCGTATAAATATGTTCTTAAATCCGTTAAATGGTTGTTAAGGGATATTTTCGCCCAGTTGGGGATACAGTTTAGCGATTTATAAGATTTGCAGTAGGTGCAGAAATTATCGGCAAGTTCTTTTCTTATTATCAATTCTTCAAGAAAAGCATTTTTGTTAGTTTCGTCAGTGTTTGATTTTATAATTTCCAAAGCGACTCTTTGAGGGGAAATAAATCCAAGGTTAAGATACTTTGATAAACCTGATAATACATTTTGGGTCGGGTCATTTTTTAAATTTGCATAATTATCGAGTTTATTTTTTATAAAGTCTTTTAGAACATTATCAGCTTCTGTCGTATAGTCTAAAATGTTTTCATACTCAGTTAAAAAGAAATAAATATTATTATAAATTTTTTTTCTAAGAGTAGCGGCGCTATATTCGCACTTATCGGAAATAAATCGGGCTGGGATAATGTTATGTCCGTCAATTTCGTAAATTTTACAGTTAAAATTATTTAGCCAAGTCCTTTTTAACAATGGGTTAAAATCAATTATTATACAGGATGGTGAAACATTTTCAAGACTTTTAGTGAGCAATCGCTTTGGTATAATTTTAAAATCGAGGTTTAGTGTTTTATATGTATTTTGGAGTTGTTCAAGTTGATGATTTATAAATTGTTGTTTGGGTAAGTATTCATAATTAATAAATGGATGTATAATTTTTATGGGGAGTTTATTTATATCTGCTTTATTAATTGCAAACTGAAGCGCAAAATTGTCTTTTGCTCGCAATTCTCGTTCAGTTATATAAGTAATAGCTCCTTTTTTTAATTCTTGTTTATTGTTTTCGCTTATTCTTTTTTGATTTACAAAGGATTCAATTTGTAAATTCTCAGGTATAAATTTTAAAATATTATTGGATTTTTGCATAATAATATTTTAATATTTATTTTTAAATATTAAATTCTCCGGGAAGTAGTTCTATAATAGATTAGTTTAGAAGAACATTTGCATTGCATTTGGGAGAGCCATATGGTATTTGGATATAGGCGGTTGAAGTCTATTATTATAGGTTACATGATCGTTATCTACAGAAACCCATTCACCTTTTTTTACGCCTTCTTTATATTCTAGTGAATTAGCTATTTCAGCATCAAGCTCCGGATTTAGTAAAAAGAAATTTTTATTTCCGACTGTATCATTATATGTTAATCCAAGAGCTTTAAAATCCGGAATGTTTTTTGAGATTGTATTTAAGTCATTAGTGCTAGTTTGTGTTTGTATGTGTTCCATGTATTTGTATATTGAAAAATTGTTATTATGATTGTAATAACAAAGAGGAGCAGAGTTCCTACATTTGTTATATGTTAAATACGCATCAATTTTAGCTAGTGTTCCCAGTGCAAAGGCATTATCTAAACTTTTTAATTCCGGTTTACTTATTTTTAATACATATTTTTTACCTTCGGGTGTAAAAATACCGAAAACATTTTTATCAGACTTGCCTTCAGTAAAGTATGCAAATTCGTATTGTCTGTTATCAAGTTTTAAACCTTCAATTTTTTTCTTTGTTTTAACTCCAAACTCCATATATTTACTTAAATATTCTACAATTTGTTTTAAATGTTTTTTGGGTAGTTCCTTAGGAATATTTCCGATTTCTAAATTATTGTTATGGCGAAGGTCTTGGTATTTTTGTATTAATACGTCACCTCGCCAATCAGGTCTAATTCTAAGAAGATCATCTACTGAATGTGCATCATTCAGTTTCCATTCGATAAATTTTGTATATGACTGGTAATATGGGCTGTCATACATAAAAGGAAATAATATTTTTGAATCTTTTGGGAGGATTTCTTCCATTTTACTTATAATGTTTACTGATTGTCTTGGATTATAAGCAATACTGGATAATAAATATTTACTTCTATCTGAAGTATCTAAAATGACAGTTAAAAATTTATTAAGAGTTTCTGGATCGGCCTTAATTTTTAAGAATGAAAAAATATCAGGTGTTTTGTTTACGTTAATATACCAATTGTACTCTTCCCATAGTTTTTCTATAGGGCGACCTTTAAAATTTATTTTGGTGTATCCAATAGGGTATTTAAAATTTGTTGGTTTATTTTGTTTTAAAAGTGTTTG
Organism: Candidatus Gastranaerophilales bacterium; assembly: GCA_944323925.1. Lineage (GTDB taxonomy): Bacteria > Cyanobacteriota > Vampirovibrionia > Gastranaerophilales > Gastranaerophilaceae > CALUTH01. The sequence continues at coordinate 10,811 of CALUUI010000023.1, forward strand.
TTCTTTTGTTTTGTTATTGGGATTATTTTTCTTTGTATATATTAAAATATTTTGATTAATTTTATTTACTTGCATAATTTAACTCCTGAATACATAAATTTATAACATAAACTAAATTGCTAAAAACAGAGTGCTATTTTTATAAATCTTTACTAAACTTAATAAAAGAATAGTTTAAAAGAATAAAAAATATAAAGGTATAATGTTTTAAATTTTTTCATGTTTATGTTATACTGAGTCTACCGTGCTCCACGGGGACTTAGCGGATCCCTTGACCCGAACGCTTTGCGGGGTGCAGAGCCTGCTGTGAGGCTTTTATACTACAGCCGAATTGCAGCATTTGTGTTGATAACTTAATATTGGATGGCGTAGGCTGTCGAACCGTGTCAGGATGGAAACATAGCAGCACTAAGGCATAACCTGCGGGTATCTCTTATTCTGGGGGAGCAAATTTTGTTTTTTCGTTTGTGGTATATTTGTCGATAGGTAGTGGCACGGTTTTTATCTATTCAATTATGAAGATTCTTAGTTTTGAGTTGAAAAATTTTAGAAATTGTATTTCTGTAAACAAATCTCTTGTTGCAGATAAAACTCTTATCATAGGTAAAAATGGTCAAGGCAAGACTAATATTTTAGAGGCTTTGTATTTTTTATCAGCGCTTAAGAGCCCAAGAACTTCTAATATAAAGGAATTTATAAATTTCAATGAGCAGTCTTTTCAGATTAAGGCAGATATTATAAAAAATGATGTTGTTTCTACGCTGGAAGTAAATTATGTTCTAGGGGAAAGTAAAAAACTTTCAGTCAACGGGATAAAGGTTTCAGCTAAAGAATTTCGCGGATTTCTAAAGACAGTATTATTTTCTTCTAATGATTTAATGTTATTAAGGGGCTCGCCGCAGGACAGAAGAGATTGGCTAGATAGGGCAATAGTTCAAATATATCCTGCCTATGATGAACGTCTAACGAAGTATGAGAGAATAAGACTTCAAAAAAACAGACTTTTAAAAGAAGAGTTTATAGATAGGGAGCTTTTAAATGTATATAATGAGCAGCTTGCAATTTCCGGAGCCAATATTATTCATATAAGGAAGAAATATTTAAACGAAATTTCAAAGATAGCGTCTAAAAAACATTCTGCAATTAGTTCTTCTGAAATCTTAACTATAGATTACAATTATTCAGGAGAGAATGTAGAAACTATATTAGAGAGTTTAAAATCAGAACTTCAGCAAAGGCAAGCGGAAGAAATGGCTAGAAAGCAATCGTGTGTAGGACCTCATAGAGATGATATATTATTTTATATTAATTCAAATGACGCGTCAAAATATGCCTCTCAAGGTCAACAAAGAACGCTTATTTTGGCCTTAAAACTGGCGGAGCTTGATATGCTTCAAGATAAAACAGGTGAACCGCCTGTATTATTATTGGATGATGTTTTAGCAGAACTGGATGATTTGAGACAAAACTTTTTACTTAAATCAATTAATTCTGATATCCAAACGATATTGACTTCTGTTGATACTCTTTTATTTGATGAAGTTTTCCTAAGTAAGGTAGACTTATTACGAGTTCAGGATGGAGCTATTATTGAGAAGTGATTCAGCAAAAATCAAGTCTTTATTTGTTGTTATTTTAAAGCACAAGTCATCACCTTCAACCGTTTTTATTTCGGAAAGATTGTAATAAAGTATCAAAGAACAATCATCAGTTGCTAAATTTTGATTATCTTTTTGAGCCATTAGGTGGGCTTTTCTGATTGTATTTAGGTTAAACCCTTGAGGGGTTTGTACTATTCTTAAATCCTTTCGGGTTGGAATCTTTGTAACATAGGAGCTTTCATTAATTTCAAAAATAGTATCAGTTGCCGGCATTACTGTAGATACTGCATTGTATATACTTAATTCCTCAACAACCCTTGATATCATATCTGTTGTTACAAAAGGACGTGCACTATCGTGGATAAGAACGTTACCTTCTTCGTGAGAAATTGAAAATACCCCATTTGAAACACTTTCTTGTCTGGTATTCCCTCCGGCAATTATTCTTTTTACTTTTGTATATTCGCTATTCCTCAGATAGTCTTTTATAAATTCAATGTATTCAGGATGGCAGACAATAACAATTTCGTCAATGTTTATATGGTTATTGAAGGTTTTAAGTGAATATTCAAAAATGTATTTATTATTTAATTTAATAAATTGTTTAGGGGTTTTGTTCCCAAGCCGGCTTCCTGTTCCGGAAGCTAATATAATTGCAATGTTTTTCATATTCTTATTATACATGATTAATTTTTAAACAAAATATAAACAAAGATTAAGAAAAATTCAAAAAGCGCAAAATCAAGGATGAAAAATTAGGTCTGAAAACCCTTGCAAACACTGAGCTATACGAAACAATATTAAGAAATGTAACAAAACATCAAAAAATAGAATCAAAAAAGTCAAATATTTAAAG
>CALUUI010000024.1 GCA_944323925.1 Candidatus Gastranaerophilales bacterium
TATAGTTTTTCGGACACTTTTGAAATCGGTTTTTGCTATTCTTAATCGCTATGATTGGCTTTGTGTTTGAGTTTTACCCGCTTCCCCAAGTCTGAGAGTCGGGGTTTTGAAAAGTCCGAAATGTCCGGTTATTAGGACGAAAATGTCCGGTATCTTTCCATAAAATTTTATAAAATCGCCAAGCTTTCCTATTATATTTGAGTTACAGCCAAGTACAAAAAACGGACATTTTGTGTAATTTGCTAATTAGAATTTATACCCAACTCGGAAAAGTCCCGAAACTTGTGCCTTTTAGAATTTTAATTATTTCGCATAATCCTATGATATTTACCCCAAAGTCGGAAGTTGGATTTTGCGTAGGCTGAAGTGAGCAAAAGCGAACGAAACGCCGAAGTAACACGGAGTATAGCGAATGTAATTTTGCAAAGCAAAATAAAATGAGCGACTACGGAGTGAGAAGCAATAATCCAATTAAATTTAGTGGGAAATCGCTTCCCTGAGTTTATTTTACAAAGATTTTATAGAAATAAATTCCCAAACTTTAAGATGAGTTTTCTAAAACTAAGTGTAAAAAATATCGGATTAATTTTACCCCTCAAAGCTGGAAGCAGAATTGAGAGAAAACAGCAGATTTTTGCAAAATCATGAATTCAAACTGTGTTTAAATTGCGTTTAAAAGGTGTTTAAAAGCAGTTTTATAAAAATTTCTGCTTAAAATTCAGATATAATGGGACACAAAACAACACATTTCCCCCTCAAACACTTCCAATTTGAGAGAAATCAGTCTAACATACAGTAGCTGTAATAATAAATAAGGATACGGTATGGCAGACATTAATAATAATGATATTTGGATTGATGTTGAAACACTCGCGAATTTGAAAAACATTACCAGAAGAGCAGTTCGGCTTGCGTTGAATCAAAACAAATATGAATACAAGGTTGAAAATATTCGTGGAGGAAAAACATACAAAATTAAGTTATCAACTTTGGAAGAAGAGCTTCAGCTTAAATATTTTCAGGAATATTATGACGATTATAAAACGTGCGATAACGAAGTTATTGAGCTATCAAACCTCAATATTAAACAAGAAAAGTTGATATCCGAAAACCAAAGAAAAATCGCACTTGCTAAATATGATCTGATTTATGCTTGGCTTGATTTTAGGAAAGAATATAAAAGGGATAAATTGAAAACTGGCGGTAACATTCCAGATAAAGAATTTTTGCAATTATATAATACAGGGATGTTTCAGGAAGAGATTTTTAAGATTTTAGGTAAAGTCTCAATCGGCTCTCTTTATCGCTGGCGAGCACTTTTGGATTACAACAAAGATTGGACGGCGTTAGTTGGGCAGTACAAATATTCAACCCGAAAGGAATACAGAACAACATTAAATGAAGAACAAATAAAAATATTTATACAGATTTTGCTCTCCCCAAGTGCATTTTCAATAGGTAAAGCGATTTCTTTAACTAAGCATATCTTAAAAGAACGCGGACAAGAGATTTTACCTAAAGATATTACATTCAGGCGGTATGCGGAATGGTTTCGAGATAACAATTTTGACAAATGGACTCTTGCTCGAGACGGAGAAAAAGCATTAAAGGATAAGGTAAGTCCGTTTATAGTCAGAAACGCAGCACTTTTAAAACCTGGGCAGGTGCTTGTGGCAGACGGACATACGCTCAACTTCCAAGTCATAAATCCATTTACAGGCAAACCCTGTCGAGCGACTTTGCTCGGTTTTTTGGATTGGAAATCAGGAGGACTCGTTGGGTACGACATTATGCTCGAAGAATGTACGCAAAATATCGCATCGGCTTTAAGAAACGCCATCTTAAAAATGGACCATATCCCTGAATATGTTTATCAAGATAACGGCAGAGCTTTCAAGAGTAAATTCTTTAACGGAGATAAAAAATTCGAGGAATTAGGGTTTACAGGAGTCTACAACAAACTTGGAATAAAACCGGTCTATGCCACACCATACAACGCTCGAGCCAAAGTCATCGAGCGTTTCTTTTTGGATTTTCAGGAAAATTTTGAAAAGCTGATTCCAAGCTACATCGGGACAAGCATTGAAAACAAGCCGGCTTACCTTATGCGAAACGAGAAGTTACATAAAAATATTCACGAGAAATTCGGCTTTACTCCAACCATTGAACAAGCATTAAAAATGATTGAAAAATGGCTTGAATTTAAACATTCTCAGCCCTGTCCGAATGCCAAAGATAAAACGATTCAAGAGGTTTTAAATGAAGTTGAAAAACAAAATATTGACGAAAACACGCTTGATGATTTAATGATGGCACAAGAAATCAAGAGTATTGGCAGAAATGGAATAAGGTTTTTGAAAGCGGATTATTTTGACGAGGCACTTTATGGTATCAAAGAGAAAACCGTCATAAAGTACAGTCTGTTCGACCTTTCTTATATCAAAGTTTACTCAATGAAAGGCGAATATATATGTAAGGCAAACCGCATAACAGAGACTCATCCGCTTGCGTATCAAATGGGCGATATTAAAGATATTGAGGACTATAAGCAAAAGATTGAAAAACAACAAAAACTTCGCAGAAAAACAATAAAGGCGGTTCGCGAGCATTTCAATTTAGAGGATATAGATTATCTTGAAAAAGAATTAATGCAAAATATCCGCTTGCCTGAACCCGAGCCGATTAAAGAAATAACGGTTCAACCTGAGCCAAAGCAAAAACAGGATTTTGAACCGAAAGTTAAAACCTCAATTGTGGCAAGGCCAATATTTAAATCTTCTTACGAACGCTACGAATGGCATATGCAAAACGGCTGTATCTGCCAAGAGGACAGAACATGGCTAACTAATTATATAAAATCAGATGAATACAAAGAAATATACGGAAAGGAGCAGTAATGAAAAAAGTCTTCGTAAAAACAAACAACGTTAAGCGGTTCATCACGATGATGAACAACTTACAAAACCGAGCGGAAGGAGTTCCGGGAATGGGACTTGTCTACGGTGAACCCGGACTCGGCAAAACTCAGGCTATAAAATGGTGGGCATTTAAAAACGATGCGATTCTTATCCGCTGTAACCAGATGATGTCAGCAAGATGGCTCTTGAAAGAGATTCTTGATTATATGTCAGAAATCAAGCCATATTCCATATCAGATTCTTTTGATGAGGTTATACGAAATCTTATTCTGACACCTCGGATTCTTATAGTAGATGAAGTTGATTATCTGACGATGGATAAAAATAAATCAATAGAAATATTAAGGGATATTCACGACAAAACTAACATTCCTGTTGTTTTGGTTGGTATGACAAATGCTCATTCAAGACTCAAAAAATTTAGTCACCTTTATGACAGATTATCAGAAATAGTTAAATTTGAAAGATTTTCAAAAGCGGATATTAAAACTATTGTAAAAGAGCTTTCAGAAATTGAATTGACAGATTGTGCGATTAAGTACATTTATTCAAATCTCAACAGATTCAGACAAATTGTAAAAGTTATAAACAAAGCGGAAACGATTGCTAAAGCAAACGGGTTAAGTTCTATAGACGAAATATTAATAAAGGAGGCTATACAAAATGAAACAGAAAATTCTCAAACTGATAAAGATTCTGAATAAGTTTACTATAGATGATATTTTGTCCATGGATGATTTTGAAGAACAAGAAGTTTCAGAAATATTGTCAGAATTGGAAAATTCAGGAATAATAAATAAAATTTCCAAAGAAGAATATATTTATTTCCCAAATGGGAAAGCCGAGTCTCAGACTTCAAGCAGACTGTATAATTTGAATATAAAAAAAAGAAAAGATTTAACGGATATTAAAACACTATTTTCAAGGGAAGACGAGCAGGAAGTTTATGAAAATGCCACTCCGAATGCTAAACGCAGAATTGTTAAATATTATACTATCCTAAAAATTGCAAGCCAATTTGATAATCGGTGTATTGAGGCGTTTTTAAAACAATTTTCAAAAGAACATCCTGAGTACAAAATATCGCTATCGACTTTTTACAGAATCCGTCTAAAATATTCACAATACGGCATAAGAGGACTTATTCCAAACTATGCACCGGGAGCACAAAGCGCAGTACCACCTGAAATGTACGATGAATTTAAGAATTTATACCTTAAACCCAATGCCCCATCAGTAAAAGAATGTGTAAGGCAACTCGCAAATACTTACGATAAAATATCCGTACCAACACCGCAATGTTTTAGACGGCTGCTGAATAAGGAGTTTACCCCGGAGCTTGTTGCACAAATGAGAGAAAAGTCGTATCGGCTGCCGGATTTGAATTTTTCGCAAGAAGAAAAACTCAAAATAGATGAAATATCAAATAAATATTATGAAAACTTTATAGATGGAGCAAAAGAATATTTAGAATATCTTGCAAAACTTAGACGGACTCAGGATATTCAGGTCAAAATAAATGCAATAAGGTTGCATATCATTCCGTTTTTTAAGAATTACAAGTTTTCTGAAATCACACAGGATGTTATTTTTAGTTTTCAAAATAAAAAGATTTTGGAAGGTTACTCAAGAAAATATTTAATAATTTATTCAAAAGAACTTGAAATTATTATTAAAAAATATTCTGATAAAAATAAATTCAACTTAAATTTTTCAACACCGCAGAAATATAAAGAACATAAGATTTTAACAAAAGATGAAGTTAATAAAATAACCGAAAAATATTCCAAGCAGCTTTGGGTTTTGTGTTTAGGAATCACACCTATGGAGCTGTATAATCTTGATTTTAGCGATATAAACTATGACGAACAAACTGTTCTAATTCGCAGTTCAAAATATACAATTTATAACCATAATCACAAAGAAAATCTGGATAGAATTCTTTATATCCCTGATATTTTGTTTAATAAAATCCCAAAACATCAAAAGGGACAAGTATTTTTAAAGGTTAATGTGCCAAACTATGATACGCTTATAAATACGCATGTTTATTTATCGGTAAAACACAATATTCCTCTAAATGTTATATGTAAAAACATAGGATATACCTGCTTTGATGATTTTTTAAACAGATTCGATTTCGCGCTATCGCACAATTATACTCATAAAATCGATATTCTTGACGGTATATAGATTGTTTCCTGTAAAAAAATGTGATTTTACTCCAAATTTTCCTGTAAAAAAATGTGAAAATGTATTGATTTTTCCTGTAAAAAAGTGTAAAATTAAAACAAAAGAGGTGTTGTAATGCAAAGAACAGCCATTGAAAAACTAAAAAAATGGAAAGATAGAAAAGGTCATAAACCACTAATTATTGAAGGTGCCAGACAAGTTGGCAAAACCTGGCTTATGAAAGAATTCGGGAAACAATATTATGAGCAAGTTGTTTATTTGCATTTCGACAACAATCCTGAGCTTGCCGCTGTTTTTGAAAATGATTATAAAATTCCGCGTTTAATAGAGTCTTTTGAAATTTTATCAGGTATAAAAATCAATCCCGATAATACTTTAATAATTTTTGACGAGATTCAAGAATGCCCGAGAGCATTGACCTCACTCAAATATTTTAACGAAAATGCTCCAGAATATGACATTGTAGCAGCTGGAAGTTTGCTTGGGCTTATACACCATGAAGGAACAGGCTTCCCCGTTGGGAAAGTTTCATTCTTAAATCTTTATCCGATGGACTTTTTTGAGTTTGCAAGAGCACTTGGCGAAGAAAGATTTATTGAACTCATTGAGAAAAAAGACTTCCAAATGATAAGTATATTTAAAAACGAGTTTGAAAAACTTGTTAAAATGTACTGCTATATTGGCGGTATGCCGGAAGTTGTTCAGGATTTTATAAATAATCGTGATTATAAGAGAGTCCGAGAGATACAAAAAACAATTCTGACTTCTTATGAAAATGATTTTTCAAAACACGTTCCTGCAAATACAGTTGAAAAAATAAGAATGTTGTGGAAAACAATTCCATCACAGCTTGCAAAGGAAAATAAAAAATTTATATATAGTGCAATAAAAACAGGTACAAGAGCAAAAGAATATGAACTTGCTCTGCTTTGGCTAAAAGACGCAGGATTAGTATATCAGGTTAACCGAATTAAAAAGCCGGATTTGCCGCTAATTGCTTATCAGGATTTTGAAGCGTTTAAACTGTTTGTTGTGGATGTCGGTCTATTATCTGCTTTAACAAATTTGGATGTAAAAACGATTTTAGAAAAAACTCAAATTTTTGAAGAGTTTAAAGGTGCAATAGCAGAACAATATGTATATCAGCAACTAAAAAGTGCTGAGGATGATATGCCGATTTATTATTGGTCAAACGATTCAAGCCGCAGCGAAGTTGATTTTGTTATCCAATTGGACGGATATGTTATTCCGGTTGAAGTAAAAGCGGAGAAGAACTTAAAAGCAAAGAGTTTAAAGAACTTTATTCAAGATTATAAATCCGAAAAATCTGTCAGAACGTCTCTTGCTGACTACAAATTGAACGATAATAATTTATATGATATTCCGCTTTATGCCATTGGAAATATTGAAGCTATTGTTGAGTAGTTTGTTTTATTTCTTCAAAAGGAATCGGAGCATAATTATTAACTTCAACGCAAGTGTTATAATACCAAGGATCTGTTAAACTGTTTGCGTGAACGTGCCCATGGATATTCAATTTAAACTTACTTTTACATTCGGGATGAACCGGTATATGTGTCAGCAAAAAGTTATCTAGATTATGACAACCGCGAATATCTTTGAAATGCTGTAAATAAAACTTTGGTTTAAATTTATCGTGATTACCTTTGATTAAAACCTTTGTACCATTCAGTTTTTGCATTATTATATCCAATTTATTCCTGTTAATTCCGACATCGCCTAAATGATAAACCTTATCATTGGGTTTTACTATTGAATTCCATTTCTCAATCATAAAATTATCAGCATCTTCTGCCCTATTCCACTGACGCATTTTTGTCCCGTCATAATTGAAAAACTGATACATATTTTCATGAGAAAAATGAGTGTCAAAGATGATAAAAATGTTGTAGCTCATACATTGCCTCCTTTTTGAAATTAAGCCATAACATACATCACTCAACTATAATAAAAAAGCAAGTTAACAGTTATTTGTATATGAAATAACATTTGCCATCCCTGATTCTTTCAACAATACAAAAAATTCGTTAATTACATCTTTCTTCTGTTCTGGATATTTTAAACCTGAACGCACATTTGAAAAAGTAAAAGTTACAGAACATTTTGCTCTTGATAAAGCAACAAAAAACGTACATCTATCCTCTTCTGGCTGCTTTTTAAAATTCCAAAAAGCAGAATCTTCTAATCCAACAAAATATACCGCAGAATATTCCAAGCCCTTGCTTTTGTGTATAGTCATAATGGGAATAGAATTTAATCCACAAAAATTGTCAATAGTATTTTGCCAATTTTGATGTGATTCAGCGAATTCTATATTAAAAAGTTTAATAAACCTATCTAATATTGTATCAAAATATTTTCCTTGACTATAAGTGGGGAAATATGCTTTTATGCGATTTGTATCTAAAAAAGAGTTTATCGTATTAATAATGTCAGATATATCACACTTATGTTCTATCATATTTTTTAATTTATTTCTTAAATCAAAAATTTGGTTTTGTAATTCTTCATACGTAGCAGTATCACTATTAATGCTAAATATATTAATGACACAATCCTTAATTGTTTCCCATTTTTGTGCCTGTTTTATGTTTATTGCACAAGAAATAATATCTAAAATAAGTTGTATTATAGGTTCTTTGATTAAATCTTGATAGTCAATTTCAATTCTTGAACGGATCCCTTTCTCTTTTAATGCTTTTTCTATTGCTGGACTGTAATCTTGCGGTTTTTGTTTGCATAAAATACAAATATCATTAGGTTTAATACCTTTGGAAATCTTTTTCTCAATATCGTTAGCAATAGCATTTGCTTCTAATTCCTCGTTATCTGAAATGAAAAGATTAATCTCACCGTCTGAAGAATTCCACTTTTCAGAATATTTAATATCCAAATTATCTTCTTGTAAAGACTCATACATATTTCTTTGAAGTTCAACCAATTTGGGGGCTGATCTATGATTCATTAATAATATTTTTTGTTCAGATTTAAATTCATCATTGTATATTTCGAAAACATTTTTCATGGCTCCTGCCCATAGCATAATACGCTGTTTATTGTCCCCAACTGCAGTTATTATAGAATTTGATCCTAAAAAACAATCTTTGATGAATTTATACTGTAGATCAGTAGTATCTTGAAATTCGTCTAAAAACACATGGCTATATGTTGTTTGAATTGCCAATTTAATTTGTTCATTGGTAAGTATTATATAATCTGCTAATTTATTAATCATTTTAAAAGTTAGAGTAGCTTTGTTGTTATCAAATCCTTTGAGCAACAAAGGCCATATTCTACTCCCGAATTCACTCGAAATTAAAGGAAGAGAGGTTTCTTTAAGTGTTTTGTCATAGTATTTATAAAACTTACTATTTATGGTTCCATCTAATAAACACCCCTGTTTAATAAATGCTTTATCTATTATATCTAAATCATCTATTAAATAATCGGTTTTTGGTCTTAATTCTTCAGGTAAAGCATAAAGAAAGTGGTCTAAAATTCTTTTAAAAAAAGCATCATATGTCATAGAAGAAAATCTTGATTTTGCATCTTGCCCACAACGTTTTTCAACTCTTTCTTTTAAATTCTGTGCTGCATCTGTCTTAAAACTAATCGCCAATATTTTTCTCGGATTTTTACAAAGATTTGTTTGTAAAAGATAAGTAGCTTTTTGAGCTAATAATTCAGTTTTTCCTGCTCCCGGTCCTGCGATTACTAAAATATTATTCTGAGAAGTTACAGATTGAAATGCAGATTCTTCGAGAATAATATTATCGCTTGGTTGCCAATTTTCTTTATCAATAATCTTCATCATATTAACTCTCTAACATACTTTTTGCTTTATCAAAAATTCTTGTAAACACATCTGGCACAGCTGCTTTTAAAGCTTCATCTGAAATTGATGATAGCATTAACATATGTGTAGTTGGCTTACCTCTATTCAAGAAAAAATAATTATACCAGATCATCAATTCTTTTTGTACTTCACTATATGTTTCTCCATTTCCACCTTTTTCTTTAAGTGCATTTCTTACATCCTTAAAAATTCTATCTTGAAATACTTGATTGGATTTTTCATCATTACTAAGATCCTTAATTTTTTTCATATGTTCACCAATTTTTATTTCAGGACCTTCATTATTTTCTAAAATATTTTTATAAAAATTTTCATATTTTTCAAGCATTAAAAAATCAATATCTAATGGATTAGAAAAATATACATTATAATCTTCTAAACGTCTCAGCCAAGCATCTCTATTTTCAATGTCAGAGTTATTTCTTTGTGACATCATATTGAAATTCTCATCTGTCATAACCCCTGTGCGAATTTTTAATAATTCATTTTTATCGATACCATTTTTGAGTAGTTGACTTAATGCATAATGTATTCTCCCCCAACCACCACCAAATCGTTCTTGATCAAAATCTAAAAGAGTAATATAGGGTATTTTTAAATTATTTAATAAGCGCCAAAAATGATTAACATGTCTACCCCCAAGAGGAACAATAGATATTTCGCTCAAATCAATATTTCCATTGTATTTTTCCCATAACTTTGACAATATCAGTTCTTCACTATCACCTTCACCTAAAATAACAAGTTTGGCAAAATATAATTCAGGGTATGCTTTAATTGCTTCTTTTACATATTTATATTGTTCATCTGTTTTATCTGGTAAAGTTATATTGCAAATATTAGTACATCCATTATTATCTGTTCTAAAATAGCGGACTTGAGACGGTTCAATTCTTTTAACAATAGATGCTGAATGAGATGTTATAATTGTTTGAGCATTATTTTTATCTGCAATATTTTTTAAGTTATTAACTAATCTCCCAAGTAAATGTGGTGCTATATGATTTTCAGGTTCTTCTACTGCCATAATGGTCAATACTGGCAAATTTTTATTAAAAGATATATTTTCTGAATTAGTTTCTATTTCTTTTTTTATGGTATTTTCAATATTTAAAATACTGTCTATTAATGAAATGTAAAATAAAGATTTTAATCCATCGCTCATTTGCTCAACAGTATAATCATTTCCAGTTTCTGTTGGGCTAAACACAACATCGGCTCTTCTTATAGATGTTTCAATATCTGCACTATTAAATTTTAATGCGACATTTTTATACTTTTCATGTGTATCGTAATTTTTCCAGCGTTTATCTAAAGATTCATTTAATATTTTAACGCCTTGTTCAGCTTCAAATTCAGAATTTAATTCTTCAATCTTTGATTTAATATTATTTCGCCTTTCATCTTTCCAATTAATACTATTAATAAGTTGATACATCATAGCTCCGGATGTGTTTTTAAGCTGTTTTGAAGGATCCCTAACAGCAGGTACATATATGACCCTAATTTTATCTAAATCTCGCCTTTGCGCATTAACATAATCTTTATCTTCTATTTCTGCAGATTCTGGGCAAGTAATGTATCTAATCTGATAATCTATCGCACCTTCAATAGTATTGCTTTTTTCCCAAGTTGCATCCAATCTAACACGTATATATGGAATGCCATCAGGAGTATCTACAATTACATGCTCAAAAAATGGTGGTATAGAGTCATCTTCTTCTCCTTCTCGTATATTTTTAAATTCAAAAACAGCTTCAATATACATTTTTTGTTCTGTCATATTTTCAGGTAGTGTATTTTTGGGGACATAAAAATCACTACGTCTTATATTCCTATCACTTGTAAATTCTGAAAACATACAATTTAGTGCTGCTAATGCCGCTGTTTTTCCGGTACTATTACTTCCAATAAATGTTGTTAAATCATCAATGGCAATTATATGTTCTTCTTCCCCAAAACAACGGAAATTAAATAATTTTATTTTGCTTAGTCTCATATACACATTCCTTATATTTTTCATGCTAAAAGCATTGTAAATACTATATTTATTATAATACAAGAAGTGATATTTTTATTATGGAAATATCTCCGATCCATGTTTGTGATAACCTAAAAAGAAAAAGGAGTTAGACATGGCTGTACCTGATTTTCAATCATTAATGAATCCTGTTTTAAATTTGTATGA
>CALUUI010000025.1 GCA_944323925.1 Candidatus Gastranaerophilales bacterium
ATAAGTTGGAAAATGAGAACGCAGGGGAAGGAGAAACCTTTCTATCCCCTCCCCAAGTCGGGGAGGGATAGGGTGGGGAAAATAAAAAATTATTTTTCTATTTTGCTTTAGCTAAAATCCCGCTTTTTATGCTAAAATCTAGTTATGACAAAAATAGCAATAGTTAGCCACGGTTGTGCAAAAAACTTAATAGACAGCGAACTTATGTTCGGTTTACTTGTTAAAAACGGGTTTGAGGTTTCATTAGATGAGATTAACTCAGATATCGTAATTGTAAACACCTGCTCATTCATCTGTGACGCAGAACGAGAATCCGTAAAAAGTATTTTAGAACTGGTTGATAGCGGCAAAAAAGTTATTGTAACGGGTTGTCTGTCCCAAAAACATGCCGGAGAACTAAAAGAATCAATTCCGGAATTATCAGCCGTTGTTGGAACTACTGATTTTCTTAAACTTCCTGAAATAATTAATAAGATTATTAAAGATGAAGAATACATAGAAGAAGTTAATCAAACACCTGATTATATCTATCCTGAAAACATTGAGCGCCAACAAATTACAATGGGTGCAAGCTCTTATCTTAAGATAGCGGAAGGTTGTAACTACAACTGCGGGTATTGTATTATCCCTCATCTTAGAGGTAAATATCATTCAAGAAGTATTGAAAATATTGTACAAGAAGCAAAAGAATTGGCAAACAAAGGCGTTACGGAGCTTATTTTAATAGCTCAAGATACTTCTTATTACGGGATGGATTTGTATAAAGAACCTAAACTGGCAGAGCTTTTGGAAGAACTTAACAAAATTGACGGAATATGCTGGATAAGAATAATGTACACACACCCTGCAATGATTAACGACAAACTGCTTGAAACAATAGCAAAACTTGATAAAGTCGTAAAGTACATTGATATTCCGCTTCAGCATTCACATCCTGAAATGCTAAAACGTATGAATCGACCTTCTTTTGACTACAGGGAACTTATTTCAAAAATAAGGGCTAAAATTCCAAATGTTGCCATAAGAACAGCTTTTATAACCGGTTATCCTGCCGAAACAGAAGAAGAGTTTGAACATTTATACCATTTTATAGAAGACATGGAATTTGATAAATTAGGCGTATTCCAATATTCAAGAGAAAAGGGTACTCCATCATACTCTATGAAACCACAAATCACTGCTAAGGTAAAAAAAGAGCGTCAGAAAAAGTTAATGACATTACAGCAACAAATCTCTTTTGAAAAAAATAAAGCAAAAATCGGTCAAATTCTACCTTGTATAATAGAGGGTTTTTCAGATACAGGAGAGGTTGTTGCAAGAACTCAATATGATGCGCCCGAAGTTGACGGTGTTGTACACATTCAAACAACAGAAGCCGTTGTTCCGGGTGACATAGAAAATGTTAAAATCATAGATGCAGATGCTTATGATTTAATCGGTGAAATAGTTTAGTGAAAAAATGAACTTTAAGAGTTTAATTTCGTTATTAAAGTACAGAGGTCAAAAAAATGAATAAAAAATGTGACAAATACGAAGCCTTATTTACTTTTGCAACGGAAGAAGAATTCCAAAAACACTTATTGGAATGCGATGACTGCAAGCGAGAACACGAAAAAATGAATCGTGTTTCAGAGCTTATTGCAGAAGTTAAGTCAGAATATACAACTAGAAAAGACAAATATCGTCATATCAAAATAGCCTGTATATTTTGTATGGTACTGTTTGCAGGTGTAAGTTTCCAAACGGCAAATAATCAATACAGAATAGTAGAAACTATTATGTACGGAGAACAGTTAACGCCTGAAGCATTAGGTTTTCCTACAGACAGCTATGGGTTAATAATGGTGGATGAATAATTTAATGGATTTTACAAAAATAATCAAAGAACACGGTGCAGCAATAAGACAAGTAATAAAATCTGTAACGAACGAAAATAACGAAGATTTAGAACAAGAAGTATATGTCAAAGTACTTAAGAACTCTGACAAATACCAAGCAACAGGCAGCTTTAAAAGCTGGATATGCACTATTGCCAGAAATGTATCAAAAGATTATCTAAAATCAGCAAGATACAAAAAAGAACAACTTTTGACTGATGAAGATGATAATACAATTTCACTAATCAAGGATAAAAAAGGTACTCCGGAAACCGAATTTAGTGCAAAACTAAGAAAAAAACGAATTTGCGAAGCAATAAATAACTTAAAACCAAAATTTAAAGAAGTAATATTATTATGCGAAATCGAAGGATTGAGCTATGAGGAAATCTCAAAAAAAATAAATGTTCCATTAGGAACAGTAAAGTCGAGACTTTATAATGCAAAAAAGGAACTTGCCGAAGTTCTTTCGGACTTATTATAAGGAGAAACAATGAACAAGTATTTATTAACAGGACTATTAGCAATATCAGTTTTAGCGCAAACAGCACTGGCGCTGCCTAATACAGAAACAAAAGTAAATCCTATTCAACCGCAAAGAGTTGAAAATGGGGTTCCAAAACCGCCTAAGAAACCTGCACCACCTGAAAATGAGTTTAAATCAAGACTCAATTTGACCCAAGAACAGCTAGACAAAGCTAAAGCGCTTAGAATTGCTTCTCAAGAAAAAATGAAGCCTCTTATGGAAGAATTAAGACAAAAGCAAGCAGAAAGAAATCGCTTAGAGAATTTTGACAGCGATGATACTAAAATTCAACAATTAAACAATGAAATAAGGACTCTTAGAAAACAAATTCACGAAATAATAATGCAAAATGAACGTGATTTTATACAAATATTAACCCCGGAACAACAGTCAGAATTTAATAAAATGAGAGAAGAACGTAAAAAAATGTTCGAAAAAAGACGTGAAATGAAACGCAAACAACAAACTAATCACTAAAAAATAGTGTATAATTAACATATGCTTCAAACACTTTCAATGTATCTTGAATATCTTGAACTGGAAAAAGGACTGTCAATGAATAGTATAGACAGCTATCGACGGGACTTAACAGGTTTTATCGAAACCCTTGATTCCGATAATATCGAAGATATAACAAGACAAAGTGTGAGCAAATATATAAGATTCCTAAAAGAGCATAGATATGCAATAACAAGCATTATAAGGAAAATAGCCTCACTCAGAGGCTTTTTTAAGTGGGCATACGCAACAGGATTAACCCAAACAAATCCTGCTCTTGCCATTGAACAACCCAAAATTCCTAAAAAATTACCCAAAGTTCTTAATATAGTTGAAATAGAAACTTTACTCAAAGAGAATCTTTCCCCAATAGAAAGAGTAATTATGGAGCTTCTATACAGTTGCGGATTTAGAATTTCTGAACTTATCAATCTTAAAATGAGTGACATTGACCTAAAATCAAAATATATAAGATGTTTTGGTAAAGGCTCAAAGGAAAGAATTGTACCACTCGGCGAATACGCAAAACAAGCTATAGAAAACTATCTGCCATATAGAGAACTAATTCTTCAAAAATATAATTCATCATCTAAAAAATTATTACTCTCGGAAACTAATCACGAACTAACACGCCAAGAAGTATATAAATTTATAAGAAAACAAGGTGAAAAAATTCATAAACATATAAGTCCGCATACTTTAAGACACACATTTGCAACACACTTGATAGAAAACGGTGCAGATTTAAGAGTTGTTCAAGAACTTCTGGGACATAGTGATGTTGCAACAACTCAACTATACACACACATAAGTAAAAAACGATTAAAAGAAGTTTACTTTTCAATAAACGGTTAAACTCTACAAACTAAAAAGAGGCGTAAACATCGCCCCTTTGAGAATTCGGACTCCCCGTCCGGTAACTATGATGACACAATTATTATTCTTTATCAGTATCATCCATGGCTTGAAGTTGTTTTGATTTGATATTGTGAATTACTGCATCTACAAGTAACTCATAAGAAGCCGCTTTCTCAATATTTGGGAATTCTTCTTTTAATTGTTGTCTGACCATCGCTTCCAGCCTCTGTTCGTCAGAAATTGTTTTAAGATTTTCTTCTTTTAATGATTCAAGAAAATCATTTTCTGTTAAGCGTTTCTTTTTCATAAACTTCAACCAAGCTAATTTGGGTGAAATTTCACGGAGTTTTTCTTTTATTTTTAGGTTCTTAAACATACTAACCTCATTCACTTAACTTTCATTCTATTATACTATGTTAAAGAAGGGTGAAAATATTAATTGACTTTTTTTTAAAATCTTTTTACAAAAATTTACATACAAAACAAAACCCTCAAACTAATGAGGGTTAAGACAACAATTATATAAACACTAAAGTAAACAATTATGCTAAATCAAGAGAAATTCTTCTGTCTTTAGAGTTAAACTTAATAATTTTAACTTTAATACAATCACCAACTTTAAGCTCTTTAGAAGAATTTTTTTGGTACGTTTCAATACAATTTTGCGGAAGTAAAGCCTCAACACCTTTCAATACTTCTACAAAAGCACCAAAATTTTTAACTCTTGTTATTGTTCCATCAACATCCATACCTTCTTGAAGCTCTTTTGCGGCATTATCCCACGGATCCGGCTCTAAGTTCTTCAAGCTAAGACTAACACGATTTTTTTCTGTATCAATATCAATAATTTCAGCATCAATAACCTGCCCGATAGAAAGCATATCAGAAGGATGTTCAACCCATTTCCAAGAAAGTTGGGATAATGGCAACAAGCAATCTAATCCATCTACATTAACAAATACGCCAAAATTAGTAATTCTTACGACTTCGCCTTTTACAACTTGACCTACTTCAATTTTAGAAAGTACATTCTTTCTGCTTTCTTCTATAGAAGATTCGTAAACCTTTTTATTTGATAGAATAAGATTATTTTGTTTTTTATCAACCGTAAGAATTTTTAGTTCAAGTTTATCCCCAACACTTAGTTGAGAATTAGCAGAATAGATTTGCCCCTGAGGAACAAAACCTTGCAAACCACTTATATCAACTATTACTCCACCTTTTACAATCTGAATAATAGGTGCCGCAATAACTTCATCATTCTGTTTAGCTTTTTCGAGTTCTAGCCATACATAAGCCATATGAACACGTTTATATGATAGTGAAAATCTTCCATCATCATCAGCGTCTTGAATTATTAAAAATTCATATTCTTCACCTTTTTTAAGGATTTCTTCAGGATTTACACCTTTTTGACTACTAATTTCAAAATAAGGTACCAAAGCAATATTTTTTGCTCCGATATCTACAAGTACATTTGAAGAATCATAAGAGTAAACTATTCCTTTTACAATATCACCTTTCTTAAATCTATAGTCATATTGTCCCAGTAAGGCCTCAAAATCCGTATCTGCAGTATTATTCGGCATATATCGCCCCTTTCGCTGATTGTATATGTCTCATTATCATGTATATTATAGCATTTTTTTTGAAAATTTCCAGTGTAACCCCCAATTCTTATCATTTACAGGTTAAAAATCATACAAATGTATTACATGTAGTATTTAATTTAAGATATAATACTAGTATGACAGAGATAAATACTACAATTAAAGAACAATTAGAAGCTCGTGAGCTTACAATGCTAAGCCCATACGCCACCAAAAGTAAATATACTAAAGGTAGAAAGCGTCCACTTGAAACGCCATATCCTATCAGAACAGAGTTTCAAAGAGACAGGGACAGGATTTTACATTCAAAATCATTTAGAAGATTAAAGCATAAAACGCAAGTATTTTTATCGCCATTTAATGACCATTTTAGAACAAGACTAACTCATACCTTAGAAGTGGCACAAATAGCAAGGACTATTTCAAGAGCATTAAATTTAAATGAGGATTTAACAGAAGCTATTTCACTAGGTCACGATTTAGGGCATACACCTTTTGGACATTGTGGAGAGAAAGTGCTTAATAGCTTGGTAAAAGGTGGATTTGATCATAATATTCAAAGTGTTCGAGTAGTAGAACTTCTTGAGGATATGAATCTTTGTAGGGAAACCGTAGAAGGAATTTTGACCCATTCTTGGGGACTATCACCAAGAACTCCTGAAGCACAAGTAGTGCAATTTGCTGATAAAATAGCATATATTAATCACGATATTGAAGATTCTGTTAGGGCAAGTATTATTTCAGAAGAAGATTTACCCAAAGACTGTATCGAGTATTTTTCCTCTAACCGTTCTAAACGCTTAGGTAAAATGATAATGGATGTTATTAGCTCTTCTTATGACAAGCCTCAGGTTACAATGAGCGAAGAAGGCTGGCATTATGTGACTAAATTAAGGACTTGGATGTTTGACAATATCTATATTGACTCACCGGCAAAAGCGGAAGAATCAAAAGCCAGTAAAATCATTGAAGAACTTTGGAAATACTACAATAATCTGGCTAAAGAATATTGCTCGGATAAAAATACAGAACGAATTGTCGTTGATTATATTTCAGGAATGACAGATCAATACGCAATTGAACGTTTTAAAGATATCTTTATACCTAAACCTCTATTTAATCCGGTACATGATGATGCGTTTATAAAGATGATTAAAAACAGTTGTGAGGAGAAATAGTTTAAAAACTATTCACCATCCTGAATTTGTTCGTTTTCATCATTGGATTCTTGAGGAAGTTTTTCGATAATTAATTTTGTTATTCTTGCGCCATCAACCTCGCTAACAGTGAATTTTAACCCGTTAAATTGAACCGTATCACCAACAATAGCAATTCTGCCTAGGAATTTAACAACAAGCCCTGCAATTGTTTCAATATCTTCTTCATCAAATTTTTCTTCATCAAGCTCAAAAAATTCCGCAATTTCGTCTGTTCGCATCATACCATTTGCGACATATTTATTTTCTGATATTTGTTTTATATTGAGTTCTTCTTCATCGAATTCATCTTGAACTTCACCGATAATTTCTTCCAAAACATCCTCAAGAGTAATAATTCCAGAGGTTCCGCCAAACTCATCAACAACAATAGCTAATTGCGCACGGCGTTTACGGAATTCAATAATCAAATTATCAAGAGTCATTGTCTCAGGGACAAGCAAAATAGGTCTTAAGATATTATCAATAGCAAAGTTTTTCCCCGTAACATAAAGCGAATAAATATCTTTAACGTGAATAAAACCTATAATCTTGTCCATAGTATCTTTATAAACCGGATATCTTGTATATTGATTATCAAGCATAACCTGTTTTAATTCATCAAAAGAAACATCATAAGGAATACAAACAATATCTGTTCTTGGAATCATAACCTGTTTAGCTGTGAGGTCAGAGAACTTGAACATATTATGAATAAACTCAGCTTCAGTTTCGTTTAAAACACCTTGATCAAGACTAGCATCAACGATTAAATCTAACTCTTGTGTAGAATGTGCTAACTGTGTAGAAGCGGATTCAGGAACATTTAAAAGTTTTAAAATAGCATTTCCAGAAACAGTTAAAATCCAAACAAACGGCTTAAAAATAACCATCATAATATGCATAGGCTTAGTAACAGAAAGAGCAATTTTTTCAGGATATTGAATAGACAAGCACTTTGGTAATTGTTCCCCAAGCACAACGTGAAACATAGTAACAAGGATAAAGGAAGTAGGAACAGCAATCGCGTGAGCTGTCAGAGTATGGTTAATACATGGTATAAAAGAAATTATCGGTTCAATAAGTCTAACGGCAGTAGCTTCGCCAACCCAACCTAAACCGATACTGGCAACCGTAACACCAAGTTGTGCAGCTGCAAGCATAGCATTTACGTTATCTAATGTTTTTATTGCTAAACCCGCAATTTTATTTCCTTCATTAGATAGTTGTTCCAATCTTGTTCTGCGTACTTTTACAAGCGAAAATTCTGCTGCCACGAAAAATGCATTTACAAATAGTAAAAACAGAATTACAAATATGTTTAATATTATACTCTGGTCCATGTATATAAATTAATACCTTGTCTCTATTACACAATTTTATAATATATTCTGCTAAATTGCAATACTAAAAGCCTAATTAATAAATTTCTTCTGCTTGATAAAAAGGTATGTTTAAAAGATAATACAGGTATTATGAAAACGATAGAAGAAATAAATACTTTAATTTCAGAAAATAAATTTGAAGATGCCAAAGTTGCTTTAGAAGAAATTATTAATATAGAGCCGAACAATTTTGAATACAAGAAATTACTGGGGCTTGTGAATGTAAATTTAGACGATTATAGAACAGCACGAGAGAACTTTGAGGACGTAATAAAATACAATCCAGAAGATGCAACATCTTGGTACTATTTAGGGAACTGTTATGATTCAATGGAAGATTATGTATCCTCAGAACAAGCCTTTAAGAAGGTATTAGAGTTACGTCCGGATTATGCTGAAGGTTATAAAAGCCTTGCAATGACCTATCTAAAACAAAACAAATACGAAAATCTAATTACTTGCGCGCAAAAAGGTGAAGAACTTGAGCCGGAGGAGTATATTTTTTCATATCTAATCGGTACGGCTTTTATGGCACAAAAGGATTTTGATAATGCAATAATATTTCTAAAAAAATCCAAAGAGCTTTCAAATAATAATCCACAGGTTATTAATGCATTAGGGACATGCTATTTAACAATAGGCAAAAACGATAATGCCTTAAAATTATACATCGAAGCACTTAACACCAATCCGGAAGATGCACTTGCGAATTATAATGTAGGCTCTGTATATCAACTATTAAACCAACACGAGATGGCATGCAGCTACTTTGAAAAAGCGAATGAAATAGAAGAATCTGAAACCTTTATGGTAGCTTGGGCATTATCACTAATGAAAATACCTCGCCCAGACGAGGCAATTGAAATTTATAAAAAATTAGCAGTTATGCATCCCGAAAAAACTAATTATCAATACAATATGGTACTATGTTATGAGGAAAAAAGGGATTTAGACACTGCAATAAAAATTTTAGAGAATCTGGTTATGATGAACCCTAAATTCATAATGCCTGCGCAAAAACTTGCGGCATTATATATTGAAACAGGTGAGCTAAGAAAAGCAAAAGACATATATGACCGTATAATTTTAAAGAATAAGGTTAACGCTGATGTATTTTACCAATACGCAATATTATCGACCCAACTATGTGATACAGATACAGCGGAGAAAATCCTTAAAAAAGTAATTCAAATGAACCCAAATACAGCGAAAGCACATAAGGATTTAGGAGTTATCTATTTAAGCAAGAGGCTATTTGACTGGGCAGAGGACGAGTTTAACACAGCTATAAAACTAGCTCCGGAGGATTTTGACATAATATTTGAGTATGCGAATTATTTATATTCTATAGCAGATTATAAAAGAGCGGATGAGTACTATACAAAAGCAATGGAAATAGATCCAAATTCGATAGTAAAAACATTTCTTGCCTTGAATAAGATTGCATTAAACGATTTAGAGTCAGCGAAAAAATATATAATGGAAGCATTGCAAATTGCCGGAGAGCATGAATATATCTTATTTGTAGCAGGCAGAGTATATTATGCATTAAAAGATTATGATTGCGCTAAGAAGTATTTGGTAAAGGCACTTGAAAAGAAGGTTAATGACGACTCAATGAATCTTCTAGGGCTAACATATTATGAGCTAGGCGAATATGAGAATGCAAACAATATTTTCTTAAAATTACTGGAAAAGAATCCAAAGAATACGATTTTATTACTTAATTCTGCAAAGTGTTATGAACAACTTACTAAACAGGATGAGGCACTTATGCAGGCAGAAAAGCTACTTGATATATTCCCAGACTGCGAAGAAGCGCTTGAACTAATCCGCAGAGTTTCATAAAAGTGTTACAGGAATTTACATATACTTGCTTTTATATTTTGCTCGATATAGAATAATATTGGTCGAAATATAGAATTCAAGTTTGGAATCTTGAAAAGAAAGTAGGTAATGAGATGAAAAAAGGTATTCACCCTGAATATAAAAAAACAGTTATTAAATGTGTATGTGGTAACGAAATAGAGACAGGCTCTGTATTAGACAACATCACAGTAGAAATTTGTTCAAATTGTCACCCATTCTACACCGGTCAACAAAAAATTCTTGACTCAGAAGGTCGTGTAGAAAGATTCAAAAAACGTTACGGCACAAAGTAATAATTATTTTAAATATTTTGTACAAAAAAGAGCCTTTAAAAAGGCTCTTTTTTTGATTAATAATTTTAGCCCCGCTAAAAAAAACATTAAAGCGCATATCCCCTATAAAGATTATAGCTCCGCGTGTTGGCAATCCCCTGAAATAAATTCATGATGACAGATTTGAGGGATTATTATTGTTAGCAGCACACTTAATTGTAAATTTTTGTAACAAAAACAAAAAAATCTGATATTTTATTAAAAAAACTGGGAATAATAATTATGTAGAAT
>CALUUI010000026.1 GCA_944323925.1 Candidatus Gastranaerophilales bacterium
TCAGTAGAGGCGTCTACCTCCCCTCTCCTCGGACGTGACATTTAGTCACCTCCTCGTCGGCAGAGTGCCACAAGGGCTTTATGGGTTTCCCCTTTTGTAGTATCTCATAATCACATCTGATTGTCAATTTTATTTATTTTTATTTTGTCATTATATAATATATTATTATTGTGAATATTAAGGCTAGTACTTTTTCTAGTTTGCTATTTATTTCGCTGCGTGTTATTGATAATAATAATTCTCTTATTATGGCAAAAATTAGTACAAATATAAATGTTGTTATGCAGGTATAGGAAAAATCTTTTTTGGGAAAATTTTTATGTCTTAATAGCTGCTTTGTTAGATTTTCTGTGGGGGCTTTTATAAAAAATCTTGCATTAGGCTCTATTGTGTAGTATATGCTAGCGTTATTGCCTATTTCAAATTTTAATTGACAGTTGGCTCTGCCTTTTGTTCCACTATTACATTCTACATAGGCATTTCTTAGATTATTTATATTAAAATCATATTTTTCTGAACTGAACAGGCTGTATGATTTTATTCTACAATATCCACTATTATCGCATTTGCAGCTTAATTTTGAAAAATATAACATTGCTACTGCAAATATTATTATATACATTATAATTGTATTTATTAATTCTTTTAGGTTTTCTTTTTGTATCATATTTTTAATTATAGCTATTGGTTTTTGTTATATCAATAGTTTTATTTAGTCTATCTTTTACCATTATTTAATTTGGTGTATAATATCTGGTATTATGGATGCTAATTCTTCTAAAAAATTACCTAATGTCGCTGGGTTATTCTATCCTTCAGAGATGAATGAGTTAGACGAGGTAATTAAAAAATTTGCTTCAGGGAAAGAACCGCTTTATAAGTCAAAAGCTATTATTGTTCCGCATGCAGGATATCAGTTCTCAGGTCATGCTATGAATTATGGCTTTGAACATTTTAAATTTGAGGATAACGTTTTTGTTATTGCTCCATCTCATCATTATGATTTTCAAGGCATAGCTCTGCCTGAGTATGATAAATTCGAAACCCCGTTTGGGGCTATTGATGTTAATAAAAACTTTGTCCAAGAAATTCAGGATGAATTTGCTTGCTATGTTAATAATACTCCTTTTGAAGAAGAACATTCAATTGAAGTTCAAATACCTTTTATTCAGTATTTCTCTCATAATACTAAAATTATTAATGCTGCTAATCTGCTTAAAGGTTTACATAAAATTAAAATTATTCCTGTTTTGGTTGGTAAATGTGAGCCTGAATTAATTGCTAAGTTGATTGATAAATATTGGAATTGTGCCAGTTTTGTTATTTCTTCGGATTTAAGCCATTATCATCCTGATAATATCGCTAAACAAACTGATAATTATACTGCGTGGATGATTGAAACAGGGTATGTTGATAAGTTCGTTCCCCAGCTGGCTTGTGGTTCTATTGGTATTTGCGGACTTGTTATGTTTGCTAAGCAAAAAGGTTTTGATTTGATTCGGCTTGAAATGTTTAATTCAGGAGATATTAGCGGGGATAAATCTAAAGTTGTTGGGTATGGGGCTTGGATGCTTTATGAAGGAACTAAGTCAGAGTTCATTAGTAAATTCTATTCTGATTATATTATTGATGAGTGTAAAAAAAGTATCATCACTGGTTTTGAGGGACATAAATACATACCTGATAACCCTCCGGCTGTTTTAATGCAGTATGGGGCATCTTTTGTTACTTTAGAAATTTCTGGGCATTTAAGGGGTTGTATTGGATCGATTTATTCTGATAAACCTCTTATTAATGATATTACATCTAATGCTCAGTCTGCTGCTTTTTTTGACCCTCGTTTTCAGCCTCTTTTACCTGAAGAGTATAATGATATTTCAATCTCGATTTCAATTCTTTCCGTGCCTCAAAAGATTGAGTTTAAGGATGAACAAGATTTGTTATCTAAAATCTATCCATATGGCATTATACTTATTGATAAAGGGAAAAAGGGGGTTTATTTGCCGGTTGTTTGGGAACAATTGCCGGATAAAAAATTGTTCTTTAATTCTTTAAAAGAGAAAGCCGGATTCTATAAAGATTATTTCTCCAAAACGATGGAAGTCTATAAATTCACTACTGAATATATTTCTAATATCCACGAATTTGAGGAAAACTAGTTTTCTAATATTTTTAAGCGCAAATTTCATATAGTTTTTGGAATATTTTATCGGTTATTATTTTGATATATTCCTTATCAACCATTCCGTTTATTACACAATCGGCAATTTGATATGTTGGACGGATATATTGTTGTGCGGTTGCGTTTACATCTGCAAATTGCATATCCGCAGCTGCTCCAGTCTTTCCTCTGGTTACGGCTCGTTTATACCAACGTTCTTTTATTACTTCTAATGGAGTAAATACATACACTTTTATGTCAAGTATATCTCGTACATCTTCGTTTAATACGTATAATCCTTCGGTTAAGATTACTTTTGCTGGTTTTTTTAATTCTCCGTTTGGGTCTGATACGCATGTCTTAAAGTCATATCGAGGTGAAACTACGCTCTTGCCTTCTTTTAATTCGGACATATGCTTTTTCATTAATGCTAAATCTATCGCTTCCGGGGTATCAAAACTAAAGCCGGTTTTAAATAGTTCTTCATAACTTCCTGCTTCGATTAATTCTTTTGAGGTATCTTTGTAGTAATCATCACAACGGATTACTGTATAGATTCCTTCTCTCTTATCTCTTACGCATGCTGCTATTGTATTATCTACAAATACAGTTTTCCCTGATGCACTTTCTCCGGTTATGCCTATTAAAAATGTTTTTTTCTTTTCTTGCACTACTTTTTTGGCTATATCCATTATAAAATTATCTGAGATGCTCAGAAATAGGGGTTGGTTTTCTTTTTTATCTTCTTTTATTATTTCTTTTAACGCTTCTACTATATTTGATATTAACTCCATATCAAGTCTTGAGGTGTAGAAATTGTAATTTGTTAGTTCAAATGTTTCCATCATTAATAAGCACTTCCATTACTACTTTTTATATTCTATAGTAAAAGGTTTTAAAATTCTTGTATTTGTATATTTTTGTTAATTTGAATTTTGTGAATGTATTTAATGTATTTCTTACACTTATTTGGGGCTGCAAAAAACTATTTTGACTAGTTTTTTGCAAAGCAATATCCTTACTTTAGGTAAACTTAAAATACAACTTCATAGAAATAGTCAGTAAAAACCTATTTCCCTGCTTTTATTAAGTTTACTATTGCTACTGTACAAAGCATTGCTGATGTTAACAATACTGCCAATGCTGATTTTTGATTTGGTACTACTTCTGTATTTGAGTAGCTTGATGTGGATGCAATTGGATTGCTTCTTGTTTGTTGTTTTCCTGTTGGTGTGCTTTTGGGTATTGCAATACCAAAGCTCACCGGTGATACGGTTGCCATATTTTTATTCTCCTACACTTAGACCTCTGACCCATGCATTATACTACAATATATATTTTTTTGCAACCCTCTTTTCTTCTCTCTTTAAGTTTTTGTAATATTTTGAGTCTTTATTTTTATTGTTTTTATATATGTAATACTTATATATTGAGTATTTGTTTCGTATCTATCGTTTTATCCAGTATATGATTATGTTTGAGACCCACGGCAGAAAACTGTATTTACCCATTAATGATGTTAGGGCTAAATATATTATTACTGTATAGCATACTGCTTGGATAAATGAAAATCCATTGAGCGCACTTAACGGCATGTTTAGCAATATTGGTATTATATTGATTACAGGGATTCTTGCTATTAATACTACCAGCAAGTAACAGATTTCTGATAATACAAAATATCCAAAACATAAAAATATTGATTGTAGTATATGATACATTACAAACTGGGTGGGTTGTTTTTTAGTTATTGCTTGTATTATTAATATTATCACTCCTGCCCAACCAAGAGTTATATATGTTAAACATGAAATTATTCGTTCGATTGGATATACTTTGTTATGCGACATCCGATACAATTTCATCCTTTCTTGCTTCTTCAAGATAATCATTTAATATTTGGATAAATACCAATTTGTATTCATCATTCTCAGGACGCATATGTACTGCCGCTCTATATGAGTGAATTGAACGTTCTACTTCGCCTCTCATATAATATACGTTTCCGATTAATACATATAAATTTGCATCCATTTTGTTTATATGAAGTGCTTTTTTGTAATTTTCTTCTGCTTCGTCATATTTCTTCAATGTTGAGCATAAATTCCCTGCCAGGATAAAGGCTGTTGCATCGCTTGGATTTTCTTCGGTTGCCTTTTTGTATAATTTTAGAGCTTTTTCGTAGTCACCAAAATCTGAACTTGCTATTGCATAGCACATATAGGCTTTATAATTGTCTCCACTTAGTTTTAGTGATTCTTCGAATATTTTATAACAGTTTTCTTTATCTTTTACTAATGCGTATGTATTTGCTACACAGAGAGCTACTGTCTTATTATCTTTTGATAAGTTGTATACTTGTAGATAATATTTTAAGGCTTCTTTATAATCATATAATTTAAAGTTTACATGACCCAAATCGATTAATGCACTTAAGTTGTTTGGGTCTAATGATAGGGCCTTTTCATAATATGCCTTGGCTTCAACATAGTCTTCAAAATCGTGGTATAACATTCCTATTGCATTATAAATATCCGGGGTTTGGTTATAGAAATCTAATGTTCGACTATAAAAATGTAGTGCTTTTGCAAAATTTTTCATTTCTGCATAGGTATTACCTAAATTATAATATACTTGATAATTCCCCGGTTGAATTATCATTGCGCTGTTATAATACTTTAATGCTTTTTTGTAATCTTTTGAATAAAAATGTATATTACCTAAGTTTAAGAGTGCTTGTACATCTTTGGGATCAATTTCCAAGAGACTTTCGTATACTGAAGTTACTTTATCAAATGAACCTTCCATTGCATAATATTTCGCCAAGTCGTGATAATGATCTGTATTTGTAGGCTCTTTTGCCATCATTAATACGGTTTCTTGTATCTTTTTTTCGATTTCTTGTTTTTCCATTTTTTATGCTCTCTTTTAGTTTTCGTATCTTGAATATTCTTTTGATTCTGATAACCACTCTTCTCTATCTACACTATATGCGTGTGACCAGAATTTTTCTATTGCATAGGTTTCTCGTTCTGTATTTTGTAAGATATGGATTACTACATCCCCATAATCTAATAGATTCCATTTGTTCTTTGCATCATCCTCTCTTCCTGTTGGAATTCGGTTAAATATTTTTTTTATACTGTCTGCTGTGTTTTGTGTTAAAGCCTTTATCTGGGTTGAGGTATCTGATGAGGCTATTACAAAGTAGTCTGCAAATGATGATACACTGCTTATATTTAATATCTTTATATTTTGTGCCTTATTTTCATCTAATATTCTTGCTGCTGCGCAGGCAAATTTATATGATGTTATCTCGCTCATTAATTTTCCTCTATCATATCTATTCTGCGTTGATGACGACCACCTTCAAATTTAGCATTTAACCACGCATCTACTATGTCCAATGCTAAACCGCTTCCTGTTACGCGTTCTCCTAAGCAAAGAATATTTGAATTGTTATGTTGCATTGTCATCCTTGCTGTATAGGTGTCTGTACAGTGTGCTGCTCGAATACCCTTTATCTTATTTGCAGCTATCGAAACTCCTATACCTGTTCCGCAGACTAATATTCCTTTACTGTTTGCTGTTGCGAGCACGCGACGTGCTACTTCTTTTGCTATTACAGGATAATCACAGGAATCTGTACTATATGTTCCTGCATTAAATACACTATGACCTTTTGTTTTTAAATATTCTGCGATTTCTTCTTTTAATCTATATCCGCCGTGATCTGAACCTATTATTATTTCCATATTCCTATTCTACTATTTTTAATACTTTCTTATTTAATTGTAACAAAAATTTAATATTTTGCAAAAATCCCTAAAGTTTTTTACTAAAAATACCGTTATTATTTTTGTAAGCATTAAAACTTATATTTGTATAGCCTGTTGAAATGAGAGGTATGTGTAATGTTAAAAGATGAAAATGAAATGATGGTAGAGTATTCTGAAATGGCAGGTTTTGATTTTAATTCAGAAGAATTTAGGGAAGTGAAAGAAGTTGAAGACATGATTAATGGCGTTTGGACTACTTTGGCCAAATTGTGGTTTGCTAAGGCTGCACAGTAAAGGAGGTTTATGACAAGTAGTAATAAAAGACGTTATATGGACGGTTGCTTCTGTGGTGATTGGGTTGATGTTGATGTCACTCAACAAAGTAAATTTCACGAAGCTATTGCTCAACGTAAAAGAAAGGACTTGCAAACTTTACTTGAAGAATTAGAAGAAATCAAAAAGAATTTTGAAAAAATTGCTGAAAAACAAGCATTACTCGATAATTTATGGAAATTCCATAATGGAGATTTCGCTGAACAGGGGTAAGTTACAGACCTTTTTGTTTCTTATATTCTCTTAATTCGTGTTTTTCTTGTTCTGTTGGTCTTAATGATTCACATACCTTTTTAATGGTGAGAGCTAGTATTGTTTTATCTATATTTGTTTTCTTTATGAAATCATGAGTTTTGTCATAGTATTTTACATAGCATATTGATAAAGCCCAAGCTATTCCCATTTGAGCATAATAATCATTACTCTTTAACATTGATAAATCTTTTAGGGTTTGTTCAATATACGTATCGTCAATGTAGTAATTTAAAAGCATTACTGCACAAAATCTGATTTCATATTCTTGGGTTGAGCTTAGATATTTCTTCAAAAATTTATACATCTCATTTTGATATTTTTTTGTTTGCTTTAATGAGGCGCACAAGCAATCACATACCGCCCAATTGTCTATTTGTGGGAGAAATTTTTCTATATCTTTAAAAAACTCTTTTTTATCACTTTTCTTCTGCCCTATTAAAAATCCTTGGATTAATTTTAATTCCAATGACTCGTTTTCTTCTCTGTAATTTATTATGCTGTTGATTTCTTCAATATTGGAGTTTTTATATATATACTTTGCTATTTCCCTTAATTTAGGAATTCTTACTCCAATTACGTTTGTTGCATTTGGTATAAGTTTGGACTGGAATTTTTGGTATGTTTCATCCTTTAGGGTTTCTAGTTTGTTTTTTAGCTCATTAATCATATCTAAATTATACTAAAAATAAACGATTTTAGTTGTTTTAGCCTTGTTTTCTATTAAAAATAATTTATAATGTTTTTAGCATCCGATATAAAATTACATATTTGTGGAACATACTTATTAGAGGTGTTTATTATGAAATATATCTGGTTATACATAGTTGCTGTAATAGCTTCTTTAGGTGGGCTTCTATCAGGATATGATACTGGCGTTATATCAGGAGCCTTATTGTTTATTAATGATTCTTGGAATCTATCGGATACTTTACAAGGGATTCTTGTTAGCTCAGTTTTAATCGGTGCTGTTATTGGTGCTGCTATTAACGGATTTTTGGCTGATATATTCGGACGTAAAAAGATTATTATGGCTACTGCTGTAATTTTTGTTTTGGGATCAATTTTATGTGCGTTTGCCCCAAATGTTTATATCTTAATTCTATCAAGGCTATTTGTCGGATTTGCTGTTGGAATTGTTAATTTTGTTGTACCTCTTTACCTTTCAGAAATTTCCCCAAAAAATCTCCGAGGTACTCTTGTTTCTCTTTATCAATGGGCTATTACTTCCGGGATCCTCTTTTCATATTTCATAAATGCTCTCTTTGCCCACGCTGTTTATAATTGGCGTTGGATGCTTTTTGCAGGCGTTCTTCCAGGCATGGTTTTATTAATTGGTATGTGCTTTATGAGCGATACTCCAAGGTGGTTAGTTATTAAAAACAGAGATAAAGAGGCAGAAAACGTGTTTAAAAAGATTGAACCCGAAGCCGATACTCAGGCTGAAATTTTAAATATAAAAAACTCCTTATTGGCTGCTTCTGATTCTAAAAAAGGTTTTGTATTTAAAAAATGGATGATTGCTCCTTTTGTTGCTGGTATCGGAATTATGTTTGCTCAAATTTGTACAGGTATTAATACTATTATTTACTATGCTCCGACTATATTCAAAACTGCAGGATTCGATTCTAATATTTCTGCTATTTATGCGACAACTGGTATTGGGGTTGTTAACTTCTTGATGACTGTTGTAGCAATATATTTTACCGATAGAATAGGACGAAAACCTCTTCTATATATTGGCTTAACGGGTGTTATGTTTAGTTTGTTTGCTCTAAGTGCTTCTTTCGGCTTCGCTCATATCATTGGGGACAGCCTTAAATGGTTTGCTGTTGCAAGTTTAGTTACATATATTATTTGTTTTGCTATGAGTCTTGGACCTATAGGCTGGATTTTAGTTTCAGAAATTTTCCCACTCAGAATTAGAGGGATTGCAATGAGTATTTGTACTGTTTCAAATTTTGCATTTAATTTCTTTGTTGTTGCAAGTTTCCCTGTTCTACTACATCGATTAGGCGGTGCCGTTACTTTCTTCTTGTTTGGAATTGTATCTTTGCTTTGTATTATTTTTGTTTATTTCTTTATACCTGAAACAAAGGGAATTTCACTTGAAAAAATTGAATCAAATTGGAGAAAAGGAATTTCCCCCAGAAATTTCTAATCTGCCATCGGATCTCGAGTTTCTTGTATTGTGTTAGGACTCCATACTTTGTTTGTTGGCGGGGGATTATTAGTATTTTTTTGCTGCTTTTTTATTTCGTGATACATTGCAATTGTTGTGGCTCCTACTAAAACACTGGCAGCTGCTAAGTATATTTGTGTTTGCAGATACTTATGTATTTTTTGCCCTAATCCTTTTAAATTTTTTGGGTTGGAAATAGGATTTTTAGGATTAAAGGCATTATTTTTGAAAGTGGTATATTTTTTATTATCATAAGTTTTTATACTTAATACTTGCATTTTAACCTCTATGGATAGTTGATATTGGATATGTCTGATTTTAAATTATTTTTTACTCTTTGAAAAGTCTTTTTAAACGAAATATTAAAAAATATTAAGAAAAATTCAAAAAGCGCAAAATCAAGGATGAAAAATTAGGTCTGAAAACCCTTGCAAATACTGAGCTATACGAAACAATATTAAGAAATGTAACAAAACATCAAAAAATAGAATCAAAAAAGTCAAATATTTAAAG
>CALUUI010000027.1 GCA_944323925.1 Candidatus Gastranaerophilales bacterium
ATATTTTAAATTTATGTTGCCCAAAATAATCAAACCATCTGTAACAAGAAATCAAACCATGTGTTCTTTTACATGTAATATTTGTGTAATTTGTTGTATATGGTTTGACAGATATTGCAGGAATTTTGGGACAGGACAGTGTTGAAAATTTTTTCAAATTTTTTAAGTTTAGGTGGAAATTTATTTCAATTTATTCGGAATTATAAGAAGAATATGTAAATAAAGTTATAATTTTAAATTTTATTGTGTGCAAATCAATAGAATGTAGAAACTATAGATTATTCAAATTTTTAAAATGGCATATGATAACTTAGAATATTTGCTTGCCAATCAACCTACTTGTTTATAGAATTTTTCGGGTTTTATGGGATTTTTGGGGGTGGAAAGTTCACCTAATCCTATAAAACTTACTATAAATAAATGATTAACATTTCTTAATATTCTATTAGAATCAAAATTAAGGAATGGTGGCACATGGCGAAAAAAGAGGTTAAAACAGATTTATGGGTTTACGATTTACTAAAAGATGCAGGTATTAAACTAGACCCTCAGGGATGCTCTATAAAAGAAGTCAATGAAGCATTAAAAACGGCTTCTAAAAAAGGTACAGGAAATGTTGGATTTCCTGAATATGTAGGCGTTGTCAAAGATTTCTTAATTGTTATAGAAGATAAATCCGATATTTCTTTCCATGAAAAACTAGACAAAACTGGTGCAATAAGCAGTGAGACAAAAGATGTTATGGAATATGCTATAAATGGCGCTCTATTCTATGGAAGACATCTTATAAAAAATACAAGTTATGAAAAGATTATTGCATTCGGTGTATCTGGTAACGCAAAAAGACACAAAATTACTCCTATTTATGTAGAAGATACAGAGCCATACACAAAGCTTGAAGATGTGGAATCTTTTATATCCTTTAATGAAGATAATATTGATGATTATTACAGAAAGAACATCTTACATGAAGACACTTCTGAAAAAGACTTAAAAACTGTTCTTAAAGATGCTGCTGACCTTCACGAAGATTTAAGAGTTTACGGAAGCTTGGGAACAAGAGAAAAACCTATTGTAGTAAGCGGTATTTTGCTTGCATTAGACGAAATAGAACGAGGCAATTTTGAAATAAAATCCTTAAAAGGTGATAAAGTAAAAACTGACGGTCAAAAAATTTTTGACGCTATTGAATCAAAATTATTACGTGACCCTATTAAGCCTGAACGAAAAAGAGATAAAATATTTGCACAGTTTAATATATTTAAAACCTCGGAAATACTCAATACCATCAATCCTACATTAGAGAAAACGCCTCTAAGGTATTTTGCAGAATTTTTATATAAACATATTTACAAGACTATTAAACTAACTACGACTAGTGAAGATTACCTCGGCAGGTTCTACAGCGAATTTATGAGTTATGGCGGCGGTGACGGTCAAGAGCTAGGGATAATTCTAACCCCTAAGCATATAACTGACTTATTTTGTGATTTAGCACAACTAAAAAAAGATGATGTTGTGCTTGACCCTTGTTGTGGAACAGCAGGATTTCTTGTTGCGGCTATGCATCACATGCTAAAGTTAACTGATGATGAATCAGAAAAACGTCATATAAGGCAGAAGCAGTTGCATGGAATAGAGATAGAGGACTATATGTTTACTATTGCCGTAACTAATATGATTTTAAGAGGTGATGGTAAGTCAAATATAGAAAGTGCAGATTTCTTGGCTTTTAATTCAGGTGAACTGCAATTAAAAGGTGCAACCGTGGGGATGATAAATCCCCCTTATAGCTTGGCAAAGAAAAAGAAGAATTCTGCATTATATGAAATATGTTTTATTGAACATATGCTCGATTCCTTAACTCCTAATGCACGAGCAATAGCAATTGTTCCTCAATCTTCTGTAACTGGAAAAACAAAAGAAGAACAAGCTGTCAAGGAAAACATATTAAAGCATCATACATTAGAAGGCGTTATTACTTTAAATCCTGATACATTTTATGGTGTTGGTGTAAATCCTTGTATTACTATATTTACGGCTGGAGTACCTCATCCAAAAAATAAAGAATGTAAGTTTATTGATTTCAGAGAAGACGGTTTTAAGGTATCACCGCATATTGGTTTAATAGATACAGGGAATGCGCTAGATAAGAGACAACACTTATTAGAAGTATGGACTGGACGAATGGAAGCTCCTACTAAATTTTGTGTAAAATCTACTATTAAGGCAACGGATGAATGGTTGCATGCATTCTATTATTTCAACGATGAAATACCTACGGAAGCTGATTTTGACAAAACTATTGCAGACTATTTAACCTTTGAGTTTTCAATGATTGCACAAGGCAGAAAGTATTTATTTGAGGAAGAAAAAGATGGCTAAATCATTGAATACTGTAAAATGGGGTGAGTTTACAATTACTAATATATTGGGTGATAGTATTAATTCCAAAGCTTGGCACAGCAAAGATTTAGAATTTAGTAATTTTGATAATAATATTGGTATTCCATATATCACAAGGACATCTCTGAATAATGGATTGTATGGACTTGTTGTACCAAATCCTAAATATATTTTAAACCCTGCAAATTCAATTTCCCTCGGAGCAGAAAACGCACAATATTTCTTACAACCATTTAGGTTTATAACTGGGAATAAAATGTATTACTATCATAGAGATAATCTTTCGCTAGAAGCTCTAAAATTTATAGTTGTATGCTTGAATAAATCTTTAAACGGTGTAGGGTTTGGATTTGGATTAGGTCTTACTGGTACGCGTTCTGATAGTAGAAAATTAATGCTTCCTATTACAAATACAGGTGAGCCAGATTATGAATTTATGGAAGAATATATAAAAGAACGAGAAGCTAAATTAAAAGAACAGTACAAGAACCATGTAAAAGCGAGAGTTGCAGAATTGATTAAAGAAATTAACCCAGCTCAAAAGTGGGATGACTTCTTTATATCAGATATTTTTACAAGCATACAAAGAGGTAAAAGGCTAACAAAAGAAAAACAGACTATTGGTAAAATTCCTTATGTTTCTTCTACTTCTTTGAATAATGGTGTAGATAATTTTATAGGGAATGACACAGGTGTTAGAATATTTCAAGATTGTTTAAGTCTTGCAAATTCAGGTAGTGTAGGGTCTTGTTTTTATGAGCCGTTCAAATTTGTTGCAAGTGACCATGTTACGCATCTTAAAAACAATTATTCCAAATATACATATTTATTTCTCGCGTGCTTGCTTAATAGATTATCGGAAAAATATAATTTTAATAGGGAAATTAACGACGATAGAATAAGTCGGGAAAAGATTTTATTGCCTGTAACACCCAAAGGTGAACCAGACTATACCTATATGGAAAATTACATGAAATATCTGGAACAGAAAAAGCTGCTTGAATATTTGGACTACATAAATTAAAGTACTTCATTTATTTTTAATTGTCGTTCATTAATTAAAAATGGAATTACTTTGTGCACTTTGGTTACAGTGTAAATAGGTTCTCGTTTTATTCCAGTTTTAGTTGGGGTTTCTACCCCCAAACGTAAATCAAATAGTCTGATTAATCTCCTATTGATTGTTGGGCTGTAAGCCCAACCTACGAACTAACATCAGCTTTTTCTCCAAGTTCTCTAACTGTCAATTTTTTATCTTCTCTTTTCTGAGTAAATAAATCGCTAAGTAAGTAGGTTGGGCATACTTGCCCAACAATACTTCAGAGCTCGGAAGTTCCTTGGCAAATACACCCAATCGGACTTTATTAGGACTTTAATATACAAAGAGTAGTCTCAAATTAGCCTGTGAATTACTGAAATCAAAGGTTTTTGGTAGCCCTGTAAAATTCCTATTGATTGTTGGGCTGTAACCCCAACCTACGTACTATATATAATTTTATTCACCATATACGATAACTTTAATCCCTCTCCAAAAAATAAAAACAGATTTCTCTTGAATATCTATGTGACTTATTTTCTTAATATTACCATTCTTAGTGGCTGTATCAATACTTGCATCCCCAGTTTCAACAAGAAATAAAATATTATTTGAACTAGCTATACCTTGCTTTAGTATTGATAAATCCTCAACTTTCATACCTGTTGCCGTTACGGGATATGTTGCATCGGTATAAAATAAACCCATTGCATTCACTTGCGTATTTGTAAACATAAATACTAAAAATAGTATCGCTAAAACCTTTTTCATTATTTTCCTCCTATTATTTACCGTAAACTATCGTTTTAGTTTCTTTCACATAAATAGGTATAAATCCTAACGGGATATAGACCTTATTTACTTTCGTATCAACATAATATATCTTTGTAATACCACCATTCTTTGCCGCCGCCTGTATTCCTCTATTACCTGTTTCGATAATGCCTAAGATATTGTGAGTTAATGCTTCCCCTGATTTCAAGCCTTCAATTGGCATTATTTTATCATCTGTATCTTTAGCTACATCGACAGGGAAAATACTTCCTGTATAAATAACTCCCTGATCAAAATATTTTGAAACACTGTTTGCATAAATACATTGCGAGCTAATGCACATTAAAGTAATCAATAATAAAAATTTATTCATTTACACCTCCTTTCTTGTAAATTATTATAACATATCGTAGCATTAATGCCAAGATATCGGATTACATTATGCTTAAATATGTAATATTCTCATAATATGAGAGTGAAGGATTTTTATAAAAATTTTGGGAAACGTTTAAAAGAATTAAGATTACAAGCTAAGATGTCACAAGAGCAATTAGCTGAATATGTGGGGGTTGCAACGAAAACTGTAAGTTATTGGGAGAATGCACATAATCCGGTAACCTTAAATAAAATACCGCTTATAGCTGATGCATTAAATATACCAGTATATAAATTGTTTGTATTTTTTGATACAGAAGAACAGTCAGCAAACAAAGATTATATCAAATTGCTACAATCAAAAACGGGACATGAGTTAGATGTGCTTTTTAAAGTTGTGAAAGAATTGCAAAAAATTAAATAAATTTTAATTAAGATAAATTCTCTTCAGAGTAGAAAAAATATCATCAGTTTAACAATGCTGTCTGAGCTTGTAGGTAAGTAGGTTGGGCATACTTGCCCAACAATACTTCAGAGCTCGGAAGTTCTTTGGCATAGTATTAATAAATACACCCAATCGGACTTTATTAGGACTTTAATATACAAAGAGTAGCCCCAAATTAGCCTGTGAATTACTGAAATCAAAGATTTTTGGTAGCCCTGTAAAATTTCTATTGATTGTTGGGCTGTATGCCCAACCTACGAACTTTTGTAATTAATAAATGCATTTTAGCAGATATTAAAAGATGCGGTAAATCACAGATTTACCACATCCTACGAACTTTATATAATTTCACTAAATTAGTCTTATATTTATATAATCAGTATTTATTATATTAGTATATAAAATTTGTAAATTATTTTTTCTATTATATTAAAATATGTTATAATTTTATTACGTTAGGAGTTATATATGGATATAGAAAAGTTATTAGAATTAGGGATTCAAAAAAATATAATTACAACTTCTCAAAGAGAAGAATTGATAAATTTGTTAGAAGTTAAAGAACCGGAAAATAACCCGCTTGTTGTAAGAGTTATTTATTATATTGGTGGTTTTATTGTTCTTTGTGCTATGTTTGCTTTGATGTTACATACTGTTCAACATAGTTCTTATACTGTAATACTTGTTCTGGGAGCAATTTATGCAACATTGTTTATGGTTTTAGGCGAATTTTTGTGGAAGAAAAATGAAAAATTCCCTGCTGGAATTTTATATTTTCTTTTTATAACGTCAATTGCTTTTATCATTACTGATATAGAGAAAATGACAGGCTTTTTCCCACACTTCTCGGACTATGATAAGTATCCGAACTATTATGAAATGTGTCGTTTGGCAATTTTGGTATTATCAGTATTGACACTATTTATTAATACTGTTTTACTAAAGTATAGAAAAGTATCTATCCTTGCTATACCTGCAATTACTTGCTCATATAATATTTATTTCATTATTTTATATTATATTTTTAGAGATGGGTTGTTAGAGTTTGAGCCTTTAATAAATATTAATTTGCTATTTTTCATAATTTTATTACAAAGGGCTTTTATTAAAGATAGATTAACCCCTGTTGATTACTCAAAGTGGATGTATTTTGTCGGTGCATTGGGATTATTTCCTTTTTTGATTACATTCTTGTGTTTGTTTGTGTTCCCAAATGCTAGTTTTGAACTGGTAATGTTACTAGGCTTTTGCCTAAGTCTTGTATATTTTGGAATTGGTACAATTATTCAAAGAAAACCATTTACTATTATTGGAATTTTAGGAATAGTTGGATATATAATGTATCTTGAATTTACTTATATAACTGATAATATAATACTTTTAAACAGCACAGTTATTATAACCGGATTATTAATATTGTATGCGGGTGTTTTGTATAATAAAAACTATATGAAAATTGTTGAAAAAATAGAAAGTTTATTACCTGAAAACTTGAGGTCGTATTTACCTTGTAATAGAGTTCAGAATAATAATGATTAACTTTTGAATATAGTCTAAAAATTTTAACTATATTTTTTAGGATTAGTTACTAGGTTGGGGGCTACCCCAACCTACAAAATAATCAATTTCAATCGTGCAATGTATGATATGCATATTAAATAAAATTTTGTGATTGTAGTTATTTCTCTGTTAAATATTCGGGAATTATTACAGGAGATGTAATAATAAAAGAATTGATTAAGGTATTAATTACTTTACCATTTAATGTTACTATTGTTATTCATTTTATTTATTTGTTGCGAGAACGGAAAATTTAATAGTATTTTTTATAAAAATTTTTAACCGCTAATTTTTATCAACCCAAAAATTCAATATGGCAAAGTATTTATTCAACAGATGCGCTTTTAACTTCAGGTACTTGGAAAAATCCTAACCATTTGGAAGGAATGACTTGGTTAAATACTTTAGAACACGTCAAAAATGATAATCTTAATTCAAAAATTATTATGGGTATAAGTTCAGCAAAAGACATAAGCCAAAATTACGGACAACAAAACGGTTATACACTGGCCGCCGAAACTAATTATCATAAAAATAATTATTATTTAAAAAGCGGTTTATTTACAACTTCAGCAGATTTTTATCTCGCAGGTGGAGATGGCAGCTATTATAACGATAGAACTGGAGCCATGCTAGGAGGTGGAATTTCTAAAAATAATGTAGGAATAAACGGAAATATAAAAAAATATTTTTCAAATACCGCAAATAGATTTGAAGGCGGATTTATAGATTTTAATGAATATAATTGCGGATTTTATAAAAATTTAGAAAAAGTCGCAGATGTAAAATTTAACATTAATGGTCGTTCCGGCGAAAATGATATTGCTAAAAATAACAGTTATTATTACGATTTGAATATAAGCAGAAAAATAGGTTCTAATCTAACCTTAGAAGGAGGAAAAACCGAGAGTAACTACTCTACTAAATATGATGAGAATTCTTCATTATATGACAGTTATAGTTCAAAATATTCAACAGTGTATTTGAAGGCTGATTATAAAATGCCTAAAAATCTTGGCACACTTTCTTTAGGCCACGATATAATTAACTACAATTATTCAAATCAACCAAATGAATATAATATGATGAAAGTAGGTTATACATTTCCTGAGTTTAAAAGAATTACATTAAGTTTAGGTACAGGTTATAAATATACCGGCTCTGATAACGGCTTTGATATTTATGCAAATTTAGCTTATCGAACTAAAAGCGGACGAGTCATAAATGTTAATTACCAATATAACCAGATGGGAGGGTATATTATAAATAATATGTTTCTACCAATGAGTTCTAGACATTCAATAAATTTAGTTGTTTATAGCTAAAGTTTTTTAACTTTATAATATAGTTTTCTTTTTTACTTGATATTTAAAAATGTTTATGTAAAAATAGTCGAGTAGTCTGGGTAACAGATTTCAAATGGCAAGGTAGCTCAGTTGGTGAGAGCGCACGGCTCATACCCGTGAGGTCGAGAGTTCGAATCTCTCCCTTGCTATTTTTATTGTGCTGTTTCACGGGAAATTCGCCGAACGCGGATTTTTCAAATCCCAATCGGCTCGGGTTCAAGTTTTCACCCTCACCTCTTGGAGCGCACTTCTCCCTCTCGCAAAACGATACTCAATCGTTTTGCTTCGGCACAGTCCGTGAGGTC
>CALUUI010000028.1 GCA_944323925.1 Candidatus Gastranaerophilales bacterium
TCTTCTGGTTCTTCATCTTCCACAGCTTCTAAAGTTAGTTCTTGCTCTACTTCTTCTGCCAAAACGTCTTGCGCTTCGTCATCTGCTTCCAATGATAACTCTTCCTCTGGTTCTTCATCTTCCACAGCTTCTAAAGTTAGTTCTTGCTCAACGTCTTCAGTCACAACGTCTTGCGCTTCGTCATCTGCATCCAATGATAACTCTTCTTCTGGTTCTTCATCTTCTACAGCTTCTAAAGGTAGTTCTTCTTCAACGTCTTCAGTCACAACATCTTGCGCTTCTTCATCTGCATCCAATGATAACTCTTCTTCTGGTTCTTCATCTTCTACAGCTTCTAAAGTTAGTTCTTGCTCTACTTCTTCTGCCAAAACGTCTTGCGCGTCTTCATCTGCTTCCAATGATAACTCTTCTTCTGGTTCTTCATCTTCTACCGTTTCTAAAGGTAGTTCTTCTTCAACGTCTTCAGTCACAACATCTTGCGCTTCTTCATCTGCTCCCAATGATAACTCTTCTTCTGGTTCTTCATCTTCTACAGTTTCTATAGTTAGTTCTTCTTCAACGTCTTCAGTCACAACATCTTGCGCTTCTTCATCTGCTTCCAATGATAACTCTTCTTCTGGCTCTTCATCTTTCACAGTTTCTATAGTTAGTTCTGGTTCAGAATCTTCTGAAAATACTTTATTTTTCTCATTTTCAGAACTTACAAGAGCTAACTCATCTTCTAAATACTTATCACTAGAACTTTCTATAAAAGCGCTTAATTCATCAACTTCTTCACTTTGAAGGCTATCAACTTCTTGTTCTTCAACAGCCAATCCATCAGCGTACCCGAGATCAAGGTCCTCAGCTTTCAATAAAACATTAGAAGTTAAATTATCAATATTATCAATATTATCTAAATAAATATCGAAGTTGCATTCGCGTAAGATATCTTCAGCGCGAACATAATCGAATAGGAGCTCTCTTGCTTTTTCATATTTTACCAAATCTTGATAGAATTCATTAACATTAAGCAGCTGCCCATCCAAATATAAAATACTCTTCTTCTTACAGTTTAAAGGTAAACCGGTTTTAGCTTTAAGAACAAGAGAATCAAAGAGAGTTTCCAGCTTATCAACCGAAATGGCCAAATCACTTGAAACATAGTAGTAGTTATCATCACAATTAGACGTATCAATTTTATCAGGTTCAATAAAACCAACAACATCGGTATTTCCGGATTGCTTATCATAATAAACAAACATATACAAATCCGGAGTAACACCAATCTCATATTGCTGAATAGGAATAGCAAACTCAGACGGAGAAGTACACAACCTCACGTCTAACCTAATATTTCCAATATACAAATCAGCAATATCAAGGTTTTCAAAAACTTTTTTTATCCTAAATACCGAATAATCAATACTAGGGTTTAAACCACAATTCTTAAAGAATTCAAAAGCCGCTTTAATACCAATTATACTTGCTAATGCACGACTTCTTTTTTTATCATCAGCTATATATCCACAAAACTCTTTCTCTTCGAGCATATTCATTGATAACAATTTAAACAATCTCTTCTATAAACTACTACCACTAAAAGAAATCATATCATAAATTATTTTTTTTTTCCAGTAGTTAACAAAAGAAAAGAATTTAATTTTTATCACCTGACTGAAAAGACATCTCAGCAAGAATTCTGGAAATATCGCCACCACCAAAAATTATTTCAAAAATAAGTTGTGAATTGATAATTGCCGTTTCTCTATATTCCATTGTATCAATGTCGATGATATTAAACTCTATATAATCATCACCAACATAATTTATTCTACCGTAATCGTTACCGGTAGCCCAGCGTAAAAACACATATTGTTGTTCTAAAGATTTTAGTCGGTTTATTAATTTCATTTAACACCCTTCTTACATATACAAGTATATTTTATTATTTTTTTTTGTAAAGTCAAAATTCTTTTAATGCTTTGCTTTGTTCTGTCATTTGTTTCAAAAAGCATTGCTTAGTTATAAAATCGACATCAGAGGCATTTATTCTCAAGAACTTAAAAGCAAAAACCAAATTTTTAGAACCACGAGCCAAAGGTCTTTTATGAATGAATTCAACTTTTGTATTCACATCTTTTTCTGGAAAATGAATACAAAGACCTAATTTGGCATAATTTTGAGAAATTGTACTGGAAATTACTTTCAGGATATTATCATTTTCCATCACAGTTGAAAATAATAAACTCGCTCCTGTTCCTGAGATATCAAAAGTTTTACCATTAATAGCTTTTTTTTCTCCGTTATTAAAATAAACTGTCAATGTAGTATTCAAATCAAATCTTGTTCGAAAGAACTCTCTCTGTTGTTTTATTTCAAAATCCACAGGAGTTTTTATGTAACAAAAAGTATAAGGGCTATTGAAAACAACCTTTTCAACCTCAGACTTAAAAACAAAAACGCCGTTTGTACAGTAAATTGCAATACTCAACTTCTCACTTGCCGGAGGAAAACTAATTTTTGCACCAGAAGACACTAGAAGAATTGTATCTTCATTTATCTCTTTTAATTCTATATCCTCTGTGATAATTGCTTCATCCCACATCATACGGACATCTTTTACTTCGCCGATTCGGGATACTAAATCTTTTACCATAATATCATTTTATCATTAGATTTATGCTTTCGCAAGTTGAAATCTATTTCAAATTTTTTAAATAACTTTTTATCCCACCTGTTATTATTAAATCCGGCTCTAATGCACAAAATTCATCCAGCATTATAACTCCATCACGTTTATTGCCTGATTCAATTAACATCAAACCTTTTAATATTTTATTATACGGATTATCCTTAATTTCTATTTC
This sequence comes from Candidatus Gastranaerophilales bacterium, assembly GCA_944323925.1. Taxonomy (GTDB): domain Bacteria; phylum Cyanobacteriota; class Vampirovibrionia; order Gastranaerophilales; family Gastranaerophilaceae; genus CALUTH01. Next base: position 2,850 of record CALUUI010000028.1, read on the forward strand.
TTTTAACCTTGAACTCAATATCCCCATTTGTTTATAACACTTTACAAGGTTTATATAGTACTGTAAATTTAAACCATACAATTTTAAAGCATTCACATAACAATCCTCTGCCAAACCGGGATATCCAATAATCATATAAGTATCGCCCAAATTATTATAATAAACGGCACTTGCTTGAGTATTCGGCTCCAAAGATATTGCTATTTTAAATTCTTGGATTGCAGCATAATAAACCTTATCTTGAAGATAATTTAGCCCTAAATTATTATGAAAATACGCATTTCGCTCCGCCTCTATTGTATAAGTATGAGGCTTTTTATATCCGCTTGATACAAAGGACAATAGGAATAAAAGTATTATTGAAACTAACTTTTTCGTCATAGTAATGAGATTTCCAATCCCTCTTTTGACATTATAGCATCTGATGAGGCATACATTTCAGATAACGCATCCAATCTTTCATCATTGTATGTCGGTTCATAGTGGAAAAATACAAGTTTTTTAGCATTAATTTGATTTTTAACCTCTAATGCCATTTCAAAAGTTGAATGTCCAAAGCCTTGTTTTGGAACATATATATTCAAATAATCTTCAGTAGCATACTGGCTATCATGAATCAAGAGATCACAACCCTTTGCAAATTTAACTAACTTTTTATCTCCACCAGGATAACTTTCTTTATCAGTAGCATAAACAAGAGATTTACCTTGATATGTAATCTTATAAACCAAAACCCCATTCTGAGGATGTGCATATGACTTATAACAGGTTACAATAACATCATCTTTCTCACAATCACCTTCTACTAATTCGTCAACTCTTTTTAATAAAGGCTCTTGGTCAGGCTTGAATATTATATAATTTGCTTCACCCACATTATTAATTCTAAGATTTGCAGCAATATCACCTAAATCCAAAGGGAAAGACTTAGTAAATAATATATGAGATAATTCTTCCTGCAAAGTTTCGTTGTAATTAACCCCACCAAACAAGTTTACTCTTGTCGATGCCAAATGCAAAGGCTTAAAGAATGTAAACCCTTGAATGTGGTCTAAGTGTATATGACTTAACAAGATAGTCGCTTTCACAGGGGTTCTATCCGTTATAGTTGTACCAGACTCAATATATCTCTGCATTAACTCATTTCCAAGCTCTATTATTCCGGTACCGGAGTCCAATATTATTAAATGCCCGCCTACATTTACTTCTATACAAGCAGTATTTCCACCATATTTTAAATAATCCGATTTTGCTACAGGATAACTTCCTCTTACACCTCTAAACTTAACCTTAAATTCTGACATCTTTTTCTTACCTTATTTTAGTATCTCGTATGTTCCTACTCTGTCACTTTCCTCACCTTCAAAGATTGATGGGAATATTATTCTTAATTTTGAACGATTTTGGATTTCTTTTAACCCCGTTTCTTTATAATACAAGTCTATTATTATTTTGTCTTTTTGTGAATTTACATTAACAATTCTAAACGCGTTCGGATATGAACACAATGATGGAGAGCTAATAAACAACAACTTCCCATCTTGAATAACCTTTGATGCATGATAATGACCCGACAACCAAATTATCGGTCGGTTATAGGCATATAAGTGTTTTAAAACCTCTGTATCATTTAACAACTTATGACTATCCGATGAGTATGGCTCTACAACAGGAACGTGTGAAAAGACAACTAATACATCATTCTTTGGTGTATCCTTAACTTCTTTATCCAACCATTCAAGCTGCTCATTTGTTATTTCACCATTAGCAGTTACCCTATTTGTTATCATTGTATCTAAAACTATTACTTTAAATCCCTTCTTTGGCTTAAAAGAATAATAAGGACTGCTTTCATTAAAATTAAGATTATGCGCTCCTACAATTTTTAAATAATCACTTTTAGTAAACTTGCCGTCAAAATCTACATCATGATTTCCAAAAGCAATATACCAAGGAGCTCTTAACTCTTTTGCAACGGAAATAAATTCCATTAATTGTGAACTCTTAGGCTCATTTATTAAATCACCTGAAAACATAATAAAATCAAGCCCCGTTGATAAGTTAACCTGCTTTACCGCATCTTCTAATAAACTCTTACTATGTTCTAACATTTTATAAGAAGTATTCTTTTCCGTTACCGATAAATGAACGTCACTTATTTGAGCAAATTTTAAATTATTTCCCGCTGCTCCAATTACCTGAGAACCTATAAAATATGCAACCAATAACGTCGCAAAAAAATTAAACGCTCTGGAAAAAAAACTTTCTTTCTTTTTAAATTTCTGTGCCATAATTCCCGATTATACTTTCTTTACTACAAAAACTCTACAACTATATGATGTAATTTTACTTATTATTCAAATATAAATTATTCGGGCAATTAAATTAACTGCCCGAATAGCTAACTAAACTATTAAAATCATATACCCTACTTTTGTTCTTCAGCAAGTTCTGAATTCTCAGTTTTTTTATCAGAAACTTCTTCTTCCTTTTTTTCTTCTTGAACATTCAATTCTTCTGATTTAACTTCAGGCGCAATTGTTTTTTGCTCATTAACCTGAACTTCTCCAGCTTCAATATCTTTGAAATCAGCAACTTTCTCATCATCATCAACTATCATGTTCATTTTGAAAACTTGCCCCTTTTTAAATACTAAGTCATTACCATATTTATAATAAGAGAACGGTGTTGCATCAATAGCCGCAACAGCACCAGATTTCAAGCGATTACCTTCTTCATTTTTATATATACCCTCTACCACTTGATAACAAGGACTTATCCCTTGAACAACCATATTTCCGGCAGTTAATATACCTGTTTTAACAAGTTTTTTTGCTTCAATTTTGGTTAACATATCAAACTTGCCTTCAATATGGTAATCAATATCATATTTTTTGCCATCTAAATCATAAAAAGCAATCGGAACAAAAACAAATGAAGCATCACGTTTTAAACGCTTTGGCTGAACAACATCAGTAATTTTACCTTCAATAATACTTCCAGCCTTCAATATATGCCCGTCCTTTGTTTCTATATCCTCTACAAGACTTACTTTCCAAGTTTCTGGAGGTTCTGCCGTAGTAAAGTTACTTTCCGCAGCAACCTTTATAACTCTTGCGTGAGTAACAGGTGCTAATAGCATTAACATCGCTAACATAATTAAAGTTTTTTTCATTCTCATCTCTCCATTTTTTAAACAATTTTCAATATATCATACCAAAGTACATTCGGTCAATTTAATCAAGTTACTATATTTTTGTTATAAAATAAATCAGAAGGAGAGTAACAGATTAATGAAATACATAATTATAACAGCAGATGACTTAGGACTAGATATAGCAACTAACCGTGCAATATTTGAAGGATATAAAGCCGGAGTTATTTCTGCCAGTTCAATTATCCCAAACAGTGAATCTCTTGATGATGCAGTAAAAAATGTTGTAAAACCTAATCCCTCTCTTGATATAGGTATTCAACTAAATATCACTGAAGGTAAATCTTTAATAACCAATTATGACTCATATCTTACCTCTGATGATGGATTTTATAATAATAGCTGGAAAAAACTTTTATTATTTTCAAACAATAATAACTACCTTAAACAAATTAAAGCAGAATTCACATCTCAAATTGAATATATAATCTCACTCGGAATAAAACCTTCCTATCTTTGTTCACATCATAATATACATATAATTCCACAAGTATTTAATACTGTTTGCGAACTTGCGGTCAAATATAATATAAACAATGTAAGAACATTAACCGAAATTCCATATATTGTCCCCGAAATATATAGACATGCAGAAGGCAATTATATATCAAGAATTATCAAAAACTTAATCTATAATACATCAACAAAACTTACACAACCAATATTAAGCAAATATGAGTTAAATACAAACGATTACTATATTGGAACCTTGTACGACGGTCAAATGGATAAAGATTCTGTAATCTACGGACTAGAGAAAGTTTCAGATGATACATTAACAGAAATAACATTCCATCCAACAACAAATAGATGGAAACATTTAGCCTATCTAGAATATAAAACACTCATCAATCCAAAATTTAAAGAAAAAATTAATACATCAGAGTATAACATAATTACTTGGTCAGAATTAACAAATAATATTGAATTATCAGAAAAAGAAGGAAATAAAGATAGTCAAGATGAAATAACAAACCATCATACAGAAGTTAATAAAAACGAAGCAAAAGAACCAGCAGATAAAAATATGGCACAAGAATTTGAAAGCAAAAACCGTTATGAAACAATAGTGCATTCAATAAAAATAAATGAAAAACCTAATAGAGAAGAAGACGAATAAAAATATGCTTGACAGAAAAATATGTTCTTAATAAAATAAACATTGTTGCCGGTATAGCTCAACGGTAGAGCAACGGTTTTGTAAACCGTAGGTTGTAGGTTCGATTCCTATTACCGGCTTTTTTTAAATAACCCCTCTGAAAGAGGACAAGACAGGCAGCCGGTCTAAGTAACTTGAAAGAGCTGTATGACAAATAAAAGCGCACAAGCCTTTGTGGCGCAGTGGTAGCGCACTCCCTTGGTAAGGGAGAGGTCACGAGTTCAAGTCTCGTCAAAGGCAAATTTTGAATGAGTGACAGTATTGATAATTAAATATGGGTAGGTGGCCGAGTGGCTAAAGGCGACAGACTGTAAATCTGTTCACGAGAGTGTACGGTGGTTCGAATCCACCCCTGCCCACCACTTTTAAAAGAACTCCGCAAGGGGTTCTTTTTTTATGACTCTATAGGGCAGGGGTGGATTCTTTCTCTATACGGCACGCAGAAACTTCGTTTCTGACTTTGCCTCCCTCTATACAAAACGTGACATTTAGTCACCTTTTGTACAGAGTTCTTCCATCACTTTTAAAAGAACTCCGCAGGGGTTCTTTTTTTATGACTCTATAGGGCAGGGGTGGATTCTTTCTCTATACGGCACGCAGAGCAAGCACAGCAAAATTTACCCCCGAGACCTCACGGACTGTGCCGAAGCAAAACGATTGAGTATCGTTTTGCGAGAGGGAGAAGTGCGCTCCAAGAGGTGAGGGTGAAAACTTGAACCCGAGCCGATTGGGATTTGAAAAATCCGCGTTCGGCGAATTTCCCGTGAAACAGCACAATAAAAATAGCAAGGGAGAGATTCGAACTCTCGACCTCACGG
>CALUUI010000029.1 GCA_944323925.1 Candidatus Gastranaerophilales bacterium
AATTTCTTTATAGACAATCGGGTAATGGACATTTGGAGTTTCTGCAGGTTACTGTACAAGTAGCATAGTCTTATTTTGTGAGGTTTTTTAAGATGATGTTGCTTTAATTAGATTATGGACTAGATTATTTTTATAAATTTAAATAATTGTTTTGAATTAAGAAAGAGGAAAAAATGGGTGAGAAGTTGTTGGAAAAAGTTTTTTCAATTAAGAATGAATATAAGAATAATAAAAAATATAAAGTTATACGTATTTGTGGATTAAAAATTAAGTCTAATTTAAGTAAAAATAAAGGTTATATTCCATATCTTGAGACGCATCTTTGTGATCATTGTAATTTGAATTGTAAAGGTTGCGGGTATTGTTCTCCTCTTGTCACTAAAGAAACATTTGCAGATATAAAAGCATCGCAGTTTTTTAATCAGGCGAATATCAAAGGAGATTCTCCTATCGTTGAGACTTTTAATAACTGTTTGAGTAAATATTGTGTAAATTTATGGCGTTCAAAGCTATACACCTGCCCGGCTTGCTATTCATACTATTATAACCAATACTTTGGAAAGAATGGAACGATGCCTATAGCTTTTGATTTTTACAAATTGTCCGGCAAAGAACTGGCTGAAAAATTAAATAAACCTATAGATTTTTGCCGTTTTTGCAACACCAAAGAACTTAAATATTATAAATGGGATCAATCAAAAAAAGAAATAGCGGAGTGGGAATAAATGAAGCTTTTTAAAAATCTATTTTCTATTAAATATGAAAACGAACATAGAGTTTTATCCATTTTGGGAATAAAAATAAAAACGAAATATTCTTTTATCAAACATGAAACAGAAATGGCAATAAAAAAGCAGAATTTGTATGATTTAACAAATTATAAAAATGCGAATAAAATTGTAGTTTTTGTGGTTGTTGATATTTGTAAAATGTGCGGTGGTCAGATGAGTTTGTTTTCATTGTGTGAACACTCAAAAAAAATACTTGAGCCGGAAATTCCTGTTTTAATAACAACAATGCCCGGAAAGTATACTTATGCACATAATGATTATTTTGAGAATGATTTGAATATATGCAGATGGGAACAGATTATTGATGTTATTAAAAACAAAGAACAGGTAATACTTCATATACCGGAAGTCAATATAATGAGTCCTTTTGATGGTTCTGAAACATTTTATAATAGATTAACAGAACAAGATAAGGATGTTTTAAGAAGTATTCCTGACTTACAAATAAATATAGTAAACCAACAAATTGAACGAATGCCTGATGTAAAAATAATAAACAATTTGCGCAATCTTACGTCTAATATTACTCAGACGACTGCCCATGATCGCTATTCAACTCAGGAAATTTGTAATAAATTCGGAATCCCTTTGCACAAATTTTCTGTGAATTTAGATTTATTACGTTATGATTATTTATCATCTGAATCAAAGGAGAAAAAGATAATAATTTCTCCGGATAGACCATTATATTTTAATGTCGAAAAATTTGTAAATAATATATTGAGAAAAAGGCTTCCCGATTATCAAATTATTTATTTTTATAGAATGTCATTTACACAATGTATGGAACTGACCGCAAAAAGTTTTATGACAATTTCTTTTGGCGAGGGAATGGATGGATATCTTATACATCCTCTTTTTGTCAATAGTTTAGGGGGCGCGGTATATAATGAAAAATTTTTCCCGGATAAAAGCTGGTTAAAATACAGAAATATATATGAAAGTTATGAAGATTTATGTGAAAAAATAGTCGATGATATAAGGTATTTCGAGGAAAATCCGGATGAATACTACAGTTTAATCCAAAAACAAAAAGAACAGATTATGAAAATATATAATATAGAAGAATATAAAGATAATATAAAGAGATTCTATCTGAGACAATACGATTATTATCCTGACACAGAAAAAAGTAGTGGAGCGTTAAATGAAGTCACAGTTTAAACATGTAAAAGTTAAAGCAATAACTACGGTCGTACCGGAAAAAGAAATAAACATATATGATGAAGCTGAATATTATGGAAATTCTGTAAAAAAAATAGACAGAATGCGAAAGATGGTAGGCTTCTGGAAACGGAGAGTTGTTGATGATACTACGACTGCAGCTGATTTGGCAATAGATGCGGCTGAAAAATTATTTGAGAACACTGGTCTTGACAGAAGTACCATAGACGCTTTGATTTTTGTCGTTCAACAGCCAGATGTTATGGAACCATCTACCGCCTATTTTATTCATGACAAATTAGGATTAGCACAAGAATGTATTGCTACAGATATAAATCAAGGCTGCGTTGGCTGGGTTTATGGTCTTTATATGGCAAGTAATCTCATTGAATGCGGGATACATAAAAGAATATTACTGCTCAATGGCGACACTCCGTCTGTCGGTATCGATATAGCTGATAGAAATTCTGCTCCGATATTTGGCGATGCAGGTACTGCTACTCTTTTAGAATATTCTGAAAATGAAATTAAATCATATTATTGTATAGAAACCAAAAGTTCAGGATTTGAAGCGATTGTTTCACCATTTACAGGACAGCGTGCAAGATTTTCTTTGGCATGTAACTTACACAAAGATGAAAACTGGGAATTATTGTCTAAAATCAGAAAAGAAAAAATAACCATGCCGACAGGTAATGATGTTTTGTTGACGGCAGGTTATTTAGACGGTTTAGCTGTTTTCGATTTTACGGTTAAATTTGTTCCTGAAAATATCAAGAAACTTCTTGCATATACAGATATAAAGAAGGAAAATATCAACGCAGTATGTTTGCATCAGGCAAACAAGCAGATTGTACAAGCTGTTGCGTCTGCTGCAGGTTTTGATACTACGGATGAGAAAAAAGTTCCTTATAGTGCATTTGAAAACTATGGAAACAATACAATGTGTTCTATTCCTACAACTCTTGCACTTTTGGACAAAGATATTAAGAAAGATAATATTTTATGTTGTGCTTTTGGAAACGGTTTAGTTTCAGTAAGTTCACTTTTAAACTTGGAGGATACCAAAATTTTTGATTTACAAATCTTTAAAAAAGGATCCTATATAAAAACAAATGAAGAATATATAAATTATTGGAGAAGCAAAATAAAAGGAGAAACAAATGGATAAAGCAGTTTTTTTAGTTGAATTAGAAGATATATTGCAGAGAGAAGAACCTTGCGCAGAGAACGATAATCTCGAAGATTATGAAGAATGGGATTCTTTATCAAAAATGGCTATTATGGCGTATTATGACAAAAATTTCGGTGTAAAACTTTCACTGAATGATTTGAAAAATGTATCAACGGTCTCTGACTTGATTAAATTGGCTGGAAATGGAGTTCAATAATGATTAGCTTCAACAAAGAACAAATATTTATAGTCACAGGTGCAAGTTCCGGAATTGGCAGATGCACGGCAGAGACTTTAAATTCTCTTGGCGCCACAGTCGTCGCTATAGCCAGACGTGAAGACAAGTTAATTGAATTAAAAGAAAATGCAAAGTTTCCTGAGAATATTCATATAGAAGTTAAGGATTTGGCTGAAAATATAGAAGAGCTACCGGAATACGTAAAATCATTAAAAGCAAAGTACGGCAAATTTTCAGGTATGGCTTATTGCGCTGGTGTTGGCGATTTAAAACCGCTTCGCGCAGTAGAGTACAATGATATTAAAAGAATTTTTGATATAAATTATTTTGCAGCAGTAATGTTTGCCAAAGGTATTGTTGACAAACGGAATAATATAGGTAAAGGTTTTTCTATGGTTGCTATTGCATCCATGGGCGCAATAGGTTGTGCACCTAGTATGACCTCATACTCTGGTTCAAAAGCAGCATTGATAGCTTCATTTAAAGTTATTGCCAAAGAGATAGCAACCCAGGGGATGAGGGCAAATACAGTTTCACCGACATTAATTCAAACAGATATGGCTGATGAAACGTCAAGACAATATGCAGAAGGTAAGTATCCCTTGGGTCTAGGAGATGTATCTGACGTTGCGAATGTTATTGTATTTTTGCTTTCAGACAAAAGCAAGTGGATAAATGCGCAGAATTACATAATTGATTGTGGAAGCGAGATGTAAATGAAACGGGTATTTATAGTCGGCGGAAACGGCTTTGCCCGTGAATGTTATATGCATTTGATGGATTTACAACCATCGTCAGGTGTTGAATTTGGCGGTTTTCTCGGGCATGGCGGATACGGACATACTGTTGATTATAAGTCTTATCAACATTTGTATAAAGGAGAAGTCAATGAGTTTGCGTTTACGCAAGAAGATTCTGTCATTATAGGTGCAGCTTATCCCGATTTAAGAAAAAAAATTTATAATGATTTAAAAAAATTGGGATTAAAATTCTATACTTTGTTGGCAAAAGGTGTTGAGCTACCTGATTCATTGCAAATAGGAGAAGCTAATTTTATTAGTTACCCTTTTATATGTACTGTTGATATAAAAATTGGAGACGGAAATGTATTTAACGGAAATATAATAATTGGACATGATTCTGAAATAGGAGATTTCAATTTTTTCGGACCGCGTTCACTAGCTCTCGGCAACGTAAAAATCGGTAATATGAACACAATCGGAGCTAATGCCATTCTTCTTCCGAAAGCAAAAATTGGAGACAACAACAAAATTGCACCACTCAGTGCAGTTTATAAAGGATGTAGAAACAACTGTTATATGGCAGGCAATCCTGCATTAAAAATAGGGAGTACGGAAAATAATGACTAATTGTTTAGCAGAAAAAGAACTAAATACTGTTGTATTACGACATAAATGCACAAATTGTATGGCGTGCTATAATGTTTGTCCTGTAAGTGCTATAGAGATTAAAGAGGACAAAGATGGATTCGCTTATCCTGTAATTAATGAAGAAAAGTGCACTCATTGCGGTTTATGCACTAAAAAATGTCCTGCGTTAAATCTAGGGCAAACAAAAGAAATCTCAGAAAGATTGGATGCTCCTATTGCTTATGGCGGTTATATAAAAGATGAAACATTGAGAAAGAATAGCTCGTCAGGCGGAGCATTTTCTGCTCTGGCAAAATATATCTTGGACAAAGGCGGGTATGTCTGCGGAGCACGCATTGTTCAGGGCGGTTTTTGTGAACATGTTATAGTCGATAATTGGGAAGACCTTGCTCCTCTTCGTGGTTCAAAATATGTCCAGAGTAATATAAATAATTGTTATAAAGAAATTAAAACTCTGCTGGAACAGGATAAATATGTACTTTTTACCGGAACTCCCTGCCAGGTCGCTGGACTCTATGCAGTGTTGGGTAAAGACTATGAAAAATTGATTACAGTCGATTTGCTCTGTCATGGTACGCCTTCTCAGAAGGTATTCAGAGAATATTTGAATGAAATTACGGATGGTCATGCAGATGATGTCTTGAATGTCAATTTTAGGGAAAAAACTACTGGATGGCGCAATCCATCATTAACGATTGACGGAAAAGATTTATCCATTATTGTGCCTAATGTATTTTATAATGGTGATTTGAACAATAGCTATATTATCGGATTTTTGAAAAATATGTTAATACGCAAATCATGCTGTGATTGTCAGTTTAACGGATTGCCCAGGGAGGCTGATATTACAATCGGTGACTTTTGGGGTATTGAAAATTGTGATAAAACACTTGATGACAACAATGGTACTTCGGCGCTTCTTATAAATTCAGAAAAAGCAAAGAGGATTATAAGCAATGTGTGTGATGCTTTTTCGAAGTTTAAATCTGTTGATGACAAATTTATTACCAAAGTCAATATGGTTAATAAAAAAGCTTATAACCATCCTTACAGAGATTATTTCTTAGAGAGATACCGCAATAGAGATTATGTTTCTATATGCGAATTAATAAAAGAATGTTTGAATAAAAATGACGGAGTCGGTGTATTGAATTATTCTTTTAGTCTGGATAACTATGGCTCTGTATTAACGGCGTATGCACTGCAAAAAAAGATTAAAGACTTAGGGTATACTCCCGTTAATATATGGTTGGAATTTACTAAACCTACATCAGACATTGGTGATTTGTACAACTTTTCTTTAGCACATATTTCACATACAAAATTGTATAGAAGTACAGAAGAACTTAAAGAAACTAATAAATTCTTTAAAACTTTTATTGTCGGACCGGATTGTATGTGGCACCAGATGTACACAATTAAAGATTTTTATAATACATATTTTAACTTTGTTAAGTTATCTAAAGTTATTGCTTCCTATGCGACAAGTTTTTGCTATAAAAAACCAAATTTAATAATAAACAACAGTAGCGATTACAAAAAAAGAAAAATATTAACACGACGTTTTGATTTTGTTGGGGTGAGAGAAGAAAGCGGGGTTGATGTTTGCCGCTCTTTGTTTGATGTTGACGCTACACACGTTCTTGATGCAGTGTTCCTGGTAGATATATCTGAGTGGATTAAACTGGCTAATGAATCAAAAAAAACTTATGACACTAATTATCCGGTAAAGTTTATATTCAATGAGGATCAATATCCGAAAAATTTGATGACAAAAATTAATACAATGAAAAACTTAGTATCATTATATAATGGTGAACCATACTGGAAAAGATTTCGTAAAACTGAAGAATTTAAAGTTAATACAGACGTCTCTATCTCTATATATGATTGGCTAAGTGGTATTTGTCATTCTGATTTGGTAATTACTGACTCGTATCATGGTTTGTGTTTTGCAATTATCTTTAAAAAACAATTTATTTTGTTGAATAAAAAAGAACAAGCACAAGAAAGACTAATTTCTTTGTGTAATCAACTTGGTATCGAAGATAGGTTTGCGGAAAATGAAGAAGATATTGATAGATTGATAAAAGAGCAGATTGATTATGAACAAGTTGACAAAAAATTAAATGTAGAGAAGTTAAAATCTGAGCAATTTTTAAAAGATATGCTTGTTTATGAAAAAGAAAATAAATATTTAGTAAAAATAATAGAATCTATTGAAGAAGAATTGAATAGCCCTGTAGTTGTTAATACTCCCTCTTTCTTCCCAACCAAGCAGAAGTGGTACTTTTTAGGCATACAGGTTTTCAAAATAGCAATGCGAAAAGGCGAAAAATGGTTTTACCTGTTTGGCGTGCCTCTTGTTAAAGAAGTAAAAAA
>CALUUI010000030.1 GCA_944323925.1 Candidatus Gastranaerophilales bacterium
GCATGTATAAATATATAAATCTATATATTATGAAGCTTTATTGGGTGCGAAATTTTTGCAGGTAATAGGTTTCTGGGTAATAGGTTTCTGGGACATTGAGACGGGAAAATTTTAATAAAAAAATCAAACAGACAGCACGATTGAGGCTGTTTTTTAGTATTGAGATGTATGGGTCTTTTCTTGCACTTAAGTACTCTTTTCTTGCACTCTTTTGCACTCCATTTGCAAAATTTTAAAATCACATTAGGCTAAAATCGGCAAGGTGTTTAAAGATAAGCCCAGTGCAATAAAGTGCAAAAAAGTGCAATTTTATTTTTGCTTACAAATTGAGATACCCTAAATTATCAATGAGATTGGGATATTTACGCAATTTCTAATTCATAACCCAATTCATGGAATATTTTTACAATGGTTGAAAATTTAGGTTCTCTAAATTCATATTTTATAGTTAATTCAATATGAAATTTATTTCTCCAGTTTTTTGATTTTATTCTCTAATTCTATTTTGTTAATAATTGATTTGACATATTTATCAAGTTTTTTCCCTTCTCTATAATCAGCGTTTGCACATATGTTAACTCTATCTTCATTAATTAACTTTTGTGCTTTATTTTTTCTATCCTTTTTTCTAGAATTATATACAGCTACAGAATGTCCACCTGATAATTTGACTAATTTCATACATGGGATATCTGTATCACCATCACCTATATATACCATATTTTTATAAGGTATTGCTCGATCTTCTTCAGGAATATATTGGTTAATAATTTTATTATCATTAATATCACAACAGCCTTTATTTATTCTAAATAAATATTGAGTTTTTGCCGTATAATTTACTGCATTTGCTGGCCAATAAGCAACATTACTTGGGTTATACATAAAAGATGAAGCAAATATGCATTTAAATTCTTTTGCAATAGCAGTTCCTTCAATCATTTCTCTCAGCCCAGAAGATATTATGTAGTGAGAAACTTCTACGCCCCTTTCTCTTCCATAATTATTAATCCTTTTAAACCATTCAGCAACACCAGGGAAAAATTCTACATTTTTTCCGCATTTGTTAAAATAATCTTTTGTTACAGGTAGACCTTTATATTGTGCTTCCTCTAGCATAAGTTTCATGTATGATAAAATAGGATCAGCATTCTGTGCTTTAGAAAATTTGAGAGATTTTTTCCAAAACCACATAGCTTTAACTCCAAGTTTATCCATAAATTCATATTCTTGCATGTTACCAGGTGATAGCGTGCCGTCAAAATCATAACATATAGCCATAGGTATTAGTTTTTTACTCATAAAAACTCCTTGTTACTCTTCAAAATTAATATCTTCTTCTGCAATATTGTGTATATCAATTCTAGTTTCTATATCGATTTTATTTACAAACCATTCGTTTAGCAAACAATTTCGAATAAAGTCATCAATTCTATTAACACCATTCAATTCTTTTAAAGTAACAATAATACTAAATTTTAATCCCTTTCCATCTTCTGGATTTAACCTATTTTTGGTTTTCAAGCTTATTCCCCATAACCCTTTTGGAGTATATGCTATTTTGGGCATATTTCTAGTTTTTAAAATTTCTCTTATGTGTTTTATATTATCCCATTTTCTAAAATATTGACGTGCATCTTTTTCCTGGATAAATATACCTTTTGAATCTTGATAGTTATTATCAATAGATCTAATTTCTTTATCTTTGATTCTTCCAATTTTTATGTCAAGTTCTGTGTTAGTATAGTCTACTCCTTGATTTCTTGAACATTTAGGAAAGTAACAAAGTGTTGCTTTTGCAATGAATGGATGTTTATTTTGATGTATAGGAATTGGAAGTTTATAATTATATGTATCATATTCTTCCGAAACACCTGATATGATAAATTGGATTTCATCATCCTTAGTGTTTACAATATCTTCAATTCGCTGCGGGATAATACCATGCCCAATTTTAAAAATATCAAATTGTTGTTTTTGCCATGTCGTGGAAGAATGTATTAAAAGAGCTTTTGCTTCTTCACGTGATAGTCCTAATATGGATATCAAATAACATAACTTTCTTGCCACCCAAGGTGCTGCAAATGATGTTCCTTGCACAAATTCAATACCCTTATTTGTACAAACACGGATTTTACTTAAATTATCTCCTCCGAAGTATGATATATCAGGTTTTATAAAAAACGATAATACTGGACCTGTTCTGGTATAAGGAGTTGGCTCTCCATTTCTTGTAACTGAATTGACAACTAAAGAATTAATTGAATCTGCAGGTGTACCTATTGCTTTATCTTTTTCATTATCTTTTTTGTTTGTTCCAGCAATAACAAAGATAACATCATTTTCACTTTGGATTTTATCAAGAATTGCGGCCTCTGGTGATATAAAATTAGAATTTACTTCCAATTTTGATCCCAATGATAAATTCCAAACTTTAATCTCTGGATTCATTGCCACAATTTTTTCAATATTTTTAATTATACTAAAAGAACTAAATTGACTCCCAGCTGCTACGGTATAATGTTTTACTTTGAAGTGTCCACAACCATCATCTAAATCTGGGTTTAAAGACGGACCATCTACAATAATAGAACATACAGCTGTTCCATGAACATAATCACTATCAGAGATAGGAATATCTTTAGATAATAAATTTGTAGTTTCTACCCACTCTGAAAAATATACACCTTGATCAAAGGACGTATCAATTACTCCAATTGTAGGTTCATTTTTAGGTGATGCAATATATCTAGCCTCAGTTTCCCAAGCAAATTCAAAATCATTTTTGGTCAATTCAGATAAATCGTGCACTGCCATAGATATTAAATATGGTGCTTTTGCTTTTAAGAGGCTTAGCTCATCAGGATACAAATATATTGTAGTTTCATCTATTATTCTGTTGTTATCAATTCTTATACCTATTTTTTTTAATAAACTTTCAGTGTCAGAGATCGTTTTAAAAATAGTAATTATTGAAGCTTCTTGCAAAACAGTTTTATCTTTTAAAATATCAAATTTTTCAACATAATAAGCATCTACAATTATTCTTAAAAAATTTGTTTTACAAAGGTTAGAATTTTTAAACAAAACTTTATCATTAAAGCCTTTTGTAGTAATTTCTTTTATTTTGTCGTAAGAAATTAAACCGTTAAATTTTTCATTTAGTATAGATATTGCTTCTTTAACTTCATTTATTGATTGTTCTAATTCTTTCAATGATACATAATGCGTAATTATATGTCTCAAGGAGTTACTATTATCGTAACGAGCACCTCTTATACTATTATTACCAGATGATAAAATCCTTTGTATTCGATTACTTTTGGCAGCTATCTTGTTATAATAAACACTAACCAAAGCGCCTGGTACAGTATTGTCTTTTTGCCAAAAATCATATAATCTTTCCAAATCAGAAAGCAATTCTTCTAATTTCTCAGAATTTATTGATTCGCCTGCTGGCAAGTTTGGAGATCCAAAAGCTGCATCATTTTTTCTTTGTTCAAAAGTCCCTTTTAATTGAAGTGTTGAATTCAATTTACTTTATCTCCTTAAGTTTTCTTGATACTTGGCTTTTTGATACTCCTGTCAAAATTTCAATTTCTCTTACTGTAAAACCTTTATCTTGAATATTCTTTAGGGAATTACTATTTTCTTTATTAAGTGAATTATAAATTCTTTTTAAATAATCATATTCATAACTAGGATCACTAAAAGCTAAAGATGTTTTTAAAATATTTTTTAACTCTCCAGGATAAGGTAATTGATCGGCTGTATTAAGTATTTTCCTAAATAACGTAATATTGCGTCCTGCTGTCTTAAATCTGTTAAGCAATTTGTTTAATATCTTTTCTGCTGCTTCTACCAGATCAGCTTGTGTATATTCACTAAAATTAACAATTGCATCAAATCGTCTTATTAAAGCCTTATCAAAAGCTTTATACAAGTTGGTTGTTGCAATAATAACAATATTATTATCAAGTCCATCAAACCCTTTTAATAACGATGAAGTGGCTCTACCCATTTCTCGTAAATCATTTGAATTTATTCTGTCGATAGCTAAGGCATCGATTTCATCAAACAAAATAATAATTTTTTGTGGTTGAGAAATTTTATGTAACTCATTAAATAACGCAGAGATATTTTTTGATGTTTGACCTAATTTGCTATCAATAATATTATCAAAATCAACCATATACAAATCTCTATCCAATATTCTTGCGATTTGCTTAACACTCTCGGTTTTACCTGTTCCAGGCGGACCTTCAAATAAAAATTTATTAACTCCAGCATTATGCCCTATCGCATTTATTATACCGACAATATTATCTTCTATAATACTTGGTAGTGGTAAAGGCTCATTTCCAAACTCAACCTTTTTTAAAAATCGACAATCTTCTTCTTGAAACTGCGGACAAAAATTATTTGCATCAGACAATAAAGAGACTATATATTGAGCCAAGCTATAATCTTTCTCATTATCAAAATCCTTAGCTATTATATATGCTTCTTGTCTAAATGCAGCTTCGTTTTTTTCTGCGTGATATTTTATTAAGTTTATGACATTTTTCTTTTTCATGATTTAATTACCTCAAATATATCATATGATACTTGGGACAAAAAGTCAATAGTTGGGACAAATTTATTAAAATTAAACATGAAAGATACTAATAAAATTTGTTTATATATTATTTATTTGAATTAAACTATAGATTAAGTATATTTTTAATTTTACATTTTATTATAATTTCAGGACTTGACTTCTGTCTCAAAACGAGTGATGAATGTGTTGTACAAGGCATTACAAGGATTTTGAGACAATGGAAAGCCAAGTTGAGACAATCAAATACACCCCTGAGAAGGCAAAACAAAATGCTCTTGCAAAACTTGATTTAATCCGTAAATGGCAAGAATTTCGCCGTAAAGCTGTCAACAAACTTCAAGCAGACTATGATTTTGTCAAACTGCATAATAGTTCAGATTCTTACCTTTTCAGTTTTTTAGGTAAAATTTCACGAGGAAGCCTGCATCGTTGGAAAGCAAGTTTAGACGGCACAGAGGATTACACAAGGCTAATTCCTAATTACAAGTACGTTTCTGTGAATGAATACAGAACCTGTCTAACGGATGAAGAAATCAAAATATTTATGAGCTTGCTCCTGCACCCGAATAGAATTTGTATCGGCAAAGCAATCGCACTTACAAAATACAAGCTCAAAGAGCAAGGTCAAAGTTTTATCCCTGCGGATATTACGTTTAGACGCTACGCAAAATGGTTTAAGGACAATAATTACGACAAATGGGTGCTCGCTAGAGACGGTGAAAAAGCACTTTCAGACAAAGTCGAACCATATATTAAAAGGGACGCTAGCCTGCTTGATGTCGGGGATATTTTAGTTGCAGACGGGCACAAACTGGCGTTTCAAGTGATTAATCCGTTTACGGGCAAGCCTTGTCGGGCAACTTTAGTCGGATTTTTGGACTGGAAATCAACAGCACTGGTCGGGTATGAAATTATGCTTGAAGAAAATACCCAATGTATTGCAAGTGCACTAAGAAACGCAATAATAAACCTCGATATGATACCGAAAATTGTCTATCAGGATAACGGCAGAGCTTTCAGAGCAAAATATTTTACAGATGATAAAGGATTCGGAGAATTAGGCTTTTATGGGCTTTATGCAAAACTCGGGATTGAAACGGTATTTGCAAGACCATATAACGCCAGAGCAAAAGTAATTGAGAGGTTTTTCAAAGAATTTCAGGAAGGCTTTGAAAAACTAATGCCAAGCTATGTCGGCTCATCAATTATTAACAAACCTGCATACTTGAAAAGAAACGAAAAATTCCACTCTAATTTGCATAACAACCTCTTGGTTGGCGGCGTTAAACGGGCACACAGCAGAGCTGAC
>CALUUI010000031.1 GCA_944323925.1 Candidatus Gastranaerophilales bacterium
GCATGCAAAAGTTAATTAATAAATAAAATTTCAATATTAATAGATAATTGGAAAGTAATTAGAAAGTAAATGGAAAGCAAATAAAATTAATAGCATAAACCGTTATAAATAAAGACTTTGTTAGTGTATTAACTGTTATTATGCAAATGGCCAGCAAATAAAAGTAATTGAACAGGAGAAAAAACATGAAGATTTTAGTATATTCTAGAAATCCACTTAACGCAGTAGAAAAAACACGTATTAAAGGGATTCTAACGCAGTCCCATTGCTTCAATGAAAGCTTAAAAAATACGTTTAAAAGATTTAGCTTCATGCAGGGCGAACAGGTAATTTATTTTGATGATATTACTGTACAAAACAGACCTGAAGCCATTGTTACAGAAATAGAGGCTTGATATGCATGTGTTTATATGTAAAATTAAGGAATTTTTACGAAAAAACACTAAAAATATTCTTATTATTGGTGGTATTATTATTTTGTGTTTGTTCATCGGGTTCATGCTCTGCAACAGAGAAAACGTATCTAGTAACGGAAACACAATTGACGCAATTAGAAACGAATTTGACCAAGCTGAAAAATCAAAACAAGATATTGAAGGAACAGCTTCAGATATCAAAGGAACAAGTACAAAACTTGAAAGCTCAATCGGAACAGCTACAGATGCAAGTGAACGATTTGACCAGCTCATTAACGAATGCCAATCAATTATTGACCAAATACGAAAGCAACCAGCAGGAGAATAAAACTTATACAATCGGTGTGGGAGGTGGTTCCAATGGTTTAGGTTTATATGCATCCAAAGATAAAACATGGATGTATTTAGATAAGGATACAGCCACAATTGGGTGGCAGATTAATTTTTAAAAAGGAGTTATATCCTAGTATAATTAAATAACGTTTTCTTTTGTACGCTAAAGCCCCTATTACTTAGAAAATAATTTAGGTAGTGGGGGTTTTTTATATTTTTATAAATTTATTAGAAATTTGATTGTTTATTAAAAAAGTAAATAATGATATCAAGTCATTATTTTTTTACGAGTTTATATTTTCATAAATAAATTTAGGGACTTTATGCTCGTATTTGATAAAAAGCTATGCATACTGATCTGTATGTAGGTAGCCTACGATACCATATAAAAAGGATAAATTTCACATAACTGCTAAAACATGACCTATATAGAATATATTGAAATGCAATCTGGAAAAGTTCCTAAAAATTAATATATAATGCGTTTTATTTTGATATTCGTTCCGTCTTAAACGGTATTCGTTCTTTACATTTGCATTTCGTTCCTTTATAATAGGATAGGAGGTGTAATGATGAAATATTCTATTGAAATTGGCAAGATTATAGAAGGTGCATTAAAGCACGATCAAGTCAAAGTTATTAATTATACAAAACAATTAGTATCAAAGTTGGAAAAAGACAATGATTTTCGCTCTGCAACTAAATTTCAACGTCTATTATCTGCTCAAACTGAGTCCACCTTGACTCCTATGAATAGTTCTAATTCTATTGCTATTCCTGTAGATACTGAATCAAGAATGAACCTTGCTGATATTATTTACCCATATCAAAATGATATTGAAGTTATTCTCTCAAAACGGAATGAAGAAAAATTAGATTCATTTATTTTAAGTTATCAAAATGCTGATAAACTTAACTCTCTTGGAATAAATGTATCTAACTCACTATTGTTATATGGACCACCTGGATGTGGAAAAACTAAATGTGCCTATTTAATTGCTAAACAATTAAATTTGCCACTCGTTATTGCTAGGTTAGATAGTCTAATCTCCTCATACCTTGGTACTACTGCTAAAAATATTCGTAGCCTATTTGAGTTTGCACAAAAAATGCCTTGTGTATTATTTTTAGATGAATTTGATGCTATTGCTAAGGCTAGAGATGATAACAACGAACTTGGGGAGTTGAAACGTGTTGTTAATAGTCTTTTACAGAATATTGATACAATGAGCAAAGACAGCTTAATTTTAGCAGCTACCAATCATCAGCAGTTACTTGATCCTGCAATATGGAGAAGATTTGACTATAAATTAGAAATAGAACTGCCTGATAAAGACGCTATTGCAGCATTAGTCACCTTATTTTCCAATGGTATATGTAAATTTACTCAAAAAGAAATTTTAGAAATTTCAACTTTACTTGATGGACAAAGTGGTTCTGATATAGAAGAGATTATAACTAAAGCTATAAGAAACTCTGTTATCCATAACTCTTCTTTTAGCGTATCTAGTATTTATGAAGAACTGTTTATTACCAAAAATATCGTTCCTCAAAATTGTAATGATTCACGAGAACTATTAAAAATAAAGGCAAAATATTTACGAAGCAAAAATTCAAAAGTTTTTAGTTTACAGACAATTGCTGATATCTTAGGTAGTTCAAAAACAACTATTCAAAAAATTGTTAAAGAGGTTTAATTATGAGTGAAAACAATTTACCAATAAAGTTGGTTCTTCCCAAAGCAACAGATATTGTTCCGAATACTGGAGGTGGAAAGTTGAAATTTTTCGGAGAAGTAACTCCGGAATTAAAAAAAGAAATAACTGACAAGTTCGAAACTTTATTATCTTTTTATTCAGATGTTTTTAATGAAAATGAAGCAATCCCCGCTGTAGGAAAAATAACAGTAAAACCTGAAGCTATTGCAAAATCACATAAACCATCTGATCTCTGTAGGAATTGCCCAATTATTGGTAGCGAAGATTTAGATGAAATATATATTAAGGTTAACAGAAAAAATATTCAGGAAACAATAGAGATGGTAAAAAACCCACCATCACAAAAATTCCAAGCCAATATGACCGCAATAATTGATATTCAACCTATTAAGCCAGAAGAAAAAATTTCACCAACACTCCAGTCTATTGCACAAGAAGATTTTAACTCTATTAAAAAATTTATTAAACTTAAAATCTTTGATTTTGATGACGACTTTGATAATGCACAAATTTGGGACTATGTGATACGAAAATTATGTTCACTTCATTTTAAAGATAAATATGAAATTATTTCATATGGCGATCAGATTAAATTTTTAAAGATAGAGATTACTTCTTATAATGATATTATTAAATTGGCTTCTATTAACGGAGTAAAAACTGTTGGTTTTTTTCAAGAGTACTCTCTTCCTCAGAGTGATTTTTCGGCGACTGAGTTACAAACTTTATTGAATTCTGAGTATCGAGATAGCGATGTTACCATTGGAATTATTGATGGTGGAATAAGTGATGATAATCCATTTCTACAACCTTATATTGTTGCACGTGAAGAATATATAAATAAAGTTTATCAAAATCCACAACATGCTACATTTATTGCATCAACTATACAATATGGAAATATTTTGAATGATATTTCTGCGTCCACAGCATATCGTTTTAAATTTGTAGATATTGTTGCCATTCCAAATAGTGATAAAAATTTTGGATTAACTGATTCCATTACAGAAGATACTTTGATGGAAATTATTGAAGAAGTAATGGAGAAATATTCATTTACTACTAAAATATGGAATTTATCTTTAGGTATTGAAAATAAACCTTGTGATGGTTCAATGTCTGATTTAGGGGTATTTTTAGATTATATACAAGATAAATACCATGTACAAATCTTTGTTTCTAGCGGAAACGTAAATAGTTTACCGCTTAGAAATTGGCCACCTCAAAAAGGTATTGGTGAGCATGATCGTCTTATATCACCAGCTGACTCTGTTCGTGCTATAACAGTAGGTTCTGTTGCATTATTTGATTCTATAAATTCGATTGTTAAATTTAATGAACCTTCACCTTTTAGTCGAAGAGGACCTGGTGCTAATTATATTGTTAAGCCTGACATTGTTGATTATGGTGGTAATTATTCTACATCATATAAAATTGATGGTTTAGGAGTAAAAGGATTGGATTCTAGCGGAAGGATAATTGAGGGTAATGGCACAAGTTATTCAACTCCTCGATCTTTGCAGAAATATGCCTCTATATATGAAGAAATGATCGAGCCAGATCTACTCCTTGCTAAAGCAATGTTAATACATTCTGCAAGGATGAACTCTCGTGAATTGTTAGATGAACATCCAGACAATATTAAATATTATGGATTTGGGATCCCTTCTGCTGATACACAAGATATTTTACAATGTAGTAAAGATTGTGTAACACTTATTTTCAAACAAAAAATATCTCAAAAATCGCATCTGGAAATGTATGATTTCCCATATCCAAAATCTCTTATCAAAAACAATAAGTATATTGGTGAAATAGGAATGACTCTTGCCTACTTACCGCCTCTTGACCCCAAATATGGTCGTGAATATTGTAGAACTAATATTGATGTCAGTTTTGGAACATATTCATATATAGCTGGTGGAAAAATTGATTATAAGGGACAAGTTCCTCTTGAATCAAAATGGGATGAAAAATTTGAAGCAGCACGAGTAAAACACGGGTTCAAATGGAGTCCTATAAAATCCTACTACAGAAAGTTAAGTAGAGGAATAAGCCTAGAAGATGGATGGAAACTTAGAGTTGACTTAACTCCACGAAATGGATTTTATGTACAATCACAAGAATTTGTTTTAATTATTACCATCAAAGACTCAAATGGTAATGATATTTATTCAGAAATAACCAATGGATTAAGAGAAAGAGGTTATATAACTAATAATATCGAAACGAAATATCAAATTCGTCAAAGACAATAGAATACTTAATAAAATAGATGCTTTTATTTACATTTAATATTGTTTTGGCTATATTAAATATGTATAAGAGAAGTATCTTAAGATAGGAGAATAAATATAAAGAATATCATCAAAAGCTAGGAATGATGCAAGTGAAAATCTGTGAAATATTAGAAATAAAAAAGAGAGTAGATTAACTACTCTCTTTTTTATTATTCAATAATTTTTTTTCGGCTGGAATAATGATTTCTTCATAACGATCTACTTTTTTATTTAAACGTTCAATAACTAAATTCATAGTATCAATTTGTTTCTGGAGACGGTCACGTTGTTCTACTAAAATAGCTTTGCGAGCTTCTGCTGTACCTTCTTGATAAAATAAATGAACATAATCAATCAATGCTTCAATTTGAACTCCAGCATCACGAAGGCAACGGACAAATTCAATCCAATTACATGATTCTTGGTCAAAATCACGAATACCATTTGGTTTACGTGGTACAGGTGGAATTAAACCAATACGTTCATAGTAACGAATAGTATCAGCAGAAATATTATATTTTTCGCTAACTTCTTTGATTGTCATAATAAAAAACTCCTTTGTTATTAAATGTTTTTAAATTGGTTGTATGCCAGCAGAACGCATACATTTTATAAATTCAATCCAATTACATGATTCTTGGTCAAAATCACGAATACCATTTGGTTTACGTGGTACAGGTGGAATTAAACCAATACGTTCATAATAACGAATAGTATCGGGGCTGAGATCGTATTTTTGACTTACTTCTTTAATAGTCATATTATCACGTCCTTGTTAAGTTTTATACTTAAGAATATAATAGCATTTGAAGTAAACTCTAAGTCAATGATTTTTATTTTGAAAGGAATCATAATTATATAGTTTAGTGGAATAATAAAAGAATTAAGCCTCC
>CALUUI010000032.1 GCA_944323925.1 Candidatus Gastranaerophilales bacterium
TTAGAATTTCCAAAATGATTGAAATTCCATTGTAATTGGAAGTAAAAATTGTATTCCATTGAATTATCATCTTTAAAGTTATAAGAATATTTATTTAACTGTGTTCTGCGATAACTTTCAAAAGCAGTCCTAATTTCTTTTGCAAACTTTTTTCTAAATTCAGGATAAGTTATTTCTAATGTTTCTCTTGTCAGCTTATTTTTCAAAATCATCTTCAAACCCTCTTATGTTATCAAGCTCTATATTGTATCTTTTGCCTTGCTTATCAACGCAAGTCGCGTAATCTACCTCTGCATCAGCAAACTTATTTTTCCAAACACAAATTAACAATCCTATTTCTTGAGTTTTTAGATTTAAAACCTTTGTTCCGTATAACTTATAATCTTTTTCTGCCATTATTCTTGCCTTTCAAGTATCAATTTTGAATAAATTTCATTAGGTTTTGCAGGATCAATTAAAAACTCTTTTAAAAATACAAACCTTTCACCATAAGGATTCTAGCAAATGACAGTGTCAAGGTTATAAAATCCTATTACTTTGTAATACTCATTATCTGAGTTTTCAAGACTTTTAATCTTTTTAAGTTTGTATTTTTTGCCTAATTCAATCATTATTATCTCTTATCAACAATGACATTTATCGCTCTAAGCCCCTTGAATATCAAGCAAAATACTTTAAAACGTATCATTTAGACACAATTTCCATATGGAATTTTTTCAATTAAAATTTATCTGTTTAAGAAACTGTTAGGTACAATTTTAAGCAGAGTTGTTTTTTGTTTGAAGCAATTCTCCAATTTTCTTAAATAAATTCAATACAACGTCTTTTGAACACTTTTTGAACGGGGTTTAGAATAGCATAGTCAATTAATTTTCTTTCTTTAATATTAATAAAAGAATTCAAACCTCTATTGAATAGCATTATATATATCTAGTTTTAACTCTTCATCGTAATCGTATGTCCCATCCATAATAGCAGTCATAATACGATGTAACAATTCCTTTGAAATTTTACCTGACGCGACTTCATAACTAATGTTCTCAGTTATTACAAAAAAATTTTTGGCGACTGCCATATAACCATTTAATAATAAGAAATGTGCAGACAAAGTTATTGCAATCCGTTTATTTCCATCTTCAAAACAATGAAATTTACAAGCACCAAAAAATAAATGAGTCAGTTTATCAACAAAAGTTGGATAATAATCATCATTTTTTATATGTTCAAGAACACTTTCAAGCTGTCCAATATTCAATTGTCCTTCCAAACCTCCGCCACTGTATTGAATAGTCTTTTTATGCGTTTCAATTGCCTGTTCTATTGTTATATATTGAATGGACATTAATTACGTTCCTTTAATCTTTTTAGAACATCTTGGTTTTCTTGCATTAATTTTTCTAATTCATCACCTGTTGCACCTAAAAACTTTTGGTATTCATCTTTATCTAATGGTTGAATATATTCAGCCAATTGATAGTGAAATGCCTCTCTTAAAGCCATGTCACGGCTTGCCATCTTTGTTCGCCCTCTTTGAATAAGTGGTTTCCAAAGAGCCATTTGCTCAAAGTTTTTCAAAATATTTTCAACTTCTCTTACAGATAGAATTTTATTTTGTTTTTCATATTCTTTTTTTATTTCATCAGCCAAACCTGTTTCATATGCGGCTATTATGTCGAGAATTTCGCTATAAAAAGTATCTCTAACTTTATCGCTTTCTTTCAAATCTAATATTTTTTTATATTCTACAGCTTTTTCTTTAAATATACTAACATATATTAAATCTGTAAAATGAGCATATTTAAACTTATTATCTTCTACATAATTCTTCAACGCATCTGTAAATTGTCTTCTATAATTTTCTTCTTGTATGGAGGCAAAAACAAAATCTTTATCTCGTTGATTGATATATTTAGTTCCTCCTCCAGTTTTTCTGTTTATTAAATCAATTACTATATCTAGCATCATTTGTCTTAATGCTCTTGCTTTTTCACTTTCAGAAAGAAGCATGGCCATGTTTAAGAATGCTTTAAAATCAAATAATCCTAAATTCCTAATTTTGTGAGGGACATTTATGTCCTTCACAAAATCAATGTCAGAATTTAAAAATTCAGCGAGTTTTTTACCTTTTAGCACCGTATATCCATTAGATACCAATTCCTCATTATTTTGTTCAATATATCTGCTAATGGTTCTAATATCTACATCAAAAAAATCTGCTGTCATTTCTTTGGTAACATACATTTTGTCATTCCACATTATTCCTTCTACGCCAGATTTTTCTTGAATTTCTGCAACTGCTATTTCATTATTTAAGATATTTTGTCTATCTATTCTTGAATTTGTTAAGTCCTTTGTCACAATAACCTCTTCGTAGTTTTATTCATCAACACTATATTTTTTAAAGTTTTCTGCCTGTTCAAATACTTCGTTATAAACTTCTTTGTTATATTCCGGCGGATAACCGTTTTTACCGAGAAGTCTTATTAAATCAACTTCCAATTCGGCTTTGATATCTGCCTTTTTAAAGCAGTCTGTATATTTAGTTTTATCAGCAACAATTTTCTTAATTTCTCTACAAAGATAAATCATTTTTTGATCGTCATACACAAACTTATGATTATCACGAACCGCAACTAATATATCAAAGAATGCTTTTTCTTCATAATCTATATTTAGTTTTTTAAATGATTCTTGTTCTTCTTTTAATTCGTGAATTAAATCTATAATTGCATCAACGGTTTCATCGTGAACTTTATCAACATCAATTTCAGTACGAGTATTATATTTATCAATAATCGCTTTCATCTTTTTAGAAAAATCAACACCTTTAATTTTATTGACCTTTTTAAATTCTTCAATTTTTTGTTTAATTAGTCTTTCTAAAATCTTAACTTTCATATTTTCTAAAGGCAGAGCTTTAATTTTTTCAATGTATGATTCACTAAAGATATCAATAATTTTATTAGTTTCTTTAATTTTAAATACTTCTTCTATTCCTTCAGATGAAAGTGCATCTTCAATTAATTGGCGAACTCTTGCATTCATTTGAGTAGCATCAGGAGCATCACCTTTAGTAAATTTATAAATTACGGAACGAACAGCCATATAGAAATAAATATAATCTCGTTCTTCTTGATTAATCTTTTTATTGCTTGTACAAAGATTGTAAGCCTGTTTTAGTTTTTTTGCATTGTGCATAAAACGAAGTTGTTTTTCTTCTGTTTGCATCATAAAGTTTGCTGCTTGTTTCAAGCATTTTAATTGTTTAACGGGTTCATTTATGAAGAAGTCAGAAGCATCAAAACCATTTAACATACCTGCAAGCACTTCTAATTGGTCTTTTACTATAACAACAGCTTGCTCGTCATCATCAAGTCTTTTAGTTCCTCCGCCGGTATATGTTCCAATGGCTTTATTCATATTCTTTTTAATGCCGATATAGTCAACTACAAGACCTCTATCCTTACCTTCATATACTCTGTTAACTCTTGAAATGGTTTGAATTAATGTGTGAGAATGGACGGGCTTATCAAGATACATTGTATCTAAACATGGGACGTCAAAGCCTGTGAGCCACATATCGACTACCATTGCAATCTTGAAGTTTGATTTTTCTTCTTTAAACTGCAAAGCAAAATCTTTTCTATCCTTATCATTGCCAAGCATATCATATAATTCTTTTTCATCATTCTTGTTGGTTGTCATAACAAGTTTAATTTTTGGCATTGGTTTTACATCTGTTTTATCTGCTTCAGATAAAACAAAGTTTTCATCACATTCTTTGTATTCAGTCCATTCAGGTCTTAATTCAATAATCTTTTTGTATAATTTATAAGCAATATCTCTGTCATAACAAACAAACATAGCTTTACCCATTACAGTTGAGCCTTCTGCAACTCTTGTTTCATAATGTTCAATAAAATCATGTGCAATAGCATCAAGTCTGTCAGGGTGTCCGATGATTTCTTTCATTTTAGCGACAGTCTTTTTACTTTCTTCTATTTGATATTCGTTTGCACCTTCTTCTTCACATTTGTTGTAGTAATCTTCAATAATTTTAAGTTTAGATTCATCAAGATAAACTTTAGAAGCACGACCTTCATATACAATCTTTACTGTTATTTGATCTTCAACAGCTTCTGTCATTGTGTATCTGTCAATAATATCCCCGAATACATCAAGAGTTGCATCAATTGGTGTTCCAGTAAAGCCGACATAAGTTGCATTTGGAAGTGAATCGTGCAGATATTTTGCAAAGCCATATTTCTTTTCGACTTTTTCTTCTGTCATTACAATTCTCTGTTCTAAATTTGTCTGCGAACGGTGGGCCTCGTCGGAAATACAGATTATATTTGAACGATTAGATAATAAATTTATATCTTCAGAAAATTTTTGAATGGTTGTTAAATAAACACCACCACTTTCTCTATTTTCAAGTTGTATTTTTAAGTCTTCTCTTGATTTAACCTGCACAATGGTTTCATCACCAATATATTTAGTTGCACATAAGAATTGTTCGGATATTTGATCGTCTAAATCAGTTCTGTCTGTAATTAAAACTATTGTAGGACTGGCAAGTTTTTTATCTCTCATCAGCAATCTTGACAGAAATAGCATTGTGAATGACTTACCACAACCAGTGGTTCCCCAATAAGTTCCACCTTTACCATCACCATTGGGTTTTATATGAAGTTTGATATTATCTAATAACTTGCGTGATGCGTAATACTGCGGATACCTGCAAACGATTTTTAAACTGTGAGTTGATTTATCTGGGAAATAAACAAAGTTATGAATAACATCAAGCAAAGTTTCTTTATTGAATAAACCTTCGATCATTGTTTCTAAAGAATCAATACCGTCAGCTTCTTCGCCCATAAATTCTGTTGTTCTCCAAGCATAGAAAAACTCATATTTAGCAAAAATAGAACCGCATTTATTATTAACACCATCAGATATTACACAGAAAGCATTGTATTTAAATAATTCAGGAATATCTCTTGTGTATCTGATTGTTATCTGTTCAAAAGCATCTTTTATTGTGGTGTTTTCTTTTACTGCACTTTTAAACTCAAACACAACCAAAGGCAAACCGTTTATATAAATAATTGCATCAGGTATTCTTTTTTCTGTTCCCTGAATTTCCAACTGATTTATAACTTTGATTATATTCTTTTCAGGGTTTTCATAATCAATAAAATTTATGTATAAATCCTGCTTGGTTTTATCTTCTCTTTTGATAATTAAACCTTCCATAATAAGGTTCATTATTTCTTTATTTGAAGAATACAAATCAGCATTAGTATAGTTATCAAATCTGCGTAATAAGGAATTAACTTCAAAATCTGTTAAATCATAGTTCAACATCATAAAGTTTCTGAAATCATCACGAATTAGAACGTCAGATAATTCTTTATGAATATCATCACCTCTGACATATTCATAATTCTGATTTTTTAAATTTTCTATTATTGCTGTTTCTAATGTTGATTCATTGAACATTTTAATTCCTTTATGATTAAATAAATGATAATTTATCGCTTGAACTATCACTATTTTCTAACATTAATTTCGGGAGCAAGCTTTTTTGAAAATCTTTT
>CALUUI010000033.1 GCA_944323925.1 Candidatus Gastranaerophilales bacterium
CAGGTATCTCGAACGGGATTTCATCTTCTATACAAACTACGCTTCCGTCTGCAAACTTCTCATAATGTAACTTATCATCACCAACAAATATGTATGATTCGTTCTTATCTCGTTTTAATTTACCCTCTTTAATAAGCTGTTCTTTTTCTTCTCTTATGCGTTCAAGTAGCTTACTTGCCGG
This sequence comes from Candidatus Gastranaerophilales bacterium, assembly GCA_944323925.1. Taxonomy (GTDB): domain Bacteria; phylum Cyanobacteriota; class Vampirovibrionia; order Gastranaerophilales; family Gastranaerophilaceae; genus CALUTH01. Next base: position 182 of record CALUUI010000033.1, read on the forward strand.
TTCGTCATTAGGATCTTGCGGAACAAGTTTACCTTTTATTGCTAAATCAAGAATTTTTTGTCTTAATTGCTTTGTATTCATTATTCTTTAACCTCAGCAATTAATTCTTGTAGTTTAGCAACGGAAGTAACAATGGAATCTGTTTTTAGTTTTATTTCTTCTAACAATTCATTAAGAGAACAATCGGGGACTTCATCTCCTGTTTTAATCCAAGAGATATCCAAACTTGTTTTATCTCTTTTTATAATTTCATCATAAGAATATTTGCGCCATCTGCCGTCAGGATTTTCTTCTGACCAGGTTTGTTTTCTCTTTGAAAAATCTTCTGCACAATAACATTTTACAAAATCATCAAAATCGGATTCTTTAAGCGGATTTGTCTTACCAAAAGATGGCATATTTGAACGTAAATCGTAAATCCATACTTCTTTGGTATTTCCTTTATCTTCTTTACCGCGGCTAAAGAATAATACATTTGTTTTTACCCCTTGAGCATAAAATATACCGGTTGGGAGCCTTAATATTGTATGTAAATTACATTTTTCCATTAAGTCCTTACGAATTTTTTCTCCGTCATTATCAGCAAAAAGAACATTATCTGGTAATACAACCGCAGCACGAGCATTGCCTGTAGTTTTTAAACTACGATAAATGTGCTGCAAGAAGTTTAATTGTTTGTTGCTTGTCGGAAATGTAAAATCATCTCGTGTTGCCCGTTCTCCGCCTTTTTTAGTCCCAAATGGAGGATTAGTAAGTACAACATCATAACCTTTTAACTGTTTACCTTCGGTTGATAAGGTATCTGCCAAATAAATTTTACCTTCAATATTATGCAACATTGCATTCATCAACGCTAAACGGTGAGTATCATGCACCAGTTCGCAGCCTGTAAATGCTTGTTGAATTTGAAAATTTTGCTCATCGGTAGATAAGTCAAATAAATCACTTGTATTATTTTTAATATGTTGATCTGCAGCAATCATAAAACCAAAAGTCCCGCATGCCGGGTCGTTGCACTTTTCACCCGCTTTAGGATCAACAAGCTTTGTCATAACATTAATCAATACCCTTGGTGTAAAATATTGTCCTGCGCCGGATTTCTTTTCGTTAGCGTTCTTTTCTAAAAGACCTTCATATAAATTCCCAAGACCTTCTTCTCTTGCAGAATACCAATCCAAACCATCAATTGATGTTATTATTTTTTCTAAGTTTTTAGGTTCATCAATGTTGCTTATTGCACCTTGATATATTTCTCTTATTCTGCCTTGGCATTCATCTCCCAAGTAATTTAAAAGTTCTTTATAAAAATGTTTTAACTCAATACCTTTCTTTGCAACGAGTTTATCCCATCTGTATTTTTCGGGAATTTTGTTTTCTGTTCCTGTTTCTTTACTCATTTTTAAGAAAAGAATATATGTTAATTCCGTTACATACTGATGATACGTAATACCATCATCTCTTAATACATCACATAATTTCCATAGTTTTGAGACAATTTCTTTATTGTTCATGCAACATTTTCCTCGTCATTGTATAGATATTCATTGAGTTCATCTATAAGTTCTTGTAATTTTCCGCCAAACCTTTTATCAATTGCATTAAATCCGCCATTAGTTCTGAATGCACCGCTATTAAGAATTTGTTTATCCATAACAGTTTCTTCAAGTAGGCTTTTTTCTATTCTATCAAGCCAATCTAACTGCATTTTATTAAAATCATGATTTGATTTAATTTTTGCAACAGCATTCTTGATTCTTCTTTCATGGCTAACCAAAGGAGAACCTAATGCCTGTTGGCGAATAAAGCTGATTATGTCGGCTGCAATATCTTCATTACTCATGTATTTCCACGCAGAATTTAATAATTGTTCATTAAATTGATTTTCATCCAAAATAAGTTTTAATTCTTTTAAATCAGCCCTAGTTAAATCTTTTGGTCTTGTACATACAGTTTTTAAGGCTGCAATTTTATTGATATTGTCATTAATAAATTCTTTAAACGATTCGATATAATCTTCCGGACGTTTGCCATTTATATAGTCACGTTTGTGTTCTGTTAATTTATCTTCTCTATCATCATATACTTTTGGCCTTGGTGCACTTTTCTTTTTAATATCTAAAAGTATAAACGCATCTTTATATTTTTGCATAAATTCTCTGGAGTCTTTTGGTGATTTGAAGCGAGATTCTGACACTATTTGTGCAGGAGTTTTACCTTCTGTTTTTATTTGGAATTTTTCTAAAGTTTCTTTAGATAAATTCTTTTGCTTTCTTTGAATTTTTGCAAATAGTAAATCTAACTGGTTTTGAATATGCGCATCATCTTCAAACGTTTCCAAGCCTTTATATAAATCTTCAATAGTTGTTGTTACATTATTTACAACAGGTTTCATTGTATTAACAGGAGCTAATGACTCATAAACTCCGACAGGATCATATATTTCAAAATGAGTCTTACCAATTTCAGGGCATAATCTTGTAGCACGACCCAACATTTGTTCAAATAAAATTCTTGATTTAATTCTTCTCATAAATACAAGCTTTGTTATTTCAGGAACATCAATACCTGTTGTTAATAAATCAACTGTAACTACAATATTAGGATATTGTTCATTTTTAAATCTTTTTATGGTTTCTGCGATTTTCTTTTTATTACCACCTGCAACACTGCCTGTAATCTTTAAAACAGCATCATTATCTATGCCGTATTCTGAATATATCTTTTTCAAAATATCAACAATCATATCTGCGTGATCATCATTTACGGCGTAAATAAGAGTTTTTTCCCTGCCTTCAGGATTTATGTCTTTAGCCATTTCTGTTAGTACAGTTTTATTAAAATTCGGTAATACTATATCTCTATTGAATTTATCTACATCAAATTCAAGTTCATCTTCAAGTTCAGCACTATTAACAATTTCTCCGGTAACTGGATTATAGATTGCAAGAGTATCACCTTTTTTATAATGCACACCTTCTTCGCTGAGTTTCGTTTTAATAGTATGCGGTGCATCATAATCAACTAAATATCCATCAATTACTGCTTCTCTGTATGAATAATTAAATACCGGTTTGCCAAAAATATCTGTGGTATGTAAAGCTGGAGTTGCTGTTAATGCTACTTTAAATGCATCAAAATATTCTATTACTGTTCTGTATTTTGAAACATAATCATCTTGGTCTCTGTACAGAAGTTCTTCATCACTCATTTCTCTATCTAAAATGTAACCTCGATGAGCTTCATCAACTATAATTGCATCAAAATTTGAAACAGAAGGATAAGTTTCATCTTCTGGATACATTATTCTTTTAACCATACTTTGCACAGTTGCGACCTGAATTTTAGTAGTTTTATCGATGTCTTTTTCTTCAAGTTTATTGATATTGTATATTTGATCTAATGACATTAAATCTTCAAGTTTTACATCTTGGAATACATCTTGGGCTTGTTCTCCAAGAGCAGTTCTGTCTACCAAGAATAAAATTCTTTTAAATCGTTTGCTTTTAAGAAAACGATATATCATACCAAGAATAGTTCTTGTTTTGCCGGTTCCAGTGGCCATTGATAACAAAGCCGTTTTCTTACCGTCAGCCAAAGCTTGTTCAACAGCCTCAATAGCTTTTAATTGATAATTTCTTAAATTTAAACCATCGCTATCCTGCAAGAAATCATAAGGCATATTTGATAATGTATCTTCAGCTTCTTTCTTATTTTGTTCGAGCATTTCGATTATGCCTTCCGGACTTATCCAGCCTTTTAAGGCATACGGAGCATTGCTTTCATCCCTTAAATCTAAAAACCATATTCCTGATTTTGTTTCAATTTGTTTTAAATACTTTCTTCCATTAGTTGCAAAAACAAATGGAACCTGAAAATCTTTACAGCATTTTGTTAAACAGTATTTAGAGTCATTTTCTTTTATACATCTAGAATAATCTTTGCATTGATAATCAATTACAGATGGTATATCTAACATTGCCTTTTTAGCTTCAACAATACCAACTAACTGCAAGCCTATAAATAAAGCATAGTCAGCATAACCTGTTTTAGAAACTTTTGAATCTGTCGGCCATTCAGCAATTGCTTGATTAACACCTTTTTGTGGTCTTGCACCTTTTGAATATCTGAGTTCTTTGGTGTCAACAGTCCATCCTACTCTTCTCAATTGTTCATCAATAAAGAATCTCGTTTCATCTTCAGAAATATCAAGACCTTCAGAAACTGTTTCGGCTTGTTTTTTACGTTCAGTAATGTTTACTTCATGAACTACTTGCATTTGAACAATTTGTTCATTTAATGCATTAATTTGTGCTTCTTTTTCTTTTATAATTTTTTCATAATCAGTTGCAGGTATTTCTTCAGGCATTACAAATGGTTCTGCTTTGTAGTGCCAATCCATGTAAACTTCAACAAACCAATTAGATAGACTATATGCCATTTTTAATAAAATTTTTGCATTTTCAACAGAGTCTAAACCGGCATGTACAGCATCATTTCTTCTTATTCTTAATGCATATAAAATATCGTCAATTATTTTAGGAAGAATACCTTCCTTTTTTAAAATTCTTATTTTTGTTGCTAATGTATTTTTATCTTCCGGTATGCTTAGTTTTTCAATATCAAAAACTGCATTAACAATGGTTTCACTTAAAAGACCAAGTTTATAAATGCAAGCATTAGGATCTGAATATAAATAGCATTCTGCGGTACTGCCCAACTTTGCAAGTTGTGGATAATATTTATTCAAATATTCAAAATTGGATGTTGGCAAAGCAGAACTCCTATTTAATACTTCCACATAATTATATTATCATGAACATGAGAGATAAAATAAGTAACACAAATTTAAAGAGCGTTTAAATATAGTTCAAAGGGTGTTTAATAAACGTTTTAATAATTGAACAAAAAACACATAACTTATCAATAAAGTATCACTAACTTTGAGAATGAATTATCAGAGAGTTTGAGAGTTTGTATCACTGAGTTTTGGAATTTTTCTCCGAAAACTTAAAAAGTTTGAGAATTCTCTCAAACTTCCGGGGGTAGTATTCTTAGACTAACAGATAATTTACACAGGTAGTTCGTTTAAATTTTTATTATATTTTGAGGGACAAAAAGAGTAGCAAAAGACCAATTTGAGTAATTACAGT
>CALUUI010000034.1 GCA_944323925.1 Candidatus Gastranaerophilales bacterium
TTTGAAGTTCATTTGAATATTCTTGAACTTTATTCAGATAATCAGAAACGGTAGCCATTTCATCCCCGACGAAATCGGAGATTTCTTCATAAGATAGAACACCGTCGTTGTCGGTATCTATGAGGTTAAACCCGTGGTTCATTATACCGAAGAAGCTGTTGTTGTTTCGTTCCCAATCGTCACGCTGGGTTAACTGCCACAGAGCATTACCGTCAAGTCCGGTTTCTTTTGTGACGGTCGGATCAATCGTGTTAATATAATTAAACATTTCATCAACATCGTCGAAGTCATGCATAAACCCGATTTGTCCGGCAGGCGTTTCGCCGGTATCCGGTGTCGTTCCGGGGCCAGGCGTAGTTGTCGGGTGGTGTAAATCATAAATTACCTGCTTAATACGCGAAATTTCTGCGGCAGAAAGCGAGGAAATAGTAACAGCGTTAGTGTTTACCGTCAAAATGTTAGAGGTCGCTGCGGCGATTTTCTGACTTTCGTTAAAATTATTCATAGCAAAATCATTGGCGATTTCATAATCCGCCGAAGTCAGGGTAGTACTAACAGTACTACCGGCAGACCCGGTCGTCACCGGCTCTGCCGAAGCATCGCTTTGTAGAATATTTTTATTTTGTTCGCTCTGCGCTTTTTTGTATAAAAGCAGCTGGAGCATCGGTTCGCCTATTTGCATTGCCGCTCCTTATAAAAGGAGTGTCGACAATTTAGAAGTTATTCTTTATGTTTGCAGTAAGAAAATTTACAAAAATTAATAGTATATATCACTTGAGATGAAAGTTATTTAGTATCCGAGAATGTTCTGCGATATGGAATTTAGATAGCCGAGATTTGCTTTATTCGTTCGGATTAAAAATTTTATTTTGTATCTTTTCTAATTGTATCAACGCATTCTCATATAATTTTTTTTGTATTCTGAAAGCCATGCCTAGCATTTTATTATGTATTAGAGTATCCCGTGAGTTGAGGTTCTGCATTTTTGTTATCATCGGGTTTATAAGGTCAAGTTCTTGCTCTGTTAGCTCTTCAGAATAAAATTTTTTTTGAAATCTTTCCTCGGCAAAATCTATTATACTTCGCTCCATAAAGTCTTCATCCTTCAAGGCTTCATTAATGGGTGTTTTGTAATATTGCTCTAACTCAAACTCACATTGTAGTTCCTCTGTAATATAATTGCTTGCTACTTTTTCTTTATTTACAAAGATATCTGTACCTGTCGGACTCTTATATAAAATACCTGTATTTTCTGTTTTTTCAAACTGGATAACATCATCTTTTGAATCATTTAAAATAGCATTAAGTGCTTTAATAAGGCTTCTACAATAACCTGCTTCTTCGTCGTATATTGTTGCATTTTTGATTGTGTGTGATATTGTGTTTTTCAGGCTTTGTGTGGGTATAATGCGTGATTCAAATTTTATAGAATGTTGATTATTAAAATTATTTTGCGCTGTATTAATAGTAATCATAGAAAATCTCCTTACTATAAGTGTAATATAAATGCTTTATTTATATAGCGTTTGTAAAGATTTGTGAAAATTGCATTAAATGTAGATAAAATTTTTAGTTTACGTAAATAATTTTTCAATCCAACGTAAATAAAAATTTTTAGTTTAATTTTAAACTTTAATTATTGTAATGGTTTTAGGCTTTTCTACGTAAATAAATTCTTGCATTAACGTAAATAATATGTTATATTGATGTAAATAACCGGAGAACATTATGTGTGATAAATTAAATTTAAAATTACCTCAAATATCATTTGATAGTAATTTGGTAGAACTTATTATGCAACTTGAAGTTTTACGAAATCAAATTGCTCCATTAGAGATTAATCCAAGATTATTTACGCAGGTAAAAGAAATTTTTCACATGATTGAAAGCTTGCAGTCAGCAAGGATTGAGGGTAACAGAACAACTATTTCTGATTATGTTACATATAAATTTGAAGAAAACAAAGAATTTGAAAACATAAAAGAGATTGAAAATATTGAAATTGCAATAAACTATGTGAACACCTGTTTTGATGAAGATAAAGAGTTTAAAATATCAAATAAGTTTCTAAAAGAATTACATTATTTGATTACCAAAGGTTTAAAAAACGAGGGAAGTAATGAAAGCGGAAGTTACAGAACTTGTTATGTTAAAATAAATAAGGCTATACATACTCCGCCAAATCCTACAGCTGTTCCGGGTTTTATGCAGGAACTTATTGAATGGATAAATAAAGATGATAAAATGCAAATGCAATTGTTAAAGGTTGCGATTGCACACCATTGCTTTACCTGGATACACCCGTTCGATAATGGTAACGGCAGAATGTCAAGAATTTTGACATATTCAATGCTGCGTCAATACGGTTTTGATATGGCATATCTTCTAAACTCTACCGCTGTTTTTTGTATAGATAGAAACAAGTATTTTGAAATGTTACAAGTGGCAGATGAAAATACAGATGAAAGCAAAGCCATTTGGTGTGAATATGTTCTTAGCGGTTTGCACAAAGAAATGTCGAAAGTTTCTAAACTTATGAACAAACAATTTTTTGCAGAACGTATTGTTATGCCGGCAATAAATAAAGCACTTGAATTACATTTTATAAATAACGATTACAAGAAAGTTTTAGAATTGGCATTGAATAAAACTGAGGGTATTGTTAAATCAAAAGATGTTCAAGGGGCATTGCCGGAAAAGACCCCGCGCCAGATAAATTTGTTAATAACCAAAATGGTTGAACTCGGGTTATTGCAACGTACTGAACCTAATGCACGCACATACGTTATCAATTTAATCTGCAAAGACCTTACAAGAGGTATCATAGAAACACTTTATAGAGAACAATTCATTAGTGTTGAGGAATAAATGTAATTTCCTCCTTTTTTAAAAACAAAATACAGGGTAAATGTAGTGCTAATGAAAACCGTCTTTAAAGCGGTTGTATGTATAATGTTGCAACTAAATTTACTCCTAAAATATTTGAGTGTCAAGTATAAATTAATAAATAATTTGAATAGTATATATCACTTGAGGTGAAAGTTATTTAGTTCGTATAAAAGTTTATACGCCAGTTTCAACTTTGTAGAATCCATAGTGTTTAACAATTCTATAATATCATCCTGAATTTTTTCTGATTTGTTATTTCTTTTGTCAAAGATAAATAACTGATAGGGTTTTATGTCTAATGCATTGCAAAGTTTTGGAACTTTGTTAAGAGCAATGTAGTTATGACCATTTTCAAGCAATGAAATAGATTTCGTATTGAAGTCCATAAGTTCAGCCAATTGTTCTTGAGTTAAACCTTTTAGCTTTCTATAACTTTTTATTCTATTGCCAATTTCCTTTTTGAAAGACTTATCGTTCATAACAATATTATCATTTATTGCTGTTAAAATAACCAGTAAGTATTTAATAATAAATATGTACTTTTACACCTAAAAATAGTTTAAATGGTTTATTTACAAAGCAAATAGCAATGGTAATATATTTAATATAAATAGTTAATTAAAATTTCGTATAGGAGGAAATATGAAGAAGATATTTATTTTAGCGGCGTTATTATTTTTTGCAAGTCCTGTATTTGCGGCACCTTGGGATGATAGCGACACGCACAAATGTGTCGTCTTAAATGCCTCTATTTGGGAGGTTGAGCAAACTGTCACGGATTTAATAAAAGCGTATGACGGAGTCGTAACGCCACGTGAAATGGATGGTAGCAGGCATGTTTATACTGTTGATTATAATGACCTTTCATTACTTGGTTACTGGGGTGGGGGTGAAAATTGGGCAACCTCTCGGTTTGCAAAAGCTACATTTTCAGTTTCTTTAAAACCCCTGGGGCAGGATGTTCTAATTACTTCGCGTTATCACGCATATAAAAATTTGCCGGTTTTTAGGCATTACAAAAAAGTATACCGTGAATTAAAATTTAATAATAAGAAAATTGTAAGTTATAAAAGATATAAAAATATGCCGCGCAGACAATATTCTAGTCCTATAGAACGGGGTTATCGCACATTATAAACCACAACGTATTTATAATATAAAATATTTAATAAAAAGCAAGGGACAAGCCCTTGCTTTTTATTATCTTTTAAATGGTGGGACCAGAGGGATTCGAACCCACGACCAAGGGATTATGAGTCCCCTGCTCTACCGCTGAGCTATAGTCCCAA
>CALUUI010000035.1 GCA_944323925.1 Candidatus Gastranaerophilales bacterium
CGCCCGTCCGGCAGGCGGGCGCAACTGAATATCTGCAACCCTTCTGTTCGGTTTGGTCTGTAAAGCTAAGGGCGCATTCAGCGCCCTTTTTTCATGCTTTGAAACGCGGTCATTTACATCTATATATACTCTCTTATCCTTGCATTCAAATATACTCTATCATTATTTCCTTTAATGGAAATGCTATTGTAAAAAAAATCATTATTCTTTAAAACATGTCATAGCTATTAAAACTATAATAAGCATCCAGAATATTTAGTTGACTTAGAAAATATATTAACCATATATGCACTTTTGCTTGTTGCCATAAAAAGGCAACAGATTTATTATACATGTTGCCTTTTATATACTATTATCATTTAAGATTTTAATATTAAAAAATACTTCTTTGCGATCTATAGTACATCTGCAGATTTAAATTTCATTTTCTTCAGCGAATTTTGCATATACTTCACATAAGAGCTGATACTCAGATTTCGCAACTGTAAAGTTTGCTTTAGCCGCTTTAGATTGTAGCTTATATAATATAGTAAGCCACTCTGTTTTGGTTTCTTTGTCCCCAACCTTATTTGAATCTAAGGTAAATATACTTGAAAAAATATTTGACCAATTTTTACCATAAGTAATAATGGATTTAGTACCCAACAGAGTTATATAATCCCACCAATCTTGAGTTTCACCAGTTTCATACTCTTCTTTAGATGCTTGTGCCTTCGCCTCAGTATAAACGGATTGCGGTATTTCTTTTATCCATTTAGAATCATAATTTTCTTCTAATTTTTTACGCACTATATATTTAACAGCTTTTTCTATTATTGGAAGCATACGTATAGCATCAGAATTAAATTCTTTGCCGTGATCTTCCCAATATTTTACCATTCCATTAGGATTGAATTCGGGTCTATCTTCATGAATTGCCTTTTGAAAATATCTCCAGCAAGGAATTGGTCCATTGCCTCCATAAGATTTTTTTATATTATTACGAGTTTCATCGTCTATTTGATTAACAAAGCGACAAATAGGATCTAAATAATATTTAGTTTCTAACACCATGTCTTCAATGCTATCTGACATTGGATTAATTTTTTGATTGTCAATCAAAAAGTTTACGATATCATTAATTGTACGAATCAATCCCCCTATACCATTATTAATTGTTAGGATTCCATTCATAGAACTACCTTTTTCCCATTCTTCTGAAGAATAAGTTTTAACATAATCCAAACACTTTTCTAAAAAACCATATAACAGTTTTAATGTAGCATCGTTCTGCCCTAAATCAAAAGTTCCATTTTGAATTAAAATGTTTCGTTTATCAAATTTTGACAAAAAATTGCCAACATTGATAGCAATTCTTATGCATTCAATTGTTACACATTTAATTTCAGATCCTTGGTCTTCGTCTATATTGATACGACCATATAATGGAGATGTACTTTTTTCCCCAAGATCTTGAGCAATTTTCAACCGCAATGCATCACGTTTCTCAGATTCTTTTGAAGAATCCCACAACATATCCGCATTAAGAATATTGCGCAATTTTTTGGAAACAGATTTTTGGTTTTCATTTATTTCCATAAAAAGCTTTACTTGTTCTTTTTGATCCAAGTTTTCAAATGCGACGACGGGTATGCTATTGCTCGAAGCATACTGGGAATCCGAATAACCATAAAGTCTGTGCTGTCCATCTATAATATAAACTGAACGATATTTTTTGGGCAAATGTAATATTCCGAGGTCTGCAACAGCTCCAGATACTTTTTTTTCTGAGCGATCAAATTGCAGAGGTCTTTTGCTATCAATGCTTATAATGATAGAATTAGGGAAATAACCATGATCTTCATTTATAAATTTTCTAATAGCCGTTAACCTGCTCTTTTTAATCAAACGCTGATATGTTGGCATTAAATTACTATTTGCCTCACTACGATGCAAAACATAACCGATTTTCAATAACTTTTCCGGTTCAATTGAAAACGAATAATAAGTATGTCCGCCCATTTTCCCACGTATCGCAGGAATCTGATTTTCCATTCCTTTTATTTCAGTATTTGCGAATAAATTCCCCAATAATTGATAACGAGCACTAGACCCCAAATGTTTTACTAATTGTTGATAATATATAATTGTATTCTCATCAAAGTGAATAAAATTGTAAGACTTTAAACGCTCTTCGTCATTATGACTTAATATATAATTATTTGTTGCAAAGATAAATTTACATTTTCTATTTGGAAATTTTTTAATTGCTTCAGTTTGAAGTCCACGCATTTTTTCGCCATAAGCTTCAATTGTCGTTTTAAAATTACTTGTAGTTAATGAAATCGCACTTTTGCACTCCACAAAAATAATAGTTTCTTTATCTACTGCAAATACATCAATTTGTTGAGTATTGGAAGCGCTATCACCATATGACATAGTGAAGTGGCGATCGCGGTTCATAGTGGTAAATCCTAGATTTGCTAAAAGTACCCAAATAGTATCTTCGAATATTTCATCTTGTGGTTTTTCTTTTTTTACTTTCAGTTTTTTGGGATCTTTCGTATAAGAAAGAATGTCCCACCCATCTAACTTCTCATCTTCCAAAGAAGAGGCAAAAATTGTTTTTGTAATATAAGAAACACTTCTCGCTTTTTTCACTTTTTGTATTTCGTTTTCAGAAACAAGTTTATCCCAGGTTGTATTACTCATTTTTATCCTCTCCTTGTGGAATGTTTGTAAAAATATATTCAAATATCTCTTCTCGAGAGGCATTGCGTCCCCCGATTAAACTATTTCGTTTCAGTTTAATAATACGGTCTCCCTCTTTAGTAAATATTTTTTTTATTTCTTCATGTGCCGCATTTGTCAAAACATAGTAAGCATTTTTTTGCTTTATATAATCAATAAATCTACTTAATCTTTTTTGATCATCCAAAGAAAAAAGATTTTTATTATACTCAATAAACCCATTATTATTATGCGAAACCGTATATGGTGGATCTAAAAACACTAAATCGTGTTTGTTTATTTTATATTTATTGATCTCAAAATCTCCAACAGAGATCTTTGTATTTTTTAATTTCTCGCTTGCTAAAGATATACGTCTAGTGTCATAATGCCAATTTGTTCTGAAACCATATGGAACATTATATTTCCCTTGCTTGTTTACACGAAACAATCCATTATAAGATGTTTGGTTTAAATAAATAAATTGTGCTGCAGCTTCTTCAGACGTTTTTGGCTCGAAATTATCCCTTATCCTGTAATATTCGTACTCATTGTTTTTAAATTGAAGAAAACAATTTATCACAGATTTAGGGTTGTCTCTTATTTGTATATATGTATTAACTAATTGTTCGTTAGAATCAGATAAGTATGATAATTTAGAAAGATTTAAAGAAAAAAATATAGCTGCCCCCCCAAGAAATGGCTCATGATAGTGCTCAATATGAATATTGTCAATAAGTTTATGCAAATATGGAATAAGCCATGTTTTACCACCAGCCCAACGAACAAAAGGCTCTATTGTTGGCATAAGATCCCCTCCTTTGCAACAAACTATAATTAGTTCCTAAATTTATATAAATACTGATTATAGGTTAACATAAAACATAATTTGCTTCAACTAAAATTCGGTAAATTTAGACAAAAATTTTAATATGCTTATATAAAATTTTATAATAGTCTTTTAACGAACAAATAGTTATAAAAAAAATTAATTTTGCTACTGCAGCAAAACACACGCCCTTTGAAAGTGTAAAACAAAAAATAACTAATTTTTTGCGGTGATCCTATTACAAAATACCCCACATATGCCTTATATCTTTGCCTTTTGTTTTTTTGTGCATTTCTCTCGGTTACTTTTTAATTAGAAATACAATCACCTTTATATTTACCATGCTTGTATTCAATTTCGTCACAGCAAAAAATTTTTTCAAAATAATAAGCTTTTTGCATCTCGTTAGTAAGAACTAAAAATATAGTCTGCTTTAAGCGGATATCAGGTAA
>CALUUI010000036.1 GCA_944323925.1 Candidatus Gastranaerophilales bacterium
TTCCTGCTGCTGGGCGGACTGGGTTTAGTAACTATGTGGGGCGCGGTCTTTGCTGATGTCGGCGTAACCCTGCTCGCCGTGCTGAACTCATTAAGACTTTTAAAGTAAAACATTTAGCCTTAAATATTTTTCAACAGAACGCAAACCGGCGTTCTCATCGCTATCACAAGAAATAAAAAAGACGGGATAAAACCCGTCCTTTTTTATTTACCCTGGATGCGATTCGAACGCATGACCTACCGCTTAGAAATCTATAGATAATGAAATCTATAACAATTTATAAAAATCTATAACGTCTAAAATTCACTTATATCTTGACGTTTTAATTTTTATATGTTATAATTTATTATATAATTCTAGCAAATTTTAGACTTTATTACGACAATTTTACGACATTTTTCAACCTCAAAAGGCGCAATAAATGGCAGAAATCAAGGAACGCATCCGAAAAAATGGAAAGAAAAGTTATACCGCATCTGTCAGGATTAAAGGACATCCGGCAGTAAATAAAACATTTGCAAAGAAAACAGATGCCGAAACATGGGCTAATGCTATAGAAATCGAAATCAAAGAAAATATGAATTTCCCTAATAGAGCTGCACAAAAAATGACCGTTGGAAACTTAATTGACAGATTTTTAAAATACGAACTTCCTAAAAAGAAACCAAAAATCCAAAAAGACTTTATCAAAGCTCTTAACTGGTATAAAAATGAAATCGGATGCTTATATCTTCTCAATGTCCAAACCGCAAAACTTGTTGAATGTCGTGACAAACTTTCACAAAAACTTAAAGAAGTACCAATGAAAAATGGAGCTATCAAAATAACTGACGAAAAAATTTCACCGGCAACAGTTAACCGCTATATGACTTATATGCGCGTTGTCTTTTCTTACGCTGTAAACGATTTAGATATTTTAGACTTAAACCCAATGTCAAAAGTTAAAAAACTTTCTGAAAATAACGAACGCACTAGATGTCTTGAGCTGGAAGAAATACCCAAATTATTAGAGGCTTGTAAAAAACATTCACAAGAATTATTTATCTGCGTTTTAATTGCCTTGCTTGCAGATGCACGCAAAAGCGAAATATTAAACCTGACCTGGGAAAATGTAGATTTAACTCATAAAATGTTTTACTTCCTTAACCGAAAAAATAAACAAAATATTGGTGTACCTATTCACGATTACCTATGCCGTGAGCTTTCGACCTATAAACAACAATGCAAATTACGCAACCTTAAAAACGATTATTTATTTATGACGGAAGACGGTAAGCCTAAAGAAACCCTTATCGGTAAAGCATTTCCAAAAGTTGTACAATCTTGCGGGATAGAAAACTTTCATTTCCATGACCTGCGTCACACTGGCGCAAGTTGGCAAGCAATGAGTGGCATATCACAACCTATCACGCAAAGAATACTCGGACACAAAAGCCCATTAATGACAAACAGATACTCTCACCTAAGAGACGAAGGGCTAAGACCAGCAGTGAATCAAGTCGGTGACATTCTGCTATCAAAATGGTTGGAAAACAATAAAAGATACGAATAAATATTAAACAGGAATTTTAAATTTATTTACATTCCCAGAATTTTGTTTAATATTTCGTAACTAATATGAATAAACGAACACCAGTTGAATATTAAGATTGTAAATTAGCAAGTCATAAAAAGTTTTACAATAATTAATTCAAATGTTGTTATTAATATAAAAAAATAGGGTATATTAATAGTAATAGATATTTTATCTTTAGAAATGTTATTTTAGTAACTCTTGAGGTACTGGAATTTTTTATTATTTACATTTCATATTTACTTATTCTAACAAAAGGGATGAAAAATAACTATGATGCAAATCACAAATTATTTTTCTGGTTTTATTTAAACTAAAAGACTGCAAATATAAGAACATTAAATATATATCACTTATTAAAATTAAATTTTCAGGAGCAAAGATATGGCTCAAAATTTTGAAAACTTGCTGACACTTCAGCAATTCAATCAACTGTACCCTGCATTTACTATAGGAACATTACGCGCATTAATTTTCAATGCAGACAAAAACGGATTCAACAAAGTGATTAGACGGATAAGTCCAACAGGCGGTCGGGGTAGAATTTTTATTAAAGTGACGACGTTCTTTGAATGGATAGAAGAACAAAACAAGGGGGTAATATAATGAATTACGTTGTACACTATTGTAAAAATCGTAACTGTAATAATGTTTGGATTGATAAAGACATCACAAACGCCAAGACACGTCCGCCCAAATGGAAGTATTGCGAAAACTGTTGCGAAAAAATGGGTATTGATTTTGATACCCAAGTTACACCCAAAAGAAAGTTACAAAATTCTCTACAAGGTGGAGTTAATACCCCTAAAATTGATGATAAGACTAATTTAGATACTATTGGACATAAAATAATAATTAATTTAATTTTAGCAATAAATTTAGTTAAAATACAGTTATTCAACCAAAGGAAATTTTAATATGACAAATAAACTCTTTATACATTTAGCTCCATATATCTTACAGATGTCAAAACTAAGCGGGAACGACAAAATTATTTATGCCCGCATTGCCAATATGAAAGATTGGTTTTACGATACAAATATAGAAGAATTAATTTATCTAATAGGACAATCTCCTCAGACAATATACAAACATCTAAATAAAATGGTTAGTCTAGGATTATTGGCAAAGAAAGAAATAACAGTGAAAGGTAACATCCAAAGGACAATTTATGTAGCAATCTTTGATGAAAATGGCGAAAGAAGCCCTATAGGAATTAAAAAGGCGCTTAATAATGGTGCAAATAGAATGCGCGAGCATTATCAAAAGAGTCATTGGCATAAATATAAAATTTAACCATAATGAAAAAAATTATAGCACCGGACTAAAATTTATAATGGTACCATGTTAAAAAACATTATATATATTTAGTAATTATCCAGTAATTAAATACTATACGTATTATAGCAGGATTTGTTATCTTTTAACAATCCTGCTTTTATCTTACAAAGGACTACGTCCTTTCTTTTGCACGTTTTCTTAGACATTAAGACTAAGAGAACGTGTCTTTTATAAATATAAAGTCTAACGACGTAAAATTAACCCCACCCCTAGTTGCGCGCACCCCCTCCCCTTGGGTGTACGCAGCTTGTAAGGGTATACTTTTTCATAGGTGAAATACGTTAATTTCTGTTATATGTCTTGCTCTATATTTCTTCTATAAAGGACAAAATTGGCTGACAAAATATACGAATACATTAAAACAAAGCATTAATTATTTTATATAGTATTTGTAAACGTTCTTTATCACTTTTTAAAAATTCAACTTTTTTTAAAATGTTATCATACATTTCATCTTCTTTGTTTTTATCCTCAAAAGTAAAAAGTTCTTGGGGCGTAATGTTTAATATCTCAACTATTTTTTCTAAAGTTTGAGAAGTCATAAATGCGTTACCAGTTTCAATACTACTTAATGTGTTAGTTGCAATTCCTATTTTTTCTGCAAACGATTCCTGACTAAATCCTTTAATTTTTCTAAGATTTTGGATTCGCTTACCTAATTGCTGTTGTATATAACTTTTCATTAAAATATCCTCAAATATAATTATAAAGGGTAAGTTAAACCAATCTAACAATGTTTAACATGTTGACAACACAGGTGTACCATGTTATAATCATTTTATATATTCTTAGGCTGGTTAATATTAGAATAAATATAAGAGGACACCAATGGTACGTAAACGAGTAATTATTGGCAGTATCTGCTGCGGACTGATATTTTCGCAATTATTT
>CALUUI010000037.1 GCA_944323925.1 Candidatus Gastranaerophilales bacterium
CAGTTTCATCATACCAGAATACAATTTGTCTTTCTTGCTTGTTAAAATGTTTCAATATTAATTCTTGTAATTTATCTTGTTCCAATTCTTAATCCTCTTCCAGATAACTTGATAATATAATTTCGCCCTCTTCTATGGGGTGTTTATTTTCTTTTTTATATATTATTAACATTGCATTATTAACATATTTGGTAGTAATAGAAAATCCTTCAATCTTTAAATCATTTTTTATAATTGAATCATAATCATCAAATTCTATTTCTGTCATGGGAACTACAAACAAATAATCTGACAAATCTTTACCAGAACTTGATTTATCAATAAAAAAATTCTTTTTATTTTCATTTATTTTAAAATTATCAAATTTTGATTCAAATTCTTTTATAATTTCATCATCTTTATCATAGAATGACATATTTTACCCCTTCTTTCCTACAATATCTTTTTCTGCTTCTAGTAGTCCTTGGAATTTTGCATAATTGACTTTTACACCGTCATCAAGGTCTAGTTCTATCTGCTCATCAGCTAAATCTTTAATCTTTCTATCAAATTCAAGGCATTCTGTTTGATATTTTGAATATAATGAAGTTAATTTTACATTTCCTTCGTTTTCTGCTCTTTGTATTGCATTATCCAATTTGTTTTGGAACTCGTGCAAATAATCTTTTCTTATTCTCGATAATGTTGTTTTATCATACCTGTGCAGGTATATTAGAGCGTTGAATGCTTTTTCTTTTCCACTTGTAAACATCCAATAAATAGGACGTTTTTTGTAGATTTGCAAATGGTCTTTGTAGAAATCTTTCAAGAAATATGTTCTAATTCTATCTTCTGCACTTTCAGAACCTTTGCGACCTAAAACATCTGCTATATATTGCATATTCTCATTGAAATATAATTCGCCAAATGCTTTTTTCAAGAACCTTTTGAACTCTTCTATAATATCATCATCAAACCAAGTATCAGAAAGAATCGGTAAAATACCATCTTCATCAACTTCTAAATCCTGATATCTGCTCTTATCAAACTCTCCACCAGCATATATTAAACCTTTTTCATCGAAAGAATATCTGCCGAACATACAACCAACAGCGTAAGATAGAAGTGATTTTATATCCCTTAATTCATCTGCTAAAGCGACTGTAATATCTTTATCATCGACCTCTGGAGTCATTTCATCTTGAAGCCCATAAATTTCAATAAACAATTTGTTCAACTCTTCTTCATTGGCTTTTAGCTTGTTGAACTGTTCTTGTTTATATTCTTTCCATTTGTTGAAACAATCTTGAACTTTATCTCCTGCTGTAATAGGTTCAACTTTATGAATATTTTTGTAGTCAACAAGACCTTTATTTCTATTAGAGAATCTCAACAATGGATGTTGTTCAAAATCCCAAGATGTTTCAAAACTATCCCAATCGTCTTTTGATATTTGAACATTGTCTTGCACCAATAAATTAATTTGATTTTTTAATTTAGTATCATTAGTATAAACAATTGGAAAATTAGAAATAACACCATTACTAAAATTCATTGTTGGATTCATTAGATTTAAAAAATATTGTGCAATATTTGTATTTAGTGCGCCCAATGTATAATAAATATTTTCTTGTTTTGGGTAGCACATTGGTCCTGCATCGCCTGTTACAAAAATCTCATCTAAATATCTACAGGTAAAAGCTTTTGATGTAATTAATGACCAGGTTATTGACTTCTTGAAAAACATTGAATCGATAATATTACCTGAACCATCATAATTTTTGACCTTTAATCCATTATTAGCCCATTCAATTACATATTCATTATTGCCATACCATTTTCTATATTCTCCACCTTTACTATAAGGTTTAAACGAAGATTTTTTTGAAACTTCATACCAATATCGCAAAAACATATCATTATTTCCAGTAAACATCCCTTTTCTGCATGGTGAATTTTGGCCCAATTTTTCTTCTTTTGCAAATATTTTTCTAACTCTATCGCTAGCCCAGTATGCAATCGGCGACCCCGGTATTGAGTGGAAATCCTTTGAATATGTTGTATATCGGTAACTAACATCTGGATTAGATATAGCTTCTAAAGTTTTAATTGGCTGATTTTCTGCACCTGTAAAATCTGACAATTTGATACATTCAGCAGGATAAGAAACCCTATAATTTCTTAATGTAAAGGTCGCAACTGGCACACAAGCTGCTTCAAAAGCGTTATATTCTAGTTGAATAATGGAACTTAAAGTGCTATTGTTTATAATTTGATTTCTTAATTCTTCATAAGATTTTATAAACATCCAAACAAACGGAGTAACTAAACCAATTTGTCCATTTTTATTTGTTTTTCTTGGAATATATTCCATGAAAGCTGAAAATAAATCAGATTTTACATCTTTATATTCTTTTTGTATGAATTCTGCTAATCTTGGTTCCATATACTTATTGCCCATATATGGAGGGTTTGTAATTACACATTCATATTGTTGTTGCATTATACGAGCTTGTTTGATTAATTGAGGCAATTTAGTTTTCAATTCTTCAACAACATCTGAATACAGCAAGCCCATATTCAAGGACTGAATATCTATCAAACGTTGTTCCCAGAAATCAAAATCAAAGTCTTTAACTTTAATAATTGAGCCATATATTTTAGCATCTTTGAAGGTTTCAATGAGGTTGTTTATTTGTTGTTGAGCCAATAATTGATTAGCAACATCTTTCATTAATGCTTCTTTTACTCTTTCGTCAATCCAGTTAGCTTCTTGAATTGACATAACATTTATAGATGTTATCTTATTTAAAATATTTTTATCGTCTTGATATGCTCTCATCATGACAGCAAATTGAGCTAATTGAACAGCTCGATTACATATATCAAGACCAAATAAATTATTTTTTAATATTAGGCTTGGAATATCGCTCTCAATATAGCCTGATTCTTTATACATCAAGTACAATAGACTATAAGCGTAAACCAAAATGTGTCCAGAACCACAAGCAGGGTCAAAAACTTTTATTTGTTCAGGTAAAATCCCTTTCATTATATGTGATTCTAGTTCTTTTTTATCTTCATCTGTAAGATGTCTTGGTTCAAGATAAAATTCCATTGAATCTTTTAATTTTGAAGTTGAGTGAGCTTCTTGCCATAATCTACCCAAAGAATTTTGAGTCATATATTTTACAATCCATTTGGGTGTAAATAATTGTGTAGCATAAGGAATTTCATTTGCTTTATATCTTTTCTTTGCTTGAATTACTCTGTCTTTTTCTGCTTGATTATAATACTGATAAAGCCAGCCGATAATTTCTACAACTTGCCAGTTAGATTTATCAAGAGATAGCATTTCTTTTATTACAGAATCAGCACTATTCATCCCTTGAGGGAATAATAGTTCTGTATA
>CALUUI010000038.1 GCA_944323925.1 Candidatus Gastranaerophilales bacterium
CTTATTATAGTTCTTTTACGCATCTTACCCCCGCTCTAAAATCTGAAATAAATAAACGGATTATAAGTTGATGCAGCGATTGCCGCTGTTGACAATACCAACAATACTATAAGCCATAAATTTACAAAAGCTTTTATAATCTTATTTTCCTGCTGCAGCATTTTCCCGCATAACGGCGTACAACAAATAAATGCCGCCACAAAAATTATAATCTCGAAATTATCAACGTAATATGGGAGTGCATAAATTACATCGTGGACCTTTACCAAACCAAACATATTTTTAATATACGTCCACGCATAGGCCATATTATCGGCTCTGAACATAACCCAGCCTATTACAAAAACAAGAATCGTATAAAGGTGCTGCAAAGCTCTTTGCCAACGGTGTTGTTTTTCTTCATGCCAGCCGGTTAATTTTTCCAGAATTATAAAGAAACCGTTCCAGGCGCCCCAGATAACAAAATTCCACGCCGCACCATGCCAGATACCTGTCAAAAGAAAAACTATCCCCAAATTTCTTATTGTTTTCCATTTACCGGATCTGTTTCCGCCAAGCGAAATATACACATATTGTTTAAACCATGTGGACAGTGAAATATGCCATCTGCGCCAAAATTCCGTAATAGATTTGGATATATAAGGATAATTAAAGTTTTCTAAGAAATGGAATCCGAGAATAAGCCCCAGACCGATTGCCATATCTGAATAACCCGAAAAATCAAAGAACAACTGCAAAGAATACGCAATACTCCCCACCCACGCAATCAACGGAGAAAAGGTATCCGGTGCCTGTGCAAAAATTTTATCGGCAATTGCACCCATTGTATTTGCCAGAAGCATTTTCTTTGATAAACCTACAATAAAACGCTTTGTTCCAAATACAACTTTTTCAAAATTCACATCGCGGTTATCAATCTGATCCGCTACATCATGGTATTTAACAATCGGACCGGCGATTAATTGAGGGAAAAGGCAGATATAAAGTGCAAGTTTATAAACATCCTGCTGCGCCTTACACTCCCCGCGATAAACATCCACAACATAAGATAACGCCTGAAATGTATAAAATGAAATACCAATAGGCATTACAATATGAAGCAGATCAATGTGCGAATGGAAAATTCCATTAATATTTTCAATTAAAAAGTTAAAATACTTAAAATAAATTAGAGAACCCAGGTTAATACATATAGTCAAGACCAAAGGGATTTTAGCATTTCTGCCGGTTTCCTTAAATTTCTCAACAATCTTTGCACCATAAAAATTGACAAGTATTGTAAGAAGCATAATAGCAAGATATTTAGGTTCTCCCCACGCATAAAAGATTATACTTGCAATAAGTAAAATCGGATTGTGCAATTCTTTTTTAGAAATCAAATAAAGTGTACACACAATCGGTAAAAACATGTAAACAAAAGTCATTGATGAAAATAGCATTATTGCTCCTTCCTAGCATCTCTCAATATATCAAAATCCATATCCAGCAGCATCTCAGGTTGAATTGCAGAAAACATCATAACAACGACATCAGCCTTTTTCAACAAATCCAAATTTTTTCTTAATACATCTTTTCGTTCTGCTTGAGCCAGCCCGCGAACGAATATAGAATCCACTGTTTGAAACATATTAAAAAACAAAGGTTTTGTCATATTTACATAAGAATCCCCTATAATAAGAACTTTCTTCTGCAGCGGGTGTTCACACTTTGGAGTATAAAATTTATATGTTTCATCTAATAATGTTTCGTCCCAGATATTTAATGTACAGAAACCGGACCCCATTGAAAAGCGACTGCCGCTTCTTGCCTTATTAGTTTCCTGCACAGTGAAATCACACTCCCGCAATTGCGGGAAAGGTACTCCGTCAGCATTCATTCTTTTAATCAAAGAATTGAATACCACTAAATAACCAACATCATTCAAATGATGATCGTGCTTAAAAAATACAAGGTGTTCTTTCTTAGCCTTCATCAATTCATCATATGGATATAAAATTTCAACTCCAGATGCCGTATAAACATTTTTAATAATATCAGGCACCGGATCATAAACTTTCAACGGATTTGAAATCAACCCTTCATAAATTTCATCTTTATATAAGATTCCTTTTTCCGGAATAATCACAAAATACAGCTTCTTACGAGTTTTATCACAATATTCACTCAAAATTTTAATATCCTCAGAGAAAACTCTTTGTTGTTCCGGCGTAAATAATTTTTGTGCTGCTTTATGAAATTTCAGAATTAGAAACCAGTGATTTTGTTTATTTAATAATACCCCATTATTAATACAAGAATATTTTGAGAAATAATAACGCAACCAGCCATATAAGTTTACATAATCCCGTCTGAAATTATATCTGTCATTAAACCAGTTATCAAAATCTTTTCCAAAATTATAATTTATTTTATCCTTGTTGATAAGCGGCACCCATTTTGCAAGCTCTCTGTTTTCCGCAATTGATTTTACATCATTTGTAATATGACTCATAGGGAGAAACATCAGTATGGTACAAACCAGCAAAAACAATATATCCAGACGCGAATAATTACTTAAAACCTTAAAATCCGCAAGATATGAAGTCAATTTATATGACAGTAAATAACCTAAAACCGCAATGATAATAAACGTCATTGCTTCAAATTTAATACCGGAGCGAACAGACAATTTTTCGTTATAAGTCAGAGTGAATGTGCTAGAGGACGGCATTAAGATATCCCCCCCCCCCCCGGTAGGGCGTTATGCAACGCAAATTCGGATACTGAAGGTAGTTTATATTTCCCGTTTTTCAGCGTTATGTCTTTTATTTCTATAGGAGATACGTCGGAAGTGTTTACAACGAGTCTTAAGCGTTTGGGGAAACGTACCCTGTCTATTTTGCATTCACATTTCTCATAACCACCGGTTAGATGTTTCTTTATCGTACACTGCTTTATTTTTTTAAATTCGTTATTATTCTTCTTATTTAACTGAACCGTAAATGTGTAACTACCGTTGCCCTTTACAAGAAAACTCACAGGCATTGGTTTAAATATAAGCCAATGCTTACAGGTCAACGCCAGTAGCACTATTGTTAGAACACCGCTTATGATATCACGTCTGCGCATTCACACTCTCCTCGTTATGAATATATTATAAAAACGCTATACCTTCATCATATTTATCAACATTTTAAACAAAATGTTACATGTAAAAACTCTATCCGTTTACATCACCTTATCAGCGAATAAATATATTGAC
>CALUUI010000039.1 GCA_944323925.1 Candidatus Gastranaerophilales bacterium
TAAATTATTGTTTATCGCTTCTTTAATTTGAATCGCTTTGTTGATTTGGTTGTATTGTTCAACTATTTTTCTTTGTTTATCAATATCAGGAACGGGCAATTCAACATTGCACAATTCATTCCAACTAAATATTTCCCTGACACTACCCTCCGATTTAAAACGTGCATATCTGTCAAATTCAGGTCTTCTGAACCACATCATTAAATATTCAGGCAATAATACTGATTTATCAATAATTTCAAATACCATATATGACGATGAAATAATGCACTTATCCTCTTTTAATAGTGCAATTGAAATTTTATCACCATTTCTCGATGTCACTGGTCCGTATGCAAATTGTGCTTTTTCAACAATTTTATAGTTTGAAAAATCAGTTCCTACCGTATTAGCAATAGATGGAATAAACTCTTTAGATATGCTAACACCCAACAACAAAGAAATCTGCAAGTCTTTATTGCGTATATTTACTTCTCTTATATATTCTCCAAGTTTCTTATAATTTGATTTCATAACCTAAATCCTTGAATATTGCGAGAAGATTTGCTTGTGCTTCCCTGTCTTCTTTGATAAGTTGAGTAAATTCTTTCTGAAGTTCTTGCATTTTTTCTTCGTAATTTACGTTCTCGTCTTTGTTTACAAACTCAATGTACCTGCTTGGTGATAAAGCATAATCGTTTGCCACAACATCTTCTTTAGATGCTGAATAACAATATTCAGGAATATTTTCATATTCATCAAGATTTTGTTGCCAAGTATGATATGTGTTTGAGATTTTTTGAATTTCCTCATCTGAAAGTTGAATGTATTTCTTTTCATAAGGAATACCCATTGTGCGCAAATCCATAAACAAGATTTCGTTTCTATTTCTATATTTTCTTGTTACTCCGTTATGCTCTACAACTCTTGCTTTTTTATTTTTATTCAAAATCCATAATGTAACACTAATATCTGTGGTATAAAATAAGTTTCTTGGTAAAACTATTATTGCCTCAACCAAATTATTCTCAACGAGTTGTTTTCTGATTAAATATTCTGTACCATCACCAGTTTGAGAACCGTTAGCAAGCAAGAACCCTGCAACGCCATTTTGAGATAATTTTGAAAGAATGTGTAATATCCAACCATAATTTGCATTTCCTGTCGGTGGCACTTCATAACCCAACCAACGAGAATCTTTAACAAGTTCGTTTTCCTTTCTCCAAGAGTTTTGATTAAATGGGGGATTAGCCATGATAAAGTCTGCTTTTAAATCTTTATGTTGATCATTAAAGAAAGTATCATCAGCTTTAGCACCCAAATCAGCACTTATACCACGAATGGCAAGATTCATCTTGGCCAATTTATAAGTTGTAGTTGTACCTTCTTGACCATAAACTGAGACATCTTTTTTAGAACCATTATGTGATTCAACAAACTTCATTGATTGAACAAACATACCGCCTGAACCACAGCAGGGGTCATATATCTTACCTGAATACGGTTCAATCATTTCTGCAATCAAATTAACAATACATTTCGGAGTATAGAATTCTCCTTTGCCTTTGCCTTCTTGAAGTGCAAATTTTGCGAGGAAATATTCATAAACTCTTCCGATTATATCGTTATCTTTATCTTTTTGGGTATCGATTTTATTTACTTCATCAAGCAGGGCAGATAGTTTGCTTGTATCTAAATCTATTCTTGAAAAGTAGTTATCAGGTAATGCACCTCTTAGTGCTTCGTTTACTTTTTCAATTGTTGCTAATGCGGTGTCGATTTTAATTGAAATATCAGGTTGTTTGGAGTTTTCCATAATGTATGACCAACGTGCTTCTTCAGGTAAATAAAATACATTTTCCATTCTGTAAAATGCTTCCATTTCAAGATATTGTTGATCCCCATTTGCAATTAATTCTTCTCTGCGAATTAAAAATTTATCATAAGCGAATTTTAAAAATATAAGACTTAAAACAATGTGTTTATATTCTGCCGGCTCAACACTACCACGCAATTTATTTGCAGATTCCCACAATGCTTCTTCCATACTCTTTGTTTTTTTTGTTGCAGCCATTTAACCCTCATTTGATAATTGAACACTTTTCCTCAACCTATATACTAGCATAAACATGCTTTTTTCGCCTTTTTGTAAATATTTGAATAAAAAACTCCAATTTTTATATTTTGAATTTTTATAATAATAAATTTTAAAAAATTAAAAATGAAAAGGAGATTAAAATGAAAAAAGCGATTATTACAGAAATTACACAACAAATGCTTCCATATTTAAACAATATGGAATTAGAACAATTACAAAAAGTACTAAAAGTTACACTTGCGGATTACGAAATACACAAATCGGCAAAAATTGAGATCGACAACTTTTCTAATTTAAAGTATATAGAACTATTTTTATCAGCAAAACGTGTAGAGGGATGTTCGGAAAAAACTTTAAAATATTATAAAACCACAATAGAAACAATGTTTGAATCTATAAATAAAGCTGTTAAACATATTATTACTGATGACTTGAGAGATTATTTAACAAATCATCAGAAAGAACGAAATTCTAGCAGAGTTACTATTGATAACATACGTAGGATACTATCAAGTTTTTTTGCTTGGCTTGAAGATGAGGACTATATAGTAAAAAGTCCTGTTCGTAGAATTCATAAAGTAAAAACAGGAGCTAACATCAAAGAAACCTATTCAGATGAAACACTTGAATTAATGCGTGATAAATGCACCGAATTGAGAGACTTGGCAATGATAGATATTTTGGCATCAACTGGGATGAGAGTCGGAGAAATGGTTTTATTAAATAGAGAGGACATAAACTTTACAGAGCGAGAATGCGTAGTATTTGGGAAAGGCGATAAAGAAAGGATAGTTTATTTTGATGCCCGAACGAAAATACATCTTCAAAATTATTTAGAGAGCCGAAAAGATTTTAATTCGGCTCTATTCGTATCTCTAAAAGCCCCATATGGACGATTGCAGATAAGTGGTGTAGAACAGAGATTACGTAATTTTGGAAGAAAATTAAACATCCCCAAAGTTCATCCACACAAGTTTAGAAGAACATTAGCAACAATGGCTATTGATAAAGGCATGCCAATAGAGCAATTGCAACGATTACTTGGGCATTCAAGAATTGATACAACTCTGCAATATGCAATGGTAAAACAAAGTAACGTAAAAATTGCACACCGTAAGTTCATTGGATAGATAAACAATAATTTA
>CALUUI010000040.1 GCA_944323925.1 Candidatus Gastranaerophilales bacterium
AAAAAATGGAGGTGTGTATGAGTGATAATTATGGAATTAAGGAAGAAAAGAAAGCAAACACAAACAACACAAAAATGAAAAAATTTACATTACTTTTATTAATGCTGTTATTACTGCTAATCCCAACCGGTTTTTGGTATGGAATAATCGCTGACAGAGAACATTACCGCAACGAAGCAGTAAGAAGTATTTCATCAGCCTGGGGCAATCAGCAAGTTTTCAGCACCCCAAAAATTACTTTTGAAAAACCCAAAAATAAAACAACCGAAACTGTTGAGCTTTTATTAAACAACTACAACACTG
Organism: Candidatus Gastranaerophilales bacterium; assembly: GCA_944323925.1. GTDB lineage: Bacteria > Cyanobacteriota > Vampirovibrionia > Gastranaerophilales > Gastranaerophilaceae > CALUTH01. The sequence goes on from CALUUI010000040.1 coordinate 304, forward strand.
ACATCAAAATTACAACAGAAACAAGACATAAAGGGATTTATAAAGTTCCAGTATACACAGCAGACGTAAAAATGAAAGGTGATTTTACAAATAATGCAGGCGATTTAACCGGTAAAACACTTACTCTTAGCTTCAACGTATCAGATTCAGTAGGGTTTACTGAAGAACCTGTGTTTAAGGTAAATAACGGGAAACAAGAGATTTCTCATGACACACAATATTCGTTTAAACTTGACAAAAATACAAAAACAATTCCATTTGAAATCTCTTATAAAATCAGAGGTTTAAATGAATTATATGTAAAAGTCAACGGTCAATCAAACAACGTACATATAAGTGGTAACTGGGCAAATCCAAGTTTCACGGGTAATTTTTTACCGACCGAAAGAACAATTACTAAAGATTCTTTTGATGCAACCTGGAATGTTCCTAAAATCGCAACTACTAACATAAACAATTCCTATGAACAATATAACAAAACATTTGATGATGCATCTTTGTTAACCAGCGCAAACGTAGGAGTATCACTACTCATGCCGGTAGACAATTATAGAATGACAACAAGAGCATTAAAATATGCTTTCCTATTTATCGTACTTACTTTTGTTTCCTATTTCATATTCGAAATAACTTCAACAAATAAAAAACGTATCCACCCGCTTCAATATTTATTACTTGGTGGAGCAATGCTTATATTTTACTTGCTTTTGCTATCAATATCCGAATTCTTACCGTTTGGATTTGCATATTTTATTGCATCAATTATGACAATCGGACTAATTTGTATGTACACTTATTTTGTAATAACCAAAAGGCAAAACATTCAATTTTCGGCAATAATAACAGGGCTGCTTGTAATCCTTTATGCATTTTTATATACACTTTTGCAGCTTCAGGATTTGGCACTGTTACTCGGAAGCATCGGTTTATTTGCAATAATTGCAATGATTATGTATACAACCAGAAATGTTGAATGGTATGACGAAAATTAAATAAATTACTATCACTAAAAAAAGAGCCCGAAGCAAATTTTCGGACTCTTTTTTATTTTGTAGCTAATTATTTTTAGAATCTTGAAGCTATAAAATTCTATTCATCGCCCCATATATAGCCCAATTCATAGTTCTCACCATTAACTGAATATTTAGTTCTTGTTACGGCTTCATCAGGATTTTTTTCTACATTACCGTTACCATTTTCATCAAAAGTTACAGTATCATTTGATCCGTCCGTGTACAACAATTCTGTATTTATGTTTACGTTATCTACATTATTTGGAAGTCCATCTTCGTAAGTAAATCCGTTTAAATTAGTTGTATCGTTTTCGTAAATATAATCTGTTGCTGCTGAAGTTAACTCTGCCATTTTCTCTAAATTAGGATCTATTACGGTATCGCCGTTTTCATCCTGTTGTGTGCCTTTATAATCAGGATTGTCACTAAAGAAATACCCTGAAAGTCCCATTCTCTTTGCTAGTGACATTGCAACACCTTTGGCTACGTCACTAAAACCTGAAAAATTCTGAATTTCTTCATTTTGAGAGCCTTTTTCTGCAGGTTTAGCATTTTCCAGTGTTGTTTTTGCTTCATCAAAAACACTTGCTTTAATCTTGCCATCCTTTTTACCATCCATAGCATCAAGGTTTTCGGCCTCATACTTAGTAATTCCAAGCTGCTGAATTGCTACATTAATTGAAACATCTTTTGACATTCTAAATCCTCTCTATATTGTTTTAAGTACATTCATATATAAAGTTTTTTTATTTACTCGGCATTACCTTCTCCAAATATAAGTCTTGCAAACTCTAGGACCTTGTTAAAGTCATAATAATCAGAGGATAATGATTTATCCCAAGTATCATTTGAACTGTCGATATCAATATTCATATGCTCCGCAGTATAACCAATATCGTAAACTTCAGAGTCAGGATCTGTTGCTATTAATACCTTTGTTATTTCACCATTTTCATCTCTTTTAATAGTAATTATTCTGCCATCGGAGAGTTTTACATAAGAATCACCAATACTATTTTTTTGAACTTGTAATTTAGGTTCAGCATAAGCCGCTTCTGCCAAAGTTTTATTTGCATTATTGATAACTTCTTTTTCTTTATCTCCTATTTGAGATAACTCAGCTTTTTCAGCTTTGACAGCATCTGCTTCTGCCTTATAAGCTTCTATTTTTTTAGAATCATCCTCCAAAATAAGATTTGTAGCTTGGATTACCCATAAATCCATTTCTTTAATACTTGTATCTTTAGATATTGATTGTCCAGTAACTAATTTGGGTTCTTCTATACCTAAGGCAGATAGTCTTGCTTGTAGGTCTTTTACTATATATTCATAAACTTCTTCATTATCAAAACCTACAACATTATCTATTTTGTCTACAATATCTTGATACTTACTAACGACATATGCTACATTTTCAGGAGTAATCTTACTTAGAAGCTCTTCTGCTTTAGAATTACTTGTCCACCAAGCTTCCAGTTCAGCTTTAATATCTTTAGATATTTGAGGAGCTTCTTTAATTGCTTTAGCAATGACCGTAACGTGAGTCTCTAAATCTTTATCTACCGATTTTTTAGCTTTTAAGTTGGGTTCTAAGGCTTTTGTAGCTTCAGCAACTTTAGCTGCTCGCTCTTCCGCTGTCATGGTTGGCGTTTCGCCTGCTTTTG
>CALUUI010000041.1 GCA_944323925.1 Candidatus Gastranaerophilales bacterium
TTTATGAAAAAGTTTTTAGTTTTGTTTGCAGCATTAATGCTCTTTGTTTCAACTCCTATGGCAGAAGCTAAAAAGCCAACTCCGGAAGATATTGCACCAATCGGATTTAAGATTTTAGAAACAAACAATATACAAAAAAGAATGGTGTTTAAATATACATTTTCTATCAAAAATCCTAGAGCAACATTAGATTACAAGCCGGAAAATATTGGTCTGGATTATACCGGACGAGTGTTATGGGTTTATGGTGATGTTTTGAATTTAACCGACAATGAAGATGAATTAGCAGGACTCTTAAGCCATGCAATAGCTATGGGTGAAAATTCTTACAAAGGTCTATTTAGAGGTTTCTTCTCTCATGCAGCGTATTCCTTTAATTCCAGACCAAAAGAAAATAAGGCTGATTTAAAAGCAGTAGATTATATGGTAAATGCCGGTTACAATCCGCTTGCATTGATTACGATTTACAGTAAAACACTTGCACAGACTCGTTATGAGTGGTGTCATTATTATCCTTTAGCCACTAAAAGAATGGTAAATATCTATGAGCATATCTATAAAAACTATCCTCAATATTTGAGAAACAACGCTTATGCAAACAATATTTATTATCAAAATTTCTTGCACAATACTAATAAAGAAATGAAGAAATTGGAAAAAAGGTTAAATAAATAGGTGGGCAAAACAATGAATTTATTTTCAGGATTAGTTGGCTGCTTAAGTCTAGCAGTAAATAAACGAGGAACATTTATAAATTTTGCAATGCAGTATTTAAAACATGCAGATATTAGTTATGCGGTTTTATTACCGCATTTACCAAGACTTGTTGATATGGTTTTTGAATATTCAAAGGAACATCACTATCAACTTGCTGATGAACTAGATGTTTTAGAAGCAAGTTTACACAATTGTGTTATAAAAATTGCAGAAAATGAATTAAATCTATTACCTTACGATAATAAGCCATTACCTGTAGCAGATGGTTTTATTATAGCTACAAACTTTATGAAAGAAAGCAATATAGGTCAGTAAGTTGTGAAAAAATATCTGACAACCCTTTAGTGGTAAAATACATATTAAATTGTTGTTTGGATAACGAGAGTCTTAAAAATAGACTAGAATCATATATAAAATTTTCCGTAAAAATAATAAATGATTTAGAAAATCTTCATATAGACAAAGATATAAAGCATTTAATTGAATTAAAAAATAAGTATACAGAACTTTATAATGACTTATCTTCATCTTTTTGATTTTTTATACTAACATTTGCAACTCACATAAATTAACATGGTACACAGAGATTCACTCTTGCGTTAATATGCGATTATGGTGCAGGATTGCTCCTTATTAAAAGGGGCACCTATTACAAATACCATAAAGCAGCTAGATATACGCATACAAATACAAAGGAGTTAATTTTTATGTGCGATAAAAACGCATTAAATCGATTAGAAAGCGGATTGCGAGCAGAGGCTGAAAGGGCTTGCGATTAGCAAGACCTGTAATGCCGTTTAATGCGAGCAACCAAGCGGGGTTACAGCCGAAAACTTGTGTCCACGACTAAGAAACCTCATCACGCAATGAGACGGGCTGTATGGGGTGGGAAATATTTGTTGGAATAATTAAATCCTACAATATTTATGCTATAAAATTTGTTACACTTCTTATTCAATCAACGAGAGCGTTTTCAGCTTTTTTATTCTAATGTGTAGTGAAATGTGTTGTAAAAACTAAAAAAGTGACTTTTAGAAAACCTCTAAAAGCCACTTATATCAATTGGTTGCGGGAGCTGGATTTGAACCAACGACCTTCGGGTTATGAGGGACTAAAATTCAGTAAATAGAATGATTTTGTGTGAAATAAGATGAAGTGAAAACTAAATTATAAGAGTATTTTAAAACATTTTATTTCACAATTTTATTTCTTTATAAATAGTATTTATGGATTTTATAGTGACATTTTAGTGACAAAATTTAGATGAATTTGCAGTATTTGTTATATCGTTAAGTACATAAACAATTTATGCTATAATAAACGCATGGCAAAGCGAACAGAGGCATTGGAAGTATATTTTTACAAGACAAGTTCAGGTAATGAACCTGTCAGAGAATGGCTTAAAGACCTGTCAAAAGAAGATAAACGTACAATCGGCTTTGATATTAAAACTGTTCAATATGGCTATCCGATAGGTATGCCTTTAACTAGAGTTTTGCATGGTACTGGTGGTTTAGAAGAAGTCCGTTGTAATATTTCAAATGGAATCGCAAGAGTTATATTTTATGTTGAAGATAATACAATGGTCTTATTACACGCATTTATCAAGAAAACCCAAGAAACTCCTAAAAAAGAACTAGATGTCGCAATTAAACGCTATAAAGAACTCCTGAGAAAATCATAGATTTCTACGTCGCTATCGTAGTGTTATGCCTTCTAAAGCCTGGCACTTCTGCAAGCCTTTTCAGGCTTCACACTGGCTAACGCATTTTAAGCAAAAGATAAAATAATTCTTTTTCCTAAGTATTTAGCGACTTTTTCAATTGTGTTCAAGGTAATTGAAGTATTATTAGGGTCAAGAATTCTGCAAATAGCAGTTCTTGAAGTTTCAAGTTCTTTAGCTAAGCGATTTACTGAAATATTATCTTCAAGCATTTTTTGTTCTAATGCGTATGCAATAACTCTTTTTATTGCAACAGCTTCTGATTCTTGAAGCATATCTTCTTCTTCAAGAAAACTATCAAAACTGGAGCCTATATGTTTTTTATCAATCA
>CALUUI010000042.1 GCA_944323925.1 Candidatus Gastranaerophilales bacterium
GGCAAGCACCCGACCCAGAAACCTTTAGAATTGTTAAGACGCATAATCCTTGCGTCAACGAACAAAGGCGATTTAATACTCGATCCATTCACAGGAAGCTCAACTACTGGTATAATGGCATTAGAGTTAGACAGGAAATTTATTGGAATAGACTTAGAAAAAGAATATTTAGACCTTTCTATCAAAAGGTTTGAACAAGCATTTTCAAAGAAAGATAGAGCATGGCAGTAGTTTTAGATCAATTGAAAAATGAAACATATCCGATTGTTAAATGGGTTGGTGGGAAACGTCAGCTTATGTTTGAATTGCTTAAAAACATGCCAAAATCTTACAACCGTTATTTTGAGCCTTTTATTGGCGGTGGTGCTTTGTTCTTTGAATTACAGCCAGAAAATGCTTATATTTCTGATATGAATGAAGAGTTGATTAATCTTTATTCAGTTGTTCGCGATAACGTTTATGAACTTATTGAAGACTTGGGCAAACATGAAGTTTCAAAAGAATATTTTTTAGAAATTCGTAATATTGATAGATCTGAAAAATATGCAGGATTGTCAAGTATTGAGAGAGCAAGCCGGTTTATTTATTTGAATAGAACCTGTTTTAACGGTATGTATAGAGTGAACTCCCAAGGGCAATTCAATGTTCCATTTGGACATTACAAAAATCCTCGTATCATTGATGAAAGCAACCTTTTGAATTGCTCGAAACTTTTAAACAAGACAGAAATTAAGTGTGCAGATTTTTCAGAAATCTTAACTAAAGTTCAAAAGGATGACTTTGTTTATTTTGACCCACCTTATGTTCCTTTGAACGAAACTTCAAGTTTCACTTCTTACACAAAAGATGGATTTGACATTGATATGCAGTTTAAGTTAAGAGACGTTTGCGATGAATTGGATTCAATGGGTGTTAAATTTATGCTTTCAAATTCGGATACAAAATTAGTAAACGAATTATATGCAAATTATGAAATAAAAAAGGTTTTCGCTTCACGCCAAATCAATGCAAATGCAGATGGCAGAGGCAAAATTACAGAGGTATTGGTGAAGAACTATTAATAAGGAACTGTAATGAAATCAGCGATGCAAAATTTCTACGATAATTTAGAAAAAATATATGGCTCCGAAAAAACAGAACTAGAGAAATCAAGACTTGCCATTAAAACAATAAACGAATTTTTATATACAACTTCAGATGAACTTGGAGAGACATTTGTTCTAGATCAAAACTATAAATATTTTTCAGAATTTCATAAATTTTGGCATTCAAATTATAAAGAAATTTTAGATTTAAAAATTGATGAAAATGCTTGTACAAAAGTTGCAGAAGTATTACATGATGTATTCATAAGAACAAATGGTCGGGTTTTTACTGAAGTTTGGGATACTCAAGGACTATCAAACGAAGAAATATGTAGAGTACGATTATTGACGGCAAATCAAGATTTCAGGGGTTCGAGGAGTTTTCAAGAATTAGCACAAATATATAAAAACGACCCTTTAATATTTGATGAAAACAATATTCAAGCTTCTCCAAATAATTTTATTAATAATATAAATACGGCATCATTATCTCAAAACGACAAAAGAATTAATTTTGCAAAGAATATATGTAAATTTTTAATTGAACATAAATCAACACCATATTCAATTATCTCCTGTTTTAATAATGATGTAGAGTTATTTCGAAAACAGTTAATTAATTCTAATTCTGGATATGGAAATAAAAAAGCTGATATGCTTATAAGAGATATGGTCGTATTAGGAATATGGAAAAATGTTACTAATTTTGAAAAAATAGATGTAGCAAGTGACATTAATACAGTCCGAGTTGCCCTCAGAACAGGCATATTAAAAAGTGCTATCCCATTAGTATCTAGTTTCTTAGATATTTTTTGTTACCAGTATGGTTATGTAGATCAAATGAGTGCACAAGCCTGGCGAAAAGTTTGGGAAAAATGGAATATATTATATCCAAAAGAAAACATAAAAAGTCCTTGTTTGTTAGATTATTTTATTTACAATATTGTTGGTAAACAATTATGCAGAGAATCATTATATCATTATTTATGTGAACAAGGACACTATTTTAAATGGCACTCTCCTAGAAAAAAATATTGCAATATTTGTCATGAAGAAGGGAAACTGAATGTATTAACAAAATGTATAAAGAGAACTTTACCCTGCAATGATTTAGAAGGTGATATTGCAATATGTAAAACACTCTTTGCTGAATCAAATATTGCTAATCCGAATTATAAACAATGCCCCTTTTATGAAGTATGCCAAGAATGTGGAAACAAAAATTTAATGCCGCCAAAATCAATAAGTATATTAGGGCAAACTGGCTGGACTTCTGCATACTCTGAAAAAGGTGCAGGCGGTGGCGGACTAATGGCATAACTATTGAGGTATATATGAAAAGAGATTTTAAGGAATGGCTATCTACATTTAGACCTTGTATTGCGGATTATTGCTACTACGTAGATTTTGATAAGGTGAATAAAAATGTTGATGATATTAAAGTTGAGTTAAATATTTTAAATAGTTTAGTTGGTTCAAAAAATATTGAAAAAGATTTTGAAGACATCATCACAAAGTATCCTGAAACTCTAAAATGTATTCCATTGCTCTTGGCTGTTCGTTCTAACGAGATTTCTGTTACTGATGCTGATGGCGAATACAATTTCTCATTTAGAAAACA